>NZ_JBQFYA010000001.1:0-766409 GCF_056541245.1 Ruegeria sp. AI3
GTCATGACAAAACGTGCCGTCCAAGACTGCGCATAAACACAAAAACAACAAACCCTAAAGCCCCGGGCAAAACCTCGGGGCTTTTGCTATGGTTTTCTAATCTTCGGTAGCTTTGCAGGTTGCCAATAGGCCCCGGTGTCTTCGCGTGTTTTCTCATAGGCTTCCACGCGGCGCAGGGCGTTTTCTCCGCCAACTGCGAATAGGTGGCTGAGCAGGCATTCCAGAACGGCCATCGCTCCGGAGAAGCTAGAGAAGTGGTGCATCGACCGCGTGCTGATCTGCAGGCTCAGGTCCGGGCGAATACCGGGTGCGATCATGTCGCTGTCCGAGATAAGGATGATCTTCAAACCTCGGTCCGCGGCGAAGCGCATGGTTCGGATCGTCTCGGACGAATAGGGTCGAACGGTTATGGCCAGCAGACAATCATTCGGCCCCGCATCCAGCAGATCGTCGGTTGCGGACCCCATGTGACGCGGGATCAGCTGTAAACCCGGATGGGCCATGCGGCCTGCATAGTGGAAGTAATGAGCGAGCGCATAACTTGCGCGCGTTGCTGTTATGAAGCAGCGGTTAGCGTTTAAGATAAGCTGGATCACGGCGCTTGTTTTCTCCGGATCCATCAAACGTAGGGATCTTGCCACGACGTTCATTTCATTGCGCGCAAACCCTGCCTGAGCGGTGTCGTACGAAGCATCTGTTCGATCCTCGCTCAACCAATCCTGATCCAAGCGGGTCTCGCCATCCGTGACCAGGGCTCGCCGAAAGGGGCTGCGAAAGCCGTTGTAGCTATCAAAGCCCATCCGCTGGGCGAGGCGGACAAGAACGTTTGAGCTGACACCGATCTTTGTCGCGGTCGTTCGGATCGGGTCGAGGCCAAAGTCGCCCGGATGGTCTATCACATATTTAGCTGCCGCCTGTAGTTGCGGAGGCATTTGGTCGATTGTTTGCCGGAGGGCAGAGATCAGAGGGCTGAGCGCATCGGTCATAAAACAGAAGAAAACATATGTTTTTAGAATTGCCAATTGAAAACGATCTGGATGAGCGTAGATCGAACCCATACAGAACGGAGAGTTTAATGACGTCCACCGCCCCAAAACCATATGTCCTTGTTGCTCCCAATGGGGCGCGGCGCGGGCATGCGGATCATCCTCTGCTACCGGTGAGCTTGCGGGAAACCCTTCAAACCGCGCATGACTGCCACGCAGCCGGAGCGGACGGGCTGCATCTGCATGTCCGGGATTCGGAGGGGCGGCACTCTTTGGATGCGGGGCTGTATCGTGAAGCCCTGGGTGAGTTGCGTCAGCAGTTGCCGGGTCTGGAGGTGCAGATCACGACCGAAGCGGCAGGGGTCTATGACGTAGAGGCTCAATTCGAGTGCTTGCGGCAAGTGCGCCCCACTTGGGCCTCGATCTCTGTGCGCGAAGTCGCGGAGATGGCGGATCGGGTCTACGGCCTGTGCCATGATCAGGGGACGCGCGTTCAACATATCCTCTATGATGCTGAGGACGCGGCTTTGTTGGCGCGACTACAGGCTGAAGGCGTTGTGAGGGCCGGGCAGGTGGATCGCCTGTTTGTTTTGGGCCGGTATGCGACAGGGCAGGAATCTGTGCCTGACGATCTGGATCAGTTTCCGCTAGAGGGTGGTCCGTGGATGCTCTGCGCGTTTGGGGCAAAAGAACATGCGTGTTTGCTGAAGGCCGCGCGGCAGGGCGGAGATGTGCGCGTCGGGTTTGAGAACAGCCTGACGGATTCCTCGGGTCAAACCTGGGCGAACAACGCAGCGTCAGTTGCAGCACTCGTGTCGTTGATCAAAGGAGAACAAGAATGAGCCATGTGTTTCCGCGCCACACCAAGGCCGAGTTGCCCATCGCGGCAGGCGGTGACGGGTGTTACCTGATTGATGCCGACGGCAAACGCTATCTGGATTGTGGCGATGCGGCCGTGTCTTGTTTGGGGCATTCCAACCACGCGGTGATAGAGGCTGTTCAGCAGCAGGTTGAACAGATCGCCTTTGCCCATAGTGGCTTCATGACCTCGGAACCGGCGGAAGAGCTGGCCGATCTGTTGATCCAACATGCTCCGGGCGATCTGGACCGGGTGTATTTCGTGTCCGGCGGCTCCGAGGCGACCGAGGCGGCGATCAAACTGGCGCGCCAGTATTTCCTTGAGATCGGTCAACCTGAACGTCGCCATGTGATCGCGCGTCGCCAAAGCTATCACGGCAATACGCTCGGTGCCTTGTCTGCAGGAGGTAATGCTTGGCGGCGGGCGCAATTCGCGCCGATGTTGATCGAGATGACCCATATCGCGGCGTGTTATGAGTACGCAGAAAAGCCCGCGGATGAGAGCAGCTTTGACTACGGTCAACGCGTCGCGAATGAGTTGGAGCAGGAGATCCTGCGTCTTGGACCGGAAACGGTCATGGCTTTCATGGCGGAACCGGTTGTCGGGGCGACCCTTGGTGCTGTTCCGGCGGTCGAGGGGTATTTCAAGCGTATTCGCGAGATTTGTGACCAATACGGGGTTCTGCTGATCCTCGATGAAGTGATGTGCGGGATGGGCCGAACCGGGCATCTGTTTGCTTGCGATCACGATGGTATCGCGCCGGATATTCTGTGCATCGCCAAAGGGTTGGGGGCCGGGTATCAACCGATTGGAGCGATGCTCTGCACGGATAAAATCTATCATGCGATCCAACAGGGCTCGGGCTTTTTCCAGCATGGCCATACCTATATTGGCCATCCGGTGGCGACGGCTGCGGCCTTGGCGGTGGTTCGTGAGTTGACCAGCCGAGACCTGCCCGCCCGGGCCGGTGTGATGGGGGGTAAACTTCAGTCAACGCTGGAAACAGCTTTTGGGCAGCACGCCCATGTGGGCGATATCCGAGGCCGGGGCCTGTTTCGCGGGATTGAGCTGGTCGCGGATCGCGAAAGCAAAACTCCGTTCGATCCGGCGCTGGGGGTGGCTGCAAAGATCAAAAAGGCCGCAATGGCCGAGGGGTTGATCTGCTATCCGATGTCGGGAACGCGCGACGGCAAGGCCGGAGATCACATCCTTCTGGCTCCGCCTTTCATCATTGAAGAGGAGCAGATTGACGAGCTTGTCGCCAAGCTTGGCCGGGCGATCGCCGCTGTGATCTGACAATCCCGTGACAGCCCTTTTTGCCCCAACCAAATTCAGTAGGTTTGACGCGAAATGAAAAGAGGGCGCGGCCATGGCGCAGGATATTTGGCATAGTTTCCGAGGGTTACCCCTTTGGGTGCAAATCTGGTTGGCCGTGATTTTGGTTCCGGTCAACCTGATGCCGCTGTTCTTTCTGGACCAGCCGCAGGGGGTTTTGATTGCCGCTCTTGCGATCACGGGGATGGCGTTGAACCTGCCGATCATGATCGCCGCGCGCGGGATGAGCGGGGCGATGGCCCTGCCACATATCCTGTGCTGGGTACCTCTGGTCATTGTGGTTTTGGGGATGCTGAGCGCAGCAGACTCGCTCAACCCCAACTATGTTCGGTTCCTGTGGCTGCTGCTGATTGTCGATGTCATCTCGTTGGTATTCGACTTGCGGGATGCAGCCCTTTGGATGCGCACCCGGAAGGCAGGATGAAAAAAGCCCCTTCGGAGATCGAAGGGGCTTGGGAATTTGCGGTGACGGAGCGAGTTATTTTTGCGGCAGCGGGCCGATCATCATAATCATCTGCCGACCTTCCATCTTGGGCATATTCTCAACCTTGCCCAGTTCCTTGATGTCTTCAGCAACGCGCTCCAGCAGTTCGCGACCCAGGTTTTGGTGCGCCATCTCACGGCCCCGGAAGCGAAGGGTGACTTTGACCTTGTCGCCTTTTTCCAGAAACTTATAGACGTTCTTCATCTTGACTTCATAGTCATGCGTGTCGGTGTTGGGCCGGAATTTGACCTCTTTCACCTCGATGATCTTTTGTTTCTTGCGGGCTTCGCTTTCGCGTTTCTGCTGTTCGTACTTGAACTTGCCAAAGTCCATGATCTTGCAGACCGGCGGGTTCGCATTGGGCGAGATCTCGACCAGGTCAAGGCCGGCATCGGCGGCAAGTTGCATGGCTTTGGCAGGATGAACCACCCCGACATTTTCACCTTCGGCACCAATCAGGCGGATTTCGGGGGCACGTATCTTTTCATTGACGCGCGGGCCAGTGTCTCTCTGCGGCGGCGCGTTGTGGGGTCTGCGAGCTATGGGTTCATTCCTTTGATGATTGCAGAATTTCGAGGTGGGAATTTAGACGGGTGCGCGCAGTGTTTCAAGCAGCATAAAGGCTTAAAGACTGGAAATTCCCACGATTGAACAAAGGAATCAGCTGGCCGGGACCCGATGGACTCGGCCAAACAGGCTGATCAGCCGACAAATGCTTTTTCGATCACGAACTCTTTGGGCTCCGAGTTTGCGCCTTCGCGCAGGCCGAATTCCTCGAGGATTTCCTTGATGTCCAGGTTGAATGCCAGTGAGCCGCAGACCATCGCTCGGTCGGTTTCCGGCTTGATACCGCCTTCGATCCCCAGATCGGCAAATACAGTGCCGTCTTTCAGGAGGGTGGTGATGCGGCCCATCTTCGGGCTCTCTTCCCGAGTCGTTGTGGGGTAGTAGCGAATCTTGTTGGCAAAGCCTTCGCCCATCAGCTCGGCCAGCATTTCATCCTGACGGATGTTCTCGATCAGTTGGCGGCCATATTCCAGCTCGGCCACTTCGCGGCAGGTGTGGGTGATGATCACCTCGTCATAGTCCTCATAGGTCTGAGGCTCGCGCAGCAGCGAGGCAAAGGGGGCAAAGCCGGTGCCAGTGGCGAAGAACCACAGGCGTTTGCCTGGAAGCAGGGCGTCATGCACCAGTGTGCCCACGGGCTTGGGTCGCAGGATGATCTGATCGCCGGGCTGGATGTGCTGCAGCTTCGAGGTCAGCGGGCCGTCCTGTACCTTGATCGAGTAGAACTCCAGCTCTTCGTCCCAGGACGGAGACGCAATCGAATAGGCGCGCAGCAGCGGTTTCTGCCGACCGGTTTTCGGATCAGGATCGCCCATCAGGCCGATCATCACGAACTCACCCGATCGGAAACGCAGCGTCGCAGGGCGCGACACCCGGAACGAGAACAGGCTGTCGGTCCAGTGTTTGACCTCAGTCACGGTCTGGGCGTCCGGCAGAACGGGGGCCTTTACGGCGGTTGCTTCACTCACGGGCTTCATCTCTGTCATCGTTTCGCTATCGGTCTGCTAAACCGACATCTCCGTTTAATCTTTGATCCAAGTCAGGAAAAGGGGCGAAATGCCCCTTTTGTGCCACAAGCTGGCGATGTGGGGTCAGCCCCGCAGGCGGGCTTGGTAGTTGTTTTCTTCCCAGTTGGCGCGGGCCAACCACTGATCTTCGGGCTGGCGCGAGGCAAGGGCGTCGTCGATCTCGACCTCGTCAAAGCCGCTGCGGCGGGCCATGGCGTATTGATCGGCCAGAACCTGCCCTTTGGCGCGTAAACGGCCCGTATAGCCTTTCAGGCGCAGCACGCGGGCAATGGTGAAACCGCGACCATCCGCCGAGGAGGGGAAATCCACCCGCACCATCTGGGCGTTGCCAAGGCGCTGGACCAGCTCATCGGGGTCGGTGTCCGAGGCCACATCAAGCGCCACAACATCATTGGCCGCGTCTTCAAGCGTGACAAAGCCGTCGGTCCAGTCATCGGGGGAAAACCCCTCATCCGATACAATTACGTTCATGTTTTCTCTCCAGCGCGCACCATTTTGCCATCGACGAAATGGATGCCGCATTCTTCTTTGTTCTGGTCGCGCCAACGTCCGGCGCGGGGGTCTTCGCCTTCCTTGACCGGCGAGGTGCAGGGCGCACAGCCGATCGAGGGATAGCCTTTGGCCACCAGCGGATGGCGGGGCAGGTTGTTTTCGTCCATATAGGCGCGCACGTCCTCGGGCGCCCAATGGGCCAGCGGGTTGACCTTGATCCGGCCGGTGCCGTCCTCGACCTCAAAGAACTCGAGCGCAGCGCGGGTGCCCGCCTGAAACCGCTTGCGACCGGTGATCCAACCGCGATAGCCGGTCAGGGCCTGTTGCAGCGGGAAGGTCTTGCGCAGGTTGCAGCACGCATCCGTATCCCGCAGACGCAGCGCGCCATAGGGGTCCTCACGCTGAATGTCCTCATCCTCGGCGCGGATGATCTTGACGTTCTTCAGGCCGAGGCGTTCGCTGACGTCTTGCTGATATTCAAGCGTTTCTGCAAACAACATCATGGTTTCAACGAACAGAACCGGCGTCATCTGGTCGACAACGGCAGCCATGTGCAACAGAACAACCGACTCGGCCCCAAAGCTTGAGACCAGAGCCAGATCGTCGATTTCCTCAATCGCTCCATGCATGACGTCATGCGCCGAGTGATGGCGGAACCGGGCGTTGAGCGCGTTGACCTTTTCGGTCAGTTCAGCGCGGTCTTTGCCCAGTTCCGTCTGGATCAGATCAAGCGGCATTAGCCTGTGCCTCGGGGTAGAGTGCAGCCTTGAAGGGCGCCATACCGACGCGGCGGTAGGTTTCCAGGAAGGTTTCTTCCGCGCTCTCCCGCTGGTTCAGATAAGTGTCGACGATGCGCTCGACGGCCGGAACGATCTCATCATAGGCAAAGCCCGGGCCTGTGCGGTCGCCGATGGCCGCGGTCTCGGTGCCGTCGCCGCCCAGAGTGATCTGGTAGTTTTCGACGCCTGCGCGATCCAGACCCAGAATGCCGATATGGCCGACATGGTGGTGACCACAGGCGTTGATGCAGCCCGAGATCTTGATCTTGAGGTGGCCGATATCATGCTCCAGCTTCAACTCGTCAAAGCGGGTCGCAATCTGTTCCGCAACCGGGATCGAGCGGGCCGTGGCCAGCGCGCAATAATCCATGCCGGGGCAGGCGATGATGTCGCTGATCAGACCGATATTGGCGGTGGCCAACTCGTACTCTTTCAGCTTCGCGTGGATCGCAGGCAGGTCCGATTTGTGGACATGCGGCAGGATCACGTTCTGCTCATGACTGATGCGCAGCTCGTCATAGGCGAACTCTTCGGCCAGATCGGCCATGACGCGCATCTGCTCGGCTGTCGCATCGCCCGGCGTTTTACCGTGCTTCTTGATCGATATCGTGACGATAGCGTGGTCCGCGTTCTTGTGCGGCGCGATGTTGGTGTCGACCCACGACCGGAAGACCGGATCATTGGTGTAGGCCGACTCAAAGGACGCAACCGAACCTTCGTGGAAGGCAGGAGCCGCAAAATGGCCCTTGATCTCTTCCAGTAGGGCCATGTCGGCACCCTTGAACTGTGGGCGAACCTTCAGGAAGCGCTCGTTGACCTTGGCACGGATGGCGTCGATGCCATGCTCGTGCACGGTGATCTTGATGCGTGCCTTGTACTTGTTGTCGCGGCGACCGATCTGGTTCCACACGGAAACGGTGGCTTCGAGGTAAGCCAACAGGTCGTCGAAAACGACGAACTCGGACAGTTCCTTGCCGATCATCGGGGTCCGGCCCAGACCACCGCCTACGATGACACGGGCGCCCAGAACGCCGTCACGTTCGACCAGTTGCAGACCGATATCGTGCGCTTTGATCACGGCCCGGTCGTTTTCCGAGCCCGTGATGGCGATCTTGAACTTACGTGGCATGAACTGGAATTCCGGGTGGTCGGTTGACCACTGGCGCAGCAGTTCGGCATATGGGCGTGGGTCGGCGATTTCATCCGCGGCGGCACCGGCAAAGTGGTCGGCTGTCACGTTACGGATCGTGTTGCCCGAGGTCTGAATGGCGTGCATGCCAACTTCGGCCAGCGCGTCCAGCATATCCGGCACGTCTTTCAGTTTCGGCCAGTTGTACTGGATGTTCTGGCGGGTGGTGAAATGGCCATAGCCCTTGTCCCATTTCTCGGCCAGAAGTGCCAGTTGGCGCATCTGTGCGCTGGAGAGCGTGCCGTAGGGAATGGCAACCCGCAGCATATAGGCGTGCAGCTGCAGATACAGGCCGTTCATCAGGCGCAGCGGCTTGAACTCATCTTCAGTCAGCGAGCCGTCGATGCGGCGTTCGACCTGTGCGCGGAACTGACGGTTACGCTCGGCCAGGAATGCTGTGTCAAACTCGGAGTAGCGATACATGTGTAGCTGTCCTTAAATGCAGCCCCGAAACCTAGGGGCCTTAATGGGGAGAAAGGGGCCGGAGGTCAGGCCCGGGGCTGCGACTGTGTTTCCTGCTTTCCGTGGGCATAGTTCGAGGGTCCGGTGCGGCGGAACTCCTCTCGGAAATGGGTGGGTTCGGGGCCGTTTTCACCAGCCACGGCATCGGCCAGATACGCGCCGACGATCTTGTTCGCCTGACGCGCTGCGTCCAGCAAACGGACCTGCGCATGTGCCTCATCGGTGATCAGTTCGGCCTCGGACAGTTCGCGCGACCAGCGGTCGTCTTCTGTCTGATAGATCACGTCACCTTCGAGCAGATCGTTGGCGGTGACGACTTTGGGGGTAAAAGCGCGGGCCATCAGGCATGCTCCTTTTTGAATTCAGTCAGGGCCAGGGCCGCTTGGCGCGGAGCGAGACCATAAAACATGAGGGCTGGGCCGTTCATCTCGGCAGCAGCCAGATCCTTGGGTAAACGGTCCAGATTGGATTCCAGAATGCGTTGGTCAGGGCGCGAGGCGTTCTCGATCAGCGTCACAGGCGTCTGGCGGTCGGCGCCGTGCATGATCAGGCGCCCCTGAATGAAGCGTGCTGATTTCTTGCCCATATAGACCGCCGCAACTGATCCCTCACGCGCAAGGGCCGCCCAATCGTGATCCGCAAACCCTTTCATGTCGTGACCGGTCAGAAACCGAACCGAGGAGTTGCGACCGCGACGCGTAAGGCTTTGACCGATCCCAGCCACGGCGGCAGAGGCTGCAGTGATACCCGGAACGATCTGCCACGAGATACCTGCGGCCGCGACGGCCTCAGTCTCTTCGTCCAGACGCCCGAAGACGGTCGGGTCGCCCGATTTCAAACGTACAACACGCTGGCCTTTGAGCGCGTGCGAGACAAGCAGCGCGTTGATGTCTTCCTGTTTCCACGAAGGGCCGAAACCGGACTTGCCCACATCGACCAGAACGGCGGACTGACCAGCCAGTTTCAGAACCTCTGCGCTGATCAGGCGATCATGCAGCACGACATCCGCCCGCTCAAAGGCTTTGAGCGCCTTGAGCGTGAGCAAATCCGGATCACCGGGTCCTGCGCCGACAAAATCGACGTGGCCTAGGATATGTTTTGACTCCGACTGCGTCATCTTCTGTTCCAGTTGGTTTGACTTGTCCTGATATATAGGAAATATTCCCGGTATAGCGCCATATGTCGCGCCAAATAAGAACATGCGTTCTGTTGTATTTGAAATTTGGAACGCTGGTTTCGAAACGTAAGGAAAATTGGAATGTCGGTGCGAATAGACGACACAGATCGGAAAATTCTGGCTGAGCTGCAGCGCGATGCCAGCCAATCTCTGGACGAAATAGCGGCGCAGGTCGGCAGTTCCAAGACGCCTGTGTGGAATCGAATCCGCAAGTTGAAAGGGGCCGGTATCATCGGTCAACAGACCGTTTTGCTTGATGCCGAAGCGCTTGGTTTCGAGGCCACGTTCTTTGTCTTAATCCGAACGTCCGAGCATGAGGCCGAATGGCAGCGCAAGTTCCTGAAGGCCCTGCGTGATCAACCCGAAGTCCAAGAGGCCCATCGGCTGGCAGGGGACATCGACTACATCCTGAAAGTGAGAGTCAAGAATGCCCGTGCCTATGATCAGTTCTACCAACAACTGATCTCAGAAGTGCGCGTGCATAATGTGACTGCGCTTTTGTCGATGGAAGAGATCAAGTCGACCACGATGCTGCCTCTCAACGCTTTGGTCGATGGCTAACACGAGTTTGGGGCGCTGCCCTCGCCGCCCCTGAAGGGGCGACTCCCCCGAGATATTTTTAGCCAGATGAATAAAGGATCCCATGCTTCATCTGGCCCTAAATATCCCCGCCGGAGGCATCGCGCGCTAGCGCGGTTTTTCTAAGTCTTTCGGCCGCCCGGAGGCTGATTTATGTCGTCTTTGCCGCGTTATGCAGTCTGGCACGAAGCTTTTTGGAACTTGTGCAGACTTGCTATAAGGCGCCGCCAATGCGAAATCGTAGGACATGCAGCGCATTTGGGTTATCGCCGGATTTCTACTGATGGTCGGAGTTTTGTCTTCGGCCGTATGGTCTTATGGCTACCGGCAGGCTGTGTTTCAACTCAGCGAGAAGGCCGAGGCGGATCTGGATCTGGCGGCGGATCGCTTGACCACGCAATTGCAGGTCTATCAGGAACTGGCGGTGCTAATGGCCAACCACCCGGTGCTAGAAGATCTGAATACGCTATCCGGACGCGCCACCGCGCAGGCTTTGCTATTGGAGGTCGCGGATAAAACGGCGGCGGTCGATGTTCTTTATGCCGACCGGTCAGGGACGGTTCTGGCCTCTGCGCATGAAGGCGTCGCAGGCTCGGTCCAAGACAATCCGGCCTTCACACGCGCCATGCAAGGCGCATTGGGAAGCGCACATGGTATCCTGCCGGGGCCCGACAATCGGATATTCACCTATGCTGCACCCGATTTTGATCAGAGCGGTGCGGTGATCGGGGCTTTGATCGTGATTGCCGACGTTGAGGACATTGAGCAAACTTGGCGCGGCAGCACCGAAGCGGTGTTCTTTGTTGATCACTCCGGTCTGGTCTTCATTTCAAACCGATTGGAATTGTTGATGTGGCAACGTGTGGGCGCAGAGATTGGCTTGTCCCCACCTGATGGCCAGACGGTGTCTTTTCAGGCGCGGCGCTTGGGGCCTTACGAACTCTGGACGCTGGATTGGAGTCCATATCTGCCGCGCCGGGCTTTGCATCTTGTCAAGGAATTGCCAGTGATCGGCATGACCGGTGAGGTTTTGATGGATGTCGCTCCGGCCCGGCGATTGGCCGGCTTGCAGGCCGCGACAGTTGCAGCCCTCTGTTTGGCTTTCGGCGCATTGCTGTTTCTGGCGACCGAACGAAGGCGTACGCTGACAGAGGCAAACGCAGTGCTGGAAACCCGTGTGGCAAAACGCACCAAAGATCTGACGAAAGCAAACGCCGCACTGCGTCGCGAGATCTCAGAGCGGCAGGAAGCCGAAGCCGCCCTTAAACGCGCGCAGGCGGATCTTGTGCAGGCCGGAAAGCTGAGCGCTCTGGGGCAGATGTCCGCTGGGATCAGCCATGAATTGAACCAGCCTTTGATGGCGATCCAGCAGTATGCCGAAAACGGCTCCGCCTTCATGGAGAGAGGGAAATCTGAGAAAGCCGCGGAAAATCTAGGCCGCATTTCCCAAATGGCGGCGCGTATGGCGCGGATTATCAAGAACTTACGCGCATTTGCCCGCAATGAAAGCGAACCGATGGGGCGCGTGGATCTGGTGCAGGTTCTGAACGCTGCTGTCGAGTTGACCGAGGCTCGGCTGCGTTCCGAAAATGTCTCTCTGGATTGGACCGCGCCCGAACATCCTGTCCTTGCTTGGGGCGGCGAGGTCCGTTTGGTGCAGGTTTTTGTGAACCTAATCAACAACGCGGCCGACGCGATGAGCCAGCAGGAAGACCGCCGCATTCAGATCGAGGTTCATTGCGACGAAAGGCTTTCGGTCACAGTGCGGGATATCGGGCCGGGCATCGAGAACACGGAAAAGCTGTTCGAGCCGTTTTATTCGACCAAGGCCGTTGGCTCTTCCGAAGGGATGGGGCTTGGGCTCTCGATCTCCTACGGTCTGGTCCAGAGCTTCGGGGGCAATATCCGTGGGATCAACACGGAAGAAGGGGCAGAATTCACGGTCGAGTTGGAGCCTTGTGAGAAGGAAAAGGCGGCATGACTCGGGTCGTTTTGCTGGTGGACGACGACGCTGCTGTGCGTGAGGCATTGGCCCAGACCCTCGAACTGGCGGAGTATCAACCGATTGCGGCGGGATCTTTTGTGGCGGCCAAAGACCACATTCGATCTGATTTCCCGGGTGTAATCCTGTCAGATATCCGGATGCCCGGGCGGGATGGCTTTCATCTGCTTAGTTACGCACAAGAGATCGACCCGGAGTTGCCGGTGGTTTTGCTGACGGGTGAGGGTGACATTCCGATGGCGGTTCAGGCCATGGGGCAGGGGGCGTTCGACTTTTTGGAGAAACCCTGTGCTGCGGCGGACCTTCTGGCGGTGCTGGACCGGGCGTTTGATGCCCGAACGCATATCATCCAACAACGCGCGCTGAAATCAGAGCTGGAACGCGGAGACCCTGCGGCGCGGCTTTTGTTCGGCCTCTCCCCTCAGGCCGAGACCTTGCGTGAGCGGGTGCGCAGTGTTGCTCCGACGGGCGCCGAGGTGCTGGTCACCGGCCCGGCGGGCAGCGGGATTTCCAAAGTCGCCGAGGTCGTGCATCTGATGTCGCCCGTTGGGCAGGGACCTTTCGTCAAACGCGCGGCGGCTGGGTTGAGTGTTCAGGACTTCACCCAAGCATGCGAAGATGCAAAGGGCGGGTCCCTGTTTCTGGACGAGATATCGGCCATGCCGCAATCGACTCAGTATGAAGCGCTGGACGTGATTGAGCGCGGTGCAGGGGCGCGGATTATTGCGGGCACGACCTCGGACCTGTCTGCGATCTCTGCCGAGGGCCGATTCAACGCCGATCTCTACTACCGTTTGGATGTAATGCGGGTGCGCATACCGTCTCTGGCGGAGCGCCCCGAGGATATCCCGACCCTCTTTCGTCACTATGTTGCCCAGGCCGCCGAGCAGGCGGGGATCGCTGAGCCGGACGTGTCACCTGAGCATCTTGCAGCGTTGATGGCCAGCGATTGGCCGGGCAATGCGCGCTCTTTGATGTCGTCGGCCATGCGGTTTGTTTTAGGGATGCCCGAGGAGGTTACCGAGACGACGGATCTGGGCTTGAACGAGCAGATGGCACGGGTAGAGCGTTCGTTGCTGATCGCTGCGTTGGGGCGGCACAACGGCAAGGCCTCGGACGCGGCAAAGGCGTTGAAGCTGCCGCGCAAGACGTTCTACGACAAACTGGCGCGCTATCAGATTCGACCCGAAGACTACCGTCGATAAGTAGGCCTCCCACCAGCTTTGCCCTCATTTGCATGCGGTTAGAGCTGTCGGGCCAAGCAGTCCGCATTGGCGGACTGCGGGTGGTGTCGAAGCGATTCGGGGGTGATTCGAAAAAACTGTGCGGAATTCCGCACGGCGTCGTCGAGAGATGTGCGAGATTTCGCACATGTGCGATCATAGTCAAAATTCATGTTTTAAACTTAGGTTTTAATGCGCTGTTTTAAAGAGATAAATCCTGACATCCCAAAGTCTGTTACAAATTGTTGTTTCACCGTGAAGCAGTCTGTTCACTGCCGTCTATACGGTGCCGAGATGGGGCCGATGAGACAATTCGAGGAAGTCTGGGAGGAAAACAGATGAAATTCCTAACAACAGCAGCCACAGCGCTGGCTTTGACAGTAACGGCGACGGCGGGCATGGCTGCCTGTGACGACGGTGAGATCGTTGTGAAGTTCGCGCATGTGACGAACACCGACAAGCACCCGAAGGGCATCGCTGCGTCGCTGCTGGAACAGCGCGTCAATGACGAGATGCAGGGCGTTATGTGCGTTGAAGTTTATCCGAACTCGACGCTTTACAATGATGACAAGGTTCTTGAGGCGATGCTTCAGGGCGACGTTCAGCTGGCCGCACCCTCGCTGTCCAAATTCGAAAAGTTCACCAAGCAGTTCCGCCTGTTCGACCTGCCTTTCATGTTCAAGAACATTGACGCAGTGGATGCCTTCCAGGCCTCGGATGCCGGTCAGGCAATGAAGGACAGCATGCAGCGCCGCGGTCTGCAGGGGCTGGCATTCTGGCACAATGGCATGAAGCAGATGTCGGCGAACAAGCCGCTGGAAACACCGGCTGATGCAGATGGTCTGAAGTTCCGCGTGCAGTCCTCGGACGTGCTGGTTGCGCAAATGGAAGCTATCGGTGGAAGCCCGCAAAAGATGGCGTTCTCGGAAGTCTACGGCGCTCTGCAACAGGGCGTTGTCGATGGGCAGGAGAACACCTGGTCCAACATCTACGGCAAGAAGTTCTTCGAGGTGCAGGACGGTATCACCGAGACCAACCACGGTATCATCGACTATCTGGTCGTGACCTCGGTGGACTGGCTGGACAGCCTCGACCCCGAAGTGCGTGATCAATTCCTGAACATTCTGGCTGAGGTCACCGAGACCCGTAACAAAGAGGCCTTTGCCGTGAACGAAGCTGCCAAAGCCTCGATCACCGAAGCGGGTGGTATCATTCGTCAGCTGACGCCCGAACAGCGTCAGGCCTGGGTCGACACAATGAAGCCGGTTTGGGACCAGTTCGCGGATGACGTAGGTCAGGACAAGATCGACGCCGCTCAGGCCATTAACGCTGGGTTCTGATCCCGGTTCAGGCCGCGCGCTGGGGACTGGGGAGTAATCTGCGCGCAGGCCGGGCGGGCCAAACAAAGGCCCGCCCCAACACTCTCATCATCACAAAAAATGTGGGGACAGATAGATGTCTGGTGCGAAATCCGGCCCGGCTGGGCTGGTCGACCATATCGAAGAAACCCTGATCGCGGTGCTACTTGGCCTGATGACGGCCGTGACCTTTGCCAACGTGATCGCGCGGTTCTTCTTCAACTCGAATATCCTGTGGGCGCTTGAGCTGACGGTCTTCCTGTTTGGATGGCTGGTGCTTTTGGGGGCGTCCTACGCCGTCAAGAAACACGCCCATCTGGGTGTGGATGCGATCCTGAACATGCTGGCCCCTGCGCCGCGCCGGATTCTGGCGCTGATCTCGGTGGCCTGTTGCCTGGCGTTTTCGCTGCTGTTGCTGAAGGGGTCTTATGACTATTGGGCTGTCTTCGCTGATCTGCCGCCAACCTCGGGGCGCTGGTTTCCCACGGGTCTGAACTTCGACGCGCGCAGTCAGAGCTTTTACGAGGTTGACGATATCCCGATGATCGCGCCGTTCCGCTTTCTGGAGGACTTGATCAACTACGGCGAATACTACGAAAAGCTGCCCAAAGTTGTTCCTTATTTCATCCTGCCACTGTCGATGTTGCTGCTCGTGATCCGCTTTGCGCAGGTCGCTGTGCAGATCTGGCGGGGTGAGGCGGACCGTCTGGTCGCCAGCCACGAGGTTGAGGACGAGATCGAAGAGGTTCGTGCGCAGCAAGGAGAGCATGACTAATGGACGTTGTACTTCTATTTTCCATGGTCATCGGCCTGCTGCTGATCGGGGTTCCGATTGCGGTGGCACTTGGCCTCAGCTCGACCCTGTTCCTGCTGATCTATTCCGACAGCTCACTGGCTTCGGTTGCAGGCACGCTGTTTGAGGCGTTCGAGGGGCACTTTACACTCCTGGCGATCCCGTTCTTCATCCTCGCGTCGTCCTTCATGACGACCGGAGGTGTCGCGCGGCGGATCATTCGTTTCTCGATTGCTTGTGTGGGGCACCTTCCGGGCGGTCTGGCGATTGCGGGCGTGTTTGCCTGTATGTTGTTCGCAGCGCTTTCGGGGTCGTCCCCTGCGACTGTTGTGGCCATCGGCTCAATCGTCATCGCGGGAATGCGTCAGGTTGGCTATTCCAAGGAATTCGCCGCTGGTGTGATCTGTAATGCCGGTACGCTGGGTATCCTGATCCCGCCGTCGATTGTAATGGTTGTCTACGCGGCCGCCGTTGAGGTCTCGGTCGGGCGTATGTTCCTTGCGGGGGTCATCCCTGGCCTGATGGCGGGTTTGATGCTGATGATCACCATCTACGTCATGGCGAAGGTCAAGAACCTGCCCAAAGGCGATTGGAAAGGCTGGGGTGAGATCTTTGTTTCCGCCCGCGAGGCCGGTTGGGGCCTGTTCCTGATCGTCATCATCCTCGGCGGTATCTACGGGGGCATCTTTACCCCAACCGAGGCTGCTGCGGTGGCTGCTGTCTATGCCTTCTTCATCGCGAGTTTTGTCTACAAGGATATGGGCCCGCTTAGCACCGAAGAAGGTACGCAGAACCTGTCGCTGCTGAAAAAACCCTATGCGTTGCTCACGGCTTTTTTCCACCCTGATACCAAGCACACGCTGTTCGAGGCCGGCAAGCTGACCGTCACGCTGTTGTTCGTGATCGCCAACGCGCTGATCCTCAAGCATGTGCTGACGGATGAGCAAGTGCCGCAGCATATCGCCAGCGCCATGCTGTCGGCCGGGCTGGGTCCGGTGACCTTCCTGATCGTGGTGAACGTGATCCTGCTGATCGGCGGTCAGTTCATGGAGCCTTCGGGTCTGCTGGTGATCGTGGCGCCTTTGGTGTTCCCAATTGCGATCGAGCTGGGCATCGATCCGATCCATCTGGGCATTATCATGGTCGTCAACATGGAGATCGGGATGATCACACCTCCGGTCGGGCTGAACCTGTTCGTGACCTCGGGCGTTGCCGGTATGCCGATGATGGGCGTCGTGAAGGCCGCGCTTCCGTTCCTGGCTGTTCTGTTCGTCTTCCTGATTATGGTGACGTATATCCCGTGGATATCGACCTTCCTGCCCAACACCTTCATGGGACCGGAAATCATAACGAACTAGAAATGGCTATCGAGTGCGAACCGGGCGAGTTTTCTCGCCCGGTTTTTTCGCGCCTTGAAGAAGGGTGCAGAGTACCTAACTAGAGCGTCAGAGGACGACCTCCCCACAAAGGGTGATCATTCGGGACGACTCGAAATCCAAAAGGGGTCCTCGATGTCCTGGATTTTTCTTTTACTTGCCGGCCTGTTGGAAATTGTCTGGGCCGTTGCCATGAAGCAATCGGCCGGTTTCACACGGATTTGGCCCACGGCTGTGATGGGCGTTTCAATGATCGGGTCCTTCGCGTTACTGGCGCTCGCGATGCGAACCCTGCCTTTGGGGACGGCGTATGTGATCTGGACCGGCATTGGTGCGGTTGGCGCGTTTCTTTTTGGCATCATGTTTCTGGGTGAAGCCGTGACCGCCACGCGTATCTGCGCAGCGGTTCTGATTGTCGCGGGTCTAATTACGATGAAACTGACGTGAGGGCCCTCAGGCGGCTTCTAGCGCTTCGACAATTCCCGAGAAATCGGCCGCTTTCAGGCTTGCCCCACCGACCAACGCGCCGTCCACATTGGACACGCCAAAAATTTCGGTCGCGTTGGAGGGTTTGACTGAACCACCATAGAGCAGACGCACCGAGCGCCCGACGCCCTCGCCAAAGCGACGCTCAAGCCGGGCGCGGATGAAGTCATGGACCTCTCCGATCTCGTCGAGTGTCGGAACCTTGCCGGTTCCAATGGCCCAGATCGGCTCATAGGCGACAATCAGGTTCTCACCGGTGGAGCGGTCCGGGATCGACCCCGACATCTGTCCTCCGATAATGTCCAGCGTGTTGGCGGCCTCGCGCTGCTCAAGGCTTTCGCCGACGCAGATGATCGCCTGGAGGCCAGCTTCCATCACGGCGTTGGCCTTGGCGCGCACATCTTCGTTCTGTTCGCCATGGTCCTCGCGCCGCTCGGAATGCCCCAGAATCACGGCTGTGGCTCCGGCGTCTTTCAGCATCTCGGCGCTCGTGTCGCCGGTATGCGCGCCTGAAGTTGCGGCGTGGCAATCCTGTCCACCAACGGCGACGCCTGTGCCCTCGGTGCGCTCAGCGGCCCGGTGCAACAGCGTGGCGGGGGGGCAGATCAGGACATCAACGCTGGGCGAGGGGTGTTTCGCGGCGAGCGCGTCCAACTCGCTCAGCGCCGCGCTGGTTCCGTTCATTTTCCAGTTTCCAGCCGCCAGTTTGCGCCGCATCTCCGCGTCTCCCTTGTCGCTATCTTGAGGTTTTTCCATGCGATATCACCCTCGGTCCGGCCTTACAATTCCGGTTGCAGTTCCGGTACCGGAAAGGCAGGGTCCGCGCAGCGATTCCGAGGGCGCCATGATCGACAAACTCAACCTTGAAAAATTGGACAATCAGGACATTGATGAGCTTGCCAGATTGCTGCGGGCTGTCGGGCAGGTGGGGTTTCTGACCGTCGGCAACACTGGTTTAAGTGCTGAGCGGGTTCAGGACGTGATTGAGGCCTACCGCGCCTTCTTTCATCTGCCTGAGCAGGAGAAGAAGTCGGTCGATATGGCGTCAACCGGGTCGAACCGGGGCTGGGGCGCGCCGAAATCCGAGCAGGTTGATCCAAACGCGAACCCCGATTTCAAGGAAGTGTTCGATTGCGGCTTTGAGCTGCCGCCCGAAAACCGATATCGCGCCGAAAATCTTAGCGTTTATGCGCCCAACCTTTGGCCTGCGAAGCCCGAGGGGTTCCGAGAAGCTATTCAGTCCTACTACACAGACGCCTGCGATGTAGCGATGCGCGTTCTGCGCGCAATTGCGGTTGCTCTGGGGCGCGGCTCGGACAGTTTCGACGACGCTTTTGACACGCCCATGGCGTTGCTGCGTGGCAACTATTACCCTCAGCGTCCGGATTGGGCTGGGGAGAAGGATTTCGGCATCGGCGCGCATACTGACTATGGCTGCGTAACTCTTCTGGCGACAGATGGCACTGCGGGGCTTGAGGTGCGGATGCCCGATGGTAGCTGGGAAAAGGTCGAGGCCGAGCCGGGCGTGTTCATCATCAACTTTGGTGAGATGTTGGAGTTCTGGACTGCTGGTCGCGTCAAGGCGACCGAGCATCGTGTGGTTGGCGGCACGAATGAGAGGATCTCGGTCCCGCTGTTCTTCAACCCGTCTTACCACACGAATGTGGCCCCTCCGACGTCAGATCAGGTGATCACTGCCGGAGAGCACCTGACCCGGCGGTACAACGAGACCTACGTTCACTTGAATGCAAGTTAGGATTGCTGGGCGAGGGTTTCGTCGAATTTGATGGATTCGCCACACCCGCAGGCGTCGACCACATTGGGGTTCTTGAACTTGAACCCGGATTCCAACAGCGAGACTTCGTAGTCGATCTCGGTGCCGAACAGGAACATCTGCGCCATTGGGGCAATCATCACGCGCGCACCGTCTTGCTCCACGACCTCGTCATGGGGATCGGCTTCATCCACGTAGTCCATGGTATATTCCATGCCCGCGCAGCCACCTTTCTTCACGCCGATGCGCAGACCGGCATGGCCGCCGGATTTCATCAGGCGGGTGATCTGCTCTGCCGCTTTGGGCGTCATGGTCACGGCTTGTTTGCCGGGGATGCCGAACATCTGAGTCTCCGTCGTCGCGCGATAGATGTAATTTAGGGTCGTCTTTCAGTAGGCTCAAGTCAGAGCGCCCTTAGAAAATGAAATTTGATACTGAAAGGACAGCCGCGTCAGTGTTGCTTTCGCATTGAGGATAGGCATAGCCTGTTTCTGGGTGATCGCAGCCACGCGCTTGAGATCAGAGATCTTTTTTGGAGATAATATAATAAAATGAATAGGTTAGAAGGTAAAGTGAAGGTGAGTTTAAGGGCTTTTTTGGTTGGTGGGAGTCTTGTGGCCCTGTCGGTTCCAGCTACAGCCGATGAAACTCTGAAACGACATCCTATCAACTGCGCAACCGCCGAAGGCGATCTGCGTGCGATTGCAGCTGAGAAGAAACACGCTGAGGACAAGCAATTGGAAAGCGTTGCCGCTATCACTCCTGCAGGCGCTTTGCTGGGTTTGGTGACCGGGACCGAGGGCAAGCGGTTGCAGATGCTGTCGGGCGACTACATCAAGCAGCTCGATGCGCGATCGGACGAAATCAAGGCCAAGTGCGGGGTAAGTTAGGTCTTAAAAAAAAGACCGCCCTCGGGCAAGGGCGGTCCAATTTCGGGGCCGGTATCATGGGGGGCGGTGTCTTCCAGTCAGGCCCATTTGCGAGAGCGTTTGGGAATACAAACACTTGCGCCGCATGTGTCCCGCAGTTCTGTGACAGTAGCTCTACACTTTGGTAACAGAAGGGTTAACCTTTTGTGACAAAGGCTTAGCTAGGTGCGGATGTTACATAAAGCCTAGCTCAAGCCGCGCTTCGTCTGACATCATCTCCATGCCCCAAGGCGGTTCCCAGGTCAGTTCGACGTCGACTTCTTTCACGCCAGCAACGGGTTCGATGGCTTCCACGATCCAGCCGGGCATGTCGCCCGCGACGGGGCAGCCCGGGGCGGTCAGAGTCATGATCACCTTGACGGCGTTGTCGTCCTTGATGTCGATCGTGTAGATCAGGCCCAGGTCGTAGATATTGACCGGGATTTCCGGATCAAAGACCGTCCGGCACGCTTCGACCACCTGATCGTACAGGGGGTGTTCAATGCTCGATGGCGCAATCAAGGGTGTGCCTTCTAACTGTTCACTCGGGTGAGTCATCTTTGCCTCGGGTCAGTTGCCTGAGTGTTTATATAGGGAACAGGTTTGGCAGCGTCCAGTCGTGCGATGACTCTTGGGCGCTGCCTGTGCTTAGTCGTTGATATCACGTTCAAACGTTTTCACCTGCCCATGCGGGTGCGCGAAGGTCTTGCGCAGGGCCAGCCACGCGACCAGCGACAGAACCGCGAAGATCAGCATCAGAACCGGCAGAGAGGGCGCAAGGCCCGGGATCAGCAGCAGCAGGCCGGTGCCTGCTGCCCCGATGGCGAATCCGAGAAAGATGAACCCAGGCAGGACGATCTCCAGAATGCCGAGCGCCAAAGCGCCCGCCATCCAGATCCACCACGTCATCCAAAACGGGTCTGTCATCATTTAACCCCTTTGAGCATTTTGAACGCATCGCCAAACGCTTCGAGCGCATTGGCCGGCACAACAATCGTCTGTTTACCTGTACCATTGCCCAGAGCGTTCAGAGATTCCACCTGTTTCAGAGCGACCTGGTACTGCGCGGCCTCGATGCCGTTGTCCTGAATGGCCTTGGCAACAACGCCGGTTGCGTAGGCTTCGGCTTCGGCCTCAATGCGGCGGGCCTTTGCGGTTTGCTCGGCCGCATAGAGCTCTGCGTCCGCTTGCAGCTCAACCGCGCGTTTCTGACCTTCAGCCTCAGTGACCTGAGCGCGACGCGCGCGTTCAGCGTTCAACTGCTGCAGCATTGCATCGCGAGTGGCCTGATCGAGGTTCACATCCAGAATCTCGGCCCGGGTCACTTCGATACCCCAGTCGTCGACAGCGGTTTCTACGCTGGCCTGAATTTGCGCAATCAACTGCGCGCGGTTCGATTGGACCTCATCCAGGTCCATCTTGCCGATTTCAGCCCGCACGATACCCGCGACCGTGGTCGCAATCGCGCCGTCCACATCACGGATACGGTAGACAGTCTTTTCCGGCTCGAGAATGCGATAGAAGACCGAGGTGTCGATCTGCACCAGCACGTTATCCT
The DNA here is from genome assembly GCF_056541245.1 of Ruegeria sp. AI3. Classification (NCBI taxonomy): domain Bacteria; kingdom Pseudomonadati; phylum Pseudomonadota; class Alphaproteobacteria; order Rhodobacterales; family Roseobacteraceae; genus Ruegeria; species Ruegeria sp. AI3. Next base: position 21,416 of record NZ_JBQFYA010000001.1, read on the forward strand.
TGGTAATCGCGTCCTGCGTTGCGTTGGGCAGCTGGCGCTCAAGAATGGATATCTTGTGACGTGCAACATCCAGAAACGGAACGATAAAGTTAATCCCCGGCCCAAGGACCGAGTGCAGGCGTCCGAAACGTTCCACTACGTATTTCTCAGATTGGGGAACGATTTTGATACCTTTGAAGATGACGACCACCACCAGAATGGCGGCCAACAGGTAAATGATATTCGACGAAAGCAATCCGATGATCTGCTCTTCTGTCATAACTGTCCTCTTTTATTGTGTACTATAGTATACATTTGGGGATTGAGTCGCCCGATTTCAACTCTGGTATGGCGGGAACCGGGGTGGTTGCAAATCCGGAATGCTCGAAACTGATGGCCGAAACAAGCGACAGTGACCGCTTTGCATCTGTGAATGCTTGCGCTATCGGGTGAGGATGAAACTGATAATCGACACAGACCCCGGCATCGACGATGCAATGGCGATTGCCTATGCTGCGGCCGCACCCGAGATTGACCTGATCGGGCTGACCACCGTTTTCGGAAACACCCATGTCCATCAATCCAGTCGCAATGCGCGCTATCTGGTTGATAAGCTTGGACTAGCTATCCCTGTGGCGCAGGGCGCGCCCTTTGCCTATGGCGAGGACGACCATAGCCCATCCGAGCACGTACACGGACCCGAAGGCTTTGGTGATCTGACCGATATCCCCGAGATTGGGCAGAACCACGACCTGAACGCGGCCGCTTTTCTGGTCGACATGGCCCGTCAACATCTCGGAGAGCTTGTCGTGTGTGCGGTCGGCCCGTTGACCAATATCGCGGACGCAATGGCTCTGGATCCCGAATTCGCCTCGAACCTCAAACGTCTGGTGATCATGGGCGGCGCAGTCTATTGCCCCGGCAACATCACGGAACATGCCGAAGCGAATATCTACCACGATGCCAAAGCAGCCGACGCGGTGTTTTCGGCACCGCCTGAGACTGTTCTGGTCGGTTTGGACGTGACACTGAAAACGCTCTACAAGAGCGCGGATTTCGAGGATCTAGCCCTGAAATCGCCCGATATGGGAGCATTTCTGCGCGATATCTCTCGGTTCTATCTGAAGTTCTACAAGGAGATCGGTGGGTTGGAGGGCTGCGGCCTGCACGACTCGACCGCCGTCATCGCCTGTACCCATGATCATATGTTCGACTCCGTTCAGACCGGATTGAAGGTTGCAACCGAAGGCGAGGCAATCGGAGCCACCGTGCCGGATGAGGGGCGGCCCCCGGTTTGGGTTTGCCGGGACGTTGACGGGGCAGGAGTTGTTGATTTGTTTACGGCCCGCGTGGCCTCTCTGCCCTGACGGGTTGCAAAGAACTGGCGGATCGGGCAAATCCTGCCCGGTTCCGCGATCCGAGATGATGACATGACCCAGCAGTTTTCCTTTGACCTCAAAGCAACCGACGGCAAAGCCCGCACCGGCGTTATCAACACGCCACGCGGCGAGGTTCGCACGCCTGCCTTCATGCCAGTTGGCACCGCAGCGACGGTCAAGGCGATGATGCCTGAAAGTGTGCGCGCCACCGGGGCCGATATCCTGCTGGGCAACACCTACCACCTGATGTTGCGCCCTACGGCAGAGCGGATCGACCGTTTGGGCGGGCTGCACAAGTTCATGAATTGGGAACGTCCTATCCTGACCGACTCAGGCGGTTTTCAGGTCATGTCTCTGGCAGGGTTGCGCAAACTGACCGAAAAGGGTGTGACCTTCAAATCCCATATCGACGGCTCCAAGCATGAGCTGACGCCGGAACGGTCGATGGAAATTCAGCGTCTGTTGGGGTCGGACATCGTGATGTGTTTCGATGAATGCCCCTCGCTTCCTGCGGACCGCAAACGCATTGCCGAGTCGATGCAGCTGTCGATGCGATGGGCGCAGTGCTCGCGCGATGCGTTCGGGGATCGCCCCGGCCACGCGCTGTTCGGGATTATGCAAGGCGGGCTGGAGCAAGACCTGCGCGAAGAAAGCGCCGAGGCGTTGAAAGCGATCGGGTTCGAAGGCTACGCCATCGGTGGTCTGGCCGTGGGTGAGGGGCAGGAGGCGATGTTTGACTGCCTCGATTTTGCCCCAGATTTCCTGCCCACTGACAAGCCGCGCTACCTGATGGGCGTGGGAAAACCGGATGATATCGTAGGCGCCGTGTCGCGGGGAGTGGACATGATGGATTGTGTTTTGCCTTCCCGGTCCGGTCGCACCGGTCAGGTGTTCACGCGGCACGGTGTGGTGAACATCAAGAACGCGCGTCATGCTGATGATCCACGCCCGCTGGATGAAGAGTGCACATGCCCGGCCTGTTCGAACTACTCGCGCGCCTATCTGCACCACGTGTTCCGTTCGAACGAGATGATCTCGGGCATGCTGTTGACCTGGCACAACCTGCATTACTTCCAAGAGATCATGCAGGGTATGCGCGACGCAATTGCCGCTGGAACGTTTGAGGCCTGGCAGGCCAACTTCCATGCGCAACGCGCTCAGGGCGATATTGAGCCGATTTAGCAGGCACCGGCACAATTTCGGTGGATATCTTCCCGGCGCGCCTTGCGGTCCGCAGAACCTTTGGTCATGCTGCGCATTGAGACACGATGGTGAGGTTGAAATAGGGCGGTAACAGCCCCACCTTAAACCATCCAAGACAGGAGACGGCCAGCGGTTGCCTCAAGCAGGGACCAGAGCCGTCTTGCCAATGATAAGGATAGAGCATGCAAGAGCCTCTGAATTCCTCATACCCCGTCCTGCCGCTGCGCGATATTGTGGTGTTCCCACACATGATCGTGCCGCTCTTCGTGGGCCGAGACAAATCGGTCCGCGCGCTGGAAGAGGTGATGCAGGATGATAAGCAAATTCTGTTATCTAGCCAGATAGACCCGAGTGTCGATGATCCGGATGTGGATGGTATCTATCAGGCCGGCGTTCTGGCCAATGTCCTGCAACTGCTGAAATTGCCCGATGGCACAGTCAAGGTGCTGGTCGAAGGACAGGCGCGTGTGCAGATCACGGAATTCCTTGAAAACGATCAGTTTTTCGAAGCCCGCGCCGAGTATCTGACCGAAATCCCTGGCGATGTCACCACGACCGAAGCGCTGCTGCGAACCGTCGCGGACGAGTTTGAGCGCTACGCCAAGGTTCGTAAGAACATCCCCGAGGAAGCTTTGGCTGCCGTTGGAGAAACGACCGAGCCTGCCAAGCTGGCCGACCTCGTGTCGGGTCATCTGGGCATTGAAGTCGAGCAAAAGCAGGAACTGCTTGAGACGCTCTCGGTCAGCGAGCGGCTTGAGAAGGTCTATGGCCTGATGCAGGGCGAAATGTCGGTTCTGCAGGTCGAGAAAAAGATCAAGACCCGCGTCAAATCCCAGATGGAGAAGACGCAGCGCGAGTATTATCTGAATGAGCAGATGAAGGCCATTCAGAAGGAGCTTGGCGATGGCGAGGACGGCTCGAACGAAGTCGCCGAGCTGGAAGAAAAGGTCAACGAGACCAAGCTGTCGAAAGAGGCGCGCGAAAAGGCTGAAGGCGAGCTGAAGAAGCTGCGCAACATGAGCCCGATGTCGGCTGAGGCCACCGTCGTGCGCAACTATCTGGACTGGATCCTGTCGCTGCCGTGGGGCACAAAATCCCGCGTCAAAAAGGACCTGGGCCGCGCGCAGGACATTCTGGATGCCGATCACTATGGGCTTGAGAAGGTCAAAGAGCGGATCGTTGAGTATCTGGCGGTTCAGCAGCGCTCGAAAAAGCTGAAAGGCCCGATCCTGTGCCTTGTTGGTCCTCCGGGTGTGGGTAAGACCTCGCTGGGTAAGTCCGTTGCCAAAGCCACGGGGCGTGAGTTCATTCGCATCTCGCTGGGTGGTGTGCGCGACGAATCTGAAATTCGGGGTCACCGCCGGACTTACATTGGCTCAATGCCCGGTAAGATCATTCAGGCGCTGAAAAAGGCGAAAACCACGAACCCGCTGATCTTGTTGGATGAAATCGACAAGATGGGGCAGGATTTCCGTGGTGACCCGGCTTCGGCGATGCTTGAGGTGTTGGACCCAGAGCAGAACAGCACGTTCATGGATCACTACCTTGAGGTCGAATATGACCTGTCCAACGTGATGTTCCTGACCACGTCGAACAGCTACAACATGCCTGGGCCTCTGCTGGACCGGATGGAGATCATCCCGCTGGCCGGTTACACCGAAGAGGAAAAATCCGAGATCGCCAAACAGCACCTGATCAGCAAGCAGGTCAAGAACCATGGCTTAAAAGCCAAGGAATTTGAACTGACCGATGAGGCTCTGCAGTCGATCATCCGCACTTACACCCGCGAGGCGGGCGTGCGGAACCTCGAACGTGAAATCGCCAAAGTGGCGCGGAAGTCGCTGACCAAGATCATCAAGAAAGAGGCTGACTCGGTTACCGTGACGCCTGAGAATCTTGATGATTTCTTGGGAGTGCCGAAGTTCCGATATGGGCTAGCTGAGCAGGATGATCAGGTTGGTGTCGTGACTGGTCTGGCATGGACGTCGGTTGGTGGAGACCTTCTGCATATCGAGGCGCTGAAACTGCCTGGCAAGGGGCGGATGAAGACCACCGGTAAGCTGGGCGATGTGATGAAGGAATCTATCGACGCAGCCTCGTCCTATGTGCGGTCGATTTCGCCTCAGATCGGGGTGAAGCCGCCTCAGTTCGACAAAATCGATATCCACGTGCACGTGCCGGATGGCGCAACGCCTAAGGATGGCCCGTCGGCCGGTTTGGCGATGGTGACTTCGATTGTGTCCGTGCTGACTGGCATTCCAGTGCGCAAGGATATCGCCATGACGGGTGAGGTCTCACTGCGCGGGAATGCGATGCCGATCGGTGGTTTGAAGGAAAAACTGCTGGCGGCTCTGCGCGGTGGCATCAAGACGGTTCTGATCCCGGAAGAAAACGAAAAGGATCTGGCCGACATTCCGGACAACGTGAAGGAAGGGTTGGAGATCATCCCGGTCAAACACGTCTCGGAAGTGCTGAAACGGGCGTTGGTCGAGGAGCCCGAGCCCATCGAATGGGACGAAGCCGCAGAAGAGGCGGCGGCTGCGGCAGCAAAAGCGGCTGAAAGCTCTGGGCCGTCTGCAACGGCGCACTAAGACACAAAGAAAAAGGCGGGGCTGGTCCCCGCCTTTTTTCTATAGCCCGATAACTGGTTGTTTCGGGTCCAAAATTTCCTCTTCTTCGATGTATTTCTGAAACTTTTCGTCGGCCAAGGACGACCGGACAGCGATCATGAATATCCCCGTCGAGAACAGAATGCAGACCAGAATATCCCAGCCGAACGGGATGAATTTTAGAGCACCCTCTCCGAACTGGCCAAATATTGAGATTACACCGATGCCGACTAAATAGGGCATCAGCCAACGCGCTTCGGCCACGTCCATTTCATCCAGGCGATTGTGAAAGCGGATCAGCAACAAGATCATTCCGATGATCAACGCGACGCCCAAGCGCCAGACGGTGTCCCATCCGCTCCAATAAACGATCAGTGTCGCTATGGCGAAGGCTAGTGCGCCTACGAAACGGACAGCGGGGATTCGGATCGAGCGTGGGTGATCTGGCATCAGCTTTCTAAGGCATACGACAGCGATCGGCCCTACCGCGAAAGACAAGACAATTGCCGCCCCGTTCAATGCGATGACCGTGGTAAACGGGACCGAAAGCAGGAACAAAACTCCGATCCCGAAATTCAGCAAAAGCGCCCAGAGAGGTATTCCAAAAGAAGACAACTGCATTATTCGATGAGGAAGAAAACCGTTCTTTGATAGGGCCAAGGCGATCCGAGCATTTGATCCTGTTGCAACAAGCCCGTTGCCGAACGGCCCTATGACTGAGCCGACATTCAATACGCTTAGGAACCAGACAATACCGACAGACATTATCACCGCATCCAGCGGCCCTTCACCGCCGAAGCTGAGACTGGACCAGCCTTGTGCAAGCGAGGTTGGATCAAGTGCGCCGATGAATGCGATCTGTAGTGCAAGGTATATGGCCGCACACATCACAATCGACAGGACCAGCGCGGCTGGGATGGCGAATTTCGGGTTGCGGACCTCGCCGGCCATATCGACGATGTGACGAAATCCGATGAAGGAAAAGATCACGCCCCCAGTCGACACCGCAGCCATGATGCCCTGCAGTCCGTATGGGGCGAACCCGTCGGGTTGGTTGAAGTTCTGAACCTCAAATCTGCTTGCGATCAAGATTGCTGAGAGAACGACCGGAATCGCTATTTTCGCCCAGGTTAGTGTGGCGTTGACACGTGTGAAGAATTTGACGCCTAAGGCATTGACGGCAACGAATATCAGCATGAAGGACAGAGCAACCAGCACGCCTGCGCTCGTCAGATCTCCGGTCTCAGCAGTGTGCAGCCACGGCGCATAGGGGGCCAGGTATTTCAACATCGCCTCAACCTCGATAGGCGCGGTGGTGTTGTAGCCGATCCAGGCCGTCCAACCCATTGCCATCGCGACGATGTTGCCATGAGAGAATTGGGGAACCCGCGCGATTCCGCCCGGGATAGGCAGCATGGCCGAGATTTCGGCGAAGGTGATGGCCAGAACAAACATGGCCACCGCGCCAATGATCCAGGACAGAACCGCAGCTGGTCCCGCGTGTTGCACAGCCAAGAGCGGGCCGAACAGCCATCCAGAGCCTATAATGCCGCCGACGGAAATGAAGGTCAGACCCAGTAGGCCAATATCACGCTTCAATTTGGCCATCTGCGTCAACCCTTTACACGGCGTATATCAAGGATACGCATGCGTCTTCTGACCTGACAAGCGTTGTCTGGAGATGGGAAAATAGGAGGTGGTGGGTGATAAGAGATTTGAACTCCTGACATCTTCGATGTGAACGAAGCGCTCTACCACTGAGCTAATCACCCATTGCCAGACGTCTTATCGCAGCTCATTCCCGGCTGCAAGACTTATAGGGGCGGGACCCCGGCCGGTATGCTAGCCGGGGTCGGAAGTTCTTTAGAGGCCGGGCAGTTTGTCCAGAACACCACGGCGTCCGAAGGTTGTGCCGCGTTCGTTGCCCAGGTTGATACGGACACCTGCGCCTAGGAACGGTTCAGTGCTGCTGGCGCTGCCGATGGATAGGTGCGCTGCGCCGAATTCGCCGTAGACCTGTGCGTTGGTGCCAACATTATAGGTCGCGCCAATCGAAAATGCGCTGACGTCCAAAGCACCTTCAATATCGTTTACGTAGTCGTATTTGCCGATCACAGTCCATTTCTCGGTGACGGCTCCTCCGGCCGAAAAGCCCAGGATCACGCCATCTGCGTCAGAGAATTTTTTCAGATCTTGAAAGCCCAGATACCCTTCGATCTGTGCAGGGCCTGCGCCGAAACCGGCCTCAACACCGTAGAATTGGAATGTCTCGTCTTCGATATGGTCCTGCCCGTAGAAAGCACCGAATGACGCGTTTTGTGTATGCAGATTGGCGTGCAAGGTGACGCTTGTGCCGTCAAAGTCCTCATCCTCGAACCGGTAAGCGCCGGCATCCAGCTGCAGGCTGAACGCACGGGAAAATGCCAGCTCGCCCGCGCCGTTAAGGTTGTAGACGTCGCCAAGATCGCTGTCTGTGAAGGTAGAATAGCCCAGGTCCACATATCCGCCGGTCACCTCGACGGCATATGCCGTGCCGGTCAGGAGAAGGCTGGTCAATGCACTGGTAGCAAAGATTTTTTTCATGTTGCTGCTCCGAATTGTGTTTTTGTTGGCGCGGGTCAAAATGAGACTAAAGCGCATGAATGTCTGGTTAGTTTTTATCGTTAAGGATGAGTAGGGGTTTGGCGCGATTTCAATATGCTGTTGCAGGTGGGGCACAAATGCGCGGACGCACGGGCCGCACCTCGAAGGATGGCCGAGGAGCGGCTGCAAACAAAAATCAGGCTTCTGGCAAAAAACTTTAAAACGCCGCTTGACGATGCGCGAGCGTAGCCATAATACACCCCAACGTTCAGCAACGAACGGGCAGCGGGCGGTTGTAGCTCAGTTGGTTAGAGTACCGGCCTGTCACGCCGGGGGTCGCGGGTTCGAGCCCCGTCAACCGCGCCATCGCTGCCAGACTTGGTCCAGTTTAAAGGCCACGAAAATAGATGCGCGGTTGTAGCTCAGTTGGTTAGAGTACCGGCCTGTCACGCCGGGGGTCGCGGGTTCGAGCCCCGTCAACCGCGCCATTTTCCCTCGAATGTTTCGAAAATCATAGGTATTTGACGCGAGGCTGGCGTTGTTTCGGGCTGATGTCAGTATGTGTAGGCAATAATCGGTGCGTTCACAGTTTGTTCTAACTTTTCTGTTGGAGACTCAGCGCCGCTCGCCTATCTCTGAGGGACGTGTTTGTTGGGGGCCAGAATGGCTGAGCTGAAGAATATCGAGGTGCGCGGCGCGCGCGAGCATAACCTCAAGAGCATTGACGTGGATATCCCGCGCGACCAGCTGGTGGTGATCACCGGGCTGTCTGGCTCGGGTAAATCCTCGTTGGCCTTTGACACGATCTATGCCGAAGGTCAGCGCCGTTATGTCGAAAGCCTCTCGGCCTATGCGCGGCAATTCCTCGATATGATGGAAAAGCCGGATGTGGATCACATCAGCGGTCTGTCTCCGGCGATTTCGATCGAACAGAAAACCACGTCAAAGAACCCGCGCTCGACCGTTGGAACGGTGACCGAGATCTATGACTACCTGCGGTTGCTGTTTGCACGTGCGGGGACACCTTACAGCCCTGCAACTGGTCTGCCGATCGAAGCACAGCAAGTGCAGGATATGGTCGACCGGATCATGACGATGGAGGAGGGTACGCGCGGCTACCTGCTAGCGCCCATCGTGCGCGACCGGAAGGGCGAATATAGGAAAGAGTTTCTTGAACTGCGCAAGCAGGGCTTCCAGCGCGTAAAGGTGGATGGTGAGTTCTATGAACTGGATGAACCGCCGACGCTGGACAAGAAATTCCGCCACGATATCGACGTGGTTGTGGATCGTCTCGTCGTTCGCGAGGGGATGGAGACGCGACTGGCAGACAGCCTGCGCACCGCTCTGGATTTGGCTGATGGCATCGCAATTCTGGAAACTGCGCCGCGCGAAGGGGATCCCGAACGGATTACTTTCAGTGAGAACTTTGCCTGCCCGGTCAGCGGCTTTACGATTCCCGAAATCGAACCACGCCTGTTTTCTTTCAACGCTCCGTTCGGGGCCTGCCCGGATTGCGACGGTCTGGGGGTTGAGCTGTTCTTTGACGAACGCCTTGTCGTGCCGGATCAGACACTGAAGCTGTATGACGGGGCCCTGGCACCGTGGCGAAAGGGCAAATCTCCGTATTTCCTGCAAACCATTGAAGCCATCGCGCGCCACTATGAGTTCGACAAGAACACGCCGTGGAAAGACCTGCCCAAGAAGGTGCAACAGGTGTTTCTGCGCGGCTCTGGGGATGAGGAAATCCAGTTCCGCTATGATGAGGGTGGGCGTGTTTATCAGGTGACACGCAATTTTGAAGGCGTCATCCCGAATATGGAGCGTCGATACCGTGAGACCGACAGTGCCTGGATTCGAGAAGAGTTTGAGCGCTACCAGAACAACCGTCCTTGCGGCACCTGCGAAGGCTACCGTCTGCGCGCGGAAGCCTTGGCCGTGAAGATCGCTGGCCTCCACGTTGGGCAGGTAGTCGAGATGTCGATCCGTGAGGCTCTGGCTTGGGTCGAGGACGCGCCGAACCATCTGAGCGTTCAGAAAAACGAGATCGCACGAGCGATTTTTAAGGAGATTCGTGAACGCCTCGGATTCCTGAATAACGTGGGTTTGGAATACCTTACGCTGTCGCGTTCAAGTGGCACGCTGTCCGGTGGTGAAAGCCAGCGTATACGTCTCGCCAGCCAGATCGGATCGGGTCTGACCGGGGTACTCTATGTTCTGGACGAGCCGTCAATCGGCCTACACCAACGGGACAATGATCGCCTGCTAGGCACTCTGAAAAACCTACGAGATCAGGGCAATACGGTGATCGTCGTCGAACACGATGAAGAGGCCATACGTGAGGCCGACTATGTGTTCGACATCGGCCCCGGAGCGGGCGTCCACGGTGGGCAGGTGGTCAGCAAGGGAACGCCGGCCGAAATAACAGCCGATGCGGCCTCGGTCACGGGGCAATATCTGGCTGGTACGCGAGAAATTGCGGTGCCTGCCGAACGGCGCAAGGGCAACAAGAAAAAGCTGACCGTGGTGAAAGCGACGGGCAACAACCTCAAGAACGTGACGGCCGAGTTCCCTCTGGGCAAATTCGTCTGTGTGACCGGCGTTTCGGGTGGGGGCAAGTCGACGCTTACGATTGAGACGCTGTTCAAAACGGCCTCGATGCGCTTGAACGGCGCGCGCCAGACGCCTGCGCCCTGCGAGACGATCAAAGGCTTGGAGCATCTGGACAAAGTCATCGACATCGATCAGCGTCCCATCGGGCGGACTCCGCGTTCGAATCCAGCGACTTACACCGGGGCGTTCACGCCGATCCGCGACTGGTTCGCGGGATTGCCCGAGGCCAAAGCGCGTGGCTACAAGCCCGGGCGGTTCAGTTTCAACGTCAAGGGCGGTCGATGTGAGGCGTGTCAGGGCGACGGTGTCATCAAGATCGAGATGCACTTCCTACCCGATGTCTATGTCACCTGCGAGACCTGCAAGGGCGCGCGGTACAATCGCGAGACGCTGGAGATCAAATTCAAAGGCAAATCCATCGCCGATGTGCTTGATATGACAGTCGAAGACGCGCAGGAGTTCTTTAAGGCCGTGCCATCGATCCGCGATAAGATGGATGCTCTGGCGCGTGTTGGGCTTGGCTATATCAAGGTCGGTCAGCAGGCGACTACGCTGTCCGGAGGTGAGGCGCAGCGGGTCAAACTGTCGAAGGAGTTGTCGAAACGTTCAACCGGGCGGACGCTGTATATTCTGGACGAGCCAACGACGGGTCTGCATTTTGAAGACGTACGTAAGTTGTTGGAAGTGCTCCATGAACTGGTCGATCAAGGGAACACGGTTGTCGTGATCGAACACAATTTGGACGTCGTGAAAACCGCGGACCACATCATTGATATCGGCCCGGAAGGTGGCGATGGCGGTGGTGAGATCGTGGCGACTGGGACACCGGAAGAGGTGGCCGAGGTCGAGCGGAGCCACACCGGGCGTTACCTCAAGCCAATGCTTTCAGGCACCCGTGTCGCGGCTGAATAGGCTGCGACACGGTTTTTTTTGCGAGGCTCTGCCTCGCGCTCCGGGATATTTTTAGCCAGATGAATGAAGGATCCTTGTGCCTTATTCTCGGCTGCGTTTTTCAAATCTGGGCAGCATGGCTGAGAAGTCCTGGCCCAAACCACCTTCGGTTTCAACGAACTGCTGATAGAGCGCAGTAGCGGCTTGGCCCATCGGGGTGTCGGCATCGGCGCTTTCGGCAGCTTGCTGGCTGAGGCGCAGGTCTTTCAACATCAATTCGGCGGCGAAGCCCGGCTGATAGTCATTGTCAGCAGGGCTGGTGGGGCCAACGCCGGGAGCGGGGCAATAGGCGTTCATGGTCCAGCTATAGCCGGAGGAGGTGCTGACCACGTCGAACATCTTTTGCCGGTCCAGACCCAGTTTGTCGGCCAGAGCGAAAGCCTCGCAGGTTGCGATCATGGTGACGCCGAGGATCATGTTGTTGCAGATTTTTGCTGCCTGTCCAGCACCGGCCTCACCGCAATGCACGGCTTTTTGACCCATGATTTCGAACAGGGGGGCGGCTTTGGCAAAGGCGTCGGATGATCCGCCAGCCATGAAGGTCAGGGTACCGGCCGAGGCTCCTCCGATTCCGCCGGAAACTGGCGCGTCCACGGACAGAAGATGCGCAGCGATGGCTTGCTCTGCCACGGCTCGGGCGCTGTCTACATCGACGGTCGAACAGTCTATCAACACCGCGCCCTGTTGCATGGCCGGGATGATCTGGTTGGCAACCGCGCGCAGGATGTCGCCGTTCGGCAGCATGGTGATGACGGCATCGGCACCCGAGACGGCCTGTGTTGCGGATTGCGCTTGCGTCACGCCATCAACGCTTACACCCGCCGTGTCGAAACCCGTCACCTGATGCCCGGCCTTCGCAAGGTTGGCCGCCATCGGTGCGCCCATATTGCCCAAGCCGATAAAACCGATTTGCATCTCTTAATCCTCCTGAAAAGTCAGTGCGTTTGCGCCAAGCGGTTGCAGCATTTTCGACACCGCAACAGCGGGTACTTTCATATCCGGGTACTGCCAGCTTGGGCTACGATCTTTGTCGATGATCAGCGCGCGGATACCTTCCATGAGATCTCCGTGTTCCAGGGCGCGATAGGTGAAGCGGTACTCCATATCCAATGCACGATGCATGGTCAGGGACGGGCCGCGCAGGCGGTGGATCATCTCAACCGTGCAGGCCATGGAGAGCGGGGAATGCTGACCCATCATGTCCAGCGCTTTCGACGGGAAATCAGTCTCTTCTGAGCGAAGGGTGATGAGGATATCCTCGAGCGTTTCGCCTGCAAAATGCTGGTCGATCTCGGGTTGCATCTGTTGCAGTTTCCCGTCGGGCGCGGGTTGGGCGTGATCGGCGACAAGCTCGGCATTGCCCGAAGCTTCGAGTAATTCGATCAGGTCCGGCCAGGTGGCCTGAGGGATAAAGTGATCTGCGAAACCGGCGTAAATGGCATCCGCCGGTCCCATCCGGAATGCGGTGAGGCCCAGGTATTCGCCAAGCCGCCCAGGCGCCAATGCCAACATCAACGAGCCGCCGACATCCGGAACCAGTCCGATCGCGCATTCCGGCATTGAAATTTTCGAGGTCTCTCCGACCACGCGATGGGTTCCGTGGCAGCCGATGCCGACACCGCCGCCCATTGTGAAACCCTGCAGAAAGCTGATGATGGGTTTGGGGTACGCGAAGATCAGCGCATTCAGGCGGTATTCATCGCGCCAGAAGGTTTGCCCTTGTGAGAAATCCCCTGCAAGTCCAGTTTCATATAGTTTGGCAATGTCGCCGCCTGCGCAAAAGGCTTTGTCGCCCTCGGCGTCGATGATGATCAGGTCGACCTCGTCGTCTTCGCGCCAGTTGCGCAGCGCGGTGTCGATGGCCATGCACATCTCATAGCTTAGGGCGTTCAAAGCCTTTGGGCGGGTCAGGGTGATGCGCCCGGCGCGACCGGTCGTGCGAATGTCGATGTCAGGCATGATCCCCTCAGGTTCCGGCCAGCAGGTGGCGCGCCACGATCACGCGCATGATTTCGTTTGTGCCTTCGAGTATCTGATGCACCCGCAGGTCGCGCACAAGCTTTTCGATGCCATAGTCGGCAAGATATCCGTAGCCGCCATGAAGTTGCAGGCATTGATCCACGACATTTGAGCCGGTCTCGGTCACGAATTTCTTCGCCATTGCGCAGAATTTCGACGCATCCGGCGCGCCTTGATCCAGTTTCCAGGCGGCCTGCCGCAGGAAGGTGCGCGCGGCCTGCAATTCGATCTCCATATCGGCCAGGCGGAATTGCAGAGCCTGGAACTGGTCGATGGATTGCCCGAATGCCTTCCGTTCCGACATATATTGCAGGGTCATGTCCAACCCGGCCTGCGCTGCGCCTAGGGAGCAGGAGGCGATGTTCAGACGTCCTCCATCAAGGCCCATCATGGCGTATTTGAAGCCGTCCCCTTCGGTTCCAACCAGATTGCCCGCTGGGATGTTGCAATCGTCGAACTGGACCTGCGCTGTGGGTTGGCTTTTCCAGCCCATTTTCTGTTCCAGCGCTCCAAAGCTGAGGCCAGGTGTGCCGTCTTCGACATAGACGGTCGAGATTCCTTTTGGACCTTCCGTGCCCGTGCGGACCATGCAGACATATGCATCCGAATACCCACCACCTGAGATAAAGGCCTTTGTGCCGTTCAGAGTGTAGCCCTCGTTCGTGCGCTCAGCCCGCGTCTTCAACGCGGCGGCGTCCGAGCCGGAGCCGGGTTCGGTCAGGCAATAGCTCAGCACTGTATTCAGGCTCAGCACATCGGGCATGACCTGTGATTTCAGCTCATCACTGGCGAAACTGTCCAGCATCTTGGCGCACATATTGTGGATCGACAGGAACGCCGCAACAGAAGGGCAGGCCATGGACAGCGCCTCGAACACGAGGGTGGCGTCCAAACGGCTGAGGTCGGCCCCGCCGCTGTCTTCCGAGACGTAGAGCGCGCCAAAGCCAAGCTCTCCGATGCGCGGCCAAAGCTCTTTGGGGATTGTGCCTTCGGCCTCCCACTGGCGGGCGAATGGGGCGATGTTGTCCTGCCCAAATCCATAGGCCATATCGAAAATGGCCGTTTGTTCCTCGGTCAGCCCGAAATCCATTGCGCACCCTCCCACAGGCAAAGAATTGAACGATTGTTTATTTCGCAATCGTTACAGAACTATTTCAGGATGAGCAATCCTGAGAGCTGTTTGAGTGTAAAGTTCGCTAGAGGTCCGCGTGAAACTCTTCGATCAGATGGCGGACAACGGCTTGGCCTGGGTCTTCGCCCTTCGCGACAGCTTCGGCATGGACGCGCCGTTGGCGGGTGGCCGAGGTGCCTGTCTCGGCAATCTGACGCAGGCGGGCGAGTTCGGTCATGGTCCCCAACGCCTCAGCATCTTCAGCCAACATTCCCATGAGTTCGCCGATCAGCTCGGCCATGGGTTTGATCGACCGATCCCCAAAATCAATCAGCCCTTCGCCGACCCCATAGCGTTGCGCACGCCAGCGGTTTTCACCGATCAGGAAGCGGTCATACTGTCGCCAGCGCAGATTGCGGGCCTTGAGGCGACACAGCATACGGGTCAGCGCCTGCACGAGGGCGGCCAGAGATAAGGTGTGCTCAAGCCGCGGCTGGACGTCCATAATCCGGGTTTCCAGCGTCGGGAACCGATGTGAGGGGCGCAGATCCCACCATATTTTCGAGGTGTCTTCGATCACGCCCAGTTCGACCAGGACGCCGGTTGTGCGTTCGTATTCGCTCCAACTGTTGTAGACCGGCGGCAATCCCGTACGCGGTAGATTGTCGAACACGGTCAGGCGATAGGAGGAAAGCCCCGTATCCTCGCCATTCCAGAACGGGGAGGACGCCGAAAGCGCCAGCAGATGGGGTAGGAAGTAACTGAGTTGCGGCATCAGGTCTGCGCGTAGGGCCGGGTCCTCGACCCCCACATGCACATGCATCCCGCAAATCAGCATCCGCCGTGCAACGCCGCCCAAAGCGTGTTGCAGCGCGTCGTAACGCTCTTTCCGTGTGTGGTGCTGTTTTTTCCAATCTGCAAACGGATGGCAGGACACGGCGATCGGGCTGAGGTTATACTCGGCGGCCCGCTTTGAAACACAAGAGCGCAGACGCCTGAGATCTTCGCGCGCGCTTTTGACGGTCGTGTGTGGACGGGTACCAACTTCGATCTGACACTGCAGGAATTCAGGGCTTACCTGCCCTTCGAAATCGGCCTGACAGGCTTCCATCAATGCGGCGGGGGCCTCGGCCAGGTGCAGGCTGTCGCGGTCGACCAGCAGGTATTCTTCTTCAATGCCGATCGTGAAATCTTGTTGCATGGGCCTACCTGCCGTTTTCCAATGCAATCAGTGAATACGTAAATCAACGTTTTGCCAAGGGTTTGCCGCTGCGCCGCTTGCGGAGCGACCGCAAGCGGCGCTAAGGAACGGTTAGCAATGCGATAACGGAGCAGGCCTCGTGAAACCCAGAAAATTCCCGCAGATCAACGCAGCCCTTGATGAGCTAGGGGTGAAGCTGGTCGACAAGGTGACCGAACAGGACGAACGCGCCCGGCTGAAGGCGTTCGAGCGGGCAGGCGGGCTGGAGCGCCCCGCTTACGCGCTTTCACCAGGGATGGAAGGCTTCGACATCGCAGAACTGGTCGCCGAATACGGCCAGTACAAGGAGGCGCTGGAGGCCCTGAAGGACCCAGCCCGGAACCAGACGGGATACCAGCTGGGCAATGGCTACTATGATAGCCCCGATGCTGACGCTCTGTATTTGATGATCCGCAGGTTCAAACCGAAACGCGTGATCGAGGTTGGTTGCGGCAACTCAACCCGCGTGACACGGCAAGCCATTCTTGACGGAGGGTTGGACACGCAGATCACAGCCATCGACCCGTACCCGCGCGCAGATATCGCGCATGCGGTCGATGCGTTCGAACAAAAAAGGCTTGAGGAGGTAGATCCGGCTCTGTTCGAAAAGCTTGAGGCGGGGGACGTTCTGTTCATCGATTCCAGCCATGTTGTTAGGATGAGCAATGACGTCGCGCATCTCTTCTGCCGCATCATTCCGACGCTAAAACCGGGCGTTGTCATTCACGTGCATGATGTTTTTTTACCTTACGAATATCCCAAGCGTTTTTTCTACGACTGTCCAGGTTGGGGTGAGCAGTACATGTTGCACGCCCTTCTGCAATCTGGAGCGTTTTCAATGCTTTGGCCGGGGTACTATCTGCAACAGGACCGCCCCGATGCGTGTGACGCGCTACCGTTTTTGAACGATGGCCGGGCGCAGAGTATCTGGGTGCAGATCAAAGAACAGTGATCCTAAAGTGATCCGGTGTGAAACATGCGCCGTAAACCTTTCCATAACAAGCTGGAGAGGAGAAGACAGCCATGTTTCGTCGCACATTGATGGGCGCTGCCGCCGCCGTTGCACTTGCCATGCCGATCAAGGCTCAGGCTGCTGACATCGTTGACACCGCCGTATCTGCGGGATCGTTCACCACACTGGTCGCAGCCGTTCAGGCCGCCGGTCTGGTCGACACTTTGAAGGGCAACGGCCCGTTCACCGTATTCGCTCCGACGGATGAGGCCTTTGCTGCACTGCCCGAAGGCACGGTGGAAAGCCTGCTGCTGCCGGAAAACAAGGACAAACTGGTTGAGATTCTGACCTACCACGTTGTGCCTGCCAAAGTGATGTCGGGTGATATCGCTGGCAAGCGCGCGAAGGTTCTGACCGTTCAGGGCGATCGCCTGAGCGTCAACGCTAAAAATGGCGTCCGCGTGAATGGCGCTGATGTGGTGCAGGCCGACATCGAAGCTAGCAATGGCGTTATCCATGTGGTCGATGAGGTTATTCTGCCTGAATAACTTTGGCACCCCGCCAAACAAAAAGCCCCGGTCCTGATGGCCGGGGCTTTGCTGTTCCTCGGTTTTGAACCTCAGACCAAACGTACCTGCGTACCGATTTGGACCAGCGGGTACAGCTCTTCCACATGTTGGTTGTAAAGGCCGATACAGCCGGAGGAACTCTGCCGTCCGATCTTGCGGGTGTCGTGGGTTCCATGGACCAGATAAGCTGGCCAGCCCAGATACATCGCGCGCGTGCCCAGCGGGTTGCCGGGGTCACCACCCTCCATCCGAACAGGCAATGACGGATCGCGTTCCCGCATTGAGGCGGTCGGTGTCCATGTCGGGTTTTCGGCTTTGCGGACAACCTTGGTGTAACCGCGTCTGGTCAGCTCTTCACTCATCGGAACCGAGCTGGGATACAGTTTATACGTCCCGTCCGGTCCCCAATAGTGAACCGCGCGGCTGGTGATGTCGGCCAGCAGGCAGCCCGCACCCAGCTGATCAAAATGGTCTTGCCAGTTCTGCTGCGAGAAGGACGAGACATTTCGGCGTACCGGCAGTTGCGTGCTGATCGCGTCTTCGCTTTGCGGGAACGCATCGGAACTTTGCGCGCGGACGATGGCAGGTGTGGCCAGAACGGATGCAGCCCCCAAAAGGGCCGAACGGCGAGTCATGTTGGATTTGGACAAGGCGACCTCCGGAGGTTCTATCTGCTCGAAAATATAGTTGCGCCGAAAATATTTGCCAGGCTCGCAAATAGCCAGCCTCTACAGTTTGAATTTATCGTGAGATTCCGGGTTTTGGAGGGTCTTGGCGGAACCCTGCCAATGAAAAACCCGGCCAGAGCGGCCGGGTTTGAACAGATTTGGTTTTGGATCAGTCCATCGCTTTGAAGTTGAACTCGCCACCTTCCTTGATGCCCGACGGCCAGCGGGCCGTGACAGTCTTGGTGCGAGTGTAGAACTTGAAGCTGTCTGGGCCGTGCTGGTTCAGGTCACCGAACATGGATTTCTTCCAGCCGCCAAAGGTGTGGTAGGCCAGCGGAACCGGGATCGGGACGTTGATGCCAACCATGCCGATGTTGATCCGGCTGGCGAAGTCACGTGCAGTGTCACCATCGCGCGTGAAGATCGCGGTGCCGTTGCCGTATTCGTGGTCCATCGCCAGACCGATTGCCTCTTCGTAGGAGCCTGCGCGAACGGTCGACAGGACCGGGCCGAAGATTTCCTGCTTGTAGATATCCATGTCAGGCATCACGTGGTCGAACAGGTGCGGGCCGACGAAGAAACCGTCTTCATAGCCCTGCAGGCTGAAATCGCGGTTGTCGACGACCAGCTTCGCGCCTTGCTCAACACCCGAGTTGATTAGGCTGAGGATACGCTCTTTTGCAGCTCCGGTCACAACGGGTCCCATATCCACGTCGTCTCCGGCTGTGTAGGGGCCGACTTTCAGCTTTTCGACGCGCGGGATCAGCTTCTCGATCAGACGGTCTGCGGTTTCTTCGCCCACAGGAACGGCAACCGAGATTGCCATGCAGCGTTCGCCCGCCGCGCCGAAACCTGCGCCGACCAGCGCGTCTGCGGCTTGATCCAGATCCGCGTCGGGCATGACGATCATGTGGTTCTTGGCACCACCGAAGCACTGCGCGCGTTTGCCGTTTGCCGTTGCGCGGCTGTAGATGTATTGCGCGATCGGGGTCGAGCCCACAAAGCTGACGCCCTGAATGATTTCGCTGTCCAGGATGGTGTCCACGGCCTCTTTGTCGCCATTGACGACCTGGAAGACGCCCTTGGGCAGACCGGCCTCAATGAACAGCTCGGCAAGCATCAGCGGAACGGAGGGGTCACGCTCGGACGGCTTCAGAACCACGGCGTTGCCGCAGGCCAGCGCCGGACCAACGTGCCACAGAGGCATCATCGCCGGGAAGTTGAACGGCATGATCGAACCGACAACACCCAAAGGCTGGCGCATCGAGTACATGTCGATACCCGGACCTGCGCTGTCGGTGAACTCACCTTTCAGCATTTGCGGTGCGCCGATGCAGTATTCGATCACCTCCAGGCCACGCTGCAGGTCGCCCTTGGCGTCGGGGATGGTCTTGCCATGCTCACGGCTCAGCGCTTCGGCCAGTTTGTCCATGTCGCGGTTCATCAGGCCGACCATGGCCATCATGACGCGCGCGCGTTTCTGCGGGTTGGTCGCGCCCCACGCGGGTTGCGCGGCCGAGGCGGATTCGATCGCGGCGGTGGTTTCGGCCGCACTTGCCATTGGGCATTTGTACTGAACTTCACCCGTTGCCGGGTTGAAAACGTCATCAAAGCGACCCGAGGTTCCGGCCACGTTCTCGCCATTGATGAAATGAGTCAGATCTTGCATTGCAAACTCCTCCGATATGTTTGCGCGCAGAATAGGCTTGCAGAAATAACCTGAACAGAGGCAATGTCTCAAAAGAGCTTTGCAAAAATGCAAGGGGTGGGGCGGGATGACGCCAAATTGGGATGATATGCGCGTTTTTCTTGCCGTCGCGCGTGAGGAAAGCCTGTCGTCAGCGGGGCGGATTCTCAAGATTGACCCCGCTACCGTTGGCCGGAGGATCGCCCGGTTAGAAGGCAGTCTGGACGCGCAGCTGTTCACTAAGTCGCAACAAGGCTACATTTTAACAACCGCCGGAGAACGCCTGCTGGATCACGGTCTGCAAGCCGAAGAGGCGATGCGCGCTGCCGCTGGCGCAGTGGTTGGGTCGACCGAGTCGCTGAGTGGTCAGATTCGGATTGGTGCTCCGGATGGTTCGGCAAACTACCTTTTGCCTCAAGTCTGCGCGAAGATAAGCGACGCGAATCCGGATTTGGACATTCAAATTCTTGCTTTGCCGAGGATCATCAACTTGTCGCGGCGTGAGGCGGATATGGCTGTCACGGTCAGCTCTCCGACCGCAGGCAAACTGCTGGTGCAAAAAGTCAGCGACTACAAACTGCATCTGGTTGCGGCGCAGAATTATCTGGACCGACGCGGCCCGATATGCACGGTCGAGGATCTCAAAGCCCACCGTTTGATCGGCTATATCCCTGATATGATTTTTGATCGTGAGTTAGATTACCTCAACGATCTGGGGATCGACCGGGTGGCGCTTGCATCGAACTCGGTACCTGTTCAGCTGCGTAAGGCGGCGCTTGGGGCGGGGATCTGCGTTGCGCATGACTTCACGCTTCCGTTTCATCCGAACCTGCGCAGGTTGTTGACCGATCAGGTCAGTCTGACCCGCAGCTTTCATCTGGTGCGGCATCAAGGCGATCAGCGAAACGAACGCCTCAACCGCTTTGCGCAGGCATTGACCCGTGGGATTCGCGACGAAGTTGCACGGCTTGAGGCGGAAGCCGGAACTTGACACACATGACCATTCCGGCAACGCTTTGGAAAACAGTACGTTATTGCCGGAGGTTTTTTTATGCTCGTTCAAGCCATTCTGACATCCAAAGCCACCGATGAGGTGGTGACCGTCGCTCCATCCGCGACTGTGTCCGAGGCGGCGAAGATTCTGGCGGAAAGACGCATCGGTACAGTTGTTGTCTCAGAGGACGGAGGCAGCACGGCCGTCGGTATCCTGTCCGAACGCGACATCGTCCGAGAACTGGCGGCCAGCGGCAGCGGGTGCCTGAACCAATCGGTCGATAGCTATATGACCAAGGACCTGATCACTGCGACACGACAGGAATCGGTCGAAGATATTCTGGCACGCATGACCGAAGGCCGGTTCCGCCACATGCCGATTGTCGAGGATGGCAAGCTTGTCGGCATCGTCACCCTCGGGGACGTAGTCAAGGCGCAACTGACCGAGCTTGCAATGGAAAAAGACGCCCTGCAGGGCATGATCATGGGGCATTGAGGGGGGGGCAGGGCATAACGCCCTCTTGCACCTGCAGCATGATTGTGTTTGCTGTCGCCGAGTTTTTTGAACGCAGGAGAGCGTGATGCGGGTTGGCCTTTATCCCGGAACTTTTGACCCGATCACCTTGGGGCATATCGACATCATCCGTCGAGCCTCGGCGCTGGTGGACAAGCTGGTGATCGGCGTGGCCATCAACCGCGACAAAGGGCCTTTGTTTTCACTGGAAGAACGTGTTGCCATGATCGAGGCGGAATGCGCGCATCTGTCAGAACAGACGGGGACCCAGATCGTGGCGCATCCGTTCGAGAACTTGCTGATCGACTGCGCGCGGGATGTGGGCGCGCAGGTTATCGTGCGTGGGTTGCGGGCCGTCGCGGATTTTGAGTATGAATTCCAGATGGTTGGCATGAACCGGGCTCTGGACGATTCCATCGAGACCGTGTTCCTGATGGCCGAAGCGCGGCATCAGGCCATTGCATCGAAACTGGTGAAAGAGATCGCGCGTTTAGGCGGGGACGTGTCGAAATTCGTCACGCCCCGCGTGAATGTGGCCCTTAAAGAGCGGTTAGGATAACGCGCCCATCGCGGCGGCTGTGTCCAGCATCCGGTTCGAGAAGCCCCATTCGTTGTCATACCATGCCAGCACGCGCACCAGCGTGCCATCAGTGACCTTGGTCTCAGCCAGCGACACGGTCGAGCTATGCGCGTCGTGGTTGAAATCGATCGAGATCAGCGGACGGTTTTCCGCGGCCAGAACGCCAGGGATTTTGGCAGCGGCCTCAACAAACAGGGCGTTGACCTCTTCCTCGGTCGTCGGGCGCGAAACCTCGGCCACCAGATCAACCACCGAGACATTCGGCGTCGGCACACGGATCGCCTGACCGGTCAGCTTACCCGCCAACTGCGGCAGAACCAGCCCAACAGCTGCGGCAGCGCCGGTGGTTGTCGGGATCATCGACAAAGCCGCCGCGCGCGACAGGTACGGGTCTTTGCCCGCAGTGTCATGCACTGGCTGGCTTGCGGTATAGGCGTGAACGGTGGTCATGTTGCCGTGCACGATCCCCAATCCGGCATCCAGCGCCGCAGCAACAGGCGACAGGCAGTTGGTGGTGCATGAGGCATTCGACACGATCGTGTCCTCAGCGGTCAGTTCGGAGTCGTTCACCCCAAATACGATCGTCTTGACGCCGCCGTCTCCACGGGCCGGGGCCGAGATCAGAACCTTCTTGGAGCCGTTCTTCAGGTGACGTTCAGCCGCTTCCCGGGTCCGGAATACGCCAGTGCATTCCAGTACAACATCGACATCCGACCAGTCCAACGCTTCGGGATCGCGTTCGCTGGTCAGACGGATCGGACCCGCGCCGACGTCGAGGCCGGCCTCGGACAGCGTGACGGGCTTGGAGTAGCGGCCATGAACACTGTCAAACTCGAACAGATGGGCGTTCATTTCCGGCTTGGCCAGATCGTTGATCGCAACGATTTCAACGTCGGTCCGTCCCGACTCCATAACCGCGCGCAAAACGCCGCGCCCGATACGTCCAAATCCGTTAATGGCCAGTTTAAGTGTCATGTCCTGCTCCGTCAGAGTCTCTGCTCGAAATGAGTTAGCGCTAACAAAGCGAGATCGGCGAGAAAGTCAAGTAAAACCTTGCTCAGCGCCAGAAGGCGAGCCAGTCGAGAAAGTCGTAAAGTTTCTTGCCGAGGAACAGAAAATGCTCAGTTCCGAACAGGGCATAGTCCAGCATGATTGCGCCAAGGATCAGCAGCGCCAGCCAGATGGCGATTTGATTTGTCATGAGGGCCCCGAACAAAAACGCCCGCTCAGATAACCTGAGCGGGCGAAGCTGTTCAAGCGATCATGGGAAAATCAGTTAAGGCGTCCCATGGCGACGGCGACATCGGCCATACGAACCGAGAAGCCCCATTCATTGTCATACCACGCCAACACGCGGACCATGCGGTTGTCGACCACGCGGGTCTGATCCGGTGCGAAGATCGAGCTTTCCTCGGTATGGTTGAAATCTGTCGAGACCAGCGGCGCGGGCTCATAGCCCAGAACGCGTTGCATCGGGCCTTTGGCAGCTTCTTCAACGATTGCGTTGACCTCTTCAACGGTCACGTCGCGCGAGGCTCGGAAGCTCAGGTCTACGGCCGAAACATTCGGAGTAGGGACGCGGATCGCCGAGCCGTCCAGACGACCTTTCAAGTTGGGCAGAACCTCGCCCAAGGCAGCCGCCGCGCCGGTCGAGGTCGGGATCATCGACATCGCCGCCGCGCGGGCACGGTACAGGTCGCTATGACGACGGTCCAGTGTCGGCTGGTCGCCAGTATAGGCATGGATGGTGGTCATGATACCGTGTTCAATGCCAACACCTTCGTCCAGAACCTTGGCAAGCGGAGCAAGGCAGTTGGTGGTGCAGGAGCCGTTCGAGACCATGTTGTCATTCGCGGTCAGCGTGTTGTGGTTCACGCCGAACACGATGGTCTTGTCGACATTCTTGCCGGGGGCCGACAGAAGAACCTTTCGCGCGCCGCGATCGAGGTGGGTTTTTGCCTTGGTGCCGTCGTTGAACTTGCCGGTGCATTCCAGAACGACGTCGCAGCCTTCCCAATCCAGTTCGTTCATGTCGTAGGTCGAGAACATCTGCATCGGGCCTCGGCCCAGATCCATGGTGTCGCCTTCGATCGAAACTTCGCGCGGGAAACGGCCGTGAATGCTGTCATATTTCAGCAGATGCGCCGATGTTTCGAGCGGGCCGGTGGCGTTGACTTTGATCACTTCGATGTCGTTGCGGCCCGAGGCGGCAATGTGCGACAGGGTACAGCGGCCAATGCGGCCAAAACCATTGATACCGACCTTGATGGTCATGTGACGTCTCCAAATGCGCTTGCGTTTGAGGCCATATAGCCTTGAAACCGGAATCTCAAAAGGGCAAAAGCGGCATATTTTTAAGGTGTTAGCGCAAACCTGGGCAGATTGCGCTAACGCTTGCGCTAGCTGTTGGATCGGGTAGGGTCCGTTTGCGGCAGGTGACAGGAAAGGACACGCGATGAGCGGACTGTTGGCCCTTTTGGATGATGTGGCGGGGATCGCCAAAGTGGCTGCGGCCTCGGTGGATGATGTCGTGGCGGCTGCTGGCAAGGCAGGGGCCAAAACTGCTGGGGTGATTATCGACGACGCTGCGGTTACGCCGAAATACGTACAGGGCTTCGCGCCCGCGCGTGAGTTGCCGATCATTTGGCGTATTGCCCGTGGGTCGGTTTTCAACAAACTCATTCTGCTACTACCAGTCGCCTTGTTGCTTGCGAATTTCGCGCCTTGGCTGATTACACCTCTGCTGATGCTGGGCGGGTCATATCTGTGTTTCGAAGGGGCCGAGAAGATATTCCACGTTCTGTTCCCACATGGTAGCCACGCCATTGAAAAGGACATGGATGTACGCGATCCGGGCCACCTTGAAGAACAGAAGGTCAAAGGTGCGATCAAGACGGATTTCATCCTGTCGGCTGAGATCATGACCATTGCGCTGGCGGCGATTGAGGCTCCGAATGTGTGGATGCAGGCGGCGACTTTGGCTGTTGTTGGGCTGGGGGTGACGGTGGCCGTCTATGGCTCGGTCGCTTTGATCGTGAAGATGGACGATGTCGGGCTGTATCTGGCCAGAAACGCTCCGACGCCGGTGGGTCGAGGTCTGGGGCGCGGGTTGGTCAAGGCCATGCCCACGGTAATGAAAACCCTGTCGATCGTCGGAACGGCGGCCATGCTGTGGGTGGGCGGGTCCATCGTCATCCACGGGATGGAGGTTCTGGGCTTTGGCTGGCTTGGGCATCATATCCATGGCTGGGCTTATGCGGTTGGTCATTCGGTCTCGGCGCAATGGGAGGCCGCGGCGGAGTGGATCGCCAAGGCGACGATGGACGGCATCTTTGGTCTGGCCTGGGGGATGGTCTTGATCCCTCTGGCAACCAAAGTCATCGGGCCCGTGATGGGGGCGTTTTCAGGTTCATCAAAAGACCACTAGGCGGTGACGTTAGGTCCTGCTGGCCTCCCCCTGCGGTCAGATTATCCTCGACGTGCCAATAGCTAAGTGGAGCTCCCATGTCCGAGCCATCCCTGTTCGATGTCCTCAGCGCCGCTGAGGCGCAAGACGATTGCCTCAGCTACCAGGTGCCGCAGAACTGGAAGCAAGGCCGCACAACATTCGGTGGGTTTTCGTCGGCCCTAATGCTGTCAACGGTTTACATTCGGCACAAAGATTTACCGCCCCTCAGATCGGCTCTGGTCAATTTCACGGCGCCGATCAGTGATCCGCCGCAAGTCAGAACGGAAGTTATGCGCGAGGGGCGCAATGTGACGACCATCAACGCTCGTGCCGAAATCGGTGGCAGTGTTGCGGCGCAAGCGACATTTTCCTTTGGCCGCGCGCAAGACAGCCATGTCGCGTTCGACTGCCCTGCCAAACCCGCAGATGCGCCCGAGATGACGGAGTATTATTTCCCCCCAGATTTGCCGCGACCGCCGATACCTTTCCTTGCAAACTTTGAGGTCAGAAAGGTCGAGGGTGAATTGCCTTTCATGGGGGCAGAACGTGGGTATCTGCGCCTTTGGGCCCGACACAACGATCCTCGGATGTGGGACAGGACGGAGGGGTTGATTGCAATCGCTGACCTCCCACCGCCAGCTATCTACCCCACGCTAAAGAAACCCGGACCAAATTCGTCAATGAACTGGATTTTCAACGTGTTGTCCGAGGATATTCAAACACGCGACGGTTGGTTCTTACTGGAGCACCAACTGACCGCAGGCCGCGATGGCTATAGTTCGCAGGTCATGCGCGTTTGGAACACAGAAGGCGATTTGATCGTGGATGGAATGCAATCCGTGATCATCTTCGTGTAAGAAAAAAGCCCCGGCGTGGACCGGGGCTTTTCATTTTGTGGCAGGCTGGATTAGCCCAGAAGTTCTTTGACCTTGGCTACGGTCGCTTCGGCGGTAATGCCGAAATGCTTATATAGCTCACCAGCCGGAGCAGAGGCACCAAAGCTCGACATGCCGATGAAACCTGCCTTGGCTTCGCGACCACGCTCACCCAGCAACCAGCGGTCCCAGCCACCGGCGCGAACGGCAGCTTCGATACCGACGCGGACAGCACCGGCGGGCAGAACGCGTTTGCGGTAAGCTTCGTCTTGTTCGGCGAAAAGCTCCATACACGGCATGGAGACGACGCGGGTGCCGATGCCTTCGGCTTCAAGCATCGCTTTGGCTTCCATCGCCAGCGAAACCTCAGAGCCCGTAGCGATCAGGATTGCCTGACGCTTGCTCTCGGCTTCCGCCAGAACGTAACCACCCTGTGCGGTCAAGTTCTTGGCTTTGTGATCCTTGCGCACGGTCGGCACGCCCTGACGGGTCAGCGACAGGACCGAGGGGCTGTCCTTGAAGGTCAGCGCCAGTTCCCAGGCTTCAGCGGTCTCGACGGTGTCGGCGGGGCGGAACACATAGGTGTTCGGCGTCGCGCGGCTGATTGCCAGATGCTCGACGGGCTGGTGGGTCGGGCCGTCTTCACCCAGACCGATCGAGTCGTGGGTCATCACGAAGACCGACGGGATTTTCATCAGCGCAGCCAGACGCATGGACGGGCGCGCATAGTCGGTGAAGGCCATGAAGGTGCCGCCATAGGGGCGAATACCGCCATGCAGCGCCATACCGTTCATCGCAGCAGCCATGCCGTGCTCACGGATACCGTAGTGGATGTAGCGACCCTTGCGGTTTTCGGGCAGGAACACACCCATATCAGCCGATTTGGTGTTGTTCGAACCGGTCAGGTCAGCCGAGCCGCCGACGGTCTCGGTCATGATCGGGTTCACAACGTTCAGAACCTTTTCGGACGAGGCGCGGGTGGCCAGCTTGGGCTGATCTTCCGACATCTGTTTCTTGAACGAACGGATCGCACCGGCCAGTTTCTTGGGGGCCTCAAACGCATAGGCGCGGTTGAACTCGGCCTGTTTGCGTTCCGAGATTTGCGCGAAACGCTCTTCCCATTCTGCACGCTCGGCGGCACCACGGGCGCCGATGGCTTCCCAAGCCGATTTCACATTGGCAGGGATTTCGAACGCGTCATGCGGCCAGCCATAGCCTTCTTTGGCGGCCTTCAGCTGCTCCTGGTCTGTCAGCGCGCCATGACCTTTCGAGGTATCCTGTGCGGCGTGACCCAGAGCGATGTGGCTTTTGCAGGCAATCATCGAAGGTTTCTTCGACTTTTTCGCCTGCGTGATAGCCGCGTCGATCGCTTGGGGATCATGGCCGTCGATCTCGATAACATGCCAGCCCGAGGCCGCAAAACGGCGCACCTGATCGGTACGGTCGGCGATATCCACGGTGCCGTCGATGGTGATGTTGTTGTCATCCCAGAAGACGATCAGTTTGCCCAGCTCATGACGACCGGCGAGGGTGATCGCCTCTTGGCTGACGCCCTCCATCAGGCAGCCGTCGCCTGCGATCACGTAGGTGTAGTGATCAACGATCTTCTTGCCGTAATGCGCGCGCTGGATTTCCTCGGCCATGGCAAAGCCCACAGCGTTTGAGATACCCTGACCCAGTGGGCCAGTTGTGGTCTCGATCCCGTCGACCAGGAAGTTCTCCGGGTGACCCGCAGTTTTCGCGCCCAGCTGACGGAAGTTCTTGATCTCGTCCAGCGTCACATCCGCGTGGCCGGTGAGATAAAGCAGCGAATAGATCAGCATCGATCCGTGACCCGCCGACAGAATGAACCGGTCGCGGTCCGGCCAGTTCGGAGCCGAGGCGTCGAATTTCAGGTGCTTTTCGAACAGGACGGTCGCAACATCGGCCATGCCCATCGGCATACCGGAATGGCCGGAATTGGCGGCAGCGACGGCGTCAAGGGTCAGGGTGCGGATGGCCGCAGCTTTGTCCCAGTGTTCGGGGTTTGCATTGCGCAGCGCAGTCAGGTCCACGGGCGTTGTTCCTTTGGGTTTGAAGCAGATTGCGCGCTCAATAGCATTCAGCCCTCAAAGTGCAAGCAGAACCGGGCGAAACAAGGTCGCACCGCTTGAAGAGAGCTGTCCAAGCCTTTGAAACCAAACAGTGGGTATTTTCCCTCACATTCCGCTAGACTGGGCCCAAGCGGAACCGATTCTTGATTCGGACGGTTCGGCAACAGAATGAACCTTGGTTAAGAGGTGACAGGGGCATGAGCCAGATTGAAGAGTTACAGCAACGCATTCTTGCTGCGATGGAGCGAATTGGCACGGGCGTGACAGCCCTGCAAAGCGCACCCGCGGGCGATGCAGATCATGGCTTGCAAGCAGCGCTGGATGATGAGCGTGTTGCCAACGCGCAGCTGCAAGAGCGCCTGACCTCGTTGAAGGAACGCCACGAGCAGGAAGTTGACGGTATGCGCGCCGATATGGAGGCGCTGCGTGCTGCTCCAGAGCCTACGGCCGATGTGGACGCACTGCGGGCTGAGTTGGCCGAAGCCGCAACCAAGCTTTCTGCGGTCGAGGCTGCGCGAGCCGAACTGGCTGAGGCGAAGGCGGCACTGGAAAACACCGAGGAACTGGACGCTCTGAAAGCCGAGAACGCGCAATTGCGGGCCGATCTGGAAGGTAGCGAAGACCCGGCAACGCTGCGGGCCGAGATTGAAGAGATGAGGGCTGCTATTTTGCGGGCTGGAGACATTGAGGCCGAAAATAACCGTTTGCGGGCCGAATTGGCCGATAGCGAAAGGGTGGCCGAGCTGAACGCGGAGCTGGAGATGTTGAGGGCCGAGCGTGCAAGCCACGGGGCTGCCATGTCACGTCTTGATGACGACCTGCAGAGAATGCGGCAGGCGAACGAGCAACTCCGCAATTCTGTCGATGCCCTACGCGCTGCGGCGCAAGAGGGTGTTCAAGATGCAGAGCTGTTGAATCAGGCGACTGTAGCGGAGTTGGAAGCAACACGCGCTGCCCAAGCGACCGATGCGGCCGAGGCACGGGCTGTTCTGGCGCGCCTTGAGCCTCTGCTATCGCAGGCGAAACTGGCAGAAGGTGAGGTTGAGTAATGCCCGAAGTGACCATTCATATCGGCGGGCGCGGGTTTGACGTGTCTTGTCAGGACGGGGAAGAAAGTTTTCTGCAGGCCGCCGCGAAAATGCTGGATGACGAAGCGCAGGTGCTTTCGGATCAGATTGGGCGTATGCCCGAATCCCGCATGTTGTTGATGGCCGGTCTAATGTTGGCGGATAAAACAGCCGCGACTGATGACAAAGTCAAAGCGCTTGAGGCGAAGCTGGCCGAAACTGAGGCCGAGCTTCAAACGCTACGCAGCGCGCCTGCACCCGAACCCGAACGGATCGAGGTCGCTGTCGTGCCGCCTTCGGTTACGGATACACTGGCCGAATTGGCCGCACGGGCCGAAGCCCTGGCATCAGACATCGAGGAAAAAACAAAATGAAACGAGCATGCGGCTTGATTTGCGGGGCCGTGGCCCTTGTATGTGCGTCCAAGGCATTGGCCGAGATCGACATACTGACGGTGACCTTCAACTGCGAGAACGGTATTCCGCTACCAGTGACCTATTTCAACGCATCGGACGGTTCAGGCGCCGCGGCAACGATGGTCGACAATTCTCTGGTCGCGATGCGTCAGGTCGAGAGCGGTTCGGGCATTCGGTACGAATCCGTGGATACGAACGGAACCTATATCCTGCGATCAAAAGGGTGGAATGCCACGGTGAGCTTCCTGGCGACAAACGCCGCCAGTGAACAGGTCATTTTTCAGGATTGCTCCAGCCGTTAAGGCCGGATTAGGCATTGGCCTCACGGATTTTGTCGGCTGCGTCCTTGTTGTAGCCGACACCGTTTTCATCAAACAGAGTGTCCAATTCACCCGAAAGGGTCATTTCGGTGATGATATCGCAGCCACCGACAAACTCGCCTTTGACATAAAGCTGCGGCACGGTCGGCCAGTCCGAATAGTCCTTGATGCCTTGACGGACTGCTTCGTCGGCCAGAACATTCACATCGGCATAGTCCACGCCCATGTAGTTCAGCACACCTGCCACACGGGATGAGAAACCGCACTGAGGCATCTCTTTGGTGCCTTTCATATAGAGCACCACGTCATTGGCTTTGACGGTTTCGTCGATCTGGGTCTTCACGTCGGTCATTTCGCGTTTCCTTTGCTCTTCGGCATCATAGCTTTGGCGTAATCTTGCGTATCCTTGGGGATATGGGTCTCTGCCGAGCTAATTGTAGCGTCATGTGATTGATTGGAGGAATATAGGAGGTGTTATCCCTGTCCGGGCGGCGATCCACGCCTCGTCTTGCGCCCAGTCTTTGAGTTGTTCCGCGCCAACAGCGCGATGAGCAAAACAAAAACGGAAACCGCAATTGAGATTACAATCGCATGTTCCATTTTACTCCGGAACTTTGGTGGTTAGAGCAAGTGCGTGCAGGTCACCGTCCGGGCCGTCCATTTTGCCTTTCAAGGCCGCATAAACAGCGCGCTGTTGCTGGACGCGGTTCTTGCCGCGAAAGCTCTCGTCCACGACCATGGCGGACATGTGAACGCCATCGCTGCCGCCAACCTGAATTTCCGCGTTGGGAAAGCTCTCGCGCAGCAGGGTTTCAATCTCGTGGGCGCTCATCGGCATGTAGGCTTACTCCTGAAGGTCTTTCCCAAGATGTAGAGCGATGGGAAGGCGCGTGCAAGATGTGGAAGGTCTTTCACATATGCAAATCCCGCACCGATCAGGGTGCGGGGCTATTGGTTTGTAGAAAGAGTAGTGTGATCAGGCGACCGCGGTTGCAAAGCTTTGGCGGAAAACCTCAGTCAATTCGGCCAGAGGGGCTTCGGAACTGCCGATCTTTACAGTTTCGCCCGTAAAGCGACCGACTGAGGTCAGGGGAACGCCAGCCTGACCGGCTGCAATCATCAATGCCTCGGCCTGATCAAAGTTGCAGGCGACCAAATAGCGGGCTTGATCTTCGCCGAACAGTACCTCGGTCGAGGCATCGTCGAGGTGAACGCCAACGCCCGCTGCTTCGGCCAGTTCAAACGCGGCAAGCGCTAGGCCACCGTCGCTCAGGTCGGTGCAGGCCTTGATCATCTCGCGATTGGCGCGGATGAAGTCGCCGTTGCGTTTCTCGGCCTCAAGATCCACGTGGGGCGCATCGCCTTCTTCGCGGTTGAACACCTCGGCCAGAAGGGCGGATTGGCCCAGATGGCCTTTGGTTTCACCGATCACGAGGGCCACGTGACCTTCGCGCACCTCGTTTCCGATGATCTCATCGGTGTGGTTGAGCAGGCCAACGGCGCCAATGGTAGGGGTCGGCAGGATCGCCTGACCGTCGGTCTCGTTGTAAAGCGAGACGTTGCCAGACACGATGGGCACATCCAGCGCGCCAACGGCGGCTCCGATGCCTTGGATTGCACCTACGAACTGGCCCATGATCTCGGGTTTTTCCGGGTTGCCGAAGTTCAGGTTGTCGGTTGTGGCCAGTGGTTTGGCCCCGACAGCGGTCAGGTTGCGATAAGCCTCGGCTACCGCTTGCTTGCCGCCTTCGACCGGGTTGGCGCGGACATAGCGCGGCGTCACATCCGAGGTGAAAGCCAGTACCTTGTCGGTACCGTGAACACGCACCATACCGGCACCCAGACCCGGGGTGCGGGCGCTGTCGGCCATAACCATGGTGTCATACTGCTCATAGACCCACTGCTTGCCCGCATAGTTGGGCGAAGAGAGCAGGGCACGCAGACCATCAATCGGGTCGATCTGCGGGACGTCGGCCAATTCCTCAGCCTCGGGTGTCGCGACCCATGGGCGGTCATATTCCGGCGCGGTCGACGAGAGTTTCGACAGGACCAGATCAGCCTTCACCTCGCCATTGTGCATGATCAGGAAGCGGTCTTCGGCGATGGTTTCTCCGACGATGGCAAAGTCGAGGTCCCACTTTTCGAACACGGCCCGAGCTTCAGCCTCAAGCTCGGGTTTCAGAACCATCAACATGCGTTCCTGAGACTCGGACAGCATCATCTCATAGGCTGTCATGTTCTCTTCGCGCTGCGGTACGTTTTCGAGGTCCAGACGGACACCCAGACCACCTTTGTCGCCCATCTCAACGGCCGAGCAGGTCAGGCCTGCCGCGCCCATGTCCTGGATCGAAATCACGGCGCCGGTTTTCATCAGCTCCAGCGTCGCCTCCATGAGGCGCTTTTCAGTAAAGGGGTCGCCGACCTGAACGGTGGGACGTTTCTCTTCGATGGTATCGTCGAACTCGGCCGAGGCCATGGTCGCACCGCCAACACCGTCACGTCCCGTTTTGGCACCGAGGTACACGACTGGCATTCCGACGCCAGAGGCCGCCGAGTAGAAGATTTTATCGCTGTCTGCCAAACCTGCCGCGAAGGCGTTCACAAGACAGTTGCCGTTGTAGGCCGGGTGGAAGCGGACCTCGCCACCGACGCAGGGCACGCCGAAGCAGTTGCCGTAGCCGCCGATACCTTCGACCACGCCGTTGACCAGCTGGCGGGTCTTGTGGTGGCCGGGCTCACCAAAGGACAGGGCGTTCATCGAGGCGATCGGGCGCGCGCCCATGGTGAAGACGTCGCGCAGAATGCCGCCAACGCCGGTTGCCGCACCCTGATAGGGTTCGATGTAAGACGGGTGGTTGTGGCTTTCCATCTTGAAAACAACTGCTTGCCCGTCGCCGATATCGACCACGCCCGCATTCTCACCCGGGCCGCAGATCACCTGAGGGCCGGATGTAGGCAGGGTGCGCAGCCATTTCTTGGAGGATTTATAAGAGCAATGCTCGTTCCACATAGCCGAGAAAATGCCAAGCTCGGTGAATGTCGGCTCACGCCCGATGATCTCGAGGATCATGTCGTATTCCTCGGGCTTCAACCCGTGGGCGGCAATCAGATCAGGTGTGATGGCTGGCTCTTGCATCCTGTTTCGGTCCCCGAGATGGCAATGTTTGGCGCCTTTTAGGGGAAGGGACCGCCGGGGGGAAGAGAAAAGGCACTTTCCGCGCGCTGTCCTGTTGCAAACCGGACAAAGGTGCAAATTGTGCGGATCGTACAGAGCCTCAAATGAGGTACCGGCACGCGACAGAGACAGCCGCGTGCCGGGTGAGTTTACTTCTGTTGGTCTTGTTGCTGCGCTTGCTGCGCGACCGCTCCAGCGGCGGCGCCAACGGCTGCTTTCTGGTCTTCACTCAGGTGTTCAGCGTCATCCAGACCGGGGATGGCAACGCGCACTTCGCGGCGGGCGAAGTCAATTCCGTTCTCCTTGAAGGCGGCCTTGACGCGGTTGAAGATCTCTTTGCGCAACGTGAACTGCTTGCCGGGTTTGGCCATAAACTTGCCCCGGATAATCATGCCGACATCGTCAAAGTCGAACACGCCCTGAGACTTGAACGGCTGAAGGAAGCCATCCTTGTGGGTCTCGTCCTCCATCATCTCGGCGCCGATCTTCTTAAAGATCTTCTTCACCTTGTTGGGATCGGTGTCGAAAGGCACGGTGAACTTCAGCTTCATGATGACCCAGTCGCGGCTGTAGTTAGTCAGCTTCTGAATCTCACCATAGGGAATGGTGTGCACCGGCCCGCGATGGTGACGCAGCTGCATCGAGCGGATCGAGATCTTCTCGACCGTGCCGGTGGTGCCACCCACATCGACATACTCACCCACGCGGAAGGCATCGTCGATCAGGAAGAAAATGCCGCCAACGATGTCAGACACCAGTTTTTGCGCACCGAAACCGATGGCCAGACCCAGGATACCAGCACCAGCCAGAAGCGGTGTGATGTCGAGCCCAAGGGCGCCTAAGGCCAGCAAAACGAAGATCACGGCAATCGCCACCTGAGCCGTTACCCGCAGCAGCGGCAAAACCGTTGCAAGACGCGAGCCACCAGCACCGCCGCCTTCGCCGGCTTCTTCGTCCGGGCTTTGCGCGGCGGTCATCTCTTTCGCCAGTCGGCGGTTGATCCAGAGCGAGACGACCTCGTTCAGGATGTAGCCCACGGCGATGATGATGAAGAACTGCACCAGTTTGCTGCCGGAATCCGCGTCTCCACCAGCGATTTCCTGCAGATCGAGATCCCAGGCATTGGCGATCATCAAGATGACAAGAATGCCCGCCAGAACCCGACCGATACGGATGTAGCTGCGCTTGGTTGACTTATAGGCGCGTTCAGCCACCGAACCTTCGCCCTGCATCGGCGGTTGCAGATGCCGGACAAGCCCTCGGATCAGTGTGTCGAGCGCCGGGGCGATCAACAGCCAGAACATGGTCGTGAAATGCGCGCCCTGAACCAGCAGAGCCAACGATGCCGGGTTGCGCTGAGCCACCAGGAACTCGACCAGCAGCCAAGTCGCTGCCGAGACCGCGATGGCGAAGTAGGGGTAATAGTGTGCCACTTCCTCGTCGAACTTGGTGTGGTCTGGGTCAGTTCCCAACATCATCTGCGACAGACCTTCACGCGCTTTCCATGCGATCAAGCCAATGTAGATGTGGATGCCTGCGTTCAGCCAGAAGCCGATACGCGTATCATCCCCTGTGATGCCGTTCAGGTTGTTGAAGTGCAGCAGGAACAGGGTGAAACCGATCAGGATCAGCAGCCCGATCAGATTGCGATGCAGATACTTCGCCCAGTGATCGTCGATATTGACCAGACGGAAATGAGGTTTGTTCGGCGCCAGCACAAAGCGCGAGACGGCGGCACCCAGCCGTGGTATCCAGATCAGGTAGAACACAAACGGCCCGGCATATGTGATTTGCTCGGGCGTCAGCAGGCCACGTCCAACCGCGCGGATGACCACGTAGAACACTACAAGCCCTGCGATTTCCCGACAGAAACGACCGAAAAGATAGCGGGCAGCGCCCCAGAGATCGCCTTCGGCTTCGGCCTCGGTCTGGACATGCCAGCGGCGGGTCAGAATCTCGAACAGTTTTTCGGCGATGAAGCCCACAACCAGAACACTAGCAACCAGCCCCATCAAAACCAACGCACCGAATGAGGTGAATGTGGTCGCAAAATTCTTGATGGCGGTGGCTTGCGCGCTGAAGATATTAGGGACGGTCGTTATGACATGCGTCCACGAGGCGACCATTTCGCTCCAGACTTCATTCAACTCGGTAATCGGATCCTCGCGATCCTCTGCAGCGGCTGCGTTTTTCTCTGCCACCGCGTCCAGACGCTCTAACAGGATAGAGCGGACCTGATCATCCGACATACGGGCGACCAGATCGTCCACTTGTTCGGGCGTGAGGTCCTCGGGGATATCGACGGTGGCAGGCGCACTGGAGGTCGACGTGCCCGCAACTTGTGCATGCAGCGGTCCGACCGTTAAAATTAGTGAAAAAATCGCCGCCAGAAGGCGGAGGGGGCTTATCATGGTTCTGTCCTCGAACACGAATTTTTAAACGTTTTTTCGGATCATAGGCAGGTGTCGGAGATTTTCCCAGAAATTTCATCGCTCTGGACGGTGAGATTGGGGAAAACTAAAAAATGAATTTGGGAGAAGCCAAAAAAAAGGCCGAGCACTAAGCTCGGCCATAGTCCAACAGGGAGGTATGAAGATGATGAGCGTTTCAGCATCACCGCCTTCGAGTGCTCATTTAGGGGTCGGTTTGTGAACGTTCAAGAAGTTTTAATCTGATCGTTCAGCATTGCTGCTATGCTGCGAGTGCATAGCTAGAGTTTACCCATCATTTTCAGCTGTTTGCGTTGCGCGATGATCTCGTCCTGAACGAAGTCGCGGAATGCTCCGACCCGCTTGGAATGGCGCAATTCTTCCGGGTAGGCGAGGTAAACGGGAACGTCCGCGTTTTCGATTTCTGATAAGATCGGAACGAGGTGCGGGAAGTCCTGCGTCACGTAGTCGGGCAGGACGCCAATTCCCAAATTGTGCAACACGCCCTGAAGAACGCCGAAATAGTTGTTCACGGTTAGCAAGGACCCCGGATTGAAGGTCATCAGATGGCGCACCATCGCCGCACTTGCGCCCACCTGCGGGGCCGAGGGTGTCTGGCTGATCAGACGGTGTTCCTTGATCTCTTCAAGCGATTTCAGCATTCCGCCATGGGATTCCAGATACTCCTGCGTGGCATAGAGCTTCATCTGAACGGTCATCAGGCGTTTACGGATCAGATCGGCCTGGCTGGGCTCCTTCATGCGGATGGCGACATCGGCCTCACGCATGGGCAGGTCCAGAACACGTTCCTCGAGCATCAGGTCGATGTTCAAATCGGGGTACTGTTCGTAGAGCTTAGGCAGGCGTGGGGCGAGCCACAGGGTGCCGAAGCCGAATGTGGTGGTCACGCGCAGGACGCCGAACACTTCCTCTTCGCTGTCGCGGATGCGCGCGGCGGCGGCGTCCAGACGTTTGGACATGGCCGAGGTTGCATCAAACAGCAACTCACCCTGTTCGGTTAGAATCAGACCGCGTGCGTGGCGGTGGAACAGGGTCGCATCGAGTGATTCTTCCAGCGCGCGGATCTGACGGCTCACGGCGGATTGAGATAAATTGAGCCTGTCCCCCGCATGGGTCAGGCTGCCGGCATCGGCCACCGCGTGAAATATTCTAAGCTTGTCCCAATCCATCGCCGCAACTTTCGTTATCCTCGTGAAGCCCTATATGAAATAGGTAACAAGTTCCACAATCAAACCATGAAATCCTTGGGATTCAGGGGATAATGGCTATACAGGTCAATAATTATGACCTAAAATGCGTGAATATAAAGCACACTGATCTGACGAGGGGAGACGTCTGATGAGTCAGCCACACATAACGCTGAACGACCGCTTCGATCTTGAGAAATCACCCGTTCTTTTGAACGGAACACAGGCGCTTGTGCGTCTGATGTTGATGCAGAAGGCCCGCGATCAACAGGCCGGGTTGAACACCGCCGGACTGGTGACAGGCTATCGTGGCTCACCTTTGGGTGCGGTGGATCAGCAGATGATGCGCGCCCAGCGCTATCTGGCTGAAAGCGATGTGACCTTTCAATACGGCTTGAACGAGGATCTGGCTGCCACCGCGCTTTGGGGCAGCCAGCAGGCGGGCCTGCGCGGCGATGGCCGGTATGACGGCGTCTTTGGTCTTTGGTACGGCAAGGGGCCGGGGGTTGACCGGTCGGGCGATGTGATGCGTCACGCCAATATGGCGGGCACCGCGCAACATGGCGGTGTGCTGATGGCAATGGGGGATGACCATACAGGCGAAAGCTCGACCGTGTTGCACCAGTCGGAGTGGTCTCTGGTCGATATGTATATGCCCGTGGTCAGCCCTGCAGGCGTGCAGGAGATTTTGGACTACGGCATTTACGGCTTTGCGCTCAGCCGGTTTGCCGGTGTCTGGGTTGGTCTGAAAACAATGAAGGACACGATTGAGGTGACCTCGGTCGTCGATGGCAGGCCCGACCGGATGGGCGTCGTGATCCCCGAATTCGACATGCCCGAAGGTGGCTTGAACATCCGTCTTGGCGATACGCCGCATCTGCAAGAGGCCCGCGTGATCGACTACAAGCGTTTCGCGGCCGAGACGTTCTCGCATGCCAACAAGCTGGACAAACGCGTCTGGGGCAAGCCGGGGGCCAAGATCGGGTTCGTTGCGGCGGGTAAAAACTGGCTGGACCTGACCCACGCGCTGTCTTTGCTGAACATTGATGAGGCCGAAGCAGAACGGCTGGGCATCACAACTTACAAGATCGGGCAGACGTTCCCGCTCGATATGGCCGGGTTCCATGATTGGGCCGAAGGACTGGACCTGATTGTGATCGTTGAGGAAAAGCGCAAGCTGATCGAGGTGCAGGTCAAAGAAGCGATCTTTGACGACCGCCGGGGTCGCCGCGTTTATGGCTGGTACAAGGGCGGCGCCGGAACGCTGCATCGTGAGGAGTTGTTCCCCACACGCGGCGCATTGGACCCTATCATGATTGCCGAAAAGCTGGGTGACATCCTGATTGAAGAGGGGCGCGAAACGGATGGCGTCCGCGCAGGCCTCGCCAAACTGTCAGAGGCGCGGCGTGCAGACAACGCGCAAGAAATCGCGACGCGGTTGCCCTATTTCTGCTCGGGCTGTCCGCACAACAGTTCAACCAAAGTGCCAGAGGGTAGCCGCGCCTATGCAGGCATCGGATGCCACTACATGGTGCAGTGGATGGATCGGGAGACGACCGGCTTCACTCAGATGGGCGGCGAGGGTGCGAACTGGATTGGTGAGGCTCCGTTTTCGACCACCAAACACGTGTTTCAGAACTTGGGTGACGGTACGTATAACCACTCCGGCGTGCAGGCGATACGCGCGGCGCTGTCGGCGGGCACCAACATCACCTTCAAAATCCTGTTCAACGATGCGGTTGCGATGACTGGCGGGCAGGGGAACGAAGGTGATTTGACCGCTGAACGGATCGTGGACGAGGTGAAGGCCATGGGCGTGCAGCATGTGGCTCTGGTCTATGATGAAAAGGAAGACGTTAACCTTGGGGCTCTGCCGTCGGGTGTAGAGAGCTTTGAACGCGCTGAGTTGATGAAAGTGCAGGATCGGTTCCGCGAAATCGAGGGCGTCTCGGTCATCGTCTATGTCCAGACCTGCGCGGCTGAAAAACGCCGTCGCCGCAAGCGCGGTGAGTTTCCGGACCCGGACAAGCGCGTCTTCATCAATACCGATATTTG
This sequence comes from Ruegeria sp. AI3, assembly GCF_056541245.1. NCBI lineage: Bacteria > Pseudomonadati > Pseudomonadota > Alphaproteobacteria > Rhodobacterales > Roseobacteraceae > Ruegeria > Ruegeria sp. AI3. The sequence goes on from NZ_JBQFYA010000001.1 coordinate 60,149, forward strand.
TGAAGGTTGCGGTGATTGCGGGGTGCAGTCAAACTGCGTCTCAATCGTGCCCAAGGAGACCGAACTGGGCCGCAAACGCGCGATTGATCAATCCAGCTGCAACAAGGATTTCTCGTGCCTGAACGGGTTCTGTCCGTCCTTTGTCACTCTGGAAGGGGCAAAGATCCGGAAAGAGGCGACCAAACAGCTTGATCTGCCCGATCTGCCCATACCTGAACTGCCGCAAATCAAGGGTACGCATAATGTGGTTATCACCGGAATTGGTGGCACAGGTGTCGTGACCCTCGGAGCTATTCTGGCGCAAGCGGCGCAGATCGACGGCAAAGGCGCGGGTATGATGGAGATGGCCGGCCTCGCCCAAAAAGGCGGCGCGGTTCACATCCATTGCCGTCTGGCGAACAGGCCGGAGGATATCAGCGCCATTCGTGTCGCAACCGGCGAAGCGCATGCGCTGATCGGCGGTGACCTCGTGGTCTCGGCCGGGGCAAAAACCCTGGGTCTGACACGGTCCGGACAGACCGGCGCAGTGGTCAACAACCACAGCACGGTGACCGGTGATTTCACCCGCGATACCGAATTCCGCATTCCGGGCGACCAGTTGGAGCTTGCGCTGCAAGCGCGGCTGAAAGACGGGGTGAGCCTGTTCGATGCGACCGATCTGGCCAAGATCGTGATGGGCGATTCGATCTACTCCAACATGATGGTCTTCGGCGCTGCATGGCAGCGCGGGACTCTGCCCGTCAGTCATGAGGCGATCATGACTGCGATTGAGCTGAACGGAACCGCCGTAGAACGCAACAAACGGGCCTTTGACGTGGGTCGGTGGGCGGTTCTGCACCCGGAGGAAGCGCAGGCGATGCTGGCACCTTCCGTTTCGGAATTGCCGAAGACCCTTGACCAAATGATCGACTTCCGGGCGCAGCACCTGACCGACTACCAGTCGACCCGACTGGCGAAACGCTATCGCAAGCTGGTGGACGGTATTGCAGATGAAACGCTGCGCGAGGCCGTGGCAAAAGGTTATCACAAGCTGTTGTCTTACAAGGATGAATACGAAGTCGCGCGCCTGTTGCTCACCAGCCGGGACAAGGCTGTTGCCGAGTTCGACGGTGATTTCAACATGACCTTCCATCTGGCCCCACCCATTTTTGGTGGGGAGGGTAGCAATGGCAGGCCGCGCAAGCGTGCCTTTGGAGAATGGATGCTTGGGCCTCTTAAACTGTTGGCCAAGTTGAAGAGTTTGCGCGGCACGCCTTTGGATATCTTCGGCTACTCAGCCGAGCGGCGGATGGAACGCGCGCTAATCAAACAGTACGAACAGGACATGAAAGAGGTCCTGCCTCTGGCAACGGACGACACGCAGGAGGCGATTGTTGCACTGGCCCGTTTGCCACTGGATATCCGTGGTTTTGGCCCTGTTTTGATGCAAAACGAAGCCAATGCGGCCAAGCGGCGCGAGGAGCTGCTGGCAACGATCCGCAGCGGCGGGCCCGAGATGCGCGCTGCGGCGGAATGAGGCGTCACAAACCTGTCACCTTCGCTAGGCAAAATCTCCGCTTAACGTATAATGCAGGCAGTTAGTTCCGGAGTCTTCAGATGCCCTCGCGCCGTCATGTCGTTCGAGACATTTCTTATGCCCATTCCGCCGAAACCAAGGGCGGTCGGATGGTCATCAAGCTGATGGAAAACACGACAGGCCGCATGCGCCTGATCAAGCGTGCGGACGGGTATGAACATGACGTCGCCAAGGGGCGCGATTTCTGGGCCGTCATGGTCGAACGCTACGGGCTGACGCTGGATGTTGCAGGTGGGGCGCTGTCGAATATCCCGAAGGACGGCCCTCTGATCCTGATTGCCAATCACCCTTACGGCATTCTGGACGGATTGATGATGGGGCATATCCTGTCTGAAACGCGCGGCGATTTTCGGATTCTGGCCCATCGCGTGTTCCGCAAGGCAGAAGATCTGAACCGCATCATCCTGCCGATCTCTTTTGATGAGACGAAAGAGGCGATGAAGCTGAACCTTGAGACCCGCAAAACCGCCTTGAACTATCTTGGCGACGGTGGGGCGATCGGGATCTTCCCCGGCGGCACCGTCAGCACGGCCCTCACGCCGTTCGACCACCCTATGGACCCTGGTTGGCGGGGCTTTACCGCTCGGATGGTCGCCAAATCGAACGCGACAGTGGTGCCGGTTTTCTTTGACGGCCACACCTCTCGTCTGTTCCAGATCGCCAGCCATTTGCACAATACTCTGCGGATGGGTTTGCTGATCAAGGAGTTCAAGAAACGCGTCGATACCCCTGTGAAAGTCGTGATCGGCGAGCCGATTACCCGTGATGTTCTGGACCCACTCAGCAAGGATAAGCGCAAGATGATGGATTTCCTGCGCAAAGCCACGTATGAGCTGTCTCCGACACCGCTGAAGTCTTATGACTACGGCTATGAATTTGAGGAACGGCATCGCGCCTGAAGGGGCTAATGGCAGTAGGTATCTTTGATTCCGGTTTGGGCGGTCTGACTGTCCTGAACGCCGCGCAGCAACGGCTGCCTGACGTGGATTTCCTGTATTACGCGGACAGTGCGCATGCGCCTTACGGCGTGCGCGATGCCGAGGATATCTATCAGCTAACCCGCAAGGCGGTCTACGACTTGTGGGATCGCGGCTGCAATCTGGTGATTCTGGCCTGCAATACCGCCAGCGCGGCTGCCCTGCGTCGGATGCAGGAGGAGGGCGTGCCAGAAGGCAAGCGCGTTCTGGGGGTCTTTGTCCCTCTGATCGAGGCGCTGACCGAGCGGCAATGGGGCGATAACTCTCCGCCGCGCGAAGTGGCCGTCAAGCATGTGGCCTTGTTTGCAACGCCCGCCACTGTCTCCAGCCGCGCCTTCCAGCGGGAACTGGCGTTCCGTGCGATTGGTGTGGATGTCGAGGCACAGGCCTGCGGCGGCGTGGTCGATGCCATTGAAGACGGCGATTTGATTCTGGCCGAAGCCCTTGTGCGCAGCCATGTGGACGCGTTGAAGCGCAAGATGCCCGAACCTCAGGCGGCCATCCTGGGCTGCACGCACTACCCTTTGATGGCCGAGACGTTTCAGGCCGCTCTGGGTGCGGATGTTCAGGTGTTCAGCCAGGGTGATCTGGTGGCTGAAAGCTTGGCCGACTATCTGCAACGCCACCCGACCATGCTGGGTGAGGGAGAAGGCGGCTACCTAACCACCGGCAAGCCCGGTTTTGTCAGCGATCGGGCGACGCAGTTCCTCCGACGACAAATCTCGTTTGCGGCGGCCTGATTTAGGTCAAGGACGCCATCCTTTTGATTTTCTAAATCCAAGACCGTCACAGTGGCGGTCATGATATGTGACACATGCAAAGAAGAGGTCTGACATGACCCATAAAATCGCAATTCTGGGCGCCTCAGGCTATACTGGCGCTGAACTGGTGCGGCTGATCGCCGAGCACCCGAACATGGATATCGTTGCGCTGGCGGCGGAACGTAAGGCGGGCCTATCGATGGCTCAGGTCTTCCCGCATCTGCGCCACATGAACCTGCCGGATCTGTGTAAGATTTCTGAAATCGACTTTTCCCAGATCGACCTGTGTTTCTGCGCTTTGCCGCATAAAACCAGTCAGGAAGTAATCCGGGACCTGCCGAAGAATCTGAAGATCATCGACCTTTCAGCCGATTTCCGGCTGCAGGACGCGGATGAGTACGAAAAATGGTACGGAAACCCGCATAGCGCGTTGGAGCAGCAGGAAGAGGCGGTCTATGGCCTGACCGAGTTCTATCGTGACGACATCCGGACCGCACGGCTTGTGGCCGGTACGGGCTGCAACGCGGCGACCGGACAGTATGTGTTGCGGCCGTTGATTTCAACCGGTGTGATTGATCTGGATGACATCATCCTCGATCTGAAATGCGCCGTGTCGGGCGCTGGCCGCTCGTTGAAAGAAAACCTGCTGCATGCCGAGCTGAGCGAAGGCGCGAATGCCTATGCCATAGGTGGTACGCACCGCCATTTGGGTGAGTTCGATCAGGAGTTCTCTAAACTGGCTGGGCGCACGGTGCATATCCAATTCACACCGCACTTGATCCCGGCAAACAGGGGTATTCTGGCAACCTCCTACGTGAAGGGCGACCCGCAGAGCGTTTACGAAACGCTGGCGAAAGCCTATGCTGACGAGCCTTTCATTGAGATTCTGCCGATGGGCGAAGCGCCCTCGACTCACCATGTGCGGGGATCGAACTTCTGCCATATCGGTGTTGTTGCGGATCGGATTGAACGGCGTGCTATTGTGATCGCCGCTTTGGATAACCTGACAAAAGGTAGCAGCGGACAGGCCTTGCAGAATGCCAACCTGATGTTAGGTGAGGATGAAACGCGAGGGCTGATGATGGCCCCCTTGTTCCCGTGAGGACGGTATGAAAACGCTCAAGAAACGTCGTCGAGTTCAGATCATTCTGGTGGCCGTAGCGGCCCTGGCGGTGTCGACGGCGTTGATTGGGTATGCGATGCGCGATGGCATCAACTTCTTCCGCTCGCCCAGCCAGGTGATCGCTGAGCCGCCTGCGCCGACCGAGGTGTTTCGCATTGGTGGTCTGGTCGAAGAGGGCTCGATCGTGCGGGGGCAGGGCGAAACGGTGCGCTTCGTGGTCACCGATGGCGGAGAGAGTGTTCCCGTGGCCTTTACCGGGGTTCTGCCGGATCTCTTCTCGGAAAATGAGGGTATGGTTGGGACGGGTCGCTATGTGAACGGTGTGTTTGAAGCGACTGAAATTCTTGCAAAACACGATGAGACCTATATGCCGAAAGAGGTCATGGATGCCTTGAAGGAACAGGGCGTTTACAAGGATCCCGGCGAAAGCTGAACGCAGCTGCGCTGCGTGCCTTCGGCGGATGTATTTTTGAACAGAAGCAGCAGGGCGTTGCGTGCAGATGGCAGGCGGCGCTCTGTTTCGTTTGGGGTTGTTAATGAGTTTGCAGGATCGTTCCCTCGACTGAAGCAGGTGGGGGTCGTGATGCAGACGGTTCGACAGATTGCCGAAGAGATTGTACGTCGGGAAGGCGGGTTTGTGGATGATCCGGATGATCCGGGAGGAGCCACAAATTTCGGCGTGACCATTCACACGATGCGGCGTTTGGGCTTGGATTTGACGCGGGACGGGGTGGTTGATGCCGCGGATGTACGGGCGCTCAGCCGCGCGCAGGCCATTGATATCTTTGTGCAGCATTATTTTGAGATACCGGGGATCGCTGCTTTGCCTGAGGCGCTGCAGGCCAGCGTGTTCGACATGTATGTGAATGCGGGCGCGCAGGCGGTGCGCATTTTGCAATCGCTGTTGGTGAAGATGGGTTTTGGCGTTGTGGTGGACGGGGTTATCGGCCCACAAACCATAGGCGCTAGTCAGGACGCGGCGCACCCGAACCCGGTTCAGTTGCGGGACGCTTATGGGGTGGCGCGGCGGAACTATTACTTTCGGCTCGCAGATCGGCGCCCCGCGTCGCGAAAGTATGCGCGTACCCGTGCGGGCGGGAAAGGCGGTTGGATCAGACGGGCGGAAGAGTTCCTGTCTGATCGCTATCACTTGAGCGATGAGGCGTTTGCAAGGAGGGTTGCGAGATGGGATTGATCTCGGGCGTTTTGGGTTTCTTATTCGGTGGTGGGCGTAACGTGGTGCGCGAGACTGCAGAGGTCTTTCAGGAAAACGCCGACGCGGGCGCTCAACGCAGGATGGTGGCGCAAACTCAGTCTATGACGCAGTTCGGGGCTGAGTTTCAAAGGCCGCCCAAAGGAATGTTCGACCGCTTCATGGATGGGTTGAACCGGCTTCCGCGCCCGGCCTTAGCGCTGGGAACACTGGGCTTGTTTGCTGCCGCTATGATCGATCCGATCTGGTTTTCGGCGCGAATGCAGGGGATTGCGCTCGTGCCCGAGCCTTTGTGGTGGTTGCTGGGCGTGATTGTCTCGTTCTATTTCGGGGCGCGGCATCAGGCGAAATCGCAGGATTTGCAACGCGAGATCTCGGCCGTGATGGCGCGGACACCGACAGTTCTGGCCAACCTTGATGCGCTTGGAAATATGCGCAGCGACCGACCCGGTGTGGCTGATACGGGGTCGGATGCGCGCTTGGCGCAAGAAAGCCTGCTGGCCGATGAGAACCCGGCGTTAGAGGATTGGCGACGCGAAAGGGGCTGAGTTGCGACACTATGTGCCCCGAAATCAAACGAAAGTGGTTGGCGATTACCGTGCCTCCGGCATATATCCTGCCCTATGGTTACAGAGCTAGGTCACTTCGCGCTAATCCTCGCCTTTTTCGTCGCTATCGTGCAAAGCGTGGTGCCCCTGATCGGGGCATCGAAACGCTGGGCTGGATGGATGGCGTTTGCGGAACCGGCGGCAATCTCACAATTCCTACTGACGGCATTTTCCTTTGGAGCGCTGGTTTGGGCGTTCACCACTTCGGATTTTTCGCTGAGGATCGTGGTTGAGAACAGCCATTCGGCGAAACCGATGATCTACAAGATCAGTGGGACTTGGGGGAACCACGAAGGCTCGATGCTGTTGTGGGTGCTGATCGTGACCCTGTTCGGCGCAATGGCCGCGTTTTTCGGCGCAGGCCTGCCACCCACGTTGAAAGCGCGCGTGTTGGCTGTGCAGTCGGCTGTGGCCGTAGCGTTCTTCGCTTTTATCCTGTTTACCTCGAACCCGTTTGATCGGCTGGCGATTGCTCCGTTCGATGGGCGCGATCTGAACCCGCTGCTGCAAGACCCGGGCTTGGCGTTCCACCCGCCGTTTCTGTATTTGGGCTATGTCGGTCTGAGCATGGCGTTTAGCTTTGCCGTGGCCGCATTGATCGAGGGTCGTATTGATGCCGCCTGGGGCCGCTGGGTGCGGCCGTGGACCCTGGCCGCCTGGGTGTTTCTGACCATTGGGATCGCACTGGGGTCATGGTGGGCCTATTATGAGCTTGGCTGGGGCGGTTTCTGGTTCTGGGATCCGGTCGAGAATGCCTCGTTCATGCCATGGCTGCTGGCGGCGGCGCTATTGCACTCGGCCATTGTCGTGGAAAAGCGCGAGGCGTTGAAGAGCTGGACAATCCTACTGGCGATCATTGCCTTCGGATTCTCGCTGATCGGGACCTTCATTGTGCGCTCGGGGCTTCTGACCTCGGTTCATGCCTTCGCAACAGATCCAGAGCGGGGCGTTTTCATTCTGTTGATCCTTGTGTTCTTTATCGGCGGTGCGCTGACGCTGTTTGCGGCGCGGGCGCAGGCGATGGAGGCGAAGGGCGTCTTTGGCATGGTCAGCCGGGAGAGCGCGCTGGTCGTGAACAACGTGCTGTTGGCCGTCAGCTGTTTCGTGGTGTTCGTAGGCACCATGTGGCCGATGGTGGCCGAGATGATGTTTGACCGGAAACTCTCGGTCGGACCTCCGTTCTTTAACGCGGCCTTCACGCCGTTCATGGTACTGTTGGGGCTGGTCCTGCCGGTTGGCGCAATGTTGCCGTGGAAGCGCGGCAAGCTTGGCAAGACAGCGTGGTTTCTGCGTTATGCGTTTGTGCTGGCCGTCGCCCTTGGCGTGCTGGTCTGGGCGATGCAAACGGGACGCAGTGCTTTGGGGCCCGTGGGTCTGTTTCTGGGCGCATGGATCACCTTCGGCGCCGTTCTCGATTTGTGGAGCCGGACAGGACGAAACGGCAGTCTGAAACGCCTGTTCCGCCTGCCGGGGGCCGATTGGGGCAAGGCGGTTGCCCATACGGGGCTGGGTGTGACCATCTTCGCCATCGCCGGTCTGACCGCATGGGAGGTTGAGGATATCCGCGTCGCCCAGCCGGGGCAGCCCTTCGAGGTTGGTCAATTCACCCTGACGCTTGAGGATGTCGATCGCGTGCAAGGGCCGAATTATTTCTCGACCATGGCGGATGTGAAGGTGGAGACCAACGGGCGCATGATCGGGACGCTGCATCCCGAAAAACGCGACTATCCGGTTGCGCGTATGCCCACCACCGAGGCGGCGATTGACTACCGGGTCATGCGAGATCTCTACGTTGTAATCGGGGACCAGCAGGCGGATGGGGGCTGGGTCTTGCGGACCTATATCAAACCCTTCGCCAACTGGATCTGGGCCGGATGTCTCATGATGGCATTGGGTGGCGTCCTCAGCCTCTGCGATCGTCGGTTCCGGGTTGCGGCTGGCGCGCGCAAAGCGCCTTCCGCCGGAGTACCCGCAGAATGAAACGTCTGATCCTGATCCTCATGCTGTTGGCGGCACCGGGCTTTGCAGTGCAACCGGACGAGGTGCTTGACGATCCGGTGCTGGAGCAACGCGCCCGCGACCTCAGCACCGGGTTGCGCTGTCTGGTGTGCCGAAATGAGAGCATCGACGAAAGCAACGCAGATCTGGCGCGCGACCTGCGCTTGCTGGTACGCGAAAGGCTCGTGGCCGGGGATACGGATGAAGAGGCGATCGCCTTCATCGTCGACCGCTATGGTGAATATGTGCTGTTGAAGCCCACGGTTACGGGCTCGAACCTGATGCTGTGGTTGGCCGGGCCGATCATGTTGCTGATTGCCGCCGGTGTCGGCTTGGTCTTTCTGCGCAACCGAGCCAAGGCGCAAGCGCTGGGTGAAAGCGACGGGCTGAGCGACGCCGAAAAAGAGCGCCTGAGCCAAATTCTGAAAGACTGACGCGTGGTTCCGCTTTTCCTCGGCCTGTGAATGCGGCAGTGTCCGCTCACGCACAGGCGCGAGGGAGAGCTTTAATGGACTACGAAACGATCCTGCTGGACATCACGGACGGGCTGGCGGTGCTGACGCTGAACCGCCCCGACAAGATGAACGCGCTGACCACGCAGATGCGGGCCGAGATCACCCATGCGATGAAACACGCGGCCCGAAATGCACGGTGCATCGTATTGACCGGGGCCGGACCGGCCTTTTGTTCCGGGCAGGATCTGGGCGATGCGTCCTCGACCGGAAAGATCGATCTGGAACGCTCGCTGCGTGATGAATATGAGCCGATGCTCGAGACCATCCATGACAGCCCGGTGCCCACGATTGCCGCCGTCAACGGACCTGCAGCCGGGGCGGGGGCCAACCTTGCGCTCTGTGCCGATGTGGTGATCGCGACCGAGAGCGCCTATTTCCTGCAGGCCTTTTCCCGCATCGGCTTGCTTCCGGACGCTGGCGGTACATGGTTCATGCCGCGCCAGATGGGGCTGGCCAAGGCCATGGGGGCCGCGTTGTTTGCTGACAAGATCACCGCGCGTCAGGCCGATGATTGGGGGCTGATCTGGGAAGCGGTCGCCGATGATGCGTTTGATGCCCATTGGCGCAGCCGGGCCGCACATTTGGCCCAAGGTCCGACGGCGGCCTATGGCGCGATCAAACAGGCGCTCCGCGGTACCTACGAAAAGACCTTGCCACAGCAATTGGCGACCGAGGCGCATTTGCAAGGTGAATGTGGACGCTCGCGCGATTTTGCCGAAGGCGTGGTGGCCTTCATGGAAAAACGCCCCCCGAAATTCGAGGGACGCTAACTCAGGCGCGGCGGCGGCGGCGGGTGCGCCGCTCGGGCGCGGCATCGTCGCCGGTCCCATCCGAGGCGGATGAGAACGGTCCAAGCGCATCCGTGATCTGATCAAGCGTCGGGCGCGCGCCACGTTCTGTGCTGTCCAGAGCTGCACGCATTTTCTCAAGATGCGCGGGCATAGTGCCACAGCAGCCACCGATGATCTTTGCACCTGCGTCGCGGGCCATCACAGCATAGTCGGCCATCAGATCAGGCGTGCCGTCATAGTGAATGTGACCGTCGACATATTTCGGGATCCCCGCATTGCCTTTCGAGATCAAGGGCCGCTCGGTCCCTTGCGCGGTGAACCCAAGTACAGTGCGCAGGATGTCCGACGCTCCGGTGCCGCAATTCGCGCCAAACGCAATCGGAGGGTTGGGCAGTGTTTCGACCAGAAGGGCCAGATCAGCCGAGGTGACGCCCATCATGGTGCGCCCGGCAGTGTCAAAGCTCATGGTGCCGCACCAGGGCATATCCGCCAATGCGAAGGCCTCGGCTGCGGCGCGGAACTCCTCGGGGGCGCTGATTGTTTCGACCCACAGAACATCGACGCCGCCGTCTTTGAGGGCCTCAGCCTGTTCGTGGAACATCTCGACCGCTTCGGAATGCGACAGGCTTCCGACTGGCTCCATGATCTCACCGGTTGGCCCAACCGAGCCGGCAACCACGATGGTGCGTCCGGATTTGTCTGCTACCTCACGCCCGAGTTCAGCGCCAATGCGGTTCAGCTCACCCACGCGGTTCTGCGCATCATGCAGCTTGAGCCGGGCCGAGGTGCCACCGAAGGTGTTGGTCAGAAACAGATCGCTGCCCGCATCGACCGAGCCCTGATAAAGCGCGCGGATCTTGTCCGGCGCATCCACGTTCCACAGCTCGGGTGCGTCGCCCGATTGCAGACCCATGTTGAACAGATTTGTTCCGGTCGCACCATCGGCCAGAATGGCCTCTTTGGTCTCGAGAAGCTGGGTCAACGCATTTGTCATGGGCTTGGTCCGACGTGTTTGGCGCTAAGCGCCCGTATGAATATGAGACGCCCCGTGTCTCATGACCGGGGCGTCAAATCAAATTCATATTACTCATGAAGATCATGAGGTGGCCGGAGGCTTAGTCCGTCTCGCTCATGACCTGAGCTTTGGCTTCGGGCAGAAGCTCGGCCATTTTGGCGCGGATTTCGTCATCTGAGGATAGACCGCCCAGATCGGCAGAGACCTTGCGGACGACATCTTCGTGGCCTGCCTCTTCCATATCGGCGATCACGACAGTTTTTGCGTAGTCGTCCGCGTCAGAGCCGGTTTTCCCAAGCTTTGCCGCCGCCCAAAGGCCTAGCAGTTTGTTGCAGCGGGCCTGGGCCTTGAACTGCATCTCTTCGTCATGGGCAAACTTGGCTTCAAAGGCGTTTTCGCGTTCGTCGAACGTGGTCATTTTATTGGGACCTCATAGCGTGGACATTCCTCATCTAGATAAGAAACGAATTTCGGAATGTATAGCGAAAATGGGCTTTGCGCGACCAAATGCGCTGTGTTGCTGCACGCAGGCTGTTTGGACAGGTTCTGAGGGGGCGCAATACAGTGTGGGGAGCTATTCAACAGCGCAGGCTCTAATGGAAAGCAACCAGACAACTTGCGGGTTGAGGCGGGCTGCTCTATGAGGGCCGCAGCCGCGCGATCTGCGCGTGTTGCCGATATGGAAGGGGCCCCGATGGCGCGTCGCAAGAAAATCTACGAAGGCAAAGCCAAGATTCTGTATGAAGGCCCCGAACCGGGCACAATCGTGCAGTACTTCAAGGATGACGCAACCGCTTTCAACGCGGAAAAGAAAGACGTGATCGACGGCAAAGGCGTTCTGAACAACCGCCTGTCCGAGTTCTTCATGAACGGCCTGACCCAGATCGGTGTTCCAAACCACTTCATCCGCCGCCTGAACATGCGCGAGCAGCTGGTGCGGAATTGCGAGATCGTCCCTCTGGAAGTGATCGTGCGCAACTATGCAGCGGGTACGATGTCCAAACGTCTGGGCATTGCAGAGGGCACGCAGCTGCCGCGTCCGATTGTCGAATACTGCTACAAGGACGACTCTCTGGGTGATCCTCTGGTCACCGAGGAACATATTGCGGCCTTTGGCTGGGCCAGTCAGCAGGACATGGACGATATCCTCAGCCTCGCACTGCGCGTGAATGACTTCATGAGCGGTGTTATGCTGGCCGTGGGCATTCGACTGGTCGATTTCAAAATCGAGATCGGCCGCGTATTCGACGGTGATTACCAGCGTCTGATCGTGGCTGATGAGATCAGCCCCGACAGCTGCCGCCTGTGGGATATCGAAACCGGCCAGAAGCTGGATAAGGATGTTTTCCGCCGCGATCTGGGCAACCTGACCGACGCCTATTCCGAGGTCGCGCGCCGCTTGGGTGTTCTGCCGCAAAGCAACGTGACCAAACCGACGCTGATCAACTGATCTCGGCGTCTGCCTGACAAAATTGGAAAGCGCCGCCTCCGATTGGGCGGCGCTTTTCTTTTGAGGGCAGGGTATTCCTTTCGACCCGAAACACCCGCGCGGCCCGATTTGAGGCACACCCTCTGGTAGCTTTTCAATCTTCGCTTCAAACAGGGTTGTCCCAAAGGCACAACCGCGCTATCCCCCGCGCAACGAAATGGGCCTGCGATCGTGGCCCTCAGGTGGAGTTGCGAAGATGAAGGCACGGGTGCATGTGATGCTCAAGAATGGGGTGCTGGACCCTCAGGGTGAGGCAGTCCGCCACGCATTGGGCGCCATGGGCTTTGATCAGGTAGAAGGTGTGCGCCAGGGCAAGGTCATTGATCTGGAACTCGCCGAAGGCGCGACCGAGGCGGACGTGACCGAGATGTGCGAAAAGCTGTTGGCCAACACCGTCATCGAACGCTACGAGATCGAACTGGTCTGATTGGATGCGGGCAGCGCGTCTGATCACTTATCGCCAGCCGCTGGAGCTGACCACCATTCCCGACCCTGAACCGGCCGAGGATGGCGTTGTCGTCCGAGTGTTGGCCTGCGGCGTCTGCCGGTCAGATTGGCATGCGTGGTCGGGGTCGGACCCGGATGTGATCCTCCCGATGACACCCGGCCATGAATATTGCGGCGAGGTTGTTGCGGTGGGCAGCCGCGTCCGCCGTTGGAAAGTCGGTGATCGGGTGATTGCGCCTTTCATTCTAGCCTGTGGTCATTGCCAGGACTGTGCCCAAGGCAATCAAACCACCTGCGCCGACCAGGTCGTGCCGGGGTTTACCTGTGACGGTGCGTTCGCCGAGTATATTGCGGTTGCGCATGCGGATGCCAATCTGACGGAACTGCCCGAGACACTCGCGCCCGAGATCGCGGCGGCGCTGGGATGTCGGGTTACGACCGCGTGGCAGGCGCTGGTTGGTCGCGCTCAGCTGCAGGGCGGCGAATGGCTGGTCGTGTTCGGCGGCGGCGGAGTAGGCGTCTCGACCCTGTTGTTGGGCAAGGCGCTTGGCGCACGGGTGGTTGTCGTCGATATTTCAGACGACAAGCTGAACTATGCCAAATCTCTGGGCGCGGATGCGGTTGTAAACGCGGCAACATGCGATGCGCCCGATGCGGTGAAAGAGATCACTGGCGGTGGTGCCCATGTGGCGATTGAGGCGCTGGGGATTGAAGCCACGACCGTGGCGTCGATGCGGTCCCTGCGCAAACTGGGCCGCATGGTTCAAATCGGCATGCCTGCGGGCGATCATGCTGCTATGACGCTGCCGATGGATGTGCTCTATTCCGGTCAGCTGTCTGTATATGGAACACGAGGGATGCCTAGTTGGCGCTATCCATCGCTTCTGTCGTTGATCACGGGGTCGGATCTTGATCTCAGCCCGCTCGTGACACGACACGTATCTCTGAACCAGGTGAGTGAAGAACTTGCCGCTTTCGACGCTCCTGCGCCTCCGGGTGTGGCGGTTGTCACTGATTTTACTTGCTAGGAGGGTTCGCCATGCGCGCAGCCGTCATCGTATTCCCCGGATCAAACTGCGACCGGGACCTTGCCGTAGCCTTTGAACAGGCCGGCTTCGCCGTTGACATGGTCTGGCACAAGGATGCCGCGCTGCCCGAGGGGGTCGACATCGTCGGCGTTCCCGGTGGCTTCTCTTATGGCGACTACCTGCGCTGTGGGGCCATCGCGGCGCAATCGCCGATCTGCAAGGCTGTGGTCGATCATACCGAGCGGGGCGGCTATGCCGTTGGCATCTGTAACGGGTTCCAGATCCTGACGGAAACCGGAATTCTGCCCGGCGCGCTGCTGCGCAATGCCGGTCTGAAATACATCTGCAAAACGGTCGGCCTGAAGGTTGAAACCAGCGACAGCGCCTTTACGCAGGGCTACAATGCAGGCGACGTGATCGGCATTCCGATTGCCCACCATGACGGCAACTATTTTGCCGATGATGCCACCTTGTCCGCGCTGAAGGATCAGGACCGGATCGCGTTCACCTATACCGAGAATCCAAACGGCTCGGTTGGGGATATCGCGGGCATCCTCTCGGAAAACCGCCGCGTTCTTGGCATGATGCCACACCCCGAACGTGCAGCGGATGAGGGGCATTGCGGCACCGACGGGACGGCATTGTTCCGCGCATTGTCCGGCGTTCTGACCCCGGCGTGACTTGAGGTCGCCGCTCTGCCCGCGTAACTTTCGGGAATGAGTTCAAGCCTTCACTCAATCAAGGACAAGATGATCCGTCCATTTCGCGGCGCCCCGTTGGGGTGGCGGCTGCGTGTGGCTGTTATTCTGGTCCTTCTGACCGCCGTTGCGACGATCTGGGTGACGAACCGGTTGCTGACCGACCGGTTCACCGAGTCGACGCGCAACCGTGCTGAACTGCGCCTTGCCCTGTATTCCGGCAACCTCCTCAGCGAATTGCGACGCAACGCGATTGTGCCGCAGCTTCTGTCGCGGGACCCGACGCTAATCTCGGCACTGCAATCCAGTGACTACCTCTTGTCCAGCCAGCGTCTGATCTCTTTCGTTGAAGAGATCGGGGCCGCGTCATTGATGCTGATGGACGGGGATGGGGTGACGGTGGCAGCCACTGACCGAAACCGCTTGCTCGAAGGGCATCGCAATGCGCCCTATTTTGTGGACGCAATCCGCTCGAACGCGACGATTTTCACGGTCAGCCCGCGCGAAACCGGCGACTACAGCTTTATTTACTCCCGCAGGATTGAGGCGAATTCCGAAATCCTCGGCGTGATCGTGGTTGAGGTCGACCTACAGAAATTCGAACGCGCCTGGGCCGGGATTTCTGATGCCGTGCTGGTGCGAGACAGCACCGGCAACATTATCCTGTCGACCGAGCCGCAATGGCGTGGGCTGGACGAAAGCTCGGCCATGCTGCGGCAGACGCCGGAAAGTGCGATCCAGCGCGCGCTGCGGGCGACGGCCGATTGGTCTGCGTTGCCGCCGGATGGCTATCTGGAAGGTGAGGCCGTCATACGGCTTGAGACTCGCATTCCGTTCCGCGGTTGGCAGATGGCCTCATTCACCACTTACGACTCGATCCGTGAAAAGGTGAACAGCGTGCTGGCGCTGGAAATCATGGGCTTTGCGATTCTCCTGGCGGCAGCGTTCTATCTGCTCAGCCGTCGCGCCGCGTCGCGCGTGGTTTTGTTTCAACGCGAGTCGGCAGAGCTTCGCGCATTGAACGCGAGGCTGCAGCGGGAAATCGCTGAGCGCGAACGGGTTGAAAAGACGTTGGATTTGGCGGAACAGACGCTTGCGCAAAGCTCGAAACTGGCCGCCTTGGGTGAGATGTCGGCGGCGGTAAGCCATGAGCTTAATCAACCTCTGGCTGCAATGAAAACCTACCTTGCCGGGGCGCGTCTGCTGCTACGCAGAAACCGACCGGAAGAGGCCCTCGCCAGCTTTGGTCGCATTGATGGTCTTATCGAGCGGATGGGCGCGATTACCCGGCAGCTGAAGTCTTACGCGCGGAAGGGGGCAGATGCGTTTTCGCCTGTAAACCTTGGCGAAGCGCTGGCCTCGTCACTGTCGATGATGGAACCTCAACTGCGGCAGCGCCATGTGAAGATTACTCAGATCCTGCCCGAAGACCCTGTCATTGTGATGGGGGACCGAATGCGGATCGAGCAGGTAATGGTCAACCTCTTGCGCAATGCTCTGGACGCCACCAAATCTGTAGCTGAACCGGATGTTGAGATCATCCTGGCGGCGGGCGACATGGCGGTGCTGACCGTGCGCGACAATGGGTATGGTATCAAGGATATCGAGAGCCTGTTTGAGCCCTTCTACACCACCAAGCAGCCCGGTGACGGGGTCGGGCTGGGGCTTGCTATCTCGTCGGGGATCGTGAACGACCATGGCGGACGGCTAACCGCACGCAACGGCCAGAAGGGTGGCGCGGTCTTCGAGATGCAACTGCCACTGGGAAGCGACGGCCTTCAGGCCGCTGAATAACACGAGGGAATACTATGGCACAGGCCATGAAAATCGCCATTGTCGATGACGAACAGGACATGCGCCAGTCGATCAGCCAATGGCTGGCACTGTCGGGATATGACACCGAAACCTTTGCCAGCGCCGAAGATGCGCTCAAGGTTCTGGGTCCGGATTATCCGGGGATTGTGATCTCGGATATCAAGATGCCGGGTATGGACGGCATTCAATTGCTGAAAAAGCTGATGGGGGCCGATAGCACTCTGCCGGTGATCATGATCACCGGCCACGGCGATGTGCCGATGGCGGTTGAGGCGATGCGCGTTGGCGCGTTTGATTTCCTTGAAAAGCCCTTCAACCCGGACCGCATGTCGGAACTGGCCAAACGCGCTAGCAACGCACGGCGTCTGACGCTGGACAACCGGGCCCTGCGGCGCGAGCTGTCGGGTGGTACGCAGATCATGAACAAGCTGATCGGCGCCAGCCCGGTTATGGAGCGTCTGCGCGAAGATATCCTCGATCTGGGGCAGGCGGACGGCCATGTGCTGATCGACGGAGAGACGGGTACCGGCAAGACGCTTGTGGCGCACGCTCTGCACGCAGTGGGCAGCCGCGCGGGCAAGAAATTCGTTCTGGTGTCCTGCGCCGCGCTGGAGGAAGAAGTGCTGTCGAAACGCCTGTTCGGCCCGATGATGCCCGAGGATGCGCAGCTTCCTGCGATTGAAGAGGCGCGCGGTGGCACGCTGGTGCTGGAAGATGTCGAGGCGTTGAGCGACACCTTGCAGGCCCGCTTGCTGAGCGTGATGAACGAGCAGGGCACCCCTGCGGAAACGCGGATCGTCGCAATCTCGAACCTGCAAGAGGCCGGCAAGACCTCCGAGGATGTTCTGCGCCCTGACCTGTTCTACCGTCTGGCCGCTCTACGCATAACCATGCCGCCTCTGCGACAGCGAGGTGAGGATATCCTGACGCTGTTCACACGCCTTAGTGAGCAGTTCGCAGAGGAATATGGCTGCGACGCCCCTCAGGTCAGTGCGCAGGAAGCGGCGCAACTGTTGCAAGCCCCTTGGCCGGGCAACGTGCGGCAGTTGATCAACATCGCTGAACGCGCGGTGCTGCAATCGCGGCGTGGTTCCGGGACGATTGCGTCCTTGCTGATGTCCGATCACGAGGAAATGCAGCCGGTCATGACCACCGAAGGCAAACCCCTGAAGGAATACGTGGAAGCGTTCGAGCGGATGCTGATCGACAACACCATGCGCCGCCACAAGGGTTCGATCGCGTCGGTGATGGATGAGCTTTGCCTGCCGCGCCGGACGTTGAACGAGAAGATGGCCAAATACGGTCTGCAGCGGTCCGACTATCTTTAAGAACCATGCAGGCGCTTATTCAACGCTCCGATCACTCAGGTGGTCGGGGCGTTTTTTATGGTGAAAAGGCTCGCGCTGGGTTTTTGAACGTATCTTAAAGAGATTTTAACCCGTTATAGGGGAAATCTGTTATACTGCATTCACTTATCGTTGATGCAGATTTGAATCTAGCAGTGGCGTTCCTAGGTTAAACACTCAAATACGCGGGTGTTTGGTCCGCAAAAAAACCGGCGATGCGCCTAATTTGGAGACGTGTATGAAGCCCCTCTCGGCCCTTATTGTCGCTGCGACAATAGCGATGACTGGTCCGGCCTCGGCCGAGGACTGGACGGGGGCCTATGCGGGGTTCAGCTTTGGCTATGCGGATGCGGACGGGTCCGGCGGCGCAGGTGGCAACGATACCGTTTTCGGACCCCATGTCGGGTATGACCGCGATTTCGGCGCCTTCGTTCTGGGCGGTGAGCTGGAGTATAACCGCCTGTCCCTCAACCTTGGTCAGGATCAAGGCAGTGTAGATAGTATCACCCGGCTGAAGTTGCGGGGTGGGTATGATTTTGGCGCGGCAATGGGTTATGTCGTGGTCGGTGCGGCGCGTGTTGAAACCTCGGAAGAGAATGACACAGCGGCGGTTTATGGCATCGGCATTGCCTATCCCATCGGAGACAACTTCGTGATCAGTGGCGAAGCGTTGCGGCAGGATTTTGACGATGTCACCCGCTCGGGCGGTGGGTTGGACACGAATATCTTCAACCTGCGTACAACGTTCCGGTTCTAAGCGCCTTCACTCAGCGGCTTGCTGACCTGCCATTTCGGACGCGAAAGCACAGATCGTCTTCAGAGCCGTTTCGAAGCGGTCATCATCGATGGTCATGGCAACCCGCACGTGTCCTGCAGCGGCTGTACCGAAGCTCTCTCCGGGCATGACGGCAATCGCGTGTTTATCGAGAAGGGCATTTGCAAACCCCTCACCGGTCAGACCGGTCGCACGGATATCCAACATCAGGTACATGGCGCCATCTGCAGGGACGAGGCCGATGGTATTCTGTTCGGCCAGCACCTGTAGCGCGCGGGTCCGGCGACGACGGAAGGGGGCTGCTATTTCATCTTCGAGTGTTGTGCCCGCGTTCAGGGCAAAGCGCGCGGCATCCTGAATGAAGCCTGGGACGCCATAGGTGGTGTGGGTGGCGAGATTGATGAGGTGGCTGATGACCTCTTCCGGGCCAATAACCCAGCCGCAACGTGATCCCGTCATGGCATGGGATTTCGACATGGACCCGACGACCAGCGTGCGGTCGGCCATACCGGGCAGGGCACGCGGAGACAGATGCGCGCCCTTCCATACCTGCGTGTCGTAAACCTCATCCGAGATCAGCCATAGGTCGCGCCTCTGGCACAGCTCAGCGATGTCCTTCAGTGTCTCGGGTGAATAAACCACTCCGGTCGGGTTGTTCGGCGTGTTGATCAGCAACGAGACCGCACCATCGGCCATGGCCTCGATCTGTTCGGCACGCGGTTGAAAGGCATCTTCAGCCGTGATCTGAACCGCCCGCGCCACAGTGCCGGTTCGGCGAATGGTGCCGGGATAGGTGGCGTAGTAGGGGTCAAGGAACAGCCCGACATCGCCGGGGTTGCACACAGCCATATGAGCCGCAAACAACCCCGCCTGTCCGCCCGGAGTGATCAGGACATTGTTTCGGGTGGTTGATACTCCGGTCCGGGTCTGAACCCGTGCGGCAACCGTGTCGCGCAGCAGATCGGTGCCGGGTACCATGGCATAACCGGTATGGCCGTCGCGGGCCGATCGGTTCATCGCATCCAGGATCGAGGCATCGGTGCCGATGTCATGTTCGCCGATTGTCAGCTGCGTCACTGCGTGGCCTTCGGCGACCATGCGGCGCGCGCGATAGAACACATCCCACCCGTCGCTGCCGCCTCCGGTGATCTGCGTGATGCGATCTGACAGTTTCATGATCTTGCCTCGGTTTGTATTTGTGGCGACAGGGGCAGAGCGATCCGAAATTGTCAATCAGCTTCGCGCAGGAAGGGTGGCCTGAACCTTTTTCGTGAGCGATGCACGCACCAGATCGTAAGAGGCGGCAAGGCGGTAGCGCATTTCGTCCTCATTCGCGTCAAAGGGCAGGCGAACCCAGCTGCGGTGGAAATACGGGGCTTTCACACCGACACCCGCATCGATCAGCATCTGCGCGGTTTCGAAATCGGGTGTTTTGACCGACA
The DNA here is from genome assembly GCF_056541245.1 of Ruegeria sp. AI3. NCBI lineage: Bacteria > Pseudomonadati > Pseudomonadota > Alphaproteobacteria > Rhodobacterales > Roseobacteraceae > Ruegeria > Ruegeria sp. AI3. The sequence continues at coordinate 79,766 of NZ_JBQFYA010000001.1, forward strand.
CGCCATCATTGGCGGTCCCGATACAGGCGAACATCTTATCGCCGACCTTCCACGCATCATGCCCGCCGCCCCAGGGGTCCGACCATTCGGCCCCCGGCAGGTCGCGACAAATAGAGTTGACGAAATCCCGGCTCATGCGCGCAGAGTGCTGGAGAAGACGCGCGAACTCAAGCCTTGGCTTGGCGCGTGACGCATGTTATGCCCAGCGGATGGACCGGATGATCTGCACCATTATCTGCTGCATTACCTGCTGAATTCTCAAGCGGGCCGGTTTCTTTCGTTTTCATCCCTGAGACAAGTTGCTAAGCCCGCGCCAACGCGCAAGCTTTAGGAGCCCGAGTGATGACGACAATCAAGCTGCACAACACGCGGACGCGGACGAAGGAGGATTTCGTTCCGATCAAGGCCGACGACGTGCGGATGTATGTCTGTGGACCCACCGTTTATGATCGGGCCCATCTGGGCAATGCGCGACCGGTGGTTGTGTTCGACACGCTCTATCGGTTGCTGCGCCATGTCTACGGTGCGGATCAGGTCACTTATGTTCGTAACTTCACCGACGTGGATGACAAGATCAATGCCACAGCTTTGGCCCGCAAACAGGCCGGGGCCGAGGGATCATTGGAGCAGTTGGTGCAGGAACGATCCGATGAAACCATCGGATGGTATCTGCATGACATGGGCGCGCTTGGGGCGTTGGAGCCAAACGCTATGCCGCGCGCGACCGAGTATATCGCGCAGATGATTGAGATGATCGAAGGGCTGATCGCGAAGGGTCATGCCTATGCCGCTGAAGGTCATGTGCTGTTTGCTGTCGATAGCTGGAAATCGGGGTACGGAAAGCTTTCCGGTCGCTCGGTCGATGACATGATTGCCGGCGCGCGGGTTGAGGTTGCACCTTACAAAAAGAACCCTATGGATTTTGTGCTGTGGAAGCCTTCGACCGATGAGCTACCGGGGTGGAACTCGCCTTGGGGTCGGGGCCGTCCGGGGTGGCATATAGAATGCTCGGCCATGAGTTATGAGTTGCTGGGGGCGAGTTTTGACATTCACGGCGGCGGCAATGATCTGATGTTCCCGCATCATGAGAATGAGATCGCCCAAAGCTGCTGCGCCCATCCGGAGGGCGAGTTTGCGCGCGTCTGGTTGCATAACGAGATGCTGCAGGTCGAAGGCAAGAAGATGTCCAAGTCGCTGGGCAATTTCTTCACAGTGCATGACTTGCTGGAACAGGGCGTGCCGGGTGAGGTGATCCGCTTTGTTTTCCTGCAAACCCACTATCGCAAACCGATGGACTGGACCGAGAAGAAGGCACGTGAAGCCGAGGCCACCTTACGCAAGTGGCGGGCGCTGACAGCGGGCATCGAGCCCGCCGCCAGCGCGGCCCCCTCGGTCATTGAGGCGCTGGCGGATGACCTGAACACGGCGGGTGCCATCGCCGAACTGCACCGTTTGGCTGCGGAAGGAGATGCGGCTGGTCTGCTGGCCAGCGCGCAGGTTCTCGGGCTTTTGGGCGACGATATGGGCGCTTGGGCCGAAGTTGTTGATCTGACCACCTTCGCTGCCCGGTTGGCTGAAGCACGTGCCGCGGCGATGCAAAGCAAGGACTTCTCGGAAGTGGATCGTTTGAAATCCGCTTTTGTCGCTGCAGGTCTGGAAGTGCGCATGAGCAAAGAAGGCGTTGAACTGGTTCCGGCTGCGGGATTTGATGCGTCGAAACTGGAAGATGTTTGAAGGAAATCCGCGCGCCACGTGGAAAGATCGACTACTCTGGGCCAGCGGGAGCAAGCCATGACCAAGGAACGCCTCTATCTCTATGACACGACCCTGCGCGACGGGCAGCAGACGCAGGGTGTGCAGTTCTCGACGGCTGAGAAAGTGCAGATCGCGCAGGCTTTGGACGCGCTTGGGGTGGACTATATCGAAGGCGGTTGGCCCGGTGCGAACCCCACGGACAGCGCGTTTTTCGAGGTCGCTCCGAAGACCACCGCACGGTTGACGGCCTTCGGGATGACCAAGCGCTCTGGACGGTCGGCCGAGAATGACGATGTGCTGGCGGCCGTTATGAACGCCCGGACGCAGGCTGTCTGTTTAGTGGGTAAATCCCATGACTACCACGTGACCCATGCGCTTGGCATTTCGCTGGAGGAGAATCTCGAGAACGTCCGCGCCTCTGTCGCGCATCTTGTGGCGCAGGGGCGTGAGGCGCTGTTCGATGCCGAGCATTTCTTTGACGGCTACAAGGACAACCCGGCCTATGCGACCGAGGTCTGCCGGGCCGCTTTGGACGCGGGAGCGCGTTGGGTAGTGTTGTGTGATACGAATGGTGGTGCTTTGCCATCCGAGGTCGGGCGCATTGTGTCCGAGTTGGTCGCCGCAGGCCTGCCAGGGGATCGACTGGGTATTCACACTCACAACGACACAGAAAACGCGGTGGCGTGTTCACTGGCGGCTGTCGATGCGGGCGCGCGCCAGATTCAGGGCACTCTGAACGGTTTGGGAGAGCGATGTGGCAATGCCAACCTGACCGCTCTGATCCCGACATTGCTGTTGAAGGACCCCTATGCCTCGGGGTTCGAGATCGGTGTGAACCCGAACGCGCTGGCCGGTTTGACGCGGGTGAGCAGGATGTTGGACGATATCCTGAACCGAGTGCCGAGCAAGCAAGCGGCTTACGTAGGGGCCTCGGCTTTTGCGCACAAGGCGGGGCTTCATGCGAGTGCGATTCTCAAGGACCCATCGACCTACGAACATATCGACCCGGCGACGGTAGGGAACACGCGGATCATCCCGATGTCGAACCAGGCCGGGCAATCGAACCTGCTCAAACGGCTGACCGACGCAGGCCTGATGGTTGAAAAGGGCGATCCCGCCCTTGGCCGTATCCTCGACCGGATCAAACAGCGCGAGGCTGAGGGGTATTCCTACGACACCGCTCAGGCGAGTTTTGAGCTGCTGGCGCGTGATGAGCTGGGGCAGATGCCCGAGTTCTTTGAGGTCAAGCGCTACAAGGTCACCGTTGAACGTCGCAAGAACAAATACAACAAAATGGTCAGCCTGTCCGAGGCCGTGGTTGTGGTGAAAGTGGACGGTGAAAAGAAGCTCTCGGTCAGTGAATCGGTGGATGATCAAGGCAGCGACCGAGGGCCGGTGAACGCGCTCTCCAAGGCGCTGGCAAAGGACCTGGGGCAGTATTCGCAGGTGCTGTCGGATATGCGTCTGGTCGATTTCAAGGTGCGGATCACCCAAGGCGGGACCGAGGCTGTAACGCGCGTCATCATCGACAGTGAAGACGGGCAGGGGCGGCATTGGTCGACCGTGGGTGTCAGTGCCAACATAGTTGACGCCTCGTTCGAGGCACTGCTGGAGGCGATCCAGTGGAAACTGATCCGCGATAGCGGGCATAGGAAAGCGGCGGCCGAGTGACCGCCGTCTTTGAAGAAGACGTAAAGGCTTGTGCGGCCCTTGTGCAAAAGGCCGATCCGGACCGATTTCTTGCCACCATGGCCTCGCTCGTCGAAGCGCGGGCCGTATTGTTTCCGATCTATGCGCTGAATGCCGAAATCGCGCGCGCGCCGTGGGTCACGCAAGAGACGATGATTGCCGAAATGCGCTTGCAATGGTGGCGCGACGCTTTGCAAGAGATTGCCGAAGGGCAACAGGTGCGGCGGCATGAGGTGGTGACCCCTCTGTCCAGGGTGTTGTCGCCACATCTGGCCGGTTTGCTGGATGAATACGTGGCTGTCAGGCGGTGGGATATCTACCGCGATCCGTTCGAAGATACCGAGCATTTCGAGAATTACATCGATCAAAGCGCTGGCACATTGATGGTAGTAGCTGCGCAATCTCTCGGGGCAGCGGATGAGGGCGTTTTGCGCGATTTCGGCTACGCAGTCGGTGTGACAAACTGGTTTCGGGCCATTCCGGAGCTGGAGGCCCGAGGGCGGATTCCTTTGCTCGATGGCACTGAAGACGGAGTACGCGCGTTGGCAAACACTGCGTTGAGGCGGTTGAAGTCCGCGCGCAGCAGGCGATCTGAGGTTTCCCGCGCCGCTCGCCCGGCGCTCTATGCCGGATGGCAGGCCGAGTGGGTTTTGCGGAAGGTTCTGGCCAATCCCGCACGGGTCGCGCGCGGGGATCTGGCGCAGGGGGAACTCGGGCGCAGGTTATCTCTGATGTGGACTGCCAGCACGGGCCGCTGGTGATCAGGCAGTGTCCGGCTCGGCCGGACGCAGGACTAGCCACAACAGTGCGCCACCGGCCAGCGTGAGCAGGGGTACCATAGCGAGGTTCACAGCCGTCCACCCTTCGACCGGGGACCCACCCGAGCAGTTCATCAACCCGCCCGAGGCCAGCGAGGCAAAGGTCACGCCGCCAAACACCAGAAGGTCGTTCATGCCCTGCATCCGGCCACGCTCACTCACGTCATGAGAATCGGCCAGCATTGAGGTCGCGCCAATGAAGCCGAAGTTCCAGCCGATCCCCAGCAGGATCAGCGCGACGAAGAAGTTGCCAAGCTCCACCCCTTGAAGGGCGACAACGCCTGCGGCGCCGAGAATGGCAAGGCCGAGCGCTACGATCTTTTCAACGCCGAAACGGGCGATCAGGTGGCCGGTGAAGAAGCTGGGAATATACATGGCAAGCACGTGGCCAGTCACTACATCTGCGGCGTCATTGGCCGTGTATCCGCACCCGACCACAGCCAGAGGGGTCGAGGTCATTACCAGGTTCATCAGAGCGTAGGACACCATGGCGCAAATAATGGCGACGGCGATCCGAGGGGTCTTTAACATCTCGATCCGCGACCGGCCTTTGGGGCTGTCTTCGCTCGCGCGTGGCGGCGTGGGGATGTCGAGAAAGAAGAACAGCGCCGAGCCGATGACGTTGATGCCGATCACCGCCAGATAGGTGCCCAGGAACGGAATGACATAGGCCGTTGAGGTCAGCTTGACGATCTGCGGGCCAATTATGGCAGCCGCTAGTCCACCCGCCATCACATAGGAAATAGCTTTGGGCCGAAACGCGTCGGATGCGGTGTCCGCCGCCGCAAAACGGTAGAACCCGTGTGCGCTCATGTAGATGCCGGTCAGCAGGCTGCCGATCAGGAAGATCGGGAAAGAGCCCAGATACAGACCATATGCTCCGATCAAACCGCCAAGCGAACCGGCGGTTGTACCGACCAGAAACCCGGCGCGGCGGCCCCAGCGTTGCATGATCGCAGAGATGGGCGTGGCCGCCAGCATCGATCCCAGAACGATCAGCGATATGGGCAGCGTCGCAAGGCAGGCGTTTGTGGCCAGCGATTGCCCGGCCAGCCCTCCGACAATGAACATCATCGGCATTTGCGCGCCCAGAACAGCTTGCGCTGCCACAAGTACGGCCACGTTACGCTTGGCCTGAAAGTCGTTCGGAGTCTCTGAGATCACAGTCATGACGCCATGCGTATCGGCGATCTGCAGCTTGCACAAGCGGGTTGCATACGCGGCAAAGCGCCCTAACGTGCAAGTGACCCAAAACACCGGAGCGCACATGTCCGTCGGACGCATCATCGAAACCAACGCCTGTGTGTCCGAAGGGGCCGAGTGGCTGGCCCAATCCTGTCCGCGTATGGCCTATGCGATGGATCAGACGGGGCCGCTGCCTCTGCGCCGCAAACCGGATGGTTTTGCGCAATTGTTGAGCGCAATCGTCAGTCAGCAGGTCAGCGTGGCCTCGGCCAATGCGATCTGGAAACGGATGCAGGAGGCGAAACTGACCGGCCCGCGCAAGATCATGTGGGCGACTGATGAGGATTTGCGGGCCGTCGGGCTAAGCCGACAGAAGATCCGCTATGCCCGTGCTCTGGCCGAAGCACGTATTGATTACAAAGCGTTACGCGACGCGCCTGATGCAGAAGTCATCTCGACCCTGACCGAAGTATCCGGCATCGGTGTCTGGACCGCCGAGATCTACGCCATGTTCTCGCTGGGCCGCGCCGACGTGATGGCGCCGGGCGATCTGGCGCTGCAAGAGGCTGCCCGGGTTCTTTACGACTTACCCAAACGTCCAACGGACAAAGAGTTGCGACAGATGGCCGAGGTATGGTCGCCCTGGCGGTCGGTTGCGGCGCGGGTTTTGTGGGCCTATTACCGGGTGGCCAAGCAAAGAGAAGGGATCAGATGACACGGGTTTTGAACGCGCTCAGGAAAGAGCCGGTTTCGGGCGACACACGCTCGGTCGTGGTGTTCGTACACGGCTATGGGGCGAACGGGGCCGATCTGTTGGGCCTTGCCGACCCATTGGGCGAGCATTTGCCCGACACGTTGTTCGTAGCCCCCGATGCGCCGGAACAAATCCCCGGAATGCCAAATGGGTTTCAGTGGTTCCCAATCCCGTGGATCGACGGCTCATCCGAGGAGGAATCCCGACGCGGCATGGAGATGGCGAGCGACGACTTCAACGCCTTCCTCGACGCGCTGATGGTGGACGAAGACGTGCTTCCCGAGCAGGTTGTATTGTTCGGATTCAGCCAGGGCACGATGATGAGCCTGCACGTCGCCCCGCGCCGTGAGGACCCAGTGGCTGGCATCGTCGCCTTTTCAGGCCGTTTGCTGGAACCTGATTTGTTGCCTGACGAAACCGTCAGCCGGATGCCGATCCTGTTGGTCCATGGGGATGCGGATGACGTGGTGCCTCCGCAATCGCTGCCCGAGGCCGCCGAGGCCCTGCAAGCGGCAGATTTCAAAGAGGTCTACGCCCATGTCATGAAAGGCACCGGCCACGGCATCGCTCCTGATGGCCTGAGCGTTGCGCTGGCCTTCATGCGCGACAAGCTGAGCCTGTAGCTGTGATTGCGGTTCGCCCCATGATGCCCGAGGACGTGGCCGACGCCTGCCGCATCCTCAACGATATCATCGCCGCAGGTGGGACAACCGCACATGAAATTCCGTTTTCGGAGGCATTGTTTGCAGAAAGCTATCTGACCGGGGTCGATAAGATCTGCTGCCACGTCGCTCTGGACGACCAAGGCGCGGTAGCCGGTTTTCAGTGGTTGGGTACTCATGATGCACTGCCCGAAGATTGCGCGGATATTGCGACCTTCACACGGCGCGATCCTCCGTTGCGCGGCGCAGGGCGTGCGTTGTTTCAAGAAACCTCGAAAACAGCGGCGACCTTGGGGTTCAAGGCGATCAACGCCACCATACGCGCGGACAATTCGCCGGGCCTTGGCTACTACGGAAAAATGGGGTTCGTTGACTATTCTGTGGACTATGGCCGCCCACTGCGGGATGGCACACCGGTCAATCGAATTTCGAAACGCTTTGATCTTGGAAAGGGCAACGCATGTTGATTGTCACCGGAACCGTCGAAGTCTCGGCCGATCATGTGGACAAGGCAGCAGAGGCTGCAAGGGCGATGGTCGCTGAAACGGTGAAAGAACCGGGCTGCCTGATCTATGAATTCAGCCAGGTTCTGGGCCATGCGAACCTCTTCCGGGTTTATGAAGAATGGCAGGATCAGGCCGCGTTAGAGGCGCATTTCGCCGCCGCGCATATGGCTACCTTCCAAGCCGTATTGGCTGAGGTTGGGGTGATCTCAAGCGAGATCTATCGCGTAGTGGGCGGAGAAAAGCAGCCCTTGCGCTGACGGTTTCAGGCCCAAAGGTGCCCTTCGGCAAATTCGACTGAGTTGCCAGAAGGATCGCGCACGTAAAGGGACCGCGCGCCGTTTGGCCAATCGAACTCGGCATCCAGGGGGATGTTCCAATCTAGCAGATGCTTTCGCATTGCAGCCATCTCATCCCGCGTCAGGACGAGGCACACATGCCCCGGCCCAAGCGCGCCGTGCGGAGGGACAGGCAGATCTGGGTTCAGAGGTGGCTGCTGGGTCTTTTCAGGATTGAATATCAGCAGAACAGAGGCTCCGACCCGATAAAACACGTGGCGGTCCTCAATGCGTTGTATCTTTTCCAGCCCCAGAACCTCACCGTAGAACCGTTCGGCGGCGTCCAGATCATCGACATAAAGCGCCGCTTCCAAGATGGCAGAGGGGGCCGGTATCTCGGGTGTCACCTTCATGCGGTTCAGTTTAGCCCGGCGCGTGTGGTCTGTCACCGTCGGGGGCGTCGATCCCGTTTGCGCTGAGCCGTAGCCTGTATCTGCGGCATCGGCAGGCTGTCCCACTGGCCCGTCTTGAGCCCTTCAAGCGTCCAGTCTCCGATGCGACAGCGGATCAGGCGCAGGGTCGGCAGGCCAACGGCCGCTGTCATCCGGCGCACCTGCCTGTTCTTGCCTTCGCGAATCGTCAGCTCGATCCAGCTGTCCGGCACGGTCTTGCGTTCGCGGATCGGAGGGGTGCGAGGCCATAGGTCTTCGGGCTCTTCAATTTCCCGCACCTTGGCGGGCCGGGTTAGGCCATCCTTCAACTCGACCCCATCGCGCAGGGCCTTGAGGGCCGCCATATCTGGCTCGCCCTCGACTTGCACCCAATAGGTTTTGACCATCTTGTGCTTGGGGTCTGATATCTGCGCCTGCAGCTTGCCATTGTCGGTCAACAGCATCAGCCCTTCGCTGTCACGGTCCAACCGACCAGCGGGATAGACGCCGGGCAGGTCGATGAAATCCGACAGGGTGCTGCGCGGCGACTCGGCGTTTGCGCGGTCGGTGAACTGCGGCAGCACGTCAAAGGGTTTGTTGAATCGAATGAACCAGCTCATACCTCCGCCATAGCCTGCAAAACACGCTGTGTGCAACCTGTGGATAACTGTCATCTGGCTGTTACGGATTCGGCTTACCCAGTCTGCGACATATTGTGGAAACTCAGGGCTTGTCAGAGTTTTAACACGATATATAGTTATCTTAAGGCCGGAGCGGGTGCTCTCCGCTCTGGTGTCACAAACGGGCAGCTGAGAGCGAGGAGCGATTCTGTGATGGACGGAGACTTCAGGACCGATTTTGTAAGAGAGCCGGGTATGCTCAAACAGCATCCGGCCTTGGTTTTGAATGCCGACTACCGCCCTTTATCCTACTACCCCTTGTCTCTGTGGCCGTGGCAGGAGGCGGTCAAGGCGGCCTGGTTGGACAGGGTCGACATCGTGGCTGAATATGACGAAGTGGTCCGCAGCCCGAGTACCGAGATCCGAATACCGTCGGTGGTTGTCCTCAAAGACTATGTAAAACCCAGAAAGCGCGTGGCCTTCACGCGCTTTAATTTATTTCTTAGGGATGAATTCCGCTGCCAGTATTGCGGAAGCCGAGACAACCTGACCTTTGACCACGTTGTGCCGCGTGCCGCCGGAGGGGTGACGAGCTGGCAGAACGTGGTTGCCGCGTGCAGCCCATGTAACTTGCGCAAAGGTTCCAAGTCGCTGCGTCAGGCAGGCATGAGCCTGCGCAAACCACCGCGTCAGCCCGATGCGGAGGCCTTGCGCAATATTGGGCGGAAATTCCCGCCGAACCACCTGCATGACAGCTGGATCGACTTCCTCTATTGGGACGCGGAACTGGACGAGGCTTAAGCCTTCGCCCGCCACGCGGCCAGCCAGAGCAGAACAAGAACCGCAGAAAGGGCTGCGTTCCAGCCGGCCATGGACAGGCCGAACATTTCCCACGGAATCTCATCGCAGCGCACCAGCGGGGCGGCCATGATCTGGTTCATCAGTTCTTCTGCCGACAACCCTCCGATATCACCCGAGGTGCAGGTTGAGGGACCTTCCCACCATCCTTGCTCGACGCCCGCGTGGAAAAAGCCAATTCCGGCCGTGATCATCGCGGCCAAGGCTCCGATCAGCGGTAGCGGGTTGAGTTTTGGCAGCACCAAGGCCAGAGCGCCGATCACGACTGCAGCAACATGGGGGTAGCGTTGCCAGATGCACATTTTGCACGGGGCGAGACCGCCAATATGCTGAAATCCCCATGCGCCCAACAACAGGGCCGCCGACCCTCCGGCTGCCAGGATCACGTAAGTCGATCGTTTTGTCATAGATATTTAACCGCCAGAAACCCGCCAAACAGCAGGATGATGAACAGGGTGAACATAAGCCCGAGGCGCTTTTCGATGAAGTCCCGGATCGGCTCTCCGAACTTCCACAACAGGCCTGCCACAAGGAAGAATCGCAACGCGCGCGCCAGAATCGAGGTCGCAATAAAGGTGCCCAGCGGCATGCCGGTCCATCCTGACATGATGGTGATCACCTTGTAGGGGAAGGGGGTCACACCGGCGGCCAGCACGGCCCAGAAGCCGAAATCGTTGAAGCGGGTGTTGAACTCTTCCATCGCGTCGGCCTTGCCCATGGATTCGAGAATGGGTTGTCCGATGCTCTCATAGGCAAAGGCACCAATCGCATAGCCCAGCATGCCGCCCAGAACCGAGGCCACCAGGGCCACGCCTGCAATCAGCCACGCCTTCGAGGGGCGCGCCAGAATCATCGGGATCATCAGGACATCGGGTGGAATCGGAAAGAACGAGCTTTCGATAAAGGACACGACGGCAAGCGCCCATAGGGCATGAGGGTGCTCGGCCAGCCGAATGGTCCAGTCATACAGGGATCGCAGCATCACACTCTCACAGTCGCGTCTCAGGTCGTGACAGGCAAACCACGGGCGTGCGGAAGGGTCAACTGCCGTGCGGCCAACAATCGACGGGGCAGTGTGTTTTTGCCTCTGGACCTTCCCAGTCAGGGACGCTAATCCAATGTCCGTGGCCCAAGTGGCGGAATGGTAGACGCAGGGGATTCAAAATCCCCCGGTAGTGATACCGTGCCGGTTCGAGTCCGGCCTTGGGTACCAAAGTAAAAACAGAGAGTTAGGGGAACCTGCTCTCTGTTTTTTCTTTTTCTGGTGATGTCTTGCTACGCATGTGCACCCTTGTTGGGCATCAAACCCGCGATCCTATGAACAAAATGCGTTTTGCCGCGATGCGGGGCCAAGGGCTCAGAAACCGCCGCGCGATGGGGAAAGATTTGAAAACAACCTCATATCTGATGCGTGGGGCGTTCTGTTGAAGGGCTGGCCTTGACTTTCAGCGTATCTGAATGAAACCTCGGACCTATTGGGAGATATCGGAAAATCTATACAGCTGGCCCTGTTGCAATGCGGATTGATCTGACCTATCGGCACAATCCCCAATGCGGGTCCCGGAAGGGAGGCGTCAGCCTTTTCCCGCCCAAGTCATAATAATGGGAGTTCTTAAATGAAAAACAGCAGCAAGCTTAGCCTCGGCGCGTTTGTGACCGCTGCAATGATGGCACCTGCCGCCTATGCGGAAGAGTTCATCACCATCGGCACAGGTGGCGTAACCGGCGTGTACTATCCCACCGGTGGTGCGATCTGCCGTCTGGTCAACAAAGGCCGCAAGGAACACGGCGTACGTTGCTCGGTCGAATCGACCGGCGGCTCGGTCTACAACATCAACACCATCCGCGAGGGTGAGCTGGAGTTTGGTGTGGCCCAGTCCGACTGGCAGTACCACGCATATAACGGCACATCGAAATTCGAAGAGGCTGGCCCCTTCGAAAACCTGCGCGCCGTATTCTCGGTACACCCTGAGCCCTTCACCGTCGTGGCCCGTGCCGATTCCGGCATCGCCAGCTTTGAAGATCTCAAAGGCAAGCGCGTAAACATCGGCAACCCCGGTTCCGGTCAGCGCGGCACCATGGATGTTGTTCTGGAAGCCATGGGCTGGACTCTGGACGACTTCGAACTGGCATCCGAGTTGAAAGCGGCCGAGCAGTCGGCAGCTCTGTGCGACAACCAGATCGACGCGATGATCTACACTGTTGGTCACCCGTCGGGTTCGATCCAGGAAGCGACCACCGCATGTGATTCCGTTCTGGTGAACGTCACTGGCGACGCGATTGACGGCCTGATCGACGGCAACTCGTACTACCGTACCGCGACCATTCCGGGTGGCATGTACCGTGGCTCGGACGGTGACACCACTACCTTTGGTGTTGGCGCGACGTTCGTTACCTCGGCAGATGTGTCGGAAGATGCTGTGTATGCAGTTGTCAGCTCGGTTTTCGAGAACTTCGACGACTTCAAAAAGCTGCACCCTGCATTTGCAAACCTGAAGCCGGAAGAGATGATCGCGGACGGCTTGTCGGCTCCGCTGCATCCGGGTGCTGAAAAGTACTACAAAGAAAAAGGCTGGGTTCAGTAAACCAGACCTGAAGCAGGGTGCCCAAGGGCGCCCTGCAACCCAAGCCCGGATCGAACGGGCAAAAATAAGGCCAAAAAGGCCATATGACGGGGAGACATTTATATGAGTTCCGACACGCAATCCAACCGACCGCTATCCGAAGAAGAGCTGCAGGAGCTTGTAGCCTCCTCCGACGCGGGCGGTCGTAACCCGGTCGGTAGTGTCGGGATCTTTCTGGCAATCGTCGCCGCGCTTTGGTCGGTGTTTCAGGTCGTTTTGGCCTCGCCAGTATCAAACGTCGTTTTGCCCGGCAGCGTGGTCAACAACTCGCGCCAGATCCATCTGGCCTTTGCGATGTTCTTGGCTTTTGCGGCCTATCCGGCGCTGAAATCCAGCCCTCGGAACTATATACCCGTGCAGGACTGGATCATGGGCCTGCTGGGCGCGTTTGTGGCGCTCTACGGCTACTTTTTCTACGATAAGATCGTGAATGCAGGCGGTCTGGCGGACGACACCGATAAATGGGTCGCGCTGGGTGGGTTGCTGTTGCTGTTCGAGGCCGCGCGTCGTGCGCTTGGCCCGGCCATGGCGATCATCGCGACGATCTTCCTAGCTTATGTGTTTTTCGGCTCGTCCGAATGGGTGCCTGAGGTGATCCGTTGGAAGGGCGCGAGTCTGAAAAAAGCGATGAGCCATATGTGGATCACGTCTGAGGGCGTGTTCGGCATCGCGCTTGGAGTCTCGACGAAATTCGTCTTCCTGTTCGTGCTATTCGGGGCGTTGCTCGATAAAGCCGGGGCAGGGAATTACTTTATCAAGATGGCCTTCGGTGCCCTTGGCCACCTGCGCGGTGGTCCGGCCAAGGCGGCTGTTGTGGGGTCGGCGGCGACCGGTCTGATCTCTGGCTCGTCGATTGCAAACGTTGTGACAACCGGTACTTTCACCATTCCACTGATGAAGCGCGTCGGCTTCTCCAGTGAACAGGCGGGCTCGGTCGAGGTTGCCTCGTCCGTGAACGGCCAGATCATGCCACCCGTCATGGGGGCCGCGGCCTTCCTGATGGTGGAATATGTGGGTATTTCCTATGTTGAGGTCATCACCCATGCCTTCCTGCCGGCGGCGATCTCTTACATTGCGCTGGTCTATATCGTGCATCTGGAAGCCGTGAAGCGGAACATGCCAACATTGGGCAACCGTGAGGTTCACCTCGCGCGGACCGTGGTCGGGATGCTGTCCTTCTTCATCGTCTTTGCTGGCCTATGCTATGGCTCGCAATACCCGGTCGAAGCGGTCACCAGCATGGTGCCAACCGCCGCTGGCATGTTGCTGAGCCTGATCGTCTGCGCAGTCTATGTGGCGCTGCTTTATCTTGCTGCGCAGGTCCCCGACCTTGAGCCGGATGATCCAAACGCCAAAGAGGTTGAACTGCCGGTCATCGCGGACATCTACAAGGCCGGTCTGCACTATCTGCTACCGATCATCGTGCTGGTCTACTTCCTGATGATCGAACAGAAATCACCCGGTCTGTCCGCCTTCTGGGCAACGGCGCTACTGTTCGTGATCCTGCTGACGCAGAAGCCGCTCAAAGCGATGTTCCGGGACGAGAGCGAGGTCTACAACCGCTTCATCGACGGAGTTGCAGATCTGTGGCAAGGCCTGATCGACGGCGCTCGCAACATGATCGGGATCGCGTTGGCCACGGCCACGGCGGGCGTGATCGTTGGCACCGTGACGCTGACCGGTGTGGGCCAGGTGATGGCCGATCTGGTCGAGTTCTTGTCGGGCGGCAACCTGATCCTGATGCTGGTGATGGTTGGTATCCTCAGCCTGATTCTTGGCATGGGCCTGCCGACCACGGCGAACTACATTGTGGTGAGCTCGCTGATGGCCGGAGTGGTTGTTGAACTTGGTGCGCAGAGCGGGCTGATCGTGCCGCTGATCGCCGTACATCTGTTCGTGTTCTACTTCGGGATCATGGCGGATGTGACGCCTCCGGTCGGGTTGGCGAGCTTTGCGGCTGCGGCTGTGTCCGGTGGTGATGCGATCCGTACCGGCTTCACGGCCTTCTTCTATAGCCTGCGGACCGTTGCGCTGCCGTTTGTGTTTATCTTCAACACAGACCTGCTGCTGATCGACGTGACCTGGGCCGAAGGGATCACCGTTGCCATATTTGCTACGATTGCGATTTTGGTCTTCACGGCGGGTACCATGGGTTATTTCCTGACCCATAACCGCATCTATGAAAGCGTTGCTCTGATCGCGGTGGCCTTTGCGCTGTTCCGGCCAGACTTCTTCATGGACCGGATCTCGCCACCCTTTAGCTCGGTCGAGCCAGCCGCCTTCGTGGAAACCATCGGAGAAACGCTTCCGGGCACCGAGGTCCGCGTTGTTGTCAGTGGACCGGACTTCGACACGCTCGAGATGACGGACACTACCGTTGTCGTGACTGTCGGCGATGAAGAGGGCGGTGCCGCGCGCGTTGACGCCATGGGTCTGCTGCTGTTGGAGGAGGACGGATTGGTCAAACTCGAAGAGCCGCTTTTCGGTTCGCCCGTCGCGGATGAGTTGGGCATTTTCGACTATTACGGCGATGACGCGGTGCGTTTGAGCTCGGTCAGCCTGCCGTCCGGTCAGCCTCCGAAACAGCTGATCTATATCCCGGCGATGCTCTTGTTGGGCTTGATCGCCTTCCTGCAACGCGGCCGGGCCGCCAGACAAGAAGAGGTGGCGGCATGACACAATCGGTTCTCTGCGCCGTAGACATCAGCAACGGTGATCTGGACAGCCCTGTGCTGAAGAAAGCGGTCGCACTGGCAGATATGGACGGCGCGCAACTGGATGTGGTGACCGTCCTGCCAGACTATGGTGAAAGCTGGGTCTCGGGGTTCTTCGAGACCGACCACCACGAAAAGGCGTTGGAACAGGCACAGGTTGAGTTGACCGAGCTATGCGTGGCGACCTTGGGCGCTGAGCGTAATGCCTCCGTCCGGCATGTAGTCGCCACCGGGACCGCCTATCAGGAGATCCTGAAAACCGCAGAAAGTGCGGGGTCGGACCTGATCGTTATCGGTGCGCACAAGCCGGATTTGAAAGACTATCTTCTGGGGCCGAACGCCGCCCGCGTGGTGCGGCACGCAAACGTCTCAGTCTACGTCGTGCGATAGATCAGTATCCGGTCATCTCCAGATAGCCGTGCCCGGCGTGGCTGCCTGAGACGGTGACCGGGCCTTCCCAGTACTCAAATCGCGTTCCCATCCAAGCATCGGGGATCAAGGCTGCGACCTCAACATCCAAGTCATAATCCGGCAGTGCGACGTTCCAGCGTATCGGTACGTCGCGCCCGGCGACCGGCGCGGTTTCAAGCGGCGTGAAGGAGGCGGACCCGTCGGGCAACGCCCGCGTGCTGCCATCCGCATTGATCCAAGTGGCCGCCGTATAGTCCTGTCGATCGCCGCGCAGGCGAAATGCCATTAGCTTCTCGCCGGTGTCAAAGCTGAGCGAGAACCAATCCCATCCGCTTTGATCCTCGGCCAGCGGCTGCGAGGACCACTCGCGATCCAACCATGCCTGGCCGGTGACCGTGACGTCCCGGTCCGGCAGGTGCAACGTGCCTTCCACAGCGTAGAACGGTTGTGAATAGTAGTAGCTTGCCTGACCGTCCGCGGATTTTACCGAATAGCCAGCGTCCCCGTGAAAGACCAACGGCCCTTGGGCGTTCAGCGCAAGGTCATAGCCAAAATCCGCGCCATGGGCCGTCAGGGACAGAATTTCAAAGTCAGGTCCACTCATCCGCCATTCGTCAATCCACGCCGCGAATGGTTCGGCGATGACACCGGCCTGACCCACACCGCCGCGCGACAGGCGCTCCGCAAAGAAGTGGCGTTCTGGTGTTGTGACGGCCGCATGGCCCATCCAGATCTGAGGGCTCTGCCAGCCTTCGGTTTCAAAGGGTTTGAGGGCTGATCGGAACAGGGTCCATTGAATGCCATAGTCCTTCCTGTCGTCGCCCTTCAGATTAGCCGTCAGGTACCACCATTCGATCCGATACTCGGGATGAGGGCCGTGATCTAAGGGGAATTCGAACGTGTAGCCGCGCTGAGGGACTTTGAAGCCTTCGGCGGAACCTCCAAGCCCCGCATACCCCTGAGCCAATGCGCCAAAGGGGAATAGAAGCAGCAGGGTTATTAATAAGGTCTTAGCGTTCATTGGCAAATACTCTCAGCAAGTCGGCGGGTGGTAGACGCAGCAGACGAAGGGCGGGCAGGGCGGCTGCGGCCAGCGCGGCAATCAGCGTCAGTAGGAAGAGAACCAGCCAGTCCCACGGGAAGACATACATGGGCAGCCGCCAGCCGAAGGCTTCGACATTGATCACAGCGAGCAGCACCCATGCGAGGATCAGCCCAAGTGGCAGTGCAAGGCAAGCCGTCATCGCGGCCAAAATGGCGCTGCGCGAAAGCTCCAGCCGCGCCAATTGCGCGCGGTCTAGTCCAAGCGCCCAAACAGGAGCAATCTGGGGCAGTCGCTGCGTCCAGAGCGTCAGGAGGCTGGTGAGGATGGCAAACCCGGCAACCCCAAGTGTCAGGACATTCAGGGCGGAGGTCACCACAAATGTCTTCTCGAAAACCGCGCGGGATTGGGCCTTCATCGCGGCCTGCTGAACAACGGCTTGAGGCGCAAGACCGAACCGCTCGCGCAGGGTCTGCGCCAACTCGGTTGCGCGGTTTGGGTCAAGCCGAATGCCGAACCGGCGCGCCTCTTGCCCCGGTGCGATCAGGTCCAGTTGCGCCATCGAAACGATCGCCTGTCCGGTCGGGTTGCCATAGTCCGAGTAAACCCCTGCGACTGGCAGTTGGTGGTTCGGACCAAGCCGCAGCTCGTCACCGGGCCAGAGGTCGGCGCGTCGCGCAAGCTGTTCGTTGATCAACACTGCATCCCCCGACATGACCTGATCCCAACTGTCATCTGCGCGCGCGATCAGTGGCCAATACTGGCGGTAGGTCGGGTCGTCGACCACGCCGTAGAGGAACAACGGCCCGGTTTCATGCGCCAGTTCCACGTTGCGGATGGGGAGGATGGCGGTGACTTGTGGCTCTAGCCACTGGGCGATCTCACGCCCCTGTTGGTCGCTTTCGGCCGTCAGGTAAAGCTCGGATGTCAGTCGTTGATCCAACCAACCGACAAAGGTGAGTCGGAAGCTGGAGACCATGGTTCCCACGCCGATATTCGCCGCCAAGGCCAGCAGCAGCGCCATCAGAGCGAGCGACAGACCGGGCAGTTGTGCGCGCATGTCGGCCCAGACCCATTGCGCAACCGGGCCGTGGGCGCGACGGGCACAGAGGTTTAACGTGACGGACAGGCTGAGCGGCAACAGCAATGCCGCGCCCGTCAACAGGCCCGCCAATAGTGCGAAACCTCCGAGGAGGTCTCCGACCGTGGTGTAAGCGAAGCCCCCGAAGACAAGCAGCGCCAAGCCGAAGTAGGCCGCTAGCCGTTGGCCTTGTCCGCTTCCGCGCCAGGCCTGCACGCCCGGGCCAGCCAACAACGGCATGCGGGACAGGCGCCAAAGGGCTTGTGCGCTTGCGATCAGGGTGCCTCCAAGCGCCATTCCTAATCCGGCCAATGCCCATGCGGGTTGGAGGGTCAATTGCCCGGTCACAGGTGCGCCATAGAGACCGCGCAATGTGGCGGCAACATCTGGCAAAAGTGCTCCGGCGAGGAAGAAGCCCAGGATCAGGCCGATGATGCCTCCAATCAGGGCGAGCAGGGTCAGTTCAGCCAGGATCAACCAGACCAGCCGCCGCATCGAGACACCAAGCGCCCGCAACGTTCGGATCATGCCGCGACGCTGCGCAAAAGCCAAACCGACTGTGCCGTTGACGATGAACAGCCCCACGGCAAAGGACAGCATTCCAAACGCGGTCAAGTTCAGGTGGAAACTATCGGTCAGCTGCGCGGTATCGACTTGTGAGGCGGGGCTGACCCGCTCCAATTCGGGCACGATTTCGGACAATGGAGGGACCGAGCGAGGTTGATTCGGTAGAACGACAAGGCGAGAAATCTGGCCGGGCGCCTCGAGCAAGGTTTCGGCAACTCCAATGTCGGTCAGAATGACATCGGGTGGAAGCTCGGTTGTTATCAGGACCGGCGGCAGATCGTCTTGCGACTGCAATAGGGTGGCCAACTCAGCGGAGGCCAGCAAGCGGCCCGGTGCCGTCAGGATATCAGCGGGATCCGTTTCTGCTTCAGCCTCGGTGATCGCAGGCAGGGCCGGATAGGCGACCATGTCGACGCCTAACACGCGCAGCGTTCGGCCTTGGATGCGATAGGGCCCCTCAAGCACCGCTGCGACCTGCCACCCGGCGCGGCGAAGGTCTGCATAGCGGTCCAGCGGGATCGCGCCCGAAGGATCGCGCAGCTCGTCAAATTGGCCCAAGGCAAGCTGCGCATTGGCACGGGCGTAGCTGGCGCGGGCCTCAGCATTGATCGCCTGAACCGCCGACCAAAGCCCGGTTGCCAAGGCGATCCCGATGAGCAGTGTAGCAAGCTGCAACCAATGGCTTCGCCAATGAGACAAAAGCGCTTGTACAACAGCTGCAGTCATTGAATACGCCCGCCCGCCAAGTGAACTCTGCGATCCAGTTGGCCTGCGATATCTTGCGAATGGGTTACCAACAGCAGAGCGGCACCTGTTTCGGTCACGAGGGACAGCATCAGATCGAGAACGACTGCACTGGCGGTTTCGTCCAGATTGCCCGTCGGCTCATCCGCGAGCAGCAGCTTGGGCCTCACGGCCATCGCGCGCGCGATGGCGACGCGTTGCTGCTGACCGCCGGACAGTCGCTCAGGAAAGCGGGACAGAAGATCGCTCAGGCCAAGGCGATCAGCTAGATGTGCCTCCCAGTCTGGATCATGACACCCGGCCAGCCGCGCGTGGAAGGAGAGGTTCTGGGCAACCGTCAGCGATGGGATCAGGTTAAACTGCTGAAACACCAGCGAAACGTGTTTCCGCCGCAGCCCGGCGCGCCCGGCATCATCCAGACCCGACAGAGCAATACCGTCCAGCGTGATCTCTCCGGCGTCGAAATGATCCAGCGCGGCAGATAGATTCAGCAAGGTGGATTTGCCGCTGCCGCTTTCACCGGTCAGCGCCAGGGTCTGGCCGTGGTCCAGCGACAGCGAGACATCCTGCAGCACAGGCCGTCCACCGGGATAGGTCTTGTGAACATGTTCAATCGACAACAGCATGATCCGCCTCGCTTTTTGTCCTAGATGTGCAACTGTTTGATCCGCTGTCCAGTGCCGACTGGGTCTTGATACGTGACATCGGCCTGTGCCCTTGTGCTTGCGGGCTGCAAAGGTCATGCTGAGACGACCTTACCGCAGCTTGATTCAGGACGTAAAAACATGACCTTGCTACATCAGATTGTCTGGGGAAGCACGTTTCTGGGCCTTTGTTTTCTGGTCGAAATCCTGCTTTTGACGTGGTGTACTGTGGTGATCATGAAGATGGAAACCAATCTGGAAAAGAGAGGCGTGTTTATGGGCACGGCGATGCCGATTGCGGTGGCTCTCGTTTTCATTGTCGCGATCCACACCATTCAGGTTTGGATTTGGGCGATCGTCTGGGTGTTGCTCGACGTTCTGCCGGATTGGAACACCGCGATTTACTTTTCCTTGGTGACCTTCACGACCCTGGGCTACGGCGACATTGTTCTGGGTGAGGCACTTCGGATTTTCGGATCTTTCGCTTCTGTGGCAGGGCTGTTGGCCTTTGGCCTGTCGACCGCTTACATGGTTGCCATGATGACGCGCGTATTTCAGGACCGAATTTTCTCTTAAAGAATAGGGGCAAAGAGCCGCGCCAGAGGGGCGCCAAAGCGGATATGGGCTGGTTGCTGGGACATTGATCGCGTTAGCTCGTAACAGTTCTCGAAATCGGCTGACAGCATCTCACTGACGGCTTCCGCCGCGCGCGGGTCGAAGAACAGCGCCATCGCCTCAAAATTCAGCCGGAATGAGCGGTTGTCCAGATTTGTCGTTCCAACCGCAGCCAGAGCATCGTCCACCACGAACGCTTTTTGATGCATGAACCCGTCAGTGTAGCGGAACACGCGCACGCCACAGTCTCGAATCTCGTCGAAATAGGCGAAGGCAGCCAGCCAGGGCAGGCGGTGGTCGATCACGTCTGGTAACAAAATACGGACATCGACGCCGCGCATGGCCGCGTGCTGCAAGGCGGTCATGATGTCGATATCCGGCACGAAATAGGGCGAGGCGATCCATAGCCTTTCCTTGGCCTCTGCGATCGCAGCAAAGAACAGCATGGCACCGGTTTCGGTGTCATCTCCCGGCCCGGTTGCCACCAATAGGGCGTTCATGTCCTGCTCGGCCTCGCTTCCTGCCCAATCAAGGTGGTCAATCAGATCCTCGTCGCGCGCCCAGTGCCAGTCTTCGCAGAAAATCAGCTGTAGCTGCCGCACGATATGGCCGGTCATCTTCAGGTGTGTGTCACGCCAATGGCCAAATTTGTCGCTTTGGCCCAGATATTCGACCCCTACATTGTGGCCGCCAATGAATCCGGTTTCGCCATCAATGATCACCGTTTTGCGGTGATTGCGATAGTTCAACTGAAACCGGAAGTTCGGGCCGCGTTGTTCTTTGGGGTCGGCCACATCTATCCCAGCATCGCGCATCGTTTCGAGATACGTTGGTGGAAGGCCGTAGCTGCCGACGGCATCCGTCATGAACCGAACGTGTACCCCGCGCTTGGCCGCGGCGATCAGCTTTTTCTGCAGCTCTTGCCCAAGCGTATCATCCCGGACGATGTAGAACTGAATCAGGATGTAGTTTTTAGCGGCGTCGATGGCCTTGAAAATCGCATCAAACGTGGCCTGCCCATCGACCAGCAACTCAGCCCCGTTCCCACGCGAGACGGGCAGGTGGGCCAGAACCTCGAAAGGACGCGGGTTGAGTGTCATGGTAGAGGGGTCGGGTTTCGAATAGTCGGCAAAGGTCTTGATGCCTTCGACAACGCGCTCGCTTTCCTGCCGCGCGATGCGGTAGCCGCGAAAGCGATGGTGGCCCAAAAACAGATACATCGGCACCGCAAAGAAGGGGGCCGAAATCAGGAAGACCACCCAGCCCACGGCCCCCTGAGGGGTACGCGCGGTTTGTGCCGCGCGCAGCGAGAACACGCCTGCCGTCACGTAGAGACAAAAAACGAGGGCAGAAACAAGCAATGTCCACATAGGGTTGAGGGCCTCCGGCGCAGGTCAGTTAGCGCCAGTGTAGATGCGAGACCAGTCCTGCGCCATATCCACAATAACCCAGCCCATGTCGGGGCCTTTATCCAACCCGTCAACCAAGCGGCCAATTGGGCTTTCGCGGTCATAGGCCCATTCCCGTTCCGCATCCGTGTGGTGGACAAGGACTCCAAGACGCGGACCATCACCCGCCGTGGTCCACTCCATCATGGCGAAATCGCCGTCCGAGTTCCCTCCGGCCAGAATGGGGCGTTTGCCGAGCGTGCGTTCGATGTTGATTGGCTTGCCCTCCTTGTCGTCGATAAAGGCGATGCCCGGTTCCTTGACGATAGTCGGAACCCCGTCGACCTGAGCATAGCTGGTGGTGCCATACGTGCCGAGGATCTGTTCAGGCGGGATACCATAGGCCTGTTCGGCAAAGACTCGCATGAAATGAAGACCGCCGCCTGAGACGATGTACGTCGTAAACCCCTCATCGCGCAGATAACGTAGCAGCTCGACCATTGGTTGGTAGGTCATCTGATCAAAGGGTAAACCGGTATCAGGGTGCTGCGTATTGTCGAGCCAATCGGCTACCGCCGCCTGAAACGCCTCGACGCTGACGCCGGAATGCGAGGTATTGACGACCTCGATCAACGCGTCGTGACCACCCTCTAGGATTGTAGCAAGATCACCCTCTGCAGCAGCTTTCAAGGTCGGAGTGGTCAGGATGCTTGGATCTTGCTTAGCCATCTCGGCTAGTCGATCCATAGCAAAGATGAACTGGAAATAGACCGGCTGTTCCGCCCAAAGCGTGCCGTCATTGTCAAAGACCGCGACCCGGTCCGCAGGGGTGACATAATCCGGGCCGTCAGGGTCGGTCACGGCCTCCACAAACTCTACAATCGCCGCCTTCGATTCACTTTGCGTCCAACTGGGCAGAGGGTCCGCCAACAGTGAAAAAGGGGCGACGGACAAAAGGGCGCTTAGAACAGCGTGTTTCATGAAATTCTCGGTGGTTTTTGAACGGAAAAGGGCCGCCCCAACACGGGCGGCCCGGTTTATTTGGACGCCGATCTTAGTTGTTGGTCGGCGTTGTCAGCTTCTCCATCACCTGATCAAGGTTGAAGCTTGCCGCTTTCTGACGCGGTGGGAATTCCTCAAACGTACTCAGGAACGTACCGACATATTGCTGGGCGGGAACGAGGAAATAGGCCCGATCCAATAGCCAGTCATAGTAGGTGTTCGAGGTCCGGTATGCGCGCTCATACGGGTCGCGGCGCAGGTTGATGATCAACGGGATGCGCAGCTCGGTCCAGGGTTCGATCCAGGCGCGCAGGGTTGCCCATGCTTTCTGCTCCAGGAAGATCAGCTTCCAGTCCTCAAAACGAAGCGCCGTCAGGTCGCCATCATCCGAGAAGTAGAAGATCTCTTTCCGGGGGCTTTCGGTAGACTCACCGGTCAGCAGGGGCAGGATATTGTAGCCATCCAGATGCACCTTGTAGTCACGGCCCATACCAGACGAGCTATAGCCCGCTTTCAGCTTTTCCTTGATATCCGGATCGCCGGCAACCGCAAGGTAGGTGGGCAGCCAGTCCATATGGTGGACGATCTCGTTGGTGACAGAACCGGCCTCAATCTGGCCCGGCCAGCGCACCATCGAGGGCACACGCCATCCGCCTTCCCAGTTGGTGTTCTTCTCACCCCAGAATGGCGTTGCGGCGGCATCCGGCCACGTGTTCATGTGTGGGCCGTTGTCGGTGGAGTAGTGAACGATCGTGTTGTCGGCGATGCCAAGCTCGTCCAGCAAATCGAGCAGTTGCCCGACATGCATGTCATGTTCAATCATGCCTGCGGTGTACTCATCGGCCACACGACCCGAGATTTCGTTGGCCTTGGTGCGCATCTCGTCCTTGACATGCGTCCGGAAATGCATACGGGTCCCGTTCCACCAGACGTAGAAGGGCTGACCCTGCTCGTGCGCGCGGGTGATGAAGTCGATTGCGGCCGCCACGGTCTCATCATCTACGGTTTCCATGCGCTTGCGGGTCAGAGGGCCGGTGTCCTCGATCGTGCCATCGGATTTGGATTTGATCACACCACGCGGGCCGTACGCCTCGCGGAAGGTGCGGCCATCTGCCAACACGCGATCACCGGGATAGTCTTCGTTTTCCGGTTCTTCCTCGGCATTAAGGTGATAAAGATTCCCGAAAAACTCATCAAATCCGTGGTTTGTCGGTAGGTGCTCATCCTTGTCACCCAGGTGGTTCTTTCCGAACTGACCCGTCACATAGCCATGGTCTTTGAGTAGGCCGGGAATGGTCGGATCCTCGACCTGCATTCCCAGATCAGCACCGGGCAGGCCGACCTTGGACAGACCGGTACGGAACACGGACTGACCCATGATGTAGGAGGACCGGCCCGCGGTACAGGACTGCTCACCGTAATAGTCGGTGAAGATCATGCCTTCTTTGGCAACGCGGTCGATATTGGGTGTCTGATATCCCATCAGACCCATCGTGTAGGCCGAAATATTGGACTGACCAATGTCGTCGCCCCATATCACAAGAATATTGGGCTTTTGATCCTGCGCCCAAGCCGGCAGGGCAAGGGCAACGGCAACCGTCGCAACAGCGACCCTGCGCACTGCACTGCGCCAATTGTTAGCAATCATTCGTGGAGGTGACATGTAGTACTCCTCAGTAAACGGGAATTAATGGCCCGGTAATTTTATCGTTAATGGCAGCGGCCGACTTAAGGAAAAGACCGCGAGCAAGGTGTTGATTGTCGGACAAAAAACTATCTATTGGTCCGAGAATCGAACAGAACTAGATTAGGCTATGAAACGTATCGAAAACTTATCATATGATCGCTTTGAAAGATACTAATGTTTGATGTTGATGAGGATATCCGAACGCTGACCCAGTCGGATTGGTTTGGCGCGCGCGGCCACAAATTTCAGAGCGATCTTATGACTTGCGCCGTGCGAAAAACCTTTGATGCAGGGGAAACGCTTTATCTCTACGGCGATGAGGCAAATGGAATTCACGCGGTTCTCAGCGGCGCTGTTCAGATCACCGCCCCGGCCGATGACGGGCAGGAATTTGTCGTTCATCGCGATGGGCGTGGGTTTTGGGTTGGTGATTTGGCACTGTTCGCCGAAGCGCGGCGCCTGATCAGTGTGATGGCGACCCAAAAAACCCGGGCCTTGTTCTTTCCCACCTCACGGGTCGAGAGGCTGGTTCAGGACAACCCGGAATACATACGCGATTTCTACGCATTGACGCGCGAGAACATGAAAACATCCCTGCGCATCATGGCCAATCTGGCCGTCACGGGCACCGAGAAACGCCTTGTTTTGCGTCTGTTGCATCTGGACGAGGGGGCCGCGAAAGCCGACGGATGGATCATTGTATCGCAAGAGGAGCTGGCCGCGATGGTTGCGGTTTCTCAACCGACCTTGCATCGCAACCTGCATCGCCTTGTGGATCTGGGTCTGGTTGAACTCGGCTATGGGCGCCTGCGCCTGATCGACCGCAGCAAACTGATTGCCAATTGCCAGAGCTGATCTAGGGGTTAAGCGGAGGCAAAGCATCCTTGTCGCGCGGGACCGCATCTTTCATTGAGGTTAGGCTTTGCAGGGCAGTACTCCAGTCTTCGGATTGATCGCGACCGGAGTACCGGGCAGAACCGATACGGGTCAGGCAGTCCTCCAGCTTCTCCGCATTCTTAGAGTTGCCGTCACGCGATCTCCAAAGCTCCAACGCGGTATAAGTCGCATTTAAATCATGCGCTTGAACGGCGGTCTTCAAGGCGTCCACCGCATATCTCGGCGACGCCAGATAGCGATCACGGCGTGCCTCTCTCAGATCGCGGATGCGTGGGGAAAGCAAACGCCACAATGCCACGATCGCGAAAAGGGCAATTGCGGAAAAGGTAGCGATCTTCAGAACTTCGTCCAGACTGGGCGGCTGCCATTTCGGTGGCGCAAGCGTCAGGTCCGTGGCGGGAACTGAGGCGGTTTCGACCTGGTTGGTCTGCAGGTTGAACCAGTCGATGGAAACTTCGGGCAACTGCGCGTCACCTTCTTGCTGCGCGATATACACGACCTCTTCCTGACGTTGACCGGACAACACTCCACGTTCCTCGGATTCTGAAATCCGGGGTTCTTTGGGATAGGCGCGCAGCAGCGGGCTTTGCTGTTGCGGTGTCAGAACCGGGATCAACAGCGGCGTTGTGCCAGAGATGCGCGCAGTCAATTCGCGCGTGATGGCGTCACCAGCCTGCATCTCGGTTGGACCTTCAAGTTTCTGTTCAAGGGTAAACCCGGTTGCGATGATCAACGGGTCGAGACCCTCCGCGCCATCGGGTATTTCGGCTGTGATCTTGACCGGAGGCAGGTCGACCGTGGCTTGAACCGGGGCGCTTGTGGCGGGATCGGCATAGGTCACGGCAACCGTCTGTGCGTCGAAGGTGATGTCGCCGGCAATCAGAGGATACACCCGATAGCTGCGCTGAACACCCGACCATGTCTCGCCGCTCACGGTCTCACTGACCGGCCCCGAGGCCCGTTCGGGCAGGCGCACCAAGAGGTTCTGCTGCTCCAGAGAGGGAAATTCCGGCGGTTGTGGCATGAAGGTCGGCACCAGAACCTTAATCCGAACAATCGCTGGCTGGCCGACGAGGACGGATTCTTCCGGCACCTCCACAATGATCTGCGGGGCGGTTGTTTCGTTGCCTTGCGCGACCACGGATACAGGGAAGAGAAGAATGAAGAGGAGCGCGTATCTCATTCCGTTCGCTCCTGATTTTCCAGCAGAAAGCGGTTGCGCAGGAAATCCTGCATGTCGGTATCAATGGTGCTGATCCATTGCTCCGCATTCAGCGTTTGCGGCCCGTCCTTAGGCGCTTGAACCGTGGTTTCACTTCCCCGCGCGTCGTCATTGTCGAACACCGTATCGTCCGCGCCGATGCCAGCTTCCTCGCCCGTGTCAGACTGTTCCCGGGTCGTTTCGACATAATCCAAGATGGCCTTGGAAACCTCAAGGTTATGTTGCGCCTCTGGCCAATCCGGTTGTCGTTCCAGAGCGGTTTCGAACGCCGCGATTGCCGGGCGGTATTCGCGATTTCGGATACGGGCCATACCTTCGGCAAAAGCGGCCTCGGCCGTGTTCAAAGCGGTGAAAATCTCAGAGGCCAGTTCATATTGACCGTCTTTTAGATACGCATAGCCCTTGTGATATGGGTCCTCAAACAATTCGGCCGCGTCTCCAAACCGCTTCTGGTTCATCGCAATTTGCCCCTGCTGATCCGGCGTCAGGAACCAATCCCGCCATCCTTCCGCGCGCGCGCCCGCGGGCGGAAGGACGAACAACGCCAAAAGAGCCCAGCGGATCACCCAACCTTTGCGGAACCACAACAGCGACAGCAGCGCAGCGGGCCAGGCCAGAATCCAACCCTTGTCTTGCCAGTCCAGCCGATCATCATCGTCCAAGGCAGCGGTATAGGCCGACTGAATTTGGCGTTGCAGCCGAGAGATATCCCGGTCGTCATCCGTGAACGCAACAGTCGAAGCAGCTTGGACATTTCCCAGCTGCACAATCCTGTCGTGATCGGGCAGCATGGTCAGGAAGAAAAGATCATGGGTTGAGTTGCTTAGAGCAGGAACCTGAGACGGATCGAGATCGTCCAGAACAAACAAAACTGCGCCAGGGCTCTCGCTTTCGTCCAGAATGGACTGTGCTAGCGCTAGGGCATCAGCGGCGGAATCACCTTGTTTGGGCATCACGGCTGGCGTCAGCCCCTCAAGCAGCGGACGCAGAATGTTGGCATCTTCGGTCAGAGGCGCAACACGGTGAGGGGTACCGGCATAAGCGATCAGGGCGGTGCGCGCTCCGCCACGTTCGGTGATCAGGTCGGCGATTTTAAACTTGGCCCGGTCCAAGCGCGAAGGCGCAAGATCGGTGGTCTCCATACTTTCGGTGACTTTGAGGGCGATCACCAACGGCGCGGTATCCGCGATCAACGGGTTGGGCGCGCGCGACCACGTTGGCCCCGCCGCCGCGAGAGTGACAAGCGTGGCGATGATCATGGCGACATCGATGGGGTGAATTCGACGGTTCTCTTCCGCGCCCAATTGCAGGGCGGAAGCAAGATGTGGTGCGATCCCGACCGCCTGAGCAGATTGACGGGTGGGCTTGGGTCTGATCCGCCACCACAGGAACGCCATCGGGATGAGGAGCAACAGGTAATACACTCGTATAAAATGGAAATCCGTGAGGTCCATTGTCAGCTCACTCCCTTTTTCCGGTGGGAGAAATGGAACCCGGCTGTGCTGACTAGAATGGCCATCAGCGCCAGCAGCAGAGGAATATGGGACAAGCTATGACGGGGCCGATAGCTTTGGGTTTGAACGGTTCGTGGGTTCAACTCATCAATGCGCGCGTAGGTTTGCGCCAAGGCCGCTGTGTCGTCGGCAAAGAAATACTCTCCGCCCGTGCGGTCGGCTATGTCCTGCAAGGCCTGCAGGTCGACGCGATCTTCACCCGAGGCGTTCGGATCTCCGACCCCGATCGTGTAGATGATGACGTTCTTCTCCGCAGCAATCGCCGAGGCGTTTACTGGTGTCATGCGGCTTGAAGTATCCGCTCCATCGCTGAGAACGATCATCAGGCGCTGGTCGACTTCGCTAGACTCGAACGTGCGTATTCCAAGGCCAATCGCATCGCCGAGCGCCGTGTTTGGACCGGCCATGCCGACTTGAGTTTGATCCAGGAACCCATTCAAACTATTGAGGTCTTCGGTGAAGGGGGCCTGAATGAACGCGCGAGTGCCAAAGATGATCAACGCCATCCGGTCGCCATCGCGTTCGGCAATGAACTGTTTCAAGACGCCTTTGACAGCGTCGAGCCTCTGCATCGGCGCGCCAGATTCAGTCTGAAAGTCGCGCTGATCCATCGAGCCTGAGATATCCAAGGCAAGAACAACATCCCGCGCGGATTTCTCGATCACAATTGGCTCGCCCAAACGTTCCGGTCTGGCGAGGGCCAAAACCAGAA
The DNA here is from genome assembly GCF_056541245.1 of Ruegeria sp. AI3. NCBI lineage: Bacteria > Pseudomonadati > Pseudomonadota > Alphaproteobacteria > Rhodobacterales > Roseobacteraceae > Ruegeria > Ruegeria sp. AI3. The sequence continues at coordinate 108,183 of NZ_JBQFYA010000001.1, forward strand.
GCGCCCAGATAGTAATGATACTGGCTGTTTGCAGTCTGGCGCGGTTTCGGATCACGGAGCCGGATTTTGGTTCAACACCAGCGGCTTGCGCGACTCGGCGAAAAAAGGGAATGCGGACTGAGGCCGTCTTCACACGCCGAGGTGGGGCGAGGAAATACACGGCTGCGGGCAACGGCAGCAGGAGAAAGACCCAGGGAGCAGCGAAGGAAAACATCATGCGCTCCGATACGGTTTATGAGACTTGACCCAGTGCCGGGCCATTTGCCTCAGGTCTTCGTTCGAGGGTGTTGCCTTGTATGGCGCTTCGGTCAACGCATGACTTAACTCTTGATTTAATGTCTGTATATCAGAGGATTGGTTTAGAAATTTAATCCAATCCCCACCATATAGACCTGCGACTTGATCCCTCGGGTATGCGGCCAAAGCCGTCCGCCGGAGCACCTCGGCGATCTTTGCTGACGGGATATCCGGCACCGACAGCTCTGCCAGAGCAGCTCGGCGATAGGCGTTGGCGCGTCTGTGTTTGTGAACTACCGAGACTGCGGCGAATAAGGCGATCAGGAGCAGGATTGCCAAAGCAGCCCATCCCCATGTCTGAGGCGTCATTGAAATGGGCGAAGGCTCGGGCGCGGGTTCGAGCATGTTCAGTAAGTCGACAAGAGATTTCCCGGTGGTGTCGATGCTCATCGCCGTGCTCCGCCATGTCCGAACAAGCGCAGCAACTGGTCCAGCGCCGGTTCCGAGGTCGTCAAGGGAACCACAGGGAACCCGTATCGGCGCGACCATTTGTGGAGCTGCTCAAGGCGGTCCTCCATGGAGGCGCGGATTTTCGCGGAAAGCTCCGGATCGGAGCTGTCGATTTCGATCTGCGTGTCCCCGTCAGAGACGGTCAATTTAAGGTCCGGCGCCAAGCTGCGCGATGTCGGATCGGCGACGTTGAACACAATCAGATCGTTCGACGACGCAAGACGGCGGAGCAGGGCTTCCGACCGGTCATCCAGCCCGTCGCAGTCCGAGAATAAACAGATCAAGCCGCTAGTTTGGCAGACGCGCGCGGCTTCGGTCAGCATATCGTTCAATGATACTGTCGGTTCCGGCGTCAGGCCCGCATGTAGGGTGGAGTTGGCTGCCGCTATGGAAGACAATAATCGCGTCAGGGCAGTCGCGCGGCGCTGAGGGCGATGTTCGGCCACGCTGGTGTCTCTAAAGACGAGGCCGCCTACGCGGTCTCCCTGACCCAATACGCGATGCGCTGCAATCGCTGCGGCCTCGGCGGCGATGACGGATTTCATGTAGGCGACGGTTCCAAAGAACATCGAAACACGCTGATCGACCAGCAACAGAGCCGGGCGGTCACGCTCTTCCGTATAGACCCGAACATGGGGGTTTCCGGTGCGGGCGGTGACTTTCCAGTCAATCGTGCGAATGTCGTCACCGGGCAGATAGCCGCGCAGTTCTTCAAAGTTCAGGCCACGTCCGCGCAGTCGCGAGGCATGCCGGCCATTCAGGATCGACCGCGCAGGTTGACGAGGCAACAGGCTGAGCGCTCGGGTGCGTGGGCCGAGACGCACAAGCTGTTCGGCATCCACATGGATGCGCGGGTCTTTGGAATATGGCGCAGTCTGACTCATGCGGCCGGTATCCTTAAGGGTCAGGGCAAAGCAACCAAACGCAACAGCTCGGCGATCACGTCATCTGCGGATTTGCCGGAACCTTGCGCCTCGAAACTGAGAGTCACGCGATGGCGCAGCACGTCATGGGCAATGGCGCGGATATCGGCGGGGTCGACATAGTCGCGTTCGTTCATCCACGCATGCGTGCGCCCGCATTTGTCCAAGGCAAGCGAAGCACGGGGGCTGGCGCCGATCTCGATCCAACTGGCCAATTCGGGGCTGAGTGCCTCGGGCGTGCGGGTGGCCTGCACGATATCAGCCATATAGCGATCCATCGCATCCGAGACATGGATCTGTCCAATCTCGAATCGCGCGTCAAAGATGGCGTCTTGCGGGATCGCTGGCGGATGCTCTTTGGGGGCATCTTTGCCTGCGGCAATGTCCTCGCCACGTACGAGGCGGATGACCTCAACCTCATCCTCGACCGGAGGGTAGGTGATCTGCACATGCATCAGAAACCGGTCCATCTGCGCCTCGGGCAGAGGGTAGGTGCCCTCTTGCTCGATCGGGTTTTGGGTGGCCATGACGATGAATAGCGGCTCCATCTTGTGGGTTGTGCCGGAAACTGTGACCTGGCGTTCTTCCATCGCCTCAAGCAGAGCGGCTTGCACTTTGGCGGGTGCACGGTTGATTTCGTCGGCGAGGACGATGTTGGCGAAGATGGGGCCGGGTTCGAATTTGAATTCGCTATCTTTGTCCGTCTGCTGATAAATCTCGGTCCCAGTCACGTCTGAGGGCAGCAGATCCGGCGTGAATTGAATGCGGCTGAACTGAGCATCCATGTTCTTGGCCATGGCCTTGACCGCGCGCGTTTTTGCCAGACCCGGAAGTCCTTCGATCAGTAGATTGCCGTTGGCCAAAAGACCGATCAAAAGGCGATCAATCACCTCGGTCTGTCCAATGATCGACTGCGCCATGCGGGATCTGAGATCCATGATCTGATTGAGTGCGCTCATAAAAATATCCCGTTCCGGCCCGAAAGGCAGGCCGTGCAGCGGAGTGCCTGCAGGGACCCGGATTCGGGATTTTCAAGTAATGAGAACATGTTATCAGCGCAACACCACGCAGACCAACAGGAATTCCGACTTCCTTATATTTGATTGTTTTGGAACCGCGGCAGAATTAGCCGGAAACCGCGCCGTTGCCGTCATCCCCAAGCCTGCCATCCAGAGACATCAGGATCGCGACGGGCCTCAGCGCGGGGATATGGCTGAAGACGATCAGGATACAGACGGTAAGGGGGACGCTAAGGAAGGCTCCGATCAGGCCCCATACGGTGGTCCAGAACATCAGGGCGAGGATGACCAGAAAAGTCGACATGTTCAGTGACCGGCCCAGTAACGCGGGATCGAGGAAATTGCCGATCAGGAACTGGATGGTGCCGCAGCCTAGGACCACCACCAGAAATGGCGCGATGCTTTCGAATTGAACCAAGGCGATCATCGCGGGGAAGATGACGGCAATAATCGACCCGATCGACGGGATGAAGTTCAGCGCAAAGGTCAGCACCGCCCATGTCTCGGCATATTCAAGGCCCAGCAAGCGAAAAATGCTATAACTGATGCCCGCCGTGATCAGGCTGATCAGGGTTTTGACCCCGACATAGCGTTGCAGACTGATCGAGATCGCATCCAGCATGGCTGCGAACTCTCGACCAGTTTGAGGGTTGCCGGCCGCCATCTGGATTTTCTTTCGAAACGCTAAACGCTCGGCCATCAGAAACGCAACATAGAGGCTGATCAGGAAGAACTGGTTCAGCAGCGAGGTCGCGCTGCCCAGAAGGATGCGGGCGACATAGGACATGTCGATGCTGACCAGATTGTCCCGGATAAAACGCGTCACGTCGCTGCCGACTAATCCGGCGACGCGATTCACGGCATTGTCGAATTGCTCCTCATAGGTGCCGACGGTGCGGGCGAACTGGGTGGCCTGACTTCCGAGGATATACATGATCATGAACAAGCCAGCCAGAACCACGGTGACGCCCGCGATGTTGGCGAGCCAGACGGGGACACGCGTCAGGGCGGCGATCCGGTCGCTCAGCGCGATGATCAGCACGTTGACCAGCAGGGCCATGGTGAGCGGGATCAGGAAGGCAGCCCCTGCGTAGAGTCCCAAAACCAAAAGGGTCGCGACAATACATGTATCACGCACCACGGGCAGTGTGGCGCGGGGTACATCCTTGGTGGTGTTCGGGTCCAGAGGCATGTGCAAACCTGACTGAGGCAAGGTACTTGTTGCGATCCTGCACAGGGCGAAGAGTTTATGCAATGCGCTCAATTATTTATATGATTGATTTTCCGCTTGGGTGGCTTCTACCCGTAGGGTGCGCAGGGTAGAGTTCCGTATGTCCAGTGCTGCGAATCCCATATCAAGCCGTTTGATAAAGGCGTTTTTCCTGGCCTTTCGGCGCTTTGGCGAGAAGAACGGCTTTGTCATGAGCAGCCATGTCGCCATGTCGATGATGATGGCGCTTTTTCCCTTTGTTCTGTTTACCGTGGCGCTGGCGGGCGCCTTGTCTCAGGGCTATGTGAACGACGAATTGATCGAGCTGATTTTCGGCGCGTGGCCACAGGATGTGGCTGAACCGATCGTCTCCGAGTTGCGCGCGGTGTTGCAAAGCTCTAGCTCGGGCGTGATTACCATCGGCGGTCTGTTGGCGGTCTATTTCGCTTCCAACGGAGTGGCTGCGGTTCGGTCGGCGATGAATCAGGCCTATCATGATCAGGACAGTTGGCCATTCTGGAAAACGCGGCTGCTGTGCATTGGCTTGGTCATTCTGGGCGGCGCTGCGATCCTGATCATCGCCGCGGTCGAGGTTGTCTTGCCCGTTTATACTCAGCTTGTGTCCGAGCATACGGATGTAGATGTCTCGAACTGGTTGTCGGTGGACCGTTTGCGCTGGACCTTCACCATTGCGGTTCCGGCGGGCACGATCCTGCTCGCGCATCTGATCCTGCCGACCGGTCGCCATCGGGTGACACAAATTCTGCCTGGTGTTGTGCTGACCCTTGTTCTGTTGGGGGCCGGAGGGTGGGGATTTTCCATCTATATCAGCCAATTCGCCAGCTATAGCGCCACCTATGCCGGGTTGGCGGGGGCCATGGCGGCGTTGATTTTCCTGTATCTGTGCGCGGCAATCCTGATCCTCGGTGCAGAGTATAACGGCGCTCTGATGGATATACAGCGCGACGAAGAAAGTGCTCCGGCATGAGGTGGGTGGTGCTTTTTGTTGCATTGGCCGGGGCCGCCAAGGCGCAGTCTTATGTCGGTTCGGATCAATGCACTGCCTGTCACGTGGATGAGGCTGAGGCCTGGGCGAACTCCCACCACGCGCTCGCCTGGACCGAGGTCGGGGCAGGGAAGATCGTTGCCGATTTTGATGGCACTAGCTTTGAGCATAACGGAATGTCGGTCCTGTTTGACCAAAGCGGCGGGGTCCCAACCGCCCAGGTCACTGAAAAAGACGGTGTGATAACCGAATATGACGTCCACTCGGTCGTCGGTATTGAACCTTTGCAGCAATACCTGTTTGAAACCGATCCCGGACGGCTGCAGAGTTTTGATGTGGTCTGGGACACGAAAAACAAGCGCTGGTATCACCTCTATCCGGATCAGGATTTGCCCCCTGATGACGGGCTGCACTGGACCGGGCCTTACAAGAATTGGAATGCCCGGTGCGCCGAATGCCACGCAACGGGATTTGAAAAGAACTACGACGCGCAAACCCGCAGCTACCAGTCTCGCCAAGCTGAGATCGGCGTCGGGTGTGAGGCCTGCCACGGCCCCGGCTCGGCACATATCGATTGGGTCAATGGGCGTGTATTGCCTGAAGGGGTAGGTGAGGCCGGGTTTGCCGTGTCGTGGGGCAAAGGCCAGACCGAGGCAGAAATTCAGCAATGCGCTGGGTGCCATTCCCGGCGCGAGGCGCATGAGCAGGGCAACCCTCTGCCCGGAACGCCCTATTACGACGCCTACAATCTCGCGCTTCTGCGACCGGGGGCCTATCACCCAGATGGTCAGATTCTGGATGAGGTCTATGTTTACGGATCCTTCCTGCAATCCAAGATGTACGCACAGGGCGTGGGCTGCATGAACTGCCACGAACCCCATAGCGCAACGCTGAGGGCTGAGGGCAACGGGGTCTGTACGCAATGCCATTCTCCGGCAGGCAATCCGGATTTCCCAACTCTGGCCCGCAAGGACTATGACACCCCTGATCATCACCACCACCCCGAAAACAGCGCAGGCGCACAGTGCAAGACCTGCCACATGATCGAGCGTGTCTATATGGGCGTTGACGGTCGGCGAGATCACAGTTTCCGTGTGCCGCGCCCTGATTTGGGACTTGGGCAGGACTCCTGTACTGACTGCCACACCGACAAAAACCAGCCATGGGCCGCAACGCAAATCGAGGGCTGGTTTCCGGACTCAACCCATCGCGGCCCGCATTTCGGTTCGGTGTTCGCTCCGGCAATGGCGGGGCAGGCGGACAGTCCTGAAGGGCTACTGGCGATTGCCAACGATCCGTCTCAGGCCGGGATCGTGCGCGCAACAGCGGCGTATCTGCTGCAGCCCTTCGGCTCGCGTCAGGTGGCCGACGCCACGGCTAAGTTGCTGACGGATACCGATCCGCTGGTTAGGGCCAACGCTGTGACGTTGCAACGTCAGGCCTCTCCCCGCGATCAGGTGCAGCGGTTGGAACCATTGCTTTCCGACCCGCTGCGCAACGTTCGGATTTCGGCTGCGAAAGAGGTCCTGACAATCCCGCCCGAGGCGATGACCGAGGAACAGCGGATCTTGGCAGGGCAGGCCACTGCCGAGTGGCAAGGGGCAATCGCAAACCGTCTGGATTTCCCTGAAACCCATATGGTGCTGGGCGGAATGGCACTGACCTTCCGCAACGCTCCAGCAGCCGAGCGTGCCTTTCGCGAGGTTGTGACCCTCGACCCTCAGCGTTCGGAAGCCTGGCCGATGCTGGTGCAGCTGGCGCAGATCAATCGCGGGCCGCAGGCCGCGCGTGAGGTCGTGCAGGAGGGCTTGCAGCGCATTCCCAATGATCCGAACCTGCAAGAGCTGTCCCGGCAACTCGGGCCATAAGAACGGCCTTTGCGCGCCCGTTTCGCGCCATCATCCCGGCAGATTTGACCGCTAGACCTGTTTCCGAGGGTGTCAGGCCATTAGGTCGTAAAAGGTGTCACATGTCGGAACATGTTTTGAAACAGCCTGCCTCGAGGGGCAGGCAGGTCTCATTGGATCAACGGATCGCGGAACTTCGGGACCGCAAGCCGATTGACCTCAATCATGGCGAAGGGCTGATGCTGCAAGGCATCGCCGCCGCGTCGCTGCGCGAACAGCGGCTGGCCGGTCAGATCGTACTTGAAGATTAGGCGCCGCCTCGGAACCCGGTTGCAACCACGAACTTCTCGGAACTGTCCGAACGCGATGCAGGTGGTTTGACGTTGGCGACTTTCTCGAACTTCTGCTTGAGCAGCTTTTGCAGATCGCCCTCGGCGCCGCCGGCCAGAACCTTGGCCACAAAGGTGCCGCCTTCTTCCAATACATCAAAGGCAAAGTAAGCGGCGGTTTCGCACAATGCCATGATCCGCAAGTGGTCGGTCTGCTTGTGACCCGAAGACGCGGCAGCCATGTCCGACATCACAACGTCAGCCTTGCCGCCCAGCCACTCTTTGACCTTGAGGTCCGCGTCATCTTCCATGAAATCCAGCACATGAGCCGTCGCGCCTGCAACAGGTTCGACCTCCTGCAGGTCAACACCCAGAACGGTGCCAATACGCTTGCCGCTTTTCTCGCCCAAGGCATTCACCCGCTTGACCGCGACCTGCAGCCAGCCACCGGGCGCACAGCCCAGATCAACGACGCGCGCGCCGGGGACCAGAAACCGGAATTTGTCGTCCAGTTCTAGGATCTTGAACGCAGCGCGCCCACGATAGCCTTCGGCATTCGCGCGCTTGACATAGGGGTCGTTCAACTGCCGCTCGAGCCACCGGGTCGAGCTGAGCTTGCGCCCACGCGCCGTCTTCACCTTAACCTTCAGGTCGCGCTGTCCGCGGCCTGAGGTGTTTTTTCCACTCGGTGTTTTCGCCATCAGAACGGTCCGTCTTCCAATACGCCGTCCGCACTCATCTGCGCATAAAGCAGTCCTTCACGCAGTCCCCGGTCCGCCACAGACAGGCGGTCGGTGGGCCAGCAACGCAAAAGGGCCTGCAAAATGGCCGAGCCGGACATAATCAGGGCCTGCCGGTCATCCCCAATCCGAGGGTCCCGGCGTCGCCCGTGAGGGCCGAGTTCTAAATACCCGCGTATGACTTTGTCAATCTGATCGCTGGTCATGCGCAAACCGTCCACCTTGGTCCGGTCATAGCGCTTCAGGCCCAAATGCGACGCCGCAACGGTTGTCACCGTGCCGCTGGTGCCGACGATCTGAAATCCCGCTCGGGTCTGTTCGTCCTTGTAGGGGGCGAAATCAGCAAGGTTTTCCTCGAAAAACCAGCTCATCAACGCAAACCGAGCCGAGTCATCCTCAACGTCATGAAACTGGTCGCGCAAGGTTGCGACGCCCAGCGGGACGCTGATCCAGTCCACGACCTTGGCGGCCGGAAAGGGGCTGTCGGCGGTGTGAAACCCGTTATGCAGACGCATGATTGCAGCTGGCCGATCGCGGCGCGGCACAGACGAGATGTCGATCCACACCAGCTCGGTCGAGCCGCCGCCGATATCCACGACCAGCAACTGCTCGGTCTTGGTCGACACCAGCGGCGCGCAGGAGATGACGGCCAGACGGGCCTCTTCCTCGGGCTGGATGATCTCAAGGTTCAGGCCGGTTTCACGCCGCACCTGCCGGATGAAATCGCGTGAGTTCTTAGCGCGCCGACAGGCCTCGGTTGCGACTAGACGCATCCGTTTGACCTTGTTTCGTTTCAGCTTTTGCTGGCAGATTCGCAACGCCTGAACGGTGCGCGACATAGACGCCCGGGACAGCCGTCCCGTGCGTTCCAAACCCGCGCCCAACTGCACGGATTTGGAGAAGCTGTCGACCACATGGAACCCACTCCCCTTGGGTTGGGCTATCAACATGCGGCAGCTATTTGTCCCCAGATCCAACGCCGCATAGAGTGCATCTGGATCGGGTCTTGCCGGCGCGGGGCTTTCGACCGCCTTCGGGAACGCGCCCGCACCTTTGGGACGCTTGGGCGCCATTCGTAACGCCCTCCGATTTTCGAGTTAAGTTGACCCTAGGCGGGGTCTCGCCGACGCGCAAGTGATTTCAATTTTGAATTTAACGTGAGTGTCACACAGCGGTCATACTGAAATGCAATTCCCGTGCCGATCCCCATTTCGGGATTCTCTACAAGCTTACAGCCAGATACGGAGACTGCCATGAAAGATGAGCGCACCCTGTCCTTCGATGAATTTGATGAAGTCGTAAATCCGCGCCCCGAGGAATGTGAATTCGACCGCGTGGTCGAGCGCGCCTTGTCGCGACGTGGCTTTCTGGGGGGCGTTTTGGCCATGGGCAGCTTTGCTGCAGTAGGCGGCTCGCTTCTGCCCACAGGTGCGCGCGCGTCGGCGGATCGGTTCTCGTTCGAGGCGATTCCGGTCTCAACTGCCGATGAGGTGGTCGTGCCCGCAGGCTACAAGGCCGAAGTCATGGTACGCTGGGGGGATCCGCTGTGGTCCGACGCGCCTGAATTCGATCCTGCGACCCGTGGCACCGCCGCCAGCCAGGAACGCGCCTTTGGCGACAACACCGATGGTCAGGACGTTTTCTTCCATGACGGTCACGTTCTGCTGGTCGTGAACAACGAATACACCAACCGTGACATTCTGTGGGGTAACAACCCGGACGCCAAGGCGGCCTCGGACGATGATGTCGCCAAGGGCATGATGGCGCATGGTGTAACAGTGGTCGAGATTGCCAATACCGATGGCAAATGGGGCATCGTCAAAGACAGCCCGTATAACCGCCGCATCACACCGCAGACCGACATGACCATCACCGGACCGGCTGCGGGCCATGACCTGATGAAAACCGCCGCTGATCCGACCGGCACGACCTCCAAGGGGACGTGGAACAACTGCGGCAACGGAATGACGCCGTGGGGCACCTATCTGGCCTGTGAAGAGAACTTCAACGGCTACTTCTCGGCTGAAGACGAAGCGCACGAAGTCAGCGCCGAACTGAAGCGCTATGGCGTCTCGTCCAAGGATTGGGGCTATGGCTGGGCCAAGATCGACGAACGGTTCGACGTGGCAAAAGACCCCAATGAACCGAACCGCGCCGGTTACGTGGTTGAGATCGACCCGACCGATCCGACCTCGACCCCGCGCAAGCTGACCGCTCTGGGCCGCTTCAAGCACGAAAATGCTGAATCTGTGGTCAACAACGACGGTCGCGTTGTCGTCTACATGGGCGATGATGAGCGCGGCGAGTTCCTGTACCGCTTCGTTTCGGACGGTGTCTATGCGGCGGGTGTTGATACCAATGCGCTACTGGAAAACGGTACGCTGTCGGTTGCCAAGTTCAACGATGACGGCACCGGTGAATGGCTGGACCTGACGCCCGAGACAACCGGTTTGGCCTCACAGGCTGAAGTCAGCATCCACACCCGTCAGGGCGCGTCAGCCGTGGGCGCGACGACCATGGACCGCCCCGAATGGGTGGCTGCTAACCCGAACGTGGCCGAGGTTTATTGCTGTCTGACCAACAACAAGAACCGGGGCGTCAAGCCGAATGCCGGTGGGGATGACACCTCGGTCAACGGTCCGAACCCGCGCGAGGCCAACAACTATGGCCAAATCGTACGCTGGCGCCCCGAAGGTGGCGATCATACTGCGTCCGGTTTTGCCTGGGATCTGTATGTGCTGGCGGGCAACCCGAATGTCCATCAAGACACCTATGGCGGGTCGGACAACGTCAATGCCGAGAACATGTTCAACTCACCCGATGGTCTGAAATTCGACAGCAACGGCCTGCTGTGGATACAGACCGACGGCAATTATGGCAACGAAGGTGATTTCGAAGGTCAGGGCAACAACCAGATGCTGGCAGGTGACCCGGTCACCGGCGAAATCCGTCGCTTCCTGGTCGGCCCGAATGAGTGCGAGATCACCGGCCTCAGCTGGTCGCCGGATCGCCGCACCATGTTCGTGGGCGTCCAGCACCCTGGTGAGGACGGCAACAGCCACTGGCCCGAAGGCGGAGATGCCGTGCCACGTTCGGCCATCATCGCGGTCACGCGCGACGATGGTGGTTTGGTCGGCTAACGCCAAAAACGCCCTTAAAAACAAGCCCCGGACGGTATTCCCGCCCGGGGTTTTTGCTTGTGTTGAGCCATCCTCATACAAGCGTTGAAAGTTTTGATATCTGGTTTTCTGTGAAACCCGGCTAAAACCACTGTACACCGTCATAGGCAAAAAGGTCGCTTGGAAGGCGCTGGGTGTCGAAAACCGACCTCCTTAGCCCAATATAGACGTTTAGAACCGCCCCATTGGTTAGGAGGAATCACAGCTATGCCTGACGTCACCATCGTGTACTGGCGCGACATTCCCGCTCAGGTCATCGTCGGCAAAGGCCGTCGTGGCGCAAAGCGGCAGTTGGAAGAACGGTTTGAACAGGCCATCGACCGCGCCGCCATGAAGGTGAATGCCAAGGACAGTGATGCCTACCTGGCCGAATGGCGTAAAGCCGAGCCTTTCGCGGTTGAGGGCGACCCGTCCGAGATTGCCGAAGCGCAGGCTGTGCGTCTGGAAACGGAATATGATCAGGACCGCATCAAGGCACTGATCGCGAATGACGGTTGGGCATGAGCCCGAAATCTATATGGGAGGCCGCAATGGCTTTGCTGAACTTCAAGAAACGTGATGCCGCCGAAAACGGCCCTGTAAACCCGACCGTTGAAGCCTTTCTGCAGGGCTACTCGATCGAGGTGATGCCGCGCACCGCCGAAAAGGTCGAAGATTTCCGCGCGCTGCTGCCCGAAGGCACCCGTGTCTATATCGCCCATATCGAGGGCACTCCGATCGAAGACATGGTGAAAACCGCCAAGCGCATCGCCGCCGAAGGTTTCCCGGTCATGCCGCACTTCCCAGCGCGCATCATCAAGGATGCCGCAACGTTGGAGAACTGGATCTCGATGTACCAGGGCGAGGCGGGCGTTGATCAGGCGCTACTGCTGGCCGGTGGTGTGGCGAAGCCGCATGGTGATTTCGACAGCTCGATGCAATTGTTGGAGTCCGGCCTGTTCGACAAAGCCGGTTTCAAGCGCCTGCACGTTGCCGGTCACCCCGAAGGCAACAAGGACATCGACCCGGACGGCTCGACCAAGAACGTTGACGACGCGCTGCGCTGGAAGCAGAAATTCAGCGAAACCACCGACGCCGAGATGGCGCTGGCCACGCAGTTCGCATTCGACGCAAAGCCGATCATCGAATGGGCGAACGGCCTGAAAGAGGCGGGGATCGACATCCCGGTTCATATCGGTATCGCAGGCCCTGCCAAGTTGCAGACCCTGATCAAGTTCGCCATCGCTTGTGGCGTTGGCCCGTCGCTGAAAGTTCTGCAAAAGCGCGCCATGGATGTCTCCAAACTGCTGCTGCCCTATGAGCCGAATGATGTGATCACCGAGTTGGCCGAATACAAAGCGGCGAACCCGGATTTCAACATCACCAACGTACACTTCTTCCCCCTTGGCGGCATCAAGACCAACGCCAACTGGGCCATCAACAACGGCGGCGCTTCGGCGAAGCCGGTTAACGCTTAAGGAACGGACATGACCCGTACAGTCGTAGAATCAAAAACAAAAACCGCCGTTCTGGGCTTTGACGAACCGTTCTGCGTGATTGGAGAGCGGATCAACCCCACAGGCCGCAAGAAACTGGCTGCTGAGCTTGAGGCGGGCGACTTTTCGACCGTTGAAAAAGACGCGCTCGCTCAGGTTGCTGCAGGCGCGACCGTTCTGGATATCAACGCAGGCGTCGTCTACAACTCGAACCCCAACCCGAACGAGACCGAGCCGCCGCTGATGCGCCAGATCGTTGAGCTGGTTCAGGGTCTGGTTGACGTCCCTCTCTGCATTGACTCGTCGGTTCCCGGCGCGCTGGAGGCCGGTCTTGAGGCGGCTGAAGGCCGTCCGCTGCTGAACTCGGTCACCGGCGAAGAAGAGCGTCTGGAGCTGGTTCTGCCGCTGGTCAAGAAATACAACGTTCCGGTTGTTGCGATCTCGAACGACGATACCGGCATCTCGGAAGACCCCGATGTGCGGTTCGACGTGGCCAAGAAGATCGTTGAGCGCGCTGCAGATTTCGGCATCCCGGCGCATGACATCGTGGTTGACCCGCTGGTTATGCCGATCGGTGCGATGGCAACTGCTGGCCAGCAGGTCTTCGCTCTGGTCCGTCGTCTGCGTGAGGAACTGGGTGTGAACACCACCTGTGGGGCGTCCAACATCTCGTTTGGTCTGCCGAACCGTCACGGCATCAACAACGCCTTCCTGCCGATGGCGATGGGTGCTGGCATGACGTCCGCGATCATGAACCCGGTTGCTCTGCCGACGACGCAGAAGAAAATCGCCGAGAAGAAAGAAGCCGTTGCCGCAGCTGGTATCATCCTGCCCGAAGGCATGGACGATGAGGCCTTTGTTCAGATGTTCGGTCTGGGCTCGACCCAGCCGCGTGCCGGCAAGGAAATGGAGGCCATCCGTGCCGCCAACCTGCTGACCAACAACGACCCGCACGGCGGCGCATGGATCAAGTTCAACAAATCGCCTGAAGAAGCGGCTGCGGCCGGTGGAGCAGGCGGTCGTCGCGGCGGTGGCCGTCGTCGTCGCGCTTGATTTTTTGAGCTATCAGATCAAAGGCCGGGCCCTGCGCCCGGCCTTTTTCGTTTGACCCTGATCAATGCAACAAACGTGATATCGTAGAGACTGGGGTGGTCTTTTCCGCAACGATCAGGTGCTTTCATGTCCAAACATCACCCACCAAAACTGGCCGACGCAGACCTGAGTGAGAAGTTGGGCAAGAAGGACTATTTCGACAAGCTGATCGATCTACAGGCGAAACTGGCGAGTATTCAGCAAGCTTTTCTATTCCATGGAACCAAGGGCGTAATCGTCTTTGAAGGTTGGGATGCCGCTGGCAAAGGTGGCACGATCCGCCGTATCAGCCAGGCGCTTGATCCGCGCAGTTTCAAAGTCTGGCCGATAGGCGCGCCGCGCAACTACTATCTCAACCGCCACTATCTGCTGCGGTTCTGGGAGCGCCTGCCGCCCGAAGGTGCAATCTCGGCCTTTGACCGCAGTTGGTACGGGCGTGTTCTGGTGGAACGGATCGAGAAGTTCACTCCGGAGAAACGGTGGCGGGCGGGATATCGAGAGATCAACGATTTCGAGCGCATGCTTGTTGATGACGGCACCCGGATCGTAAAGCTGTTCTTTCATATCTCACAAGACGAACAAATGGCGCGTTTCACAGAACGCCTGCGCAACCCATTGAAGCGCTGGAAGCTGACTTACGAGGATTTCCGCAATCGCGAACGTTGGGACGAGGCCGGGATCGCCGTCGATGAGATGCTGGCGCGTACATCAACGGAGATTGCACCGTGGCACGTTATTCCGGCTAACAACAAAAAATCTGCGAGAATCAAAGCAATGCAAACCATCGTTGATGCGTTCTCAAAGGACATAGATCTAAACCCACAGCATTTGGACAAACGGACTTTGGACGCAGCATGCGAGGCTTTGGATGTTGACCAATCACTGATCGACTCTTTGCGGGCGCGGACAGAGTAATCCAATTTCCCAATCGAAAGGCGCTTGCAGTTCCTCAGGTGCCGATGGTATCTCAAACCTCGCGGCGGGTATGATGTAATGGTAGCCTGTCAGCTTCCCAAGCTGAACGCGCGGGTTCGATTCCCGCTACCCGCTCCAACTTCAATGTCTATTGTGAACGGCGCGCTTGCAGCAGGTTGATGGCGGCCGGGACACGCGTTCCTTCCGAAGTGAGGTACTCCTCGAACTGTAGCACAACAGTATCGACGATCGCGCGCACATCCTCTTCAGTGCCGTTGAAATGCGCGATCACACGCGCAGCAGGTCCCACACGGGTGCAGAGCAGGGCTGCGTCTTCGACAGATAGTGGCCCGTTTAGCACCAGCGAAACCGTCGTGACCTGAACATCCACCAACCCCGCTTCGGTCATCAGACCAGCGACTCTATCCTTGTCATGGAAGGCGAGCGGCCCGGGGGCATTGCGGTCAACTTTAGGCGGCTGACCCAGACGCGCTGTGGCAGCGATATGCGGGGTTTTGAACCAAGGGTTGTCAGACAAACCGCCCCAAGCGGCAAAGGTCATCTGCGCACCGGGCTTCAGGGCGCGAGCCATGTTGGCGAAGGCGACGGTCGGGTCGGCAAAGAACATGACGCCGAACCTTGAGATCATCGCGTCAATATCGCCCCGCGAAAGCTCTGTGGTCTGAGCGTCGGCGTATTGAAACGAAAGGTTGCCCAGACCAGCATTGCTGGCCCGCTGGCGCGCGCGCTCTAGAAACTGTTCCGATATGTCGATGCCGCGTACCGCACCCTCAGCCCCAACAAGCTGCGCAGCGGCCAGCGCAGATGCGCCAGTGCCACAGCCGATATCAAGAATCCTCATGCCCCGTGACAGACCAGATCGTTTCAGGACCAGTTCCAGAACGGGCTGAAACAAGGTGTCCAGCTGATCTTCAAAGGTCAGCCAGCGGGCACCCATTTCAGACTTGCCCCAGAACTCTTCCTGATCACCGTTGATGTTCAGCATCGCAGCCCCCTTTTGAGGGGAACTATGACCTCCGGCGGCGACGGCGGCCAGTCTTTTCCTCATCGCCGCCACCGGTGTTGAAGGACGGTGCGGGCAGGGTGACGACCTGAGCGAGTTCCGGGAAGGGGTCGGTTTTGTGCGGGATCGCGTTGGCGGCAACGAAGTGATCCTGAAATTTCGGTTCGATAGCGGTCTCGATCTTGGTGATCTCGCGGACGACACGCTCGATCTCGGCACGCGAGCCGATGTTGCACAGTGCAATCCGGGCGCCGGTACCAGCCGCGTTGCCCGCGCTAGAGACCTTATCGAGCGGCGCATCCGGGATCATGCCCAGAACCATCGCGTGTTTGGTCGAGATATGAGCCCCGAAGGCCCCGGCCAGAACCACGCGATCCACGCGGTCGACCTCCATCTCGTCCATCAATAGGCGCGCACCCGCATAAAGTGCCGATTTCGCCAGCTGGATGGCCCGGATATCGCCTTGGGTGACCGTGATCCGAGGGCCACCTTCCGCGCTGGAATCATGGATCAGATAGGCGTGTGTGCGCCCTTCAGGAACGCAGCGGGGCGTGCCGGTTTGCTCGGCCGATCCGATCAGGCCGCTTTCGTCCAGCAGGCCAGCGATGCGCATCTCGGCCACCGCCTCGATGATGCCAGAGCCGCAGATGCCGGTGATGCCAGTGGTGGCGATGTCCTGATCAAAGCCGTCCTCATCGGACCATTTCTCGGATCCGATCACGCGGAAGCGGGGTTCCTTGGTGACGGGGTCAATCTCGATCCGCTCAATCGCGCCGGGGGCAGCGCGTTGGCCGGAACTGATCTGCGCGCCTTCGAAGGCAGGGCCTGTGGGCGACGAGCAGGCCAGAACGCGGCTGGTGTTGCCCAGCAGGATTTCGGCATTGGTGCCCACGTCCACGATCAGCACCAGATCTTCGGATTTGCCGGGCTCTTCCGACAGGGCAACGGCGGCACAGTCGGCACCCACGTGACCGGCGATACAGGGCAGGATGTAGATCTGCGCGCGCGGGTTCATCGTGGTCAGGTCCATCTCACGCGCGGGCAGGGACATGCTCTCCGATGTCGCCAGCGCAAACGGAGCTTGCCCCAGTTCGACCGGGTCCAGACCCAGCAGCAGATGGTGCATGACCGGGTTACAAACGAACACCGTCTCAACGATCAGGCTGGCGTCAATGCCCGCTTCTTCAGCGATCGAGGTGGTCAGGTCATTGATCGCCTCACGCACGGCCTTGGTCATCTCCTGATCTCCGCCGGGGTTCATCATGGCGTAGGAAACGCGGCTCATGAGGTCTTCGCCGAAGCGGATCTGGGGGTTCATCAGGCCCGAGGATGCCTTGACCTCACCCGTCTCCAGATCGGTCAGATGCGCCGCAACCGTGGTCGAGCCGAGGTCGATGGCCAGACCATAGAGGCCCCCTTCGTGCAGGCCGGGCCAGATTTCGACGATGCGGGCCACCGGGTCCTTGTGGCCCTTGTGAACGGCGACGGTGACCTCCCATTTGCCTTTGCGCAGCACCGGTTGCAGCTTGGACATCAGGGACAGATCGGCGGTAACGGATTCGATCTTCCACTGCTCGCGCAGGGCGCGTTCCAAACGCTCCAGATCGCCGGTGGGCGAGTGCATGTCGGGTTCCTCGACCACGACGAAATACAGCCGCGTGGCCGGGTCCATGGTGATGGCGCGCGCCGCTGCGGCCTTTCGGACAACCTGACGGTGGACCTGGCTTTCGGGCGGCACGTCGATCACCACATCACCCTGAACCGAGGCCTGACAGCCCAAACGACGACCGGGTTTCAGGCCACGTTTGTCGTCATAGCGCTGCTCGACCGCGTTCCATTCGCTCAGCGCGTCTTCCGAGACGGTAACGCCGTGCTTGGGGAACTCGCCGTAGCTGGGTGTAATCTGACATTTCGAGCAGATGCCGCGCCCTCCGCAAACCGAATCCAGATCGACACCCAGCTGTCGGGCGGCGGTCAGAATCGGGGTGCCAACGGGAAAGTGCCCGCGTTTGCCCGAGGGGGTAAAGACGACAAGGGGGTCGGTGGTCATGGTCGGCCTGCCTAAATTGTGTTCGCGCGTATGCCGGGGAAGATATGAGTTTATTCACAAAGGGAAAGCCCTGACAGCGGCACGTTTTGTACAACGAGCGTCGTTTTGTGACGTGCTATTCCCAACCAAGGGCAAACAACTTGGGTTCTAGGGCTTTTCCTTCGGGTCAATCCATGCAATAGGGTCACCGCCAAACGGGCTTTTGCATGGGGTTTGATGATGCAGATTCGTGAGGCACTTACCTTTGACGACGTACTTCTTGTTCCGGGCGCATCTTCAGTGCTGCCGGCAACGGCGGATACGACGACGCGCGTGACGCGTCAGATTTCCATGAACATCCCGCTGCTCAGCTCGGCCATGGATACGGTGACCGAGGCGCGTATGGCCATCGCCATGGCGCAGGCCGGTGGGATCGGCGTGATCCATAAGAACCTCTCGGTCGAGGAACAGGCCCGCGAGGTCCGCCGTGTGAAACGGTTCGAATCCGGCATCGTCTACAACCCGGTGACGTTGCGTGCCGATCAGACGCTAGCAGACGCGCAGGCGCTGGTGCAGCGCTACAACTTCACCGGCTTTCCGGTTGTGGATGAGAAGGGCCGCGTTGTCGGCATCGTGACCAACCGGGACATGCGCTTTGCCACGTCGGATGACACGCCGATCAAGGCAATGATGACCTCGGACAATCTTGCGATGCTGCAAGAGCCCGCCGATCTGGAAGAGGCCAAATCCCTTATGCGCGCCCGCCGGATTGAAAAACTGCTGGTTGTTGATGGTGAGGGCAAGCTGACCGGTCTGCTTACCCTGAAAGACACTGAACAAGCCGTTCTGAACCCAACGGCCTGCAAGGACCACCTGGGCCGTCTGCGCGTCGCCGCCGCGACCTCGGTCGGGGATGCAGGGTTTGAGCGCTCGGAACTGTTGGTCGATTCGGGTGTCGATATTATCGTCGTCGATACCGCTCACGGCCATTCCGAAGGTGTTCTTGAGGCGGTCAAACGCGCCAAAACGCTGTCGAACGAAGTTCAGATCATTGCGGGCAATGTCGCCACCGCGGATGCTACTAAAGCGCTGATTGATGCGGGTGCGGATGCGATCAAGGTGGGCATTGGGCCAGGTTCGATCTGTACCACTCGGATGGTGGCCGGTGTCGGTGTGCCTCAGCTGACGGCAATCATGGACTGCGCCTCAGCCGCCGGAGATGTGCCGGTGATTGCCGATGGTGGTATCAAGTTCTCGGGCGATTTCGCCAAGGCCATCGCGGCGGGTGCGTCCTGCGCCATGGTCGGTTCGATGATCGCGGGTACGGATGAGAGCCCGGGCGAGGTGATCCTTTATCAGGGCCGTTCGTTCAAATCCTATCGTGGCATGGGCAGCTTGGGAGCCATGGCCCGCGGCTCGGCGGATCGCTATTTCCAGAAGGATGCCGCCAATGACAAGCTGGTGCCGGAAGGTATCGAAGGGCAGGTGCCCTACAAAGGCTCTGCCGGAGCGGTTGTTCACCAACTGGTCGGCGGTCTGCGCGCGGCCATGGGCTATACCGGCTGTGCCACGGTCGAAGAGATGCGCAAGAACTGCAATTTCGTCAAAATCACCGGGGCGGGTCTGAAAGAAAGCCACGTTCATGACGTGCAGATCACGCGTGAAAGCCCGAACTACCGGGTTATGTGATCTGGTGATCTGTTGCAGGCGGCGCCCCGACGCGGGCGCCGTTTTGCGTTCTTGGAAAACCCGACGGAGGGAAAGATGACCCCGGCAGCCCGTGTTCAGACCTCAATCGAGATCCTTGACCAAATTCTGGACGGCGCGCCCGTTGAAAAAGCCCTGACTGGGTGGGCGCGGCGCAGCCGGTTCGCAGGTTCCAAGGATCGCGCAGCGGTGCGGGATCACGTTTTTACGGCCTTGCGCTGCAAACGGTCCTTTGCGGCGCTTGGGGGGGCTGAGACGGGTCGCGGCCTGATGATCGGATCGCTGCGTGCTGCGGGGAAGGCGCCTGACACTCTCTTCACTGGCGAACGCCACGCGCCTGAGCCGATTGAAGCGTCTGAGCAGGGTCGCGGTTTCGTGTCACTGGCCGAACAGTTTGATATTCCGGACTGGCTCTGGCCCCGGTTTTCGGCGTCTTTGGGCGATGCAGCCACGGAGGCCGCGGCGGCGCTGCAAAACCGCGCTCCAGTGCATCTTCGGGTCAATTTGCGCAAGACAGACGTAGACGGCGCGACCCGTGCTTTGGAGGCTGACGGGGTTCAAACTGAACTTCATCCCGCCTGCGAGACGGCTCTTGCTGTGATTGAGGGCGCACGCAAGGTTGCGCAAAGCCGGGCTTATCTGGAGGGTCTGGTCGAGCTACAGGATGCGGCCAGTCAGGCGGTTGTGGCAGCTTTGCCCCTCAAGCCTGGTTTGCGTGTACTTGACTATTGCGCCGGTGGTGGTGGGAAATCGCTGGCCCTTGCGGCTCATCAAGGAGTCGAGGTGTTTGCGCATGACATCAACCCGAAGCGCATGCAGGACCTGCCGAACCGCGCTGACCGCGCGGGCGTAAGAGTAACCTGCTTTGAGACCGCGGAACTAGCCGGTTTCGCGCCCTTTGACATCGTACTGGTCGATGCACCTTGCTCGGGCAGTGGTTCTTGGAGGCGCGCTCCGGCCGGAAAATGGGCCCTGACCGAAGAGCGTTTGATCGAATTGACCAAGCTGCAACGTGCGATTCTGGGTGAGGTCGCGCCACTGGTTCATCCCGAGGGCCTTCTCGCGTATGCAACCTGTTCGATGCTTCAGGACGAAAACGCGCGGGTCGTCGAAAGCTTTGTGTCGGAGAACCCCGAATGGACGGCGACGCTGCAACGGAATTGGCGTGTCACGGATGGCGTTGACGGGTTTTTCACTACGCATCTCACAAAGTAGCCACTCAAAACAACCTAAGGTAGTTTTCGTAGCCCCTTAACTCTGTTAAGCGGGCATTAACTATTTTGGATCGTTATTGCTCTCAAAAAAGCTACCCGGGTCGTTCATGTCCGATTCCACATTTTCGTTCTCCGATCCCCGCTCGAGGAGAACGCCTTCTGTTGCACGTGTTTTGGCGCTGGTTGGACTGGCTGCTCTATTGTACGTGGCGCCATATACTGACCGGGTGCCCGCGGACTGGGCGCAGGGCATGATCGTCGTAGGAGTCTCGGTCTTGTTTGCGACATTCTGGATTCTGGTCAGGGGTGTCTTTGCCGACAAAGCCGCACAGCAAACCCTTGATGTGCTGGCTGCTTTTGTAGATCACGACGATTGCGCAAGCATTGTTGCCGATGAAGAGGGCACTGTTCTGGTCGCCAATTCAATTGCGCGCGAACAGTTGAATGCCAGCCCGGAGGCATCGCTGCCCGAGGTTCTGCGCTCGGTCTTCGCCAACCCTTCGAGTCTTCTGCTGCGGTTGCAGACACTGGCCCAAGCAAAAGGCTCAGCGGGTGAAGACATCATCACTGTTGGCGAAAGCGTCCCGGTTTCAGTAGTTCGATTGGAAGATCACTTGTTCTGCTGGCGGTTCAAGCTTGGCCACCAAGGGCAGTGGGACAAAATCGCCCTTCCCGTACTGACCATCGGTCGGTGTGGGCGCCTTTTTCACCTCAATACCGCCGCAAGGGCCTTTTTCGGCACGGTACCGGGTTCGATTGACAATATCTTTCCGAACGGATTGCCACAGGATAGTCAAATCTGCTCGGTCCCTGCTTATGAGGGGAAAACGCGCGTCGCGGTCACTGGCGTATCGGCGTCGGGGGCTGAACGGCACCTCGTTTTGATGCCGGTTTCTCAACCTGTTCATCCGGAGCATGGATCCTCACTTGCCGAACTGCCCGTGCCGATCATTTGCATGACGCCCGAGGGGACCATACTGCAGGCAAACCAGATGGCGTTGGCTCTCTTGGGCAATCTCTGCCTAAACGAGACCAATATCGACCAGATCCTGCAGGGGCTGAACCATCCAATTCTCGAGTGGCTGGCACAAACGGCCTCCGGCGAGGATGTCGCCCGATCCGAATTCCAGCGACTGACCCGCGATGACAAAGAGCTATTTGTTCAAGTCACTTTGGACCGTGTTCAGATCGACGGGAAAACCCATCTTATAGCGGTCCTGAACGATGCGACCGAGTTGAAAACACTCGAGGCGCAGTTTGTGCAGGGCCAGAAAATGCAAGCTGTCGGCCAGTTGGCTGGAGGCGTTGCACATGATTTCAACAACCTTTTAACCGCGATATCCGGTCATTGCGATCTGCTGCTGCTGCGCCATGATCAAAACGATCCAAACTATGGTGACCTGATTCAGATCAATCAGAATGCCAACCGAGCGGCGGCTCTGGTCAGCCAACTTCTGGCCTTTTCTCGCAAACAGACCTTACGGCCCGAAGTGCTGGACGTGCGCGACACCATCTCGGACCTCATCCATCTGCTGAACCGGTTGGTCGGTGAGAAAGTTCAATTGACGCTCAGCCATGATCCTGTCCTTAAGCCTGTGCGCGCGGACAAGCGGCAGTTGGAGCAGGTGTTGATGAACCTCGTCGTCAATGCGCGCGATGCAATGCCGGAAGGTGGAGAGATTCGCATCGAAACCGAAGTGCTTAGCCTTACCGAGCCCTTGCGCCGCGACCGGGCCACCGTACCACCCGGCGATTACATGACCGTAAAGGTGATCGACAGCGGCGTCGGTATTCCCGCCGACAAACTGCAAAAGGTGTTCGAGCCGTTCTACACGACTAAGCGAACGGGCGAGGGCACAGGTCTTGGCCTTTCCACCGTTTACGGGATCGTCAAACAGACGGGTGGATTCATCTTTGTCGACAGCGCTGTCGGTCGCGGCACAGAGTTTTCCCTGCTCCTTCCGGTTGGCGTCGAAGCGAAACCCGCCGAAGAGCAGGCCGAAAATGTGCCGGATTCCAAAACGGCGCGCCAGGGTGAGGGCGTTGTTCTTTTGGTCGAAGACGAAGCACCGGTTCGGGCCTTTGCGACTCGCGCGTTGCGCCTGAAAGGCTATACGGTGCTCGAGGCTGAATCTGCCGAGGACGCCCTGGCCTTGCTGGAAGATGTCGACCTGAACGTAGACGTGTTCGTAACGGATGTGGTCATGCCCGGAATGGACGGCCCGACCTGGGTTGCCAAAGCCATGGAGACACGGCCAGATGTCCGGGTCGTGTTTGTCTCGGGCTATACCGAGGGCGCGTTTGGCGACTCGGGCCCCCAGGTTCCGAACTCGACCTTTCTGCCCAAACCATTCTCTTTGACGCAACTGACTGAGGCCGTTTTTCAGCAGATGAACTGACGCCTATTGCGCCGCGTCATAGACCGCAAAATCGGCCCTAGAATGCTTGCGGTATGCCGTTTCGGTTTCAGAAGTCAGAATTGTCTCTGCGGGGGGCGAGACGTTCTCGCGCCGTAATGAGAAGTCGTAGTTCAATCGGCTTTGCAGGAATTCCACGATTCTGTCCTGATGGTCGTATTTGAAAACATAGCTGGCCCCAACGCCGTTGTTTCGGGGGCGGAAGAACTGACTCTGACTGCCGACATTAGCAAATTCGGGCTGAGGGGTCTGCATATAGGCCTGCACGAACGCGTCAAAGCTGATATCTCGTGTCGAATGAGGATGCCCGAAGCGATCTTCACGCCGACGAAACCTGTACCAACTACCCAGCCAGTCGATGGGTTCACGGACTACGGCCATGATCTCCATCTCCGTGTGGTACATTTTGCGGAACATGTTCTGGATAAAGCGGTCATATCGGCGCACCGGTGCGTGTTTTAGCTCGGGCGGGTGGGTGATCACAAGATCGGCTCGGGCGCGCAACGCGGAGTGATATGCGGTGCTGCCGGTTTTGGGAACAGATAAAAACGCAAGGCGTTCTTTATAGAAAACAAGCATTTAGTGGTTCCATGTCGATCTTTGATAAGATGGCAGATTGGCGTAAACGGATCTTTAACACAATTGTCCAAGAATAAGTTCTGTAAGTTTTAGTTGAAATGTTCTCTTTTTGGTCCCATAAGGAACAAGAGGCGAACAAAGCAGCGATTGCCGCCCGGCAAAGGGTGTGACAAAAGGGAAGGCGACAGGACAATGGCGGATCTTCTGACGATGAGCGACAAGAAAAACGCGGACAAGCAAAAGGCGCTCGATAGCGCGCTGGCCCAGATCGAACGGCAATTCGGTAAAGGCTCGATCATGAAGCTGGGCGAGGATGCCAAGCAGGATATCGAGGCGAGCTCGACCGGGTCTCTGGGTCTGGATATCGCTCTGGGAATCGGCGGTCTGCCGATGGGCCGGATTGTTGAGATTTACGGACCTGAAAGCTCGGGTAAGACCACACTGACTCTGCATTGTATTGCCGAACAGCAAAAACGCGGCGGTGTCTGTGCATTTGTCGACGCAGAACATGCGCTGGACCCGCAATATGCCCGTAAGCTGGGCGTTGATCTGGATGAGCTGCTGATCTCGCAGCCCGATACCGGCGAACAGGCGCTTGAGATCACCGACACGCTGGTCCGGTCTGGCGCGGTGAACATGGTCGTGGTCGACTCGGTGGCGGCGCTGACGCCGAAATCCGAATTGGAAGGCGACATGGGCGACAGCAACGTCGGCGTTCAGGCCCGTCTGATGAGTCAGGCGATGCGCAAACTGACCGGCTCGATCAGCCGTTCGAATTGCATGGTAATCTTCATCAACCAGATTCGGATGAAGATCGGCGTGATGTTTGGCAGCCCGGAAACTACAACGGGTGGTAACGCGCTGAAATTCTACAGCTCGGTTCGTCTGGACATTCGCCGTATCGGCGCGATCAAGGATCGAGATGAGGTGGTCGGTAACCAGACCCGTGTCAAAGTCGTTAAGAACAAGGTGGCCCCTCCGTTCAAACAGGTGGAATTTGACATCATGTACGGCGAAGGCATCTCGAAAATGGGTGAGCTGCTGGATCTTGGCGTCAAGGCCGGTGTGGTCGAGAAGTCGGGTTCGTGGTTCAGCTACGGGGACGAACGGATCGGGCAGGGTCGCGAAAACGCCAAGCAGTATCTGCGCGATCACTCTCGGATCGCTTTGGATATCGAGGACAAGATCCGCGCGGCCCATGGTCTGGACTTCGACATGCCGCCCGGAGCGGCCGAGGATGACGATATCCTCGAGGCCTAAGGAACGCGCGAGAGGGAACACCAGAAATCTCCCGGCGCTCCGACAGTGCTGAGAATAACTTAAACAGGGCGGTCCGTCGGGGCCGCCTTGTTTCGTTTGGAAGGTCAATGCTGTGGACACTCTGCAGGCACGGCGATAAACCTGCGCAGACCATTATGATTGCGCGCTGAGAGAGCCCCATGCCAACGTTGAACGACATCCGATCGACCTTTCTGAACTACTTTGCAAAGCAGGGGCACGAAGTGGTGGCGTCCAGCCCTCTGGTGCCGCGCAATGATCCGACTTTGATGTTCGTGAACTCGGGCATGGTGCAGTTCAAGAACCTGTTCACCGGTGTCGAAACCCGCGACTATCAGCGTGCAACCACCGCGCAGAAGTGTGTGCGAGCTGGCGGCAAGCATAATGACCTCGACAATGTGGGCTATACGGCGCGCCACCACACCTTCTTTGAGATGCTGGGGAACTTTTCCTTCGGTGACTATTTCAAGCACGACGCGATTCCCTTCGCGTGGGAGTTGATCACCAAGGAATTCGGCATCGACAAAAACCGCCTGCTGACTACGGTCTATCACACTGACGACGAAGCCTTTGAAATCTGGAAGAAAGTCGGCGTTCCTGAAGATCGCATCATCCGTATCGCGACCAGCGACAATTTCTGGCAGATGGGGCCGACCGGACCCTGCGGGCCATGCACCGAGATTTTTTATGACCACGGCGATCACATCTGGGGCGGCCCTCCGGGATCGGCCGAGGAAGATGGCGACCGGTTCATCGAAATTTGGAACATCGTTTTCATGCAGAACGAGCAGTTCGAGGACGGCTCGATGGTGGAACTCGACATGCAGTCGATCGACACCGGCATGGGGCTGGAGCGGATCGGCGCGCTGCTGCAAGGTAGCCATGACAACTACGACACCGACCTGTTCAAGACGCTGATCGAGGCCTCCGCGGAGGCGACAGGCGTTGATCCTTACGGGGATCAGAACGTCCACCACCGCGTGATTGCGGACCACTTGCGTTCAACCTCGTTCCTGATCGCTGATGGCGTGATGCCCAGCAATGACGGTCGCGGCTATGTACTGCGCCGGATCATGCGGCGCGCCATGCGTCACGCACACCTTTTGGGCGCAAAGGATCCGGTGATGCACCGACTAGTGCCCTCGCTCGTACAACTGATGGGCGCGCAGTACTCGGAACTGGGGCAGGCGCAGGCGTTGATCGAAGAGACCCTGCTGCTGGAAGAAACGCGGTTCAAGCAAACGCTGGATCGCGGCCTGAAATTGCTCGATGACGAGGTCGCGGGCCTACCGGAAGGTGCGTCCCTGTCCGGTGATGCGGCGTTCAAGCTTTATGACACCTATGGGTTCCCACTCGATCTGACCCAGGATGCCCTGCGGGAAAAAGGCCGGACCGTCGATACTGACGGGTTCGATGCGGCCATGGCAGAGCAGAAGGCCAAGGCCCGCGCAGCATGGGCCGGGTCGGGCGAAGCTGCCGATCAAGCGGTTTGGTTTGACGTGGCCGACAGCGCTGGCGCGACCGATTTCCTGGGCTATGACACCGAAAAGGCTGAGGCTCAGGTCGCGGCGCTGATCGTCGATGGCGCTCTGGTCGACAAGATCGAACAGGGTGGCAGTGGCTGGGTCGTCGTGAACCAAACCCCGTTCTATGGCGAGGCCGGCGGTCAGGTCGGCGACAGTGGTGAGCTACGCCGCCTCGATGCGCGCGAAGAAATTGCGCGCGTTGAAGACACCAAGAAATTCGCTGACGGCAAGGTCTATGCACACAAGGTGACTGTGGACCATGGCACGCTGTCCAAGGGCGACGCGGTCGAGCTGGAGGTGGATCATGCGCGACGTTCGGCCATTCGCGCTAACCACTCGGCCACGCACCTTTTACACGAAGCCCTTCGTGAGACTCTGGGCGACCACGTTGCGCAGCGGGGTTCGTTGAATGCTTCGGATCGTTTGCGGTTCGATTTCAGCCATTCCAAGGCTCTGACGCTGGAGGAAATCCAAAAAATCGAGCGTGAGGTGAACGATTTCATCCGCCAGAACTCGAGCGTAGAAACCCGGATCATGACGCCGGACGACGCACGTGAACTGGGTGCTCAGGCTTTGTTTGGTGAGAAATACGGCGACGAAGTTCGCGTTGTTTCGATGGGTAAGGCGCCGACCGGCAAGGGCCAGGATGGCGAGACCTGGTCGATTGAACTTTGCGGTGGCACGCATGTCCGTCAGACCGGCGATATCGGCACGTTTGTTGTGCTGGGAGACAGTGCAAGCAGTGCGGGTGTTCGGCGGATTGAGGCTCTGACGGGCGATGAAGCCTTCCGCTATCTGTCCGCGCAAGATCACCGCTTGGCACAGATCGCGTTAGAGCTGAAAGCGCAGCCGGATGACGTGGTTGCCCGCGTAAAATCGCTGCTGGATGAGCGGAAAGCCTTGCAAAACGAAGTCTCTCAACTGCGCCGGGATCTCGCTATGGCAGGCGGAGCCGGGCAGGGCGGCGGCGCGGAAGAGACTGAGGTCAATGGCGTCAAGTTTCTGGCCCAGGCGCTCAGCGGTGTGTCCGGCAAGGATCTTCCGGCCTTGATTGACGAGCACAAAAGCCGACTGGGATCTGGCGCGGTTCTGTTGATCGCGGATACAGGCGGCAAAGCGGCTGTCGCGGCTGGGGTCACCGCGGACCTGACCGATAGGGTTTCTGCCGTTGATCTTGTCAAAGCCGCAGTGGTTGAGCTGGGCGGCAAGGGCGGCGGAGGTCGCCCAGATATGGCTCAAGGTGGCGGCAAGGACGCGACCAACGCAGATGCGGCAATCAAAGCCGCCGAACAGGTATTGGAGGGATAAATGGCTGCTCTTTGGATCGCACATGTCACGGTGACTGACACTGAGGCCTATGGAAAATACGCCGAGCTGGCGGGGCCCGCTATCGCTCAACATGGCGGAGAATTCATCGCGCGTGCCGCGCGTTATGTTCAGCTCGAGGGGAAGGAACGTCCGCGCAATGTGGTTGCACGTTTCCCTTCGGTTGAGGCCGCGGTCGAGTGCTATAACTCCGCCGCCTACCAAGAAGCGCTCGATCACGCCCGCGGGGCAAGTGAGCGCGAATTGGTCGTTGTTGAAATCACCGATTGAGAATCAGCTGTTTCAGCCGGGTCGAATTGACGGTTTCGGCGAAAACCAGCACATGAAATTCTGCGCGGCTTCCAGTTCTTTCTTGGAGGCCGTATTGCTTTCAAAAGCAGCATAAAAACAATTAGTTGCGGCGTTTCCGCATTCTGACCCAGTCATAAATGTGGCGGATTGCCCTCAATTCTTGCCCGAAATTGCCGCGGAATGTTACGAATTTCCGCCTTTTTTACCCCTGATCCTCAACATTGATTGCGTCACCAGAGCCACTTGCGGTTAAAGTCGGAAAACTTCGACACCCTGATTGGCCGGACTCACGCGGGCAACATGGATTGAGGAACGGGTATGAAATATTCGGCAGTAGGTTTTTCGGCGGGTCTTCGGTCGGTCGCCAGATTTTCAGGGCGCTCCGTTGGGATTTGCGCTTTGGTCCTGACGTCGTCTTTCACCGCCTCTGTGGCGCAGGCGTCAGAGGGCGCGTTCATCACTGCGATTTCAGCCTCTCCACCACCGTCCGGAGCGCAGCAGCTTTGCCGTCAGTACAGTTGGGCCTGTTCAGGCCAAAGAGCGGCCTCGTTGACGAGCAAGCAGGAAATGCAGATCGTCAAGAGAGTGAACTTGCAAGTCAACGCGTCCACCCGTGCAATTACAGACCAATCGCAATACAGACAGCGTGAGTTTTGGGCCTTGCCGACGACACGCGGCGGTGATTGCGAAGACTTTGCGTTGTTGAAAAAGCGGAACCTGATCAAAGCAGGAATTGATCCGAGCAAGCTTTTGATTGCGACTGTTCTGGATACGCGTCGGAACGCGCATGCTGTGTTGGTCTATCGATCAGCTCAGGGAGATCTGGTTCTGGACAACCTGACAAACAGCATCAAACCGTGGAAAGCGACCCGGTATCTGTTTCTGAGGATGCAAGACCCAAAGCGGCCGCGCCGTTGGGTTGGGGTTTACGGGAATAGTTGACCAAATCTACAGTCTGATGAGGTAAGGGCGCCTGCTTGGGCGCCCTTTTGGATTCTCGCAGTGCACAACAAACCTGCAGTTGGAATTGTGTTCTAAGCAGGATCAAAAACCTCAGAATTTGTTATGTGACGTCGCCACCTTTGCCGTCGTCGCCACCTTTGCCGTCGTCGCCACCTTTGCCGTCGTCGCCACCTTTGCCGTCGTCGCCACCTTTGCCGTCGTCGCCACCTTTGCCGTCGTCGCCACCTTTGCCGTCGTCGCCACCTTTGCCGTCGTCGCCGCCTTTGCCGTCGTCGCCACCTTTGCCGTCGTCGCCACCTTTGCCGTCGTCGCCGCCTTTGTCATCGGGACCGCCATCGTCACCCGGAGGATTTCCAGACGGACCACTCGTAGTACCGGGATTTCCATCAGGTTTGCCATCCCCGGATCTTTGATCAGCGAACCCTGTGGATGCGGTCGGCAAGTCCGAAAGCAGCGCGGCCAGTTGCGGGCATTCCGCGCCGGTACGGGCCAGGAAGTTGCCGAAATCGGCGCGACGCTGAATGTAGCGGATCATACCCGATGTGACGGCGTCACATTCGCAGAGGATCTCGGGCGAGCTTGCTGCCTGACGTGCCGTTGAGACGGTACATGCGGCTTGTGCGGCTGTAACGCCTACCATTTGAACGGCAACAGCTGCGGCGATTACTTTTAGTTTGCTGGAATGGATGCCCATGATGGAACTCCTCGGTACTCGTTAATCTCTGCGTCGAACTTATGCATCAAAACCAAATGGGCTTGTATGAACGACGTCACACTTTGAACAAGATTACACCTTTTTAAGGTCGAACTTGCAAGTTGGCGCCCACTTGGCGAGATTGCCAAAGGACCGAAAAAAACGCAAAAATCATTAAAAACCAATAAGAAAGGCCAGCCGAGGGCTGACCTTTCCTAGAATACCATTTTTCAGGATTGAGGAAATAATGTCACAAAAATGGCATTGTTTCCCAATCGAGAACGGCGTTTTATCCGGCTTTCGCCATCCGTTTCCGCTCATGCGGGTCAAGGAATCGCTTGCGAAGACGGATTGCGTTGGGCGTCACCTCGACCAGTTCGTCGTCATCAATATAGGCGATGGCTTCTTCCAGCGAGAACTGAATGTGGGGCGTCAGGCGCACCGCGTCGTCCGAGCCGCTGGCCCGCACGTTGGTCAGCTTCTTGCCCTTTAGCGGGTTCACTTCCAGATCGTTGTCGCGGGAATGTTCACCAATCACCATGCCCTGATAGACATCAGTCTGAGGGCCAACGAACATGCGGCCACGCTCTTCGAGGTTCCACAGGGCGTAAGCGACGGCCTGGCCATTCTCCATCGAGATCAGAACGCCTGCGCGACGGCCTGGGATCTGACCTTTATGTGGGGCCCAGCCATGGAACACGCGGTTCAGAACGCCGGTCCCGCGGGTATCGGTCAGGAACTCTCCATGATAGCCGATCAGGCCACGGGACGGCACATGCGCGATGATCCGGGTCTTGCCGGCGCCGGCGGGGCGCATCTCGACCAGTTCGCCCTTACGCGCACCGGTGATCTTTTCGATGACTGCTCCCGAGTATTCGTCATCCACGTCGATCGTGACTTCTTCGACGGGCTCCAGCCGTTGACCGTCTTCCTCGCGGAACAGAACCTGCGGACGAGAGATGCTGAGCTCGAACCCTTCGCGGCGCATGTTCTCGATCAGAACGCCCATCTGCAATTCGCCTCGACCGGCCACTTCGAACGCCTCGCCGCCGGGCGTGTCAGTGATGCGGATCGCGACGTTCGACTCTGCCTCTTTCATCAGGCGGTCGCGGATGACGCGGGACTGCACCTTTTTGCCGTCACGACCAGCCAGAGGCGAGTCGTTGATGCCAAAGGTCACGGTAATGGTCGGCGGGTCGATGGGCTGAGCGGGCAGGGCCTCTTCAACCTGCGGCGCCACTAGCGAGTCTGCGACGGTGGCTTTGCTCATACCTGCGATGGTCACGATGTCACCGGCCTCGGCCACATCGATCGGCTGTTGGGCCAGACCGCGGAAGGCCAGAATTTTCGACGCCCGGAAATTCTCGATCAGCGAGCCATCGCGGCTGAGTGCCTTGAGACTGTCGCCCGCTTTCAGAGTACCGCTTTCCACACGACCCGTAAGAATACGGCCGATGAACGGGTCGCTGCCCAAGGTGGTTGCCAGCATGCGGAACGGCTCGTCCTTCTTTTCGGCCTGTTTCGGCGCAGGCACGTGATCGACGACCAGATCAAAAAGCGCTGTCAGGTCCTTGCGCGGCCCATCCAGCTCCATATCCGCCCAGCCTGAACGGCCCGAGGCATACATGGCCGGGAAGTCCAGTTGATCATCATCTGCGCCGAGGTTGGCAAAGAGGTCGAAACACTCATCCAAAGCACGGTCGGGTTCAGCATCGGGTTTGTCGACCTTGTTCAGGACCACGATGGGGCGCAGGCCCAATGCCAGCGCCTTGGAAGTCACGAATTTGGTCTGAGGCATCGGGCCTTCAGCCGCATCAACCAATAGGACAACACCGTCCACCATGCTTAGGATGCGCTCAACCTCGCCGCCAAAATCGGCGTGGCCGGGGGTGTCGACGATATTGATGCGCGTGCCTTTCCATTCGACCGAGGTCGCCTTGGCCAGAATGGTAATGCCGCGCTCGCGTTCAAGATCGTTGCTGTCCATGGCGCGTTCCGCCACGGCCTGATTTTCCCGGAACGCGCCGGATTGTTTGAGCAGCTCATCCACCAGGGTCGTTTTACCGTGGTCCACGTGAGCGATGATTGCGATATTGCGCAGGTCCATGAGAGGTCAGCCTTTGAACGGGAAGTTGCCCGGCGCATAACGCGGCTTGACGCAATATACCAGCCCAAACCGGCGTTCAGTGGCCTGCGGTCTTTGAAAACAGATGAATGATCAGGATTCCGGCCAATATCAGGGTCAGCCCGATAACCGCCCACAGGTCGAGCTTTTGCCCAAACACCACAAAGCCGATGATTGCGATGAAAAAAATCCCAAGCCCGGACCAGATCGCATAGACGATGCCCACTGGCATGTATTTCAACGTCAATCCCAACAGGTAAAACGCCACTCCGTAAGCAGCTACGACCAGAACCGAAGGCCAGAAGCGCGAGAATTGCTGACTGGCCTGCAAGGCCGTTGTGCCTACGGTTTCGGCAAAGACGGCCATCAGCAGGATCAGGTAGGCTTTGGGCATGATCTCAACCTCTTGCATTCAAATCACGCGCGAATTCTCAACACGAAAAAGGCTGCCCCGGCAAGCACATTCGGTTGCTGGGGTGCGTGACACCACAAGATAAAGGTCGGGTATACCTGACTACGATCTGATCACAATTTATGCAAATAACAGAACAGTATTTGTTGATTTGTTTTCGAGTTTTTCAATGACTGTGTTTATTAAATACGTCGTTTTTGCTTCGACTCTTATTGCGGCGCTAGGGTGGCTTGCAGACGGGGGGTCCGTCAGTTCTGATGCAACCCAATTGTTAGTTGGCTTCTTTGTTTTGTAGTTTTGGCGTTAATCAAGATCCAAGCAGGGAAAAGGGCCGTTTTTGGCCCTTTTTCTTTTGCCTAGCCCCTCGCTGAAACCGTGAAGTAATCTGCCAAATACGGTTGCAACCAATCCCAAAGACCGGGCGCACCGCGTTCGATGGCGGGCCGTACCCGCGCTTCGATCTGAGGGTAGGTCACGGCATAGTCCACCCACGAGCCGCCGCCCGTTTCAAGATTGGCAATTGGAGTCTGAAACCGGTCAACAGCCTTGGCAAACCGCGCATCTGCAGAGTTGGCACTCTCAAACTCATGCCAGAGATCGGAGAATGCCTGCGTCTGATCTTGGGGCAATAATCCGAACAGGCGTCGGGCTGCGGCCTCTTCCTTTTCGGCTTGGGCGGCGTGATTGACCTGACCGTGGATTGGGTGATCTCCGGCATCTATCTCGACGATATCGTGAAGCAGCAGCATTTGCAGGACACGGTCCAACTGTGCCTCTGCGTCGGAGTGTTCCGCCAGAACCCATGCGTACAGCATGATGTGCCACGAGTGCTCGGCCGAGTTTTCGAACCGATCAGTCGCCATGAGGCGCGATGCGCGCATGACGGATTTCAACTGATCTGCCTCAACCAGAAACGTCAGCCGTTGGGTGAAGCTGTTATCCTCGGTCGGTGCTTCCGACAATAACGCAACCGCGTGTTCATAGGCTTGAGGCAGCGCCTCACTCAGATAAGCCGCGCGCCCGGTCGCGAGGTTCTCACGGGCGATCTCAATATGGTCGGGCCGTTTAGGAGAAGCATACAGCACCTGAAACAGAGGCTGACACCGGTCGAGCATTTTGGCGAACTTGGCGTCGGGCGTCTGATCCGCTTCGAATTCCGTCCAGAGGTCCAGAAAAATCCGGGCCTGGTCTGGCGGCAATAGTCCGAACAAGTCCAGAGCCGCGGCGTGTTCAGCCTTGGCGACGCTCTGCCAGTCGGTCTCGAGATGGATTGGGTTGTCGCCCACAATGATCTCGACCAGATCATGCAGCAACAACATGCGGATGGCTCGATCAATCGACACGTCCGGCCCTGCCAGAGGTCCCATGACCAGCGCCCAAAGCGCAAGATGCCAGCTGTGTTCTGCAGAATTTTCCGGGCGAGACTGATCCAGCAGGGTGTTTGCCCGATCCACCGTCTTCAACCTGTCCGCTTGTTTCAGAAACGCGATTTGCGCGGACAGTCGATCATTCATTGTTTTTCAATCGCTTTCAGCTTGGAGCGGTGATCTGTCAGACGTTTGATCACGAATTGGCGGGCCTGGCGTTCAGACAGGCGCACGCGGATCTCGGTCAGAAAGGCCTCTTCCAGAGATTGGGAGGAGGCTGCAAGCAGGTTGCCGACCTCCATGTAAAACCGGTCATCGCCGGTTTCG
This sequence comes from Ruegeria sp. AI3, assembly GCF_056541245.1. NCBI lineage: Bacteria > Pseudomonadati > Pseudomonadota > Alphaproteobacteria > Rhodobacterales > Roseobacteraceae > Ruegeria > Ruegeria sp. AI3. Next base: position 141,944 of record NZ_JBQFYA010000001.1, read on the forward strand.
TCCATGACCTTCAATGTATCCTCGGCCAGTTTCGCAGCGAGGGTATTGATGGTGTCTGTCATCAGCGCGTGTTCTCAGTCAGGCGTCGTTTTACATAGTCGCTGACATCGGTGATGAGCGTATCCATGTGCTGATCCTGGAAGAAATGATCCGCGCCTTCGACCTCATTATGAGTGATCGTGATGCCCTTCTGCTCATGCAACTTGTTGACAAGCGCAGTTGTATCCGCCGGAGGCGCCACGCGGTCGGACGAGCCATTGATGATCAGACCCGAAGACGGGCAGGGGGCGAGGAACGAAAAGTCGTACATATTCGCCGGGGGTGACACGCTGATGAAACCGGTGATTTCCGGGCGGCGCATCAACAACTGCATTCCGATCCAGGCACCGAAAGAGAAGCCAGCAACCCAGCAATGCTTGGAGTTGTTGTTCATCGACTGCAGATAATCTAGTGCCGAGGCGGCATCGCTCAACTCGCCCACACCCTGGTCATACTCGCCCTGGCTGCGGCCTACACCGCGGAAGTTGAAGCGCAACACGGTGAAGCCCATGTTGTAGAACGCGTAGTGCAGATTATAGACCACCTTGTTGTTCATGGTCCCGCCGAACTGAGGATGCGGGTGAAGCACGATGGCGATCGGTGCGTCTTTTTCCTTTTGCGGGTGGTAGCGGCCTTCCAGGCGGCCTTCGGGTCCGGGAAAAATCACCTCGGGCATGTGTGCTTTGGTCCTGTCTTTATCTTGGGCGCCGGGAAATACTTGACTGTATTCGTTGGGCACCTTAGAACGGTTCTAAATGTGATATCCTGCGCAACGCGCTGTCAGTCGGAGATACGCACTGGCGGCGGCGGCGTCAATGATTTCGCGTCCAACTTGCCGAAGGGAAATGACAATGAAGCTGTCGACAAAGGGCCGGTATGCCATGGTGGCGCTGGCGGACATTGCGCTGCAGCCCTCGGACAAGATCGTGACACTGGGTGAAATCTCGGAACGGCAGGATATCTCGCTGCCGTATCTGGAGCAGTTGTTCGTGAAACTGCGCCGGGCCGAGCTTGTGACATCTACGCGTGGACCGGGTGGGGGATATCGTCTTGCACGGCAGCCGTCGGAGATCCGCGTTGTCGAGATTCTGTCCGCCGTAGATGAGACGGTGGATGCAATGGCCAAGGGGGCCGGGGCCTCGGGCGCGTCCTCCGGCAGCCGGGCGCAATCCCTGACGAACCGTCTTTGGGAAAGCCTCAGCGCACATGTCTATGTGTTCCTGCATCAGACCCGTCTGTCTGACGTGATCAAGAACGACCTCGCGCCCTGTCCGGCGGTTCCTAACCTGTTTGCTGTTGTGGACGAGTGATCCGTAGCCTCTGAGTACAAGTTTCAGAAATATCTGGGAAAATATGACTCCATGAATCGTGTTTATCTCGATCACAACGCCACCACGCCTTTGCGGCCCGAAGCGCGGGACGCAATGATCGCGGCAATGGATGTCTGCGGGAACCCATCGTCGGTCCATGCCGAGGGGCGCGCGGCGAAGGCTTTTATCGAACGCGCACGGGCGCAGGTGGCATCGGCTTTTGGGGCTGATGGTGCGGATATCGTATTTACCTCAGGTTCGACCGAAGGCGCCGCTTTGGCTTTGGCGGGTCGAAATCTGCACGGTGCATCAATTGAGCATGACGCGGTAAGAGCGTGGATTGCCGAGGATATCTTGGTTTCTTCGGACGGGATGGCCACTGTGAACGAGCCAGCGAATGCGACGCTGCAAGTTGCGAACTCGGAAACGGGTATCGTGCAGACGCTACCGAAGGGGCTGGCGGTGACCGATGCGACCCAGGCATTTGGCAAACTGCCGATTGCTTTCAATTGGATGGACGTTCAGATGGCGCTAGTGTCTGCGCATAAACTGGGTGGGCCGAAAGGGATCGGAGCTGTTGTGATGAAACGCGGCACGGACCTGCCTGCTCAGATCAAGGGCGGCGGGCAAGAGATGGGCCGGCGCTCTGGAACCGAAAACGTCATTGGAATCGTGGGGTTCGGAGCCGCTGCTGAAGCAGCAGCCCAAGATCTTGCCAATGGTGTTTGGGAGCAGGTCGAAGAATTTAGAAATATTCTAGAAAACGCCCTTGAGGCTGGTGAAAGATCACCTATTTTTGTCGGGAAAGACCAGACTCGCCTGCCAAACACGTCATGTTTCGCGTCGCCCGGCTGGAAGGGTGAAACGCAGGTCATGCAGATGGACCTGTCTGGTTTTGCGGTCAGTGCGGGCTCGGCCTGTTCAAGCGGAAAGGTCCGCGCCAGCGCTGTTCTGACTGCGATGGGATTTGATGAGGGGACGGCAGCCAGCGCAATCCGCGTGTCGCTGGGACCTCGGACTACCAAGGAAGATGTGCTGCGTTTCGCCGAAACGTGGCTTGAGAAAGAGAAAAAGCATCACGCGCGGGCCGCGTGATCTGACGGAGGGTAAACAATGGCCGCTTTGGACCAGACCCAGGTAAAAGAGGGTGTCGATCAGGAAACCGTGGATGCGGTACGCGAGGTCAGCACTTATAAATACGGCTGGGAAACCGAGATCGAGATGGAGTATGCGCCGAAGGGCGTTAACCCGGATATCGTTCGACTGATCTCGGAAAAGAACGAAGAGCCCGAATGGATGACCGAATGGCGTCTGTCGGCCTTCGAGCGCTGGACCAAGATGGAAGAGCCGAAATGGGCCATGGTCAACTACCCTGAGATCGACTTTCAGGACCAGTATTACTATGCCCGTCCGAAATCCATGGAAGAGAAGCCCAAATCCTTGGATGAGGTCGACCCCAAGCTTCTGGCCACTTACGAAAAGCTGGGTATCCCTCTGAAAGAACAGATGATTCTGGCAGGTGTCGAAGGCGCCGAGGATATGCCCGCAGAGGGTCGTAAAGTGGCCGTCGACGCCGTGTTTGACTCAGTTTCCGTTGGTACAACTTTCCAAGCCGAGTTGAAGAAGGCCGGCGTTATCTTCTGCTCGATCTCGGAAGCGATCAAAGAGCATCCTGAACTGGTGAAGAAATATCTGGGCACCGTGGTTCCGGTGTCGGACAACTTCTATGCCACGCTGAATTCGGCTGTGTTCTCGGATGGCTCGTTCGTCTATATCCCGCCGGGCGTCCGCTGCCCGATGGAACTAAGCACCTATTTCCGTATCAATGCGGAGAACACCGGCCAGTTCGAGCGTACCTTGATCATCGCCGATAAAGGCAGCTACGTCAGCTACTTGGAAGGCTGCACCGCACCTCAGCGCGACACCGCGCAACTGCACGCGGCTGTGGTCGAGATCATCGTCGAAGAAGACGCCGAGGTGAAATACTCGACCGTTCAGAACTGGTTCCCCGGGGACGAGAACGGCAAGGGCGGTATCTATAACTTCGTGACCAAGCGTGCCGATTGCCGTGGGGATCGCTCCAAGGTGATGTGGACGCAGGTGGAAACCGGCTCGGCCGTGACGTGGAAATACCCGTCCTGCATCCTGCGTGGTGAGGAAAGCCAGGGTGAGTTCTACTCGATCGCGATTGCCAACAACTATCAGCAGGCCGACACCGGCACCAAGATGGTTCACCTGGGCAAGAACACCAAATCGCGCATCGTCTCCAAGGGCATCAGCGCGGGCAAGGCGCAGAACACCTATCGTGGTCTAGTCTCGATGCACCCGAAGGCCAAAGACAGCCGCAACTACACCCAATGTGACAGCTTGCTGATCGGTGACAAATGCGGGGCGCATACAGTGCCGTATATCGAGGTCAAAAACAACTCGAGCCGCGTCGAGCATGAGGCGACGACCTCGAAAGTGGACGACGATCAGCTGTTCTACTGCCGTCAACGTGGCATGGACGAGGAAGAGGCCGTGGCGCTCGTCGTCAATGGATTCTGCAAGGACGTTCTGCAGGCGCTGCCGATGGAATTTGCGATGGAGGCCCAGCAGTTGGTGGCCATCAGTCTCGAAGGGTCTGTGGGTTAAACCCAAGCTTCTCTGAAATCAGAATTTACGCGGGGGCCGCGCGCCCTCTTGCGATACGCAAAAGGACAAAACATGCTGGAAATCAAGAACCTGCACGTACAGCTTGAAGAAGAAGACAAGCAAATTCTCAAAGGCGTTGACCTGACAGTCGAGGCTGGAAAGGTGCATGCGATCATGGGGCCAAACGGCTCGGGCAAGTCCACGCTCAGCTATGTGCTGTCAGGGCGCGATGGCTATGAGGTCACCGAAGGCTCGGCCACTCTGGACGGTGAAGACCTGCTAGAGATGGAGCCGGAAGAGCGCGCCGCAGCTGGTGTGTTCCTCGCCTTCCAATACCCGGTTGAGATCCCGGGCGTCGGCAACATGACCTTCCTGCGAACCGCTGTGAACGCGCAACGCAAAGCGCGCGGGGAAGAGGAGCTATCGGCCGCGGACTTCCTGAAACTCGTGCGCGAAAAGGCGAAATCGCTGAAGATCGACGCGGATATGCTGAAGCGTCCGGTCAATGTCGGTTTCTCGGGCGGTGAGAAAAAGCGCAATGAGATCCTTCAGATGGCGATGCTAGAGCCCAAAATGTGCATTCTGGACGAGACCGACTCGGGCCTCGACGTGGATGCGATGAAGCTGGTCTCCGAAGGCGTGAACGCGCTGCGGGATGAGGGCCGTGGTTTCCTGGTCATCACCCACTACCAGCGCCTGCTGGACCACATCAAACCGGATGTCGTTCACATCATGGCCGATGGGCGTATCGTGAAATCGGGCGGTCCTGAGCTGGCGCTGGAAGTTGAAAACAACGGCTACTCCGACATTCTTGCCGAGGTGAACTGATGGCCTTACCGCAAGCAAAACAGACCGCAACCGAAGAGCGTCTGACCTCACTGACGATGCCTGATCCCGGCTGCACCAAGGCCGCGCGCCAAGGGGCTTTGGCCCGGGTGCGCGAAATGGGGCTGCCAAGCCGTCGCGATGAATACTGGAAATACACGCGTCCGGATACGCTGGTCTCGGCCGATGCGCCCAAGGCTGCCATTTTCGACTCGGGCGAGCCGATGGTGTTCAACGATGTCGATCGGCTGCAGATCGTGTTCGTCGATGGTGTGTTCGATGCCGAAGCCTCGGATGATCTGAGCCTCGAAGGTGTCAAGATCGACCGGCTGGAGGATATCTGCTGCAAGGATATCCACTGGGCCAAAGATCTTTACGGCAAGCTCGAAGAGCGGGGCCAAAGCCCGGTTCAGCGCCCTCTGGCTGCTTTGAACACCGCATTCGCGACCGACGGTGTTGCCATCCATGTGACCGGCAAGCCGTCTAAGCCAATCAATCTGGTGTATCGTCACGAGTCGGAAGACTCGGACGCGATCCTGCACCACGTTATCCGTGTTGAAAGCGATGCCGAGGCCACGATCCTCGAAAATGGTCCCGCCGCGTCGCGCTTCAACAAATGCATGGAGATCGACATCGCCGATAACGGGACCTTGCACCATGTCCGGGCGCAGGGCCGCGATCACGAACGCCGGGCCGCGACCCATATGTTCACGCGACTCGGTCAGGAATCGACTTACAAGTCGTTCACTCTGACAGCCAATGGCGTGCTGACTCGTAACGAGCAGGTGGTTGAACTGACCGGTGATGACGCCGTAGCCCATGTGGCCGGTGCTTGCGTCGGGGACGGTGATTTTCACCATGACGACACCGTTTTTGTCACCCATGACGCGGTGAATTGCGAAAGCCGTCAGGTGTTCAAGAAGGTCCTGCGCAACGGCGCGACGGGCGTGTTCCAAGGCAAGATCCTTGTGAAGGAAGGCGCGCAGAAAACCGATGGCTACCAGATCAGCCAGTCGCTTTTGTTGGACGATGACAGCCAGTTTCTCGCCAAGCCCGAGCTTGAAATCTACGCCGATGATGTCGCCTGTTCGCACGGGTCGACCTCGGGCGCGATTGATGAGACCGCTTTGTTCTACCTGCGCTCGCGCGGGGTTCCGACGAAGGACGCCACCAATATGCTAACGCTTGCTTTCCTTGCCGAGGCGGTGGATGAAATCGAGGACGAGACACTGGCCGAAGAGATCGTGACCCGTCTGGAAGGCTGGCTTTCGCGTCACAGCTAATATGCCGGTCTCATCAGATATCGTTGCCACATACCGGGGGCCGGGGCGCGTTGTGCGCCGGCTTCTGGATATGGGGCCGCGCGAAGACCGAGCGCTGATTTTCGTCATGGCCTTTTGCGTGGTGTCTTTCATCGCGCAGATGCCCAGCTTAGCCCGCCGCGCGCATCTTGAGCAGGTCGAGTTGAACATACTTCTGGGCGGAGCGCTTTTGGGCTCGGTCTTCATCCTGCCGTTGTTCTTTTACACGCTGGCTTTGGTGTCGCATTGGGCCGCGCGTCTGGTGGGCGGGCAGGGAAGTGCCTATGGTGCCCGATTGGCATTGTTCTGGGCGCTCCTGTCTTCGGCGCCTTTGGTTTTGCTTAACGGACTGGTCGCCGGGTTCATTGGCCCCGGTCCGACTCAAACTTTGGTCGGATTGATTTGGGTTGCCGTTTTTGTCTGGTTCTGGTTATCCGGATTGCGACAAGCACAAAGGTCGGCTGAATGACTATACCCCCCCTGGGCCCGCTGGCGAGCCTGACGCTCAGAAAACCTGCCGAAGCGGCGCGACAGATTTTAGCCCTCAACCCGGGGCGAGAGGTTTTGTGGCTGGCGTTTTTTCTGGCCGTTGTCCTCAATTGCATAGCGCAGATGGGCATAGATCTGTCGATCGCTGCATCGGGTGGCCCAACTGTATCCCAATCGATCCCGGTTGTGCTGATCCGATCCGCAGGAACGATGCTGTTCAGCATTCTGGCCTTTCTCTATGTCGGGCGTTTTCTGGGCGGAACGGGGCGTTTTGAAGATCTGATGATCTTGACGATCTGGCTGCAGTTTCTGCAAATCGCAGCACTGGTCGCGACCCTCGCGCTGAGCTTGATCACGGTCGCTTTTTTGGCCCCTCTGATCCTGGCAACGGCCATCTACAGCCTCTACATAACGCTTCATTTTCTGAATGAGGCACACAAGTTTGGATCTCTGGGCAAGTCCTTTGGCGTCATATTGTTGACGGCGTTGCTGGCGGTACCTTTTGTCCTATTTCTCAACCCGTTGGGTCCTGTCTAGAAAGATCTCTCATGTACGATGTGCAGAAAATCCGGTCTGATTTCCCGATCCTGTCGCGGCAGGTGAACGGCAAACCCCTGACATATCTGGACAATGGCGCGTCGGCGCAGAAACCTCAGGTCGTGATTGATGCCGTTACGCGCGCCTATGCCGAGGAATACTCCAACGTGCATCGCGGGCTTCACTACCTCTCGAACCTCGCGACCGAGAAATATGAGTCCGTGCGCGGCACCGTTGCGCGCTTTCTAGGTGTTGCGGATGAGGATGAGATTGTTCTGAACTCCGGCACGACCGAGGGGATCAATCTGGTCGCCTATGGCTGGGCCATGCCTCGGCTTGAAGCGGGGGATGAGATCGTCCTCAGCGTGATGGAGCACCACGCCAACATCGTGCCCTGGCATTTCCTGCGCGAGCGTCAGGGCGTGGTACTGAAATGGGTCGATGTAGATGCAGACGGCGGGCTTGATCCGCAGGCTGTGATTGACGCGATCGGCCCCAAGACAAAACTGGTCGCGGTCACGCAATGTTCGAACGTGTTGGGCACCGTGGTCGACGTGAAGACCATCACCGAAGGCGCGCATGCCAAGGGCGTGCCGGTCTTGGTTGATGGCAGCCAAGGTGCCGTTCATATGCCGGTCAACGTGCAGGATATCGGCTGTGATTTCTATGCCATTACCGGGCACAAACTCTATGGCCCATCCGGTTCCGGTGCGATCTATATCAAATCCGAACGAATGGCCGAAATGCGCCCCTTCATCGGCGGCGGCGACATGATCAAAGAGGTCAGCAAGGATCAGGTCATCTACAATGATCCACCGATGAAGTTTGAGGCTGGCACGCCGGGCATCGTACAAACTATCGGTCTCGGGGTGGCCCTGGACTATATGATGGATCTGGGGATGGCGAACATCGCCAACCATGAAGCGGGTCTTCGCGATTATGCCATGCAGCGTTTGAATGGTCTGAACTGGCTACAGGTTCAGGGCACACGGCCTGACAAGGCCGCGATCTTCAGCTTCACGCTGGATGGGGCAGGGCATGCGCATGATGTCTCGACGATTCTCGACAAGAAAGGCGTCGCTGTTCGCGCCGGTCACCATTGCGCCGGCCCTTTGATGGATCACCTTGGTGTTACGGCCACCTGCCGCGCCAGCTTTGGCCTCTATAACACCACGGATGAGGTCGACACCCTGATCGACGCGCTTGAACTGGCGCATGATCTCTTCGCCTAAATCTCGGCCGAGCCGGTCCGTTTTCCAGTTGCACCCGGCTCGGAACAAGGTTAGCTAACGGCCAAGGCACCTGTAGCTCAGCTGGATAGAGCGCTGCCCTCCGAAGGCAGAGGCCAGAGGTTCGAATCCTCTCAGGTGCGCCACTTCTCACAGACTTGATGATTTGTTCAGTCCCACCGTCGTGGTCGTTGTATCCGCTAGATGTTTGAATTGGAGAATATCTTTGGCCTGAACAAGCTAGAGAAACGTTGGGTGATTGGCTCTGCAACAAACAAAAGCCGCCAATTGCAGCAGCCTGTTCCAGCAGAATTCGAGTTTTGCAACAACACTCAGGCAGACCTAATGGCCTGCCATATACATCTCAGTAAACGAGAGCCCGCTTAGCCGCGCCAACTACGAACGACGCCGCAATCCATGTGGACGAAGTTCGAGCGGTAGTATTGTCCAACACCGCCTGCACGACAGGACATGGCCGCTTTGGCCATCTGCGAAACCGAGCGGGATGCGAGGCGCAGGTCAGCCGCCTGTCCCTGCATGTGAAGCGAGTTCCGCGCCACCCGGCGCGATTTGGACCGCAGCATGGCGTTGGTTTGTGGCGAGCGATACCCCGAAAGGAGCATATAGGGCTCATCAGCATCCAAAAGGTTGTGAGACGCCGCCATGATGTCGATTGTACGCAGATCCATCGCTTTCGACTGATCAGTCCGCCAGTCACGCATGAAATGATTCACTTCTTTCACGGCGTCTTTGATGTATTTGCCGTCAACCCAGTAAACCATGTCAATCCGCTCACCCGTGCGACCGGAATACATGCGAATCCGGCGGATATCACCACCGCCACGAAGGAAACCTGCTGCGTTGGAAAAAGTCGGTGCTGCCGCCACGGCCGTTGCCGCGAATGCGCCCAGAAGGGCACGACGGGTAATGCCCGAAGTACTGCTCTTGGTCATTTTTGTTTCGTCCCGTACTGTTCCTGCCTGCGCACGATGTTACGCGCGCTGTCTTAATATTTTCCCATCCCAGATGGCGAATGTATGGCACAGTTGGAATCGTCGGCCAAGAAGTCTTTGGAATGCACCCTTGTTAGGGGGAATTTTCGGCAGTTTTTTGCGCAGGTGATGCAAATGAGTCATTTTATTGAGCAACTGAGTGTTTTCGGCATCGGGTAGATGCAAACGCGCATCAGGGCGCAAAAGAAGAAAATAGGTAAGGTATTTGTGAATAGACAAGCCCAATGGCTGAAAACCATATATAAATAAAGCTCCGGCAGACATCGCATAAGTTATTGAAGAACCAAGGCCATCCCATGCTCTCAGTGTTTCGGACCAGTACCAGTTTTGTTTTCACCGCCTTTTTTCTGGCGACGGCATCCATCGCGAACGCGTCATCAGGCGAGGGTTCAAACACGGCATTTCGGATGGCGGTTGTCGAAAATACCTCTGCCTCTGATCAGATTTCGGAATTTTACCGCAGCAATGGCTTTACCCCTCTGTGGGTCGGCGATACGCGGGAACACGCAAAACGCCGCGCAGCGTTGATCAAAGCCCTGTCCGAGACCGAGCGCCATGGATTGCCCGCCGCGTATGACGTGCAGGCCTTGGTCGATCAGATGGCTGAGGCACGTTCGGTTCGCGATTTGGGCACGGTCGAGGCTCAGTTGACGCGTATCTTCCTGAGCTATGCAGATGACATCTATTCCGGCGCCTTGCGGCCCGCCAGTATTGACGATGGTCTTGTGCGCAAGGTTAAACGCCTCGATGCAAACCAACATCTTGAGGCGCTGAACACCCAGGGTGCGGCGTATTTTGAAACTCTGATCCCGCAGACTGCCCAATATCGCGCTTTGATGAAGCAAAAGATCGCGTTGGAGAGCCTGATTCGTCAGGGCGGGTGGGGGCCGACTGTTCCGGTCTCTAAACTGGAATACGGCGATACCGGTCCGAATGTGATCAAACTGCGCAACCGGCTAGTTGCGATGGGTTACCTAAAACCCACTGCCAGCCCGGAGTTTGATGACGCCCTGCTTGCGGCCGTTCAGGCGTTCCAAACGGCACACGGACTGGAATCGGACGGTGTGGCCGGACAAGGCACCATCACCGAGCTGAACCGACCGGCTTCGGACCGTTTAAAGGCCGTCTATGTCGCCTTGGAGCGGGAGCGCTGGCTGCCGCGGGAACGGGGCGAGCGGCATGTATTGGTCAATCAGGCCGACTTCTCGGCAAAGATCGTGGATGACGGGCTGGTCACGTTCGAGACCCGCGCCGTGATCGGCAAAAACGTACATGATCGCCGCAGCCCGGAATTCTCGGATGAGATGGAGCATATGGTGATCAATCCCAGCTGGTATGTGCCACGCTCGATCATCACCAAGGAATACCTGCCGAAACTGCAATCGAACCCGAACGCGGTGGGCCATATCCAGATCACGGACCGCAGTGGTCGTCAGGTCAATCGAGGAGCTGTCGACTTCACCCAGTTTACCGCACGCAACTTCCCGTTCGCGATGCGTCAGCCCCCTAGCAAAAGCAATGCGCTAGGGCTGGTGAAGTTCATGTTCCCTAACAAGTACAACATCTATCTACATGATACGCCTCAGAAATCTCTGTTTGCGCGTGAGGTTCGGGCGTTCTCGCACGGGTGCATCCGCCTGGCGCAACCTTTCGAGTTCGCCTATGCGCTGCTGTCCAAACAGGAAGAGGACCCCAAGGCGTTCTTCCACCGTGTATTGAATACCGGCAAAGAAACGACGGTGAAGTTGGACAAGAAAGTGCCCGTCCACCTGATCTATCGCACCGCCTATATCGGCCCGAAGGGTGAGGTTCAGTATCGCCGTGACGTCTATAACCGCGATGCCAAAATTTGGGACGCGCTGCAAAAGGCAGGGGTGGCCCTGCCGGACGTTCAGGGGTAAGCACTCAGGGTAAATCCTGCCCAAGAGGACGCCCGCTATGCAGTTCACCATCCAACAGATCGCCGAAAGCCTTGGGGCCGAGTGTCAGGGTGAAACAGACCTGACAATTCTGCGGGCCGCTGAACCGGGTGATGCCGGACCAACCGATCTGGCGATGGCAATGTCCCCCAAATATGCCGAAACGCTTTCGGGCGGTGAGGCCCGCGCGGCAATGCTGTGGGAAGGCGCGGATTGGCAAGCAATGGGCCTGCGCGCTGCGATCTTTGTTACGCGCCCCCGCATGGCGATGGCTGGTATCACGACAATGCTGGACCGGGGGCAGGGTGTTGAACCGGGTGTTCACCCCTCGGCTGTGATCGACCCGGCGGCCGAGATTGGTGAGGGCGTTTCGATCGGCCCGCTGGCCGTTATCGGCGCGCGGGCGAAGATTGGCTCGGGATCGGTGATCGGTCCGCACTGTACAATCGGAATGGACGTGGTGTTGGGTGAGCAAGCCCATCTCCGCGAAATGGTCAGCATCGGTGCGCGTGCGCAAATCGGAGACCGCTTCATCGCCCAACCCGGCGCGCGTATTGGTTCCGACGGGTTCAGCTTTGTTACTCCTGAGATTTCAGGTGTTGAAAACGCGCGCAAGACGTTGGGCGACCAGGGCGATGCGAAAGCGCAAAGCTGGCTGCGCATCCATTCTCTTGGCGCAGTGGAAATCGGGGACGATGTCGAGGTCGGCTCTAACTGCACGATCGACAATGGTACGATCCGAAACACGCGAATTGGCGATGGTTCGAAGCTCGATAACCTTGTGCATGTGGGTCACAACACGCGCATCGGGCGCGATTGTCTGCTGTGCGGTCAAAGTGGATTGTCTGGCTCAGTCGATGTGGGAAACAACGTGGTTCTTGGCGGTCAAACCGGCGTGGCTGACAATATCTTCATTGGCGATGGCGTGATCGCGGGGGGCGCAACCAAGATCCTGTCTAACGTGCCAGCTGGCCGTGTGATCATGGGCTATCCGAGCGTCAAGATGGAAACCCATACTGAGATCTACAAGGCACAACGCCGCTTGCCGCGCATGGCTCGCGACGTCGAGGCATTGAAAAAGGCTGTTTTCAAACAGTCTCCGAGCGATTAAATCATCCTCAGATTGATAGCCAGGGGATCAACATGAGCATCAGCGACCGCGTCATCGCAATCATTGCAGAGCAGGCCGTTCTGGAGCCATCGGATGTCACACCCGACAGCACACTTGCGGATTTGGGCATCGACAGCCTGGGTTTGGTCGAAAGCATCTTTGCCATCGAGGAAGAGTTCGACATCTCGGTTCCCTTTAACGCCAATGAGCCCGAGGCCAACGATTTCGACATCTCGAACGTGGCCGCGATCATTGCCGGCATCGAACAGCTTGTGTCGGAAAAGGTCTGACCCGAAACAATGAAACGGGTTGTCATTACCGGGGCGGGCACCATCAACTCGCTGGGTCATTCGGTCCCCGACACGCTCGAGGCCATGCGCGAAGGGCGTTGCGGTATCTCGGATCTGGAATTCCGCGATGTTGACCGTCTGGCGATCAAGATCGGCGGTCAAGTGCGGGGGTTCGAAGCCGAAGGGCGCTTTAACCGACAGCAGATGTCTCTCTATGATCGGTTCACGCAGTTCACTCTGACAGCCGCGAAGGAAGCGATCGACCAGTCGGGCATTCAGTTCCACGGCGAGCTCGCGGCGCGTTCCGGCGTAGTTCTGGGCACGGCGGGCGGAGGTGTCTCGACCTGGGATGACAATTACCGCTCGGTCTATGAAGACGGTAAGAACCGGGTACATCCCTTTGTGGTGCCCAAGCTGATGAATAACGCGGCGGCCAGCCATGTCTCAATGGAGCACAACCTCAAAGGTCCCAGCTTTACCGTTTCGACGGCCTGTGCATCCTCGAACCATGCCATGGCACAGGCGTTTCAGATGGTGCGCAGCGGAGCCGCGCCTGCGATGATCACGGGTGGATCGGAATCCATGCTGTGTTTCGGCGGTGTAAAGGCCTGGGAAGGTCTGCGCGTGATGTCGAAGGATGCCTGCCGCCCCTTTAGCGCCAACCGCAACGGGATGGTGCAGGGCGAGGGTGCCGGTGTCTTTGTGTTCGAGGAATACGAACATGCCCGCGCCCGCGGCGCAGATATCCTGTGTGAGGTTGTGGGATTCGCCATGTCCTCGGATGCGTCCGATATCGTGATGCCCAGCAAGCAGGGTGCCGCACGAGCGATGGCCGGCGCGTTGGCGGATGCCAAGCTGAACGCCAGCGATGTGTGCTATATCAACGCGCATGGCACAGGCACTGCGGCGAATGACAAAACAGAATGCGCCGCCGTGGCGGATGTGTTTGGACCGCATGCGGATGATCTGATGATCTCATCGACGAAATCCATGCACGGCCACTTGATCGGAGGCACCGGAGCGGTGGAGCTTTTGGCCTGCATCATGGCGCTGCGGGACGGCGTTATCGCGCCCACCATCGGTTATGAAGAACCTGACCCGGAATGTGCGCTGGACGTGGTGCCAAACGTCGCGCGTGAAGCTAAGGTCGACGTGGCGCTCAGCAATGCGTTTGCGTTTGGCGGGTTGAATGCGGTCTTGGCGCTCAAGAGCGTCTGAGCCGCAAAGAAAATCGCCGCCACAAAGCTGCGGCGGCGATCTCTATTCGCAGCTGACTTAGTTGACGTTAACGGCCAGCCCGTCAAAGCCCGAAGTGAAGCCCGACAGGGACATATCCATTGTTATAACCTGATCGGGGAAGCGCGCGGGAACCAGCGAGAAGGTCGCTTTGCTGCCCGCTTTCATCGCGTCAATGTCACCCTGGCTGAGGCCCAGCTGCGCGACACAGCCAACAGGCAGACAATGGTGGTAGTTGTAAAGCTTGCGCGGTGCGCCGTCGATCGACAGGGCCAGTTGCGCTTGTAGCAGGGTCTCCAACGGTACGATCACATTGGCCCATGCAACAGCCGCTCCGCCTTCGGGCAGCTTGCCGATGGACACTTCTGCAATCGGATCACCCTGAGGGCCGTTCAGAACCTGAACGATCGCACAAGGGTCTTCGCCTTCCGGTGCCTTGATGCAGGAGACATCCCAATCGCCGGATTCTTCTTTGACAAATTGCTCACCCACACGCGGGCCGGATTGGCCCAAATCGAGGCCCGCGCCCGCATCGGCCCCAGTGCCTTCAGTGGTCGTGCCTTCGGAAGTCGTTTCCTGCGCGCTAACCGCTCCGCTCATCAGAACGGCTGCCAGAGTATTAAACGAGAGGAGTTTCTTGAACATGAATGCCTCGGTTTGCTGTTTGTTTTGCCTCATCTAGCATCCTTCGCTGCGGCTGTCAGTCGCTAACCGAATAACCGATATCATTGTGACTGCTTTCTTGGGCCAAACCCCGCTCAAGGACCAATACAGGCAAAAGAAAAGAGGGCTGGTGGAGCAGCCCTCTTCCCAAAATTTTTCTCCCCGTCGGACTGGCCGACTTAGTTATGTGCAGACGTTACGAAAGGGGGGAGCAGGGGTCAACCGCTAACAGAAAAATTTAATGCACTAATCAGCACAGTTTTATTCGCCCACTTCCATGAAAAAAGCCGTGCCCGAAGGCACGGCCAGTCGACAGGGAGGAAGTGTCCCCTTCGCAACCAGGGGCTACAAAGGGAACGAATAGACTATGGCAGCCAAAGGTTAAGTTTGTATGCTGGTTGCGGATCAGAGAAAAAAGGCTGCAATTACATGGGTAAAGAGATTTTTCTGGGCGGTGCGGGTGACGAATACGGAACGCCTCAGGGTTTGACGCTGAAATATGCAAACCGCCACGGGCTGATCGCAGGGGCCACGGGGACGGGCAAGACGGTCACTCTCCAGATCCTGGCCGAAGGTTTTTCGCAAGCGGGCGTGCCTGTTTTCCTATCGGACGTCAAAGGAGACCTGTCCGGCTTGGCTCTGGCAGGCAGCGCAACCCATAAGTTGCATCAGGCGTTTACCGAGCGCGCGGAACGGATCGGCTTTTCTGATTTCTCCTACGCCGCATGTCCGGTCACGTTCTGGGATCTGTTCGGCGAACAGGGGCATCCGGTTCGAACCACGGTAACAGAAATGGGCCCTCTGCTGTTGTCGCGCCTTATGGAACTGAGCGAAGCGCAGGAGGGGATTCTTAATATCGCGTTCCGGGTCGCCGATGAAGAAGGGATGCCGCTGCTGGATCTCAAAGACCTGCAGGCGCTTCTTGTGTGGATCGGTGAGAATAGGGCGCAGCTGTCGCTGCGCTACGGCAATGTCTCAACGGCCTCTATCGGAGCCATTCAACGCCGTCTTTTGGTATTGGAAAACCAAGGTGGCACCAAATTGTTCGGAGAACCCGCGCTGGATCTGGCCGATCTCATGCGAACGGATGAAAACGGTCAGGGGATGGTGAACATACTGGCCTCGGACAAGCTGATGGGCGCGCCTCGACTTTATGCCACGTTCCTGTTGTGGCTGCTGAGTGAGCTGTTCGAGGAACTGCCAGAGGTCGGCGATCCGGAAAAGCCCAAGCTGGTCTTCTTTTTCGACGAAGCGCACCTTCTGTTTGATGATGCGCCCAAGGTACTGGTCGACAAGGTCGAGCAGGTCGCGCGCCTCATCCGCTCCAAGGGTGTTGGGGTGTATTTCATCACGCAGAACCCCGCTGACATTCCCGAGGATATTCTGGGGCAGTTGGGCAACCGGGTACAGCATGCGCTGCGCGCCTTCACCGCGCGGGACCGCAAGAGCCTTCGTATGGCGGCGGAAACCTACCGCGAGAATCCTGCCTTCGATACCGAGGCCGCGATCCGAGAGGTTGGGGTTGGTGAGGCCGTAACCTCAATGCTGCAGAAAAAAGGCGTGCCGGGAATTGTCGAGCGGACTTTGATTCGCCCACCGGGATCGCAGCTTGGCCCAATTTCGGGATCTGAGCGTCAGGGTATTCTGCAAGCCTCACCGATGGCGGCGAAATATGACACGCTGGTCGATCGCAAATCGGCCTTTGAAATCCTGCAAGCCCGTGCGGAGGCTGCCGCCAAAGAGGCCGAGGCCGCAGAGGCGGAAGAGATCATCGAACAACAAACCCCGATGGAGCGCGAATATAGCTCGGCGCGCCGGTATTCAGGTAGCCGGGTTGGGCGCTCAACGTCTCGGGTAGTGCGTAAGAAAGACACTTTTGCAACGGCTATGAGTGAGGCCGTCATTAAAGAGCTGAAGGGAACAACCGGCCGTCGCATCGTGCGGGGAATTCTAGGCGGGTTGTTCCGAAATCGCTGATCGGAGGCGCCCAGCACAGGGCGCCAACCGGCTTACTTCAAGCGGCGCTGGCCTTCCTGACGGCAATATGCATCGGCCTGCTTCACCGACATCTTAGTGGCTGGGAAATCAATCGCGCGGTCCCAGGTCACGCGATCATGACGGTAAAGCTGACAGGTCACGACGCCCTGCGGAGTGTTGACCTGAACAGGAGTGGTCTCAAGGTCTTCGGGCGACGGAATACAGGCCGTCAGCGCGGCCAGAACCGGCAGCATGACAACGGCTTTGGTGATCAGTGTTTTCTTGGTCAAGTCTGATACTCTCATCAATTGAGTGCGAATGATCGTAGAGATCGGTCGGGTTTCTTCTGAGCATGGGCCGGACCCCAAAAGTCCGAACAACGAGCGGTAGTCTCGTGTACTCAGAAACCTCTTTAAAAATCAAGAAGCCGCGCCGGTTGAGGGGCGCGGCTTCTGTATTGTGATTGTGTTGGGTTTATTGCTCGGGGATCAGCCCTCGGGGGCTGAATCTGAGAACAATCAGCAAAACCAGACCCATCGTAAACAAGCGCATATGCGCAGCACTTTCGATCAGATGCGCCTTCAGCGCGCTGCCGTCGGGCATGCCCGAGGTAATCAGGTTCATCAGCCAAAGGCCCATCGGCTCGACCTGGACCCACAGGAACCAGATCAGGAACGCACCCAGCACGGCGCCGAAATTGTTGCCAGAGCCACCGACAATCACCATCACCCAGACAAGGAAGGTGAACCGCAGGGGGTTGTAGGTACCCGGCGTCAGCTGACCGTCCAGCGTAGTCATCATCGCGCCCGCGATACCGCAAATGGCAGAGCCAAGCACAAATATTTGTAGGTGGCGGCGGGTGACATCTTTACCCATCGCCTCAGCTGCGACCTCATTGTCGCGAATGGCGCGCATCATCCGGCCCCATGGGCTTTTCAGCGCCATCTGCGCCATCCAGAGCAGCACTAATAGAACGATCAGGAACAGCAGCGAATAACCCAGCTTGACCGAAAGGGTCGAGGCGATCACCGGATCAAGCCCCAGCCAATCCGCCCGCGCAAGGAACGAGGGGTTTTGCTGCAGCTCAACCTCATAGCCCACCACGGGCGAGGGGCGCGGGATGCCATAGACATTCTTGACGCCACGGGCCAGCCAGTCCTCGTTCTTCATGACGGCAATAATGATCTCGGCAATACCAAGTGTCGCAATCGCCAGATAATCCGAGCGCAAACCCAGAGCCGTCTTGCCGATCAGCCATGCGGCACCTGCGGCCAGTAGCCCTCCTGCAGGCCAGGCGAGCAAAACCGGCAGGTTCAGACCACCGATATTGCCGGCAACGGCTGGATCAATTGCCTCAATCGCGGCAACGTTCGGATCAAAGATCGCACGGTACACAAAGAATCCGACGATGAGGATTCCGACGATAGCCAGCGTCCGCGCGCGCCCTTTCGGCATCTTCTGCGCCACCATGACGGTCGCAACAACGGTCGCGGCCCCCAGAAGAAGCGCCAGGATGACGCCATAGCCGCCCTCGGACCATGCTCTGGGCGTTGGCGGGGTTGAGATCAAGACGACCGCCAGCCCACCCAAAGCCACAAAGCCCATGACGCCGACGTTAAACAGGCCCGCAAAGCCCCATTGCAGGTTCACACCGATCGACATGATGGCCGAGATCAACCCCATGTTCAGGATCAGGATTGCCGCGTTCCAGCTTTGCGTGAAGCCGGTCAAAAGGATCAGCGCGCCAACAGTGACGAAAAGCAGGGTGTTCTTGGTAACCTCGCTCATACCGATTTTCCTTTGAACAGGCCCGTGGGCTTAAACAGAAGCACAATCAGCAGGATGGCAAAGCTGACGGCGAATTTGTAATCGGTAGAGAGGAACTGAACCAATCCTGACGGTTCCAGATTTTCCGGAGCCAGATAGGTCAACACCTTCTTCCAGGCGTAGGTGATGGTCACTTCGGAAAACGCAATAATGAACCCACCCGCGATCGCACCCAGGGGGTTGCCCAAGCCTCCGACAATGGCCGAGGCAAAAATCGGCAGCAGAAGCTGAAAATAGACGAAGGGTTTGAAGCTCTTGTCGAGGCCATAAAGCACGCCCGCCGTGGTCGCCAGTGCGGCCACGATGATCCAGGTGATCATCACTACACGCTCGGGGTTGATGCCGGACAGAAGCGCCAGATCCTCATTATCCGAATAGGCGCGCATCGATTTGCCGGTCCGGGTTTTGTTCAAAAACCAGAACAGAGCGGCCACGGCGATCACCGCCACAACGACCGTGATGGCCTGAGAGGTCTTGATCGCGAGCCCTTCGTTCAGCCCGGTCCATTCTTTGAAATCCCGCGCCTTGATCAAGAACCGCGCGCCGTCGGAGAACCTCTGATCATCCGGCCCGATGATGAAGCGGACGATGCCGTTCATGATGAACATCACGCCCATGGACACGATCACCAGAATGACCGGTTTGGCCTTTTGTTCGCGGTAGAAGCGATAAACCAGCCGGTCGGTGATCAGCACCAAAACGATACAGCCCAAAATGGCAAAGGGCAGGGCGAGCAGAGCCGTCGGCAACGGCCCGAAACTGACCCCTGCTGCTTGCAAACCCCACGTGACCAGAACCGCAATCATAGCGCCAAAGGCCATGGTGTCGCCATGAGCAAAGTTCGAGAACCGTAGGATGCCATAGATCAGCGTCACCCCCAAAGCACCCAGCGCCAACTGGCTGCCATAGGCGATTGCGGGAACAAGGACGAAGTTGGAAAGCGCCACAAGGGCGTTGAGGAAGTCCATTAAAACTCCTGCTCGCATTTACCAGAGAACGCGCGTCGTCCGTTGTTAGCTTTCGTATAGTCGGCATAACGCAGCGGTTGGGTTAATAAGGTCACGGTTAGATCGGTGGTCGAAGTCTTGGTCACATACATATACTCATGTTTTTCGTCTTCGATCCGGGACGCCGTCAGCAAGTCGCTTCGTGAAACGGCCGTCCACTCTTGCCCATCAGACAAGCCAATTTTGGAGGTGATATCACCGGCCTTGGCGATCTGATCGACTGAAAAGTCACCATAGTTACTTTCTATAAGCTCGGGCGGGGTGCCTAACAGCTCAAGCATGAGTTCCCCACCTTCACAGTTTTGCACGCCTGCGCAGGCCTCTTGTAGAATGCATGGCGCCGCCCAAGCCGTACTGCACATTGAGGCAAATGCGATCGTCATTGCGGACCTCACCTCACCCCCCCAAGAAACTCTTACGCACTTCGGGATCGGCCAGAAGTTCCTTGCCCGTACCGGTATAGGCGTTCCGCCCCTGAACCAGCACATATCCCTTGTCCGCGATCTCCAAGGCCTGACGGGCATTCTGTTCGACCATCAGGATCGGCAACCCGGTGCGCGAGACCTCGATGATCCGATCAAACAACTCATCCATCACGATGGGCGAAACACCGGCAGTCGGTTCATCCAGCATCAGCACTTTCGGCTGAGTCATCAAAGCGCGGCCCACGGCGACCTGCTGGCGCTGACCGCCTGACAGTTCTCCGGCCGCCTGATGGCGTTTGTCGCGCAGGATGGGGAACAGCTCATAGACCTGCTCCATCGTGTCCGAGAAATCGTCTCGGCGGATAAAGGCACCCATCTCAAGGTTCTCTTCCACCGTCATCGAGGTGAAGATGTTTGAAGTCTGCGGCACAAAACCCATCCCACGCATTACCCGATCCTGCGGCGTAAGCGCGGTGATATCCTCGCCGTCCAACCGAACCGCGCCCGAGCGCACATCCAGCATGCCGAATACGGCCTTCATCGCAGTGGACTTGCCCGCACCATTGGGCCCGACGATGACCGCAATCTCGCCCCGGTCGACGGCGATGGTGCAGTCGTGCAGAATGTCCGGCCCCTTGCCGTAGCCACCCGTCATCGTGTCGCCGATCAGAAATGGCCCACCATCGACCTTTTGTGTCGCGCCGCTTTTGCGATGGGCCGGGGTCATGATGCCGACGCCATGCGTGTTCGTGATCGACGCGTCCTTGTTGCCTTTGTCGTCGTGATAAGGATTATCGCTCACGCCCCGGCCTCCAGCTTGTCTTTGTTTTTCAGGCCGGTGCCCAGATAGGCCTCGATCACGTGTTCATTGGCTTTGATCTCGTCCAGGGTTCCCTCGGCCAGCACCTTGCCCTCGGCCATACAGATGACCGGATCGCAGATTTTGCCGATGAAATCCATGTCATGCTCGATGACGACGAAAGTATAGCCACGTTCCTTGTTCAGACGCAGGATCGTGTCGCCAATGGTCATCAGCAGGGTACGGTTCACACCCGCGCCAACCTCATCCAGAAACACGATCTTGGCGTCGACCATCATGGTGCGACCAAGCTCCAGCAACTTCTTCTGTCCACCCGAGACCTGACCCGCCTTATGGTCGGCCAGATGCTCGATTGTCAGGAACTCCAGTACCTCATCAGCCTTGGCCCGAAGCGCGCGTTCCTCATCAGCAATCCGTTTGCGACCGAACCATGTGTTCCAAAGCGATTCCCCGGATTGCGCGCCGGGCACCATCATCAGGTTCTCGCGGCAGGTCATTGACGAGAACTCATGCGCGATCTGGAAGGTACGCAGCAGGCCCTTGTGAAACAGCTCATGCGGGGGCAGGCCGGTGATATCCTCACCATCCATCACCACCTTGCCGCTGGTTGGAGGCAAGACACCCGCGATCACATTGAACAAAGTGGTTTTTCCGGCCCCGTTCGGTCCGATCAGACCGGTGATCGAGCCCTTTTGGATTTCCAGCGATGCCCCGTCCACCGCATGAAACCCGCCGAAATGCTTATGCACGTCTTCGACGACGATCATTTTTTCCCCTAGCCGCCGTTTTCCGGCGTTGTTGCCACATCCCTGTGCGAATGGTGCGGGCTTTTGTCATTGAAACAGCCCGGACACAAGGCCCGGGCTGCTTGTTTTTATGACTGATAAACTTGGATCAACGGAAGTTGACGGTTTTGTTCTCGCCGTCGGTGACTTCGATCTCACGGTAGGATCCTGCGCTTTCACCGGGGCCGATCAACTCAACACCGGAGGCACCGACATAGTCGATCTCCTGACCGGCAGCGAGCAGTTCCAGACCCTTGGCCAGCTCACCCGGATAGATCTTCTCACCAGGTTCGTTGGCGACGTCCATGATCTTGGAGCCATAGTCCGCTGGGTTGGTCGAACCTGCGGCCTGCATGGCCAGCATGAACAAGGCAGCGGCGTCATAGGATTCAGGCGAGTAGGGCGACGAGCCGTCGAAACCTGCAGCTTCGGCCATGGCAAAGTACTTCTCAGCACCTTCACCACCCGAGCCAGCAATCTGACCGAACGAGCCGTTCAGGTCTGGACCGACATTGGCAGGCAGCGAGTCACCGATCATGCCGCCGGGCAGACCGAACGTGTCAAACGCACCGCTGTCCAGAGCCGACTGGATGATGCCCAGACCACCTTGGTCCAGGTAGCCCGCAACGACCAGAATGTCGCCACCGGCCGAGGCCAACGCACCAACTTCGGCCGAGTAGTCGGCCTTGCCGTCTTCGTGGGCTGCGACGATGGTCACTTCACCACCCGAAGCCTCGAACGAGGACTGGATCGCATCCGCCAGACCCTTGCCGTAGTCGTTGTTGGTGTAGGTCAGAGCGATCGAGCTGATCCCGCGATCGTTCAGGATGTCGGCCATCACCTGACCTTCACGCGCATCCGATGGCGCGGTACGGAAGAACAGGCCATTGTCTTCCATGGTCGACAGACCGGGCGAGGTGGCCGATGGCGAGATCATCACCATGCCGTTCGGAATCGCGACGTTCTGCAGGATCGCGCCAGTCACGCCCGAGCAGTCACCGCCGATGATGCCAGCAACGCCGTCAGCGATCATGCGCTCGCCGTTCGACGTGGACAGGCCGTTGTCGATACAGCCGGTATCTGCGCGGGTTGCAGTCACGGTTGCTCCGTCCAGCAGCTTGCCGGATTCGGTGACTTCGGCCATCGCCATCTCGGCGCCCGAACCCATGGCAGGTGCCAGCGATTCAATCGGGCCGGTGAAGCCGAACAGAACGCCCAGCTTGACGTCTTCGGCCATTGCGGTACCCGCCAGCAGAGCGGAGGCTGCAGTTGCAGTCAGCAGCTTTTTCATATGGTTACTCCCTATTGTGAACGTATTCGTTCTGCGCATGACCCTAGGCAAGCAATCCGGAAAAGAAAAGTCCTAACGCAATCGTGTTTTTACGCTCCATAATCCTATTTGTTCTCATGGTGATAACGCTGTCAGTCCGAAAGGAAGACCCATGACGCTCAAACCCTTTGCGATTCTTGCCTTGATGATCAGCACAGGTCTCGCCTGCGCTGAGGAGCTTGAGACATCCCAAGGTACGGTTCAGATCGAGCCGATGATCGAGGGACTGGATGCGCCCTGGGCCGTCGGCATCCTGCCCGATGGATCGTTTCTGGTGACCGAACGGGATGGCGATGTGCTTTATGTGTCGGACGGGAAATCTCAAAAAGTGAAGGGGGTTCCGAAAGTGGCCGCCAGAGGGCAGGGCGGCTTGCTGGACGTGACCATCGCGAGGGACTTCCCACAGACGCGCGAGGTTTTTCTGACCTTCTCGAAACCTCAGAGCACTGGAGCTGGCACCGCGCTGGCCGTCGCGCGACTGTCGGAGAACGGCAAGCGCCTGACCAACACGCGCATCCTGTTTGAGGCAACGCCCGGAGGCTCGGGCGGGCGTCACTTTGGCTCTCGGGTGGTTGAGGCAGAGGACGGCAGTTTGTTTGTCACCATCGGGGATCGGGGGGATCGGCCGCAGGCTCAGGACCGCTCAAACCCAATCGGATCGATTATCCGCATCAATCGGGATGGCTCGGTTCCTGCAGACAACCCGTTTGTCGGGCAGGCGGATATTCGGCCCGAGATCTGGTCCTACGGGCACCGCAATCCTCAGGGTGCCGATCTGGATGCGCAGGGGCGTCTTTGGACATCCGAGCATGGCGCGCGCGGAGGGGACGAGGTTAACCTCGTGCAACCGGGGCTAAATTACGGTTGGCCAGTCATTTCCTATGGCAAGCACTACTCGGGCAAGACGATAGGCGAAGGCACTGCCAAAGAAGGGATGGAACAGCCGCGCCACTATTGGGACCCCTCCATCGCGCCCTCGGGCTTGATGGTCTATTCCGGTGCGCTCTGGCCGGAATGGAGGGGCGACATCTTCGTGGGATCGCTCAAGTTTGACTATATCGCGCGGCTGGAGGGCAACTCACTGCGCGAGGTCGAGCAGATCAAAGGTCCCGAAACAGAACGCGTCCGGGACATCGTTGAGGCCCCAGACGGGTCGATCTGGTTCATTTCCGTAGGCAATGGCGCAGTTTTCCGGCTTTCCCCGGATCGGTAGATCTGTACTCGCCCTCCTTGACTGTTGCCGCGAAACCGAGCTTGATCCTGTGCCAAGAAACCATCTGAGGGTGCGGTCCATTGTGCGACTTTTCGATTGAAATGTGTGACACGCTGCCAGATCAGGATGAGTTGAACGGCATCCTGTCCCAATATTATGCGTTGATCGTAGAGCGCATGACGGCCATGGGGTTTAACATCGATCCGGCTGCGCCGCAAAGCGCGCTGGCCGAGTTTTGGGCACACTCAGAAGACTATCTGCCGCCAAACGGTTGCCTGGTTCTGGCGCGAGACAGCGCGGGCAAGATCATCGGCTGTGGCATGATGAAACGCCTGAATCA
Source organism: Ruegeria sp. AI3 (assembly GCF_056541245.1). Classification (NCBI taxonomy): domain Bacteria; kingdom Pseudomonadati; phylum Pseudomonadota; class Alphaproteobacteria; order Rhodobacterales; family Roseobacteraceae; genus Ruegeria; species Ruegeria sp. AI3. Next base: position 166,264 of record NZ_JBQFYA010000001.1, read on the forward strand.
GGACACCGGCGAATTGAAACGCGTGTTCGTGACCGAAGCCGCCCGCGGCACAGGTGCGGGGCGTGCCATGATGCAAGCCCGAGAAGACGCAGCCCGCACGTTGGGGTTAAAGCGCCTTGTAGCTGACACGCTTACTCCGAATGTCGAAATGAGGGACCTGTATCCGAAACTGGGATTTGTCGAAATGTCCGAACCCATTGAGACGACGACCTATCTGGATCAGCCCATGCTCAGGCCCCATCTGCACTATTTTGCAAAAACTCTTTAGCCCGCGTCAGACGGACAGCCGCCCCGATTGAGCCCCACGCTCACGGTAAGGCGTGGTGTTGTAATGCGCCCGGTAGCATTTCGAGAAATGGCTCGGAGAGGCAAATCCGCAGGCCAGAGCTACGTTGATCACGCTCATATCCGTCTGCATCAGCAGGTTGCGGGCTTTGTGCAACCGCAACTCCATGTAGTACCGCTTGGGTGAGCGGCTCAGGTAGCGACGGAACAGACGCTCCAGTTGACGGGTCGACATGCCGACATCCTTGGCCAGAATCGAAGGCGAGATCGGCTCTTCAATGTTCTTTTCCATCATCAGAATGACCTGGCTCAGCTTTGGATGCCGGACCCCAATTCGGGTGGGCGTAGACAAGCGCTGTGTGTCCTGATCTGTGCGGATCGAAGAATAGATCATCTGATCGGCCACCGCGCTGGCCAGACCCTCGCCATAGTCATTCGCGATCAGCTTCAGCATAAGATCGATGGATGAGGTGCCCCCCGCGGTGGTCATCCGGTTGCCGTCGACCTGAAACACGGATTTGGTCAGTTCCACATTGTCGAACTCTTCAATGAAGCTGTCCGAGTTCTCCCAGTGGATCGTCGCACGCTTACCCTCCAGCAGCCCCGCCTTGGCAAGCGAATAGGCTGCCGTACACAAACCACCGATCCGCAGCCCCTTGCGGGCCTCGCGCCGCATCCAGTTCAGAATCTTTTTGGTGGTTGCGGTTTTTACCTCGACCCCGCCGCAGATCAGAACGATGTCATCACGCTGCAGCTCAATCAGGTCCTGATCCAGCTTGAAAGTCGTGCCTGCCGAGCAGGTAATTGTATCGCCACCTTCACCGATCAAAGACCACGTATAGACAGGCTTATCAGCCATACGATTGGCAATGCGCAGGCTGTCCAGAGCCGACGCAAAGGACAAAAGCGAAAATCCATCCAATAAGACGAATACAAAATTGATCGGCTTGTCGACGTTACCGTCGACTTTGACAACTTGGCGTTGTTCTTGCATGGGTTTTTGTCCTTGATTCGGTGGCCGATGCGCCTTGGGCGCGCATGATTTGACAGATACCATGATCAAAGCTTGTTTACGACGTCAAGAGCCGCAAATCGGATATGGTCTCTCTTCCCGGCTTTTTGTATAGAGACCACCTGAATACTATCAGCGGAGATCAAGGCTATGACCGAATGGCAAAAATCGAACTGGCGCAACAAGCCCCGGGTTCAGATGCCAGACTATACCGACGCGGCCGCGCTGGCCAAAGTCGAGGCGCAGCTTTCGCAGTATCCCCCGCTGGTCTTTGCCGGTGAGGCGCGGCGTCTCAAGCAACATCTGGGTGCCGCCGGTCGCGGCGAGGCTTTCCTGTTGCAGGGCGGGGATTGTGCTGAAAGCTTTGAACAATTCAGCGCGGATGCGATCCGTGACACGTTCAAAGTGATGCTGCAAATGGCGATGGTTTTGACCTATGGCGCCAAGGTGCCGGTGGTCAAAGTGGGCCGTATGGCTGGGCAGTTTGCCAAACCGCGTAGCGCACCGACCGAGGTTGTGGACGGCGTTGAGCTGCCCAGCTACCGTGGCGACATCATCAACGAGCTGGACTTCACGCCCGAGGCGCGGATTCCGAATCCGTCCAAGATGCTGCAGGCCTACACACAGGCCGCCGCCACGCTGAACCTGCTGCGCGCGTTCTCGACCGGTGGTTTCGCCGACATGAGCCGTGTGCATTCTTGGACGCTGGGCTTCACGGATGAACAGGACGTTCAGAAATACTCCGAGATCGCCGACCGCATTCAGGACACGATCGACTTCATGGGCGCGGCGGGCATCACGGCTGAGACAACGCATGAGTTCTCGACCGTTGAGTTCTACACCAGCCACGAAGGGCTGCTGCTGGAATATGAAGAGGCGCTGACCCGTCTGGATTCGACTTCGGGCAACTGGCTGGCAGGTTCCGGTCACATGATCTGGATCGGCGACCGCACCCGTCAGCCCGACGGCGCGCATGTGGAATTCTGCCGTGGCGTTCAGAACCCGATCGGTCTGAAATGTGGCCCGACCACAACGGCCGAAGACCTCAAGGTTCTGATGTCCAAGCTGAACCCCGAAAACGAAGAGGGTCGTCTGACCCTGATCGCCCGCTTCGGTGCAGGCAAGGCAGGTGAGCATCTGCCGCGTCTGGTCAAAGCGGTCAAGGAAGAGGGCGCCAAGGTCACTTGGGTCTGCGACCCGATGCACGGCAATACGATCAAATCGGCCACCGGGTACAAAACTCGCCCGTTCGATTCGGTCCTGCGCGAAGTGCGCGACTTCTTTGGCGTGCATCAGGCCGAAGGCACCATCCCCGGTGGTGTGCATTTCGAGATGACCGGTCTGGACGTCACCGAATGCACCGGCGGCGTGCGTGCCGTGACCGAAGAGGACCTCTCGGACCGGTACCACACGGCGTGCGACCCGCGTTTGAACGCGTCGCAATCGTTGGAACTGGCCTTCCTGGTCGCCGAAGAACTGACCAACCTGCGCCGCGACCGCACCAAGCGCGAAGCAAGCTAAGGTTCAATCAATCAAAGAAAACGGCGGGTCCTTAGCCCGCCGTTTTTCTTTGGATCAGTCGTCGCGCGATGCAACCAGCCTGAGGTGCCCTTTGGGGCGTTTGAACTCTGCCTTGCCCTCGGCAAAGCCCTCAGCAAAACCGTCCGTGACTTCCAGCTTTGGCTTGGCCGGCGCCTGAACCTCGCTCACCGGTTTGATCCGGCTGTCTTGGATCGAGAAGCGGCGCGGGGTCGCTCCGATCGCGCCGTCACTGACCATGACGCCCATAACGCGGCTGACATCCCCCAGATCGCTTTTCAGCGGCAAAAGCAGCATACGCGCCTGCATCCGGGCGCGCCCGAACGCGCCCCTGGACACCATATCCAATTCGGCAATTGCGGGGTTGGCAAAGACCTGCTCTAGAGCATTCGTGGCTGCCTTACGCGCCTCGGGATCGAAAAACGCGGTCAGAGGCATGCCCCGCACTTCCATCCCGGCCAGCTTGTTCAGGTGGCTGCCCGCAAGGCGAAACCGGGCCAGACCGGGGGCAATCCGCTCGAGAATGAAGGTGTATTCCAGAATATTCTCAAGCCCGCGCGGATCAATCTGCGACCGCATGGGCACGCCATTCCCGTCAAGCAACGCGGTCCAGTAGGCCTCGGCCTGACGGATCGGTGAGAGGCTGCACCCGCTGTCAAAGCGATCCATTGCGACAATCTTTCCAAGTTTGGACTTCGAGCCAGTCCCGAAAAAGGTTCCCATTTTCATTACCCTAGCGCCTAATCACCGTCATTTTCATAAAATGCAACATATCGGAGGCATTTTCGGCCAAACGACCGAGCTAGAGACATGATTGACACGGGTTAAGTCAATTTTGGAGTAATTCTTTAACGAATGGTTAACTTCTGTCGGACAGAGGCGGTCTCAGCAAACTCTTGCTCTGCACCGGGCAATGGCATTAGGTGCGGCAGACACGAAGACTGACAGCGATGGAAAGGGCAGTGATGATCAAATCCATGACCGGGTTCGCCTCGGGCAAGGGAGAATTCGGCCCCCATAGCTGGACATGGGAGCTGCGCAGCGTGAACGGCAAGGGGCTGGACATGCGCATCCGCGTCCCCGACTGGCTGACCGGGCTTGAGGCCGCGTTGCGGGGTGTTCTGTCCAAATCGTTGAGCCGGGGCAATGTGACCCTGTCGTTGCGGATCAGCCGGGACGAATCTCAGCCGGATCTGGCGTTAAATTCGGTTGCGATGTCGGCGGCCTTGGATGCCTTGCAACAGACACAGCTCATGGCCGAGGCAAGGGGGATTGCACTTGCCCCCTCCAAGGCGAGTGATCTGTTGACCCTCAAAGGCATGCTGGATGCGGGGGCCGAGGCAGACGATCCCGCGCCGCTGGTCGCGCAGATGACCACCGAATTCACTCCGCTTCTGGCCGCGTTTCTCGACATGCGTCAGACCGAGGGTGAAGCTTTGGCCGCGATCCTGGCGTCTCAGCTGGATCAGGTCGCGGCATTGACGTCGAAGGCCGCCGAACTGGCCGAACAGCGCAAGGACAAGATGGCCGAGGCGCTGCGCGAAAACCTCGCCCGCGTGTTGGACAACGCCCAAGGAGTCGAACCTGAGAGAGTGGCACAGGAACTCGCCCTGATCGCCGTCAAGGCCGACATCACCGAAGAAATCGACCGCCTCAGCGCCCATGTCACCGCCACGCGGGACCTTCTGGCGCAGGATGGCGCGGTTGGTCGCAAGTTGGATTTCCTTATGCAGGAGTTTAACCGGGAGGCCAACACCCTCTGCTCCAAGGCGCAAAGCGCCGATCTGACCTCGGTCGGGTTGGAGTTGAAAGCGGTGATCGACCAGATGCGAGAGCAGGTACAAAACGTTGAATAAAAGTAGGAAGAACTGACATGGCAGATCGCCGCGGCCTCCTTATCATCCTGTCATCCCCTTCGGGCGCGGGCAAATCCACATTGGCCCGCAGACTGATGGCCTGGGATACCGACCTCGAATTCTCGATCTCGGCCACAACCCGCGAACCACGTCCGGGTGAAGAACATGGCCGCGAATACTACTTCTTGTCGGAAGACGAGTTCAAACAGCAGGTGGCCGATGGGCAAATGCTGGAACACGCGCATGTCTTCGGCAACTTCTATGGCTCACCCGCCGGCCCGGTGCGCGAGTCCATCGAATCCGGCAAGGATGTGCTGTTCGACGTGGACTGGCAGGGCGAGGTGCAAATCCGAAACTCAGATCTGGGCAAACACGCGCTGTCGATCTTCATTCTGCCGCCCTCGATCCCAGAACTACGCCGCCGGTTGGAAAGCCGGGCTCAGGACAGCGCCGATGTGATCGGCAAGCGCATGCTGAAAAGCTGGGATGAGATCAGCCACTGGGGCTACTACGACTATGTATTGGTGAATGACGATCTGGATTCGACAGAGGAAAAGCTGAAGACCATCGTCAGCGCCGAACGGATGCGTCGCATACAGCAACCGAAACTGCAAAACCACGTCCGCACCCTGCAGATGGAATTCGAGGAGCAGTCATGACGATCTACGCACTGGGAGATCACACGCCCCAAATCCACGAAGACACCTGGGTCGCGCCGGACGCCAATCTGATCGGCAAAGTGGTATTGGAAGAGGGCGCCTCGGTCTGGTTTGGCTGCACGATCCGGGCGGAACACGAAGAAATCCGCGTCTGTGCGGGCAGTAATGTTCAAGAGCACTGCGTCATGCATGTCGACCCTGGTTTTCCGCTGACCATCGAGGCGAACTGTACCATTGGGCACAAAGTCATGCTGCATGGCTGCACGATCGCTGAGAACTCTCTCATCGGGATGGGGGCGATCATTCTGAACGGGGCGAAGATCGGCAAGAACTGCCTGATCGGGGCAGGGGCACTGATCACGGAAAACAAAGAGATCCCTGACAACTCGCTGGTCATGGGGTCTCCGGGCAAGGTGGTGCGGCAGCTGGATGAGGCCGCAGCCCAGCGGAACACGCTCAGCGCGCTGCACTATCAACAGAACATGCGCAAATTCAGGGAAACCCTGAAACCGTTGGCTTAAGCGGCAGGAAATCAATCGGACATGGCTGAAAACCTTCTGGAAGAATATGTATCGGCCATTCCGATGCCCGCGCTTCTGGTCGACCAGACCGAACGGATCATCGCCGCCAATACCGACGCCAAAACCCTGCTAAGCCAGAATATAACGGGCCGCCACTTTGCGACGATCCTCAGGCAGCCTCAGGTTATTGAAGCGATTGAACAAAGCCTGCGCAGTAAGGGTCCGGCCAAAACGCGGCACCTTTCAAATGATGGCGCGCAGGATACGACCTTCGAGGTGGTCTGCCGCTATATGAACGGCATCGGCGCGGTGTCGGGCGGGGCGGTGTTGGCGATCTTTCAGGACATCACGCATCTGGAACAAGCCAGCCAGATGCGTCGCGATTTCGTCGCCAATGTCAGTCATGAACTCCGCACCCCTCTGACCGCCCTTATGGGCTTCATCGAAACCCTGCGGGGTCCGGCCCGCGATGACGCTGCCGCGCGCGAGCGATTTCTGCAGATCATGACGGATGAGGCAAACCGCATGAACCGCCTTGTCGGCGATCTTCTGTCGCTCAACCGGGTCGAAAGCGAGGAACGCGTGCGCCCGAAAGAGGAAGTGGAACTGACGGGCCTGCTGCATTCCACGCTGAACTCAATGCGCCCTCTGGCCGATGATGCCGAGGTGGTGCTGACGCTTGATGCGCCTGAGGATCCGGTGACTATGACCGGCGACAGCGATCAGTTGCGTCAGGTGTTTACCAATCTGGTCGAGAACGGCATCAAATATGGCGGCAGCGGCGGCAGTGTCGAGTTGCGCGTGACCACCTCAGAGAGGGATACGGCCATGCGTGGCCCGGCAGTCCGGGTGCAGATCATCGATCGAGGGCCTGGCATTGATTCCATTCACCTGCCGCGACTCACCGAGCGGTTCTATCGCGCCGACAGTCACAGATCGCGCCAATTGGGAGGAACCGGGCTTGGACTCGCGATTGTGAAGCATATCGTCAACCGTCACCGCGGACGGCTTCGGGTGGAAAGCGATTTGGGAAAAGGCACTGTTTTTACAGTGATTTTACCGCGCTAAAGGGCGGGTTTCCGTAAATCCATCATGGCCGTGCCAAAAGTTTTATGACAGCAGGGCGCAAGAAAAACCCGGCTTGTCATAAAACTGTTACGTACCTGTCACAAAAGCCTTACGCACGGGGCCTAGTGGTTCGCGCAAGATCATCATGGGGGTGATCGAAAACCCAATCCTCAGGGAGACTGAAATGTCCTTTGTAAAACTGTCGGCTTCTGCGCTGGCTATCGCTGCTGTCTCGGCCACTGCTGCTGCTGCGCGTGACAACGTTCAGGTTGCCGGTTCGTCGACCGTTCTGCCTTATGCCTCGATCGTTGCGGAACTGTTCGGTGAAAACACCGACTTCCCGACACCTGTTGTTGAATCCGGCGGTTCGTCGGCTGGCCTGAAGCGTTTCTGTGAAGGTGTTGGCGAAAACACCATCGACGTTGCAAACGCATCGCGCGCCATCCGTGAAAAAGAGATCAAAGCCTGTGCCGAAAACGGCGTGACCGACATCATGGAAGTCCGCATCGGCTATGACGGCATCGTGTTCGCCAGCCAGCAGACCGGCCCGGCCTTCAACGCGTTTGAGCCTTCGGACATCTTCAACGCTCTAGGCGCGAAGGTTCTGAAAGACGGCGAGATTGTCGACAACCCATACAACACTTGGGCCGAGTTCAACGGCGACCTGCCTGACGTTGAAATCGCGGGCTTCATCCCCGGTACCAAACACGGCACCCGTGAAGTGTTCGAAGAGAAAGTTCTGCTGATCGGCTGTGAAGCAACTGGCGCCATGGAAGCGATGATCGCTGGCGGCATGAGCGAAGATGACGCGGAAGATGCATGCTTGGCTGTTCGTACCGATGGCAAATCAGTCGACATCGACGGTGACTACACCGAGACCCTGGCTCGTATCGACACCAACCCGAACGGCATCGGCGTCTTCGGTTTGGCGTTCTACGAGAACAACACCGACAAGCTGAAAGTTGCGACCATGTCGGGTATCGCACCATCGACCGAGACCATCTCGACCGGTGAATACCCTGTATCGCGTCCGTTGTTCTTCTACGTGAAAAAAGCCCACATTGGCGTGATCCCTGGTCTGAAAGAATACGCTCAGTTCTTCGTCGCAGACGAAATCGCTGGCCCCTCGAGCCCGCTGGCCAACTATGGTCTGGTTGCCGACCCTGAGCTGGCAAAAACTCAGGAAGCGATCAACAACGAAGTGACCATGGGTTCGGGCAGCTAAGCCGATCTATGGATGAATGTTTGGGGCGGCGGAATTCGCCGTCCCTTTCTGCGACTTTTGCCCAGTCAAGAATAGTGGGGATATGATGCCGATATTTTGGCTTGTTCTGATCGTTTTGGCGATCGCTGTGCTCGGCTATGTTCTGGGACGGGCCCGCGCAATTCAAAGCGCAGGAGGCGAACCGCGAGACTTGCATTCGCTGCCAGCCTATTACGGCGCAAATGTTCTTTTGAAGACAATTGTCCCGGCTTTTGGCCTTCTCATTATCTGGCTGCTGGTTCAGCCGTTGTATGTGAATTCCAAGGTCTCGGGCATGATCCCCGATACATCAGTCAAAGAGGGTTCCTCTCTAAGTTTGGTCATGGCCGAGGTGCGTCGCACGGCTAGCGGACTTCAAGCCGCTGTGTCGCAGGGGAATATGACCGAAGCAGACGCTAGTGACCCCCAAGCCGATCTGACCGAAGTGACTCAGAATCTGAAAGATGCGGGTCAGGTGGTTACATCCGATATCACCCAACCGGTGCTGAACGCGGCACAGAGCCATCGCGCATTAAATGCAACCGGATATGGAATCATGACCGTCGTGGTTCTGGTGGTGGCGCTGATTGGCGCCGGGGCAGGCTGGATGCAAACCAAGGCGGACTATCGCGCCCGCAACGTTGTTGAGCAGGGTGTGCGCTTTTTGCTCCTAGCGGCGGCCTCGATTGCTATTCTGACCACCGTTGGCATTGTTCTGTCACTGGTTTTCAATACGTGGGAGTTTTTCAAGCTTTACCCCGCGCCAGAGTTCTTTTTTGGCCTGACCTGGTCGCCCAGCTTTTCGGGCCGGGGCGGGTTGTCGGAACTTGGGATCATCCCGCTGCTTTGGGGCACGCTCTATATCTCTATCGTTGCTCTGCTGGTGGCTGTGCCAATTGGGCTGTTTGCCGCGATTTACCTCAGCGAATATGCATCGCCCGCCGTGCGGTCTGTTGCCAAGCCGTTGCTGGAAGTTCTGGCGGGCATTCCAACCATTGTATACGGCTTGTTCGCCCTGCTGACCGTCGGTCCTCTTTTGTTGGACGTCTTTGGTGATAATGGATTGGGCTGGATGAAGGCTGGTACCGCCGTGATGACAGCCGGTCTGGTGATGGGCATCATGCTGATCCCCTTTGTGTCTTCGCTATCCGACGACATCATCAACGCCGTGCCACAAGCGATGCGTGACGGGTCCTATGGCCTGGGCGCTACGCAGTCCGAAACCATCCGCCAGGTGGTTCTGCCAGCCGCGCTACCGGGCATCGTCGGTGCGATCCTGCTGGCAGCCTCACGTGCTATTGGTGAAACCATGATCGTGGTTTTGGGGGCAGGGGCGGCCGCGCGGCTTAGCCTCAACCCGTTTGAGGCGATGACAACCGTCACTGCAAAAATCGTAAGCCAACTGACCGGCGACGCAGACTTTGCCTCTCCAGAAGCGCTGGTTGCCTTCGCGCTTGGCATGACACTGTTCGTTGTCACGCTGGGCCTGAACGTCTTTGCCCTTTACATCGTGCGCAAGTACCGGGAGCAGTACGAATGACCGACGCAAGCATGCAAACCCCAGAAACGGGTCGCCAAGCTGTTTCCCTGACTGCGTATGATGCGCGGACCCGCAAACGCGCCAAGGCAGAAAAACGCTTCCGTGCCTATGGTATCGTTGCCATCGCGACCGGGCTATTCTTCCTGATCGTCCTGTTCGCATCGATCCTGTCCGAGGGTATTCCGGCCTTCACCCGGACTGTTGTCAGCGTAGAGTTCACCCTAACCCAGCAAGAGCAGGAAGAGGCCGAAGGCACGCTGTTCAAAACCAAAGCCTATTCGGACCTGTTCATTGCTGCTCTGAACAAGGAGCTTGATGAAAGCGGTCTCCAAGTCGATTTCGACGAAGCGGCAATTGAGCGTCTGCTGGGTAAAGTTGGCGGAACCATCCGGACCTTCTATGCAGACAACCCGGACAAACTAGGCGAACCTATCGAGTTTGATCTAGCAGCCTCAAGCCGCGTCGATGGATACTTTAAGGGCCGGGTGTCGCGTGACACCATACAGGATAGTCGCTTCCTCCAGAAAAGCGATCTGGATCTGGTCGATGCACTTAAGGAAGCTGGAATCATCAAACAGGTCTTCAACTGGCCGTTCATCACCGGGGCAGACTCGGGCGTGGACAACCCTGGCGGCGCCGGCATTGGTGCTTCGGTTGTTGGATCGTTCTTCATGATGCTGGTGGTTCTGGCGCTTTCGCTGCCAATTGGCGTAGCCGCGTCGATCTATCTGGAAGAATTCGCGCCGCAAAACAGGTTCACCGATCTCATTGAGGTGAATATCTCGAACCTGGCTGCGGTTCCTTCGATCGTGTTTGGTATCCTTGGTCTGGCTGTCTTCATTCAGTTCATGCACTTGCCGCAATCGGCCCCGCTGGTCGGTGGTCTGGTGCTGACCTTGATGACCTTGCCGACGATCATCATCTCGACCCGGGCGTCGCTGAAAGCAGTTCCGCCATCGATCCGTGATGCCGCACTTGGGGTAGGGGCTTCCAAAATGCAGGCCGTTTTCCACCACGTTCTGCCGCTGGCCGCACCCGGTATCCTGACCGGCACAATCATTGGTCTGGCGCAGGCGCTGGGGGAAACCGCACCGCTTTTGCTGATCGGGATGGTGGGCTTTGTTGCCCGTGGCTACCCAGATGGATTCCTTGCCGGGTTCACCGAACCAAACTCAGCTATGCCCGCCCAAATCTACACTTGGGCTGCGCGCGCAGACGTTGGTTTCTACGAAAAAGCTTGGGGCGGGATCATCATCCTTTTGATTTTCCTGCTGACAATGAACATCATCGCAATCATTCTGCGCCGCCGCTTTGAACGCCGCTGGTAAGAAGGGCAGACCCATGAACGACATGTCACGAGTGGAGAGACAAGTGGATACCAATGAAATCAAGCTGGAGTGCCGGGACTGCCAAGTCTTTTACGGTGACACTCACGCCATCAAAGATGTGAATGTCGATATCGAAGACAAGACTGTCACAGCCTTCATCGGTCCGTCGGGCTGCGGTAAATCCACGTTCCTGCGCTGTTTGAACCGGATGAACGACACAATTGATGTTGCGCGGGTTGAAGGCAGCTTTAAACTGGACGGCGAAGACATCTACGACAAACGCGTTGATCCGGTTCAGCTGCGCGCCAAGGTCGGGATGGTGTTCCAGAAACCCAACCCGTTCCCGAAGTCGATCTATGACAATGTGGCCTATGGCCCGCGAATCCACGGTCTTGCCAAGAACAAAGCGGAACTGGATGAGATCGTCGAGAAATCCTTGCGTCGCGGTGCGATCTGGGAAGAGGTCAAGGATCGTCTGGACGCTCCGGGCACCGGCTTGTCTGGCGGTCAGCAGCAGCGCTTGTGCATTGCACGCGCCGTGGCGACAGAACCGGAGGTTCTGCTGATGGACGAGCCTTGCTCGGCACTGGACCCGATTGCGACTGCCCAGGTCGAAGAGTTGATTGACGAACTTCGTGCTCAGTATTCGGTGGTCATCGTGACCCACTCAATGCAGCAGGCCGCGCGTGTCAGCCAGAAAACAGCCTTTTTCCACTTAGGTAACCTCGTCGAGTTCGGCGAAACAGGACAGATTTTCACCAACCCGGTGGACCCGCGCACCGAAAGCTACATCACTGGCCGGATCGGCTGAGCACAGGTATTCCGACATGAACGATTCAGAACAACATATTGCCTCTGTCTTCGACCGCGATCTCGAAGCGATCCAGGCACATATCATGAAGATGGGCGGTCTGGTCGAAGCCGCGATCATGGGTGCCGCCCGCTCGCTAGAGACGCGGGACGAGGAACTGGCACAGCAGGTGCGTCAGGGCGACAAAGCCATCGACGCGCTCGAGGACATCATCAACGAAGAAACCGCCCGCCTGATCGCCCTGCGCGCACCCACGGCAAGCGACCTGCGGTTGGTGCTGTCGGTACTGAAGGTCTCGGCCAACCTGGAACGGATTGGCGACTATTCCAAGAATATCGCCAAGCGGACCACGGTGCTTGTGAACTCGGGCGAGATCAACGGCAGTGCCTCGGCGCTGCGCCGGATGGCGCGCGAGGTTGAGGTCATGCTGCGCGACGCTTTGGACGCCTATATTCAACGGGATGCCGAACTGGCCGCCGATGTCATCGACCGCGATGAAGAGGTGGACCAGATGTATAACGGATTGTTCCGCGAATTCCTGACCTTCATGGCCGAGGATCCGCGCAGCATTTCGTCCTGCATGCACCTGCATTTCATCGCAAAGAACATCGAGCGCATGGGCGACCACGTGACCGCGATTGCCGAACAGGTTGTGTATCTGGTCACCGGCGAGCGCCCGACCGAGTCGCGCCCCAAGGCCGACACAACGTCGCAAACCGTCTAGGAGACGCCTCCCATGTCTGCAGATCAACCAACGGTTCTGGTGGTCGAAGATGAGCTCGCCCAGCGTGAAGTGCTGGCCTACAACCTCGAGGCCGAAGGCTTTCGCGTCTCGAAAGCCGCCAGCGGTGACGAGGCGCTGTTGTTGGTAGACGAGGACAGCCCAGACATCATCGTTCTGGACTGGATGATGCCCAATCTCAGCGGGATCGAGGTCTGCCGACGCCTGAAAACACGGCCAGACACCCGCTCTATTCCGATCATTATGCTCTCGGCGCGGTCGGAAGAGGTCGACAAGGTGCGTGGCCTTGAGACCGGTGCAGATGACTATGTGGTCAAGCCGTACTCAGTCGTGGAACTCATGGCTCGCGTGCGCACCCAATTGCGCCGCGTACGCCCAGCCACGGTGGGTATTCGTCTGGAATTCGACGATATCATACTGGATTCCGAAACTCACAAGGTCAGCCGTGGCAGTCATTCGCTGAAACTGGGTCCGACCGAATTCCGCCTTCTCAGCACCTTCATGGAAAAACCCGGCCGGGTCTGGAGCCGTGAGCAATTGCTGGACCGGGTCTGGGGCCGCGACATCTATGTCGACACCCGTACGGTCGATGTGCATATCGGCCGTTTGCGCAAGGCGCTGACCCAGCATGGCGGGAATGATCCGGTGCGGACCGTGCGCGGGGCAGGGTACGCCTTGGGATAGAAAGGGAAGGGGGTGCGTATCCCCCTACCTATGACATTTACTCATAATCGGGTGTCAAACTCTTGCTGTTTTTCCTCGAAGTGCCACGTTACTGTGCAGCAACTTCAGACAGACCGGAGACACCCGATGAACGCCCCTGCCACCAAACCGACTTTGCGCGCAAAAGATGCGCCGGATCTGGGTAAGTTTGCCTGGGACGATCCGTTCCGCCTGTCCGACCAGTTGTCAGAAGACGAGCGCATGATCGCCGACAGCGCACGCGCGTACGCGCAGGAAAAGCTGCAGCCGCGCGTCACCGCCGCGTTTCAGAACGAAGAAACCGACCCCGAGATTTTCCGCGAAATGGGCGAGATGGGCCTTCTGGGCACCACGATCCCAGAAGAATATGGCGGTCTCGGCAGCGGCTACGTTTCCTACGGCCTGGTCGCGCGCGAAGTTGAGCGCGTGGACTCGGGCTATCGTTCAATGATGTCGGTGCAAAGCTCGCTGGTGATGTACCCGATCTATGCCTACGGTTCCGAAGAACAACGCCGCAAATACCTGCCGAAACTTGCTTTGGGCGAATGGATCGGCTGTTTCGGCCTGACCGAGGCGGATGCTGGGTCTGATCCCGCGGGCATGAAAACACGGGCCGAAAAGATCGACGGCGGATACCGCCTGACTGGCACCAAGATGTGGATCTCGAACGCGCCAATTGCGGATGTCTTCGTGGTCTGGGCCAAGTCAGACGCGCACGACGGAAAGATCCGAGGCTTCGTTCTGGACAAGGGTCAGCCCGGGCTGTCTGCGCCGAAGATCGAAAACAAACTCAGCCTGCGGGCCTCGATCACCGGAGAAATCGTGCTGGATGGCGTTGAGGTAGGCGAGGGCGCTTTGCTACCTCACGTGCAAGGTCTGAAAGGCCCGTTCGGCTGTCTGAACCGCGCGCGGTATGGGATCAGCTGGGGCGTGATGGGTGCAGCCGAACATTGCTGGCATGCAGCGCTGCAATATGGCCTAGACCGTAAGCAGTTCAACAAACCGCTGGCGCAAACGCAGCTATACCAACGCAAACTGGCCGACATGCAGACCGAAATCGCTTTGGCTCTGCAAGCAAGCCTGCGCGTCGGTCGCCTGATGGATCAGGCCGAAGCGGCGCCCGAGATGGTCTCAATCGTCAAACGCAACAACTGCGGCAAAGCGCTGGACATCGCGCGCATGGCCCGTGACATGCACGGCGGCAACGGTATCTCGCTGGAGTTCCAGGTTATCCGCCACATGGTCAATCTGGAGACTGTGAACACCTATGAGGGCACTCATGACGTTCACGCTCTTATCCTTGGGCGTGCGCAAACTGGGCTGCAGGCATTTTTCTAGGTCTTAAAGGCGGTTAGGTATAGGGTTTGATCTAGGGCGACACTAATCTGTAATACGTGTAATTGGTATTATGGTAAATATTATGACCGCTAATCAAACCCAACCACAGAGGAAAACGATTTGGAACTCAGCGGAAAGACAGTTGTCATAACCGGCGCAGCTGGCGGTATAGGCAAAGGTCTAGCTAAAAGGTTCTCTGCAGATGGCGCAACCGTTGTCTGTTCCGACATCGACGGAGCAACTGCGCAAGCCTTGGCGGACGAAATCGGCGGGCACGCATTTCCGTGTGACGTCTCCAGCGAAGCGCAGATCAAAGCCCTGATCGAGTATGTAGAGGACGAGATCGTTCCGATCGACCTGTTTTGCGCCAATGCTGGAATTCTGACGCTCGGCGGCTTAGATGTACCAGACGAAGACTGGAACCGCATTTGGGACATCAACGTGATGTCTCATGTCTGGTTGGCGCGTCACCTTGTTCCACGGTTCGTCGAGCGCGGCAGTGGCTACATCATCATCACGGCGTCGGCTGCCGGGCTTTTGAACCAACCCGGCGCGGCGCCGTATGGCGTCACCAAACACGCGGCCATCGGTTTTGCAGAATGGTTGGCGTTGACCTACGGCCATAAAGGTTTGAAGGTTTCGGCACTATGCCCACAAGCCGTCAGATCCGAGATGACACGCGGTCATGAAACCTCGGTCGCGGCAATTGACGGCATGCTCGAGCCGGAGGATGTCGCACAGGCCTGTGTGGACGGTATTCTAGCCGAGCAATTCCTGATCCTGCCGCATCCCGAAGTCCTTCAATACATGCGTCACAAAACGGCCGACTATGACCGATGGCTGATCGGCATGAACAAGTTAAATCAACAGTTTATAGGCGACACTTAAGAGCGCCCATTTGGTCGCCGCATCAATCCTTCTTGCGCAACTGACGCCACCAGAACTCCATCCTCGGAATAGATGGAGCCGCGATTGAAAGACCGCCCCTGCCCCGTCCACGGTGATTCCATCACATAGAGATGCCAGTTTTCAAAACGCACCGGCGCATGAAACCACAGCGCGTGATCCAAGCTCGCTGCGTTTACCTGACCTGTGAACCAGCTCAGTCCATGGGGCCGCATGCCGGAGCTCATCAGGCTCATGTCTGAGGCATAGGCCAGTATCAGGTGTTGCGTACGCGGGTCGGTTGACGCCGCTCCGGGCATTCTGAACCAGATCTTGTTCTGATCGTCGGAAATTTCAGGTCGAAATGGGTCCAGATGATCCACTTCGCGCACTTCGATTGGCCGCTCACGCAACAGCTCTTTCTTCATCTTTTCAGGAACTTGGTCCACATACTTGTGGCGTAGTTCGCTGCGCGATGGATGGGTTTCTGGGCTCTCAGAAGACGGCATCGGATGCTGATGAGACCACCCCTCGTCCTCAACATGAAAGGATGCAGACATATTCAGGATTTGCTTACCATGCTGAATCGCAACAACGCGCCGCGTGGTGAAAGACCCGCCGTCCCTGGCACGATCCACTTGATAAACAACGGGAATACTGGGATCACCCGGACGGATGAAATAAGCATGCAAGGAATGGCAGAGCCTGTCATCAACCGTTCTGTAAGCCGCTGCCAGTGCCTGCGCGATGACCTGGCCACCGAAAATACGTGTCGGTGTCTCGCCGCCAGACCCAGTGCCGCGGAACAGGTCAACCTCAAGCCGCTCGATATTCAGAAGGTCCAGGAGAATGCGCTCAGCTTCGGTCATGGGTTGCTCGATCTTGTTCATTTGGGGGATGAGGTACCAACACCCGCAACATCAATCAATCACCGCACCCAAAACCAGAGCCTTGAGTTCGGCGCGTGACGGGTAAGAGCTGGACGGCGACAATTGAGTGAAGAACACAGCCGTCAAATCCAAGGACCGGTCGATCCAGAAATAGGTCGAGGCCATACCACCCCAACTGAAATCCCCGACAGACCCAGGTACTCCAGTTTGACCCGGATTTAGCACGACAGAGCCGCCCAATCCGAACCCCATACCCACCATCGGTTGTTCCGCAAAACTATTGGGGCCCATTGAGGCAATATCGCCGGGTAAGTGATTGATCATCATGAAATCTACCGTTTTAGGACCCAATAGCCGTTCGCCACCGGCCTGACCTCGGTTCCGCAGCATTTCAGCAAACCGGCTATAGTCATCGATCGTTCCGACCAAGCCGCCGCCGCCCGAGAACGTGGTGGTGGCTTCGAATGGCGAAGATCCCGCTTGATCCACCAGCCTGAGCGTATCCTCGGACTGTTCGGCCGAGTTAAGATCCATCGCGTCACCGGCCAGAGGCGTATAGAGCGACGCAAATCTATCACCCGCATCTTTCGGGACCACAAAACCGGTCTCTTGCATACCGAGCGGCTCAAAGATCTCCTGCTGGAAGAACCGGTCCAACGTCTTTCCCGAGACGACTTCGACAACGCGACCTAGGACGTCGGTGCTGACCGAATACTCCCACCGACTGCCCGGTTGAAACGCCAGAGGCAGCTCGGCGAGATCACTTACTCTATCCTTCAGAAGCCCTTGATTGGGCTTGAAGATCATATCCCGCTCGTCCATCGCCGATGGCAGGAGGCCGTGATTGAATGGGTAGCTGAACCCGCTCGTATGGGTCAGAAGCTGATGAAGAGTCGGCGGCGGCGCGGCTTCGGTCTGATCCAACCGCTCGGCATTGGGAACCAACGCTTGAGGCGCGGCAAATTCGGGCAGATATTCGGACAAGGGTGCGCCAAGGTGAATCAACCCACGCTCGACCAGCATCATCACCGCAACTGAGGTGATCGGTTTGGTCATCGAGTAGATACGGACCAGCGTGTCACGCTCAAAAGGCAGTTCGGATTCGATATTGCGCCGGCCGCAGGCGTGGAAGAAGACCTCCTGCCCTTTGTGTTTTAGAAGAACTGAGCTGCCGGGATATTTTCGTTGATCTACATAGCGTTGCATCCACGGGCGAACGCGATCCAACCTGTCTTGATCCAACGTAACCGGCATTCCAAAGTTCCCTCTGCCCTAGGCATCCAAAGCCGACAAACCATGCTGCGCAAAGAGCGGCACGTAGTCACCGAACAGTTTCGCCCGGCCCGGGTCCGATGCGTTGCCGTCCAGCGCGCGTTTGTAGACACCCTGCAGAATGGCGGCCATGCGAAAGAAGTTAAAGGCAAGATAGAACCCAAAATCCTTGATTTCCGCCAGCCCGCGCCGGGCGCAATATTGCTCGATATAGTCTCTATCACTGGGCAATCCGAGGGTTTTGCGGTCAATCCCGGCCAGCCCCCGCCCTTCCGGACCCGGAGGCAACTGCCACTGCATGATTACCGCGGCAAGGTCGGCGTAAGGGTGGCCGATCGTCGACAACTCCCAATCCAGCACGCCTATACACCGGGTGCCGTTGCGTTCAAACATCAAGTTGTCGATCCGATAATCGCCATGCACAAGAGTGCGCTGACCATCGTCTTCGGGCAAGGCCTCCTCCAACCCTGTGATCAGCGCATCCATTTGAGCAATCTTGTTTGTCTCGGAGGCGCGGAACTGCTTCGTCCAGCGCGCGATCTGACGTTCGAAGTAGTTGCCGCTCGGGCCATAGTCGGCGAGGCCGACCGCTTCGATATCGACGGAATGCAAAGCGGCCAGCACCCGGTTCATTTCATCCATGACGGCGGTTCGCGCCTCGTTGCTTTCACCGGTCAGGGTTGGTTCCAGGAAGACACGACCCTCTAGGTGTTCCATCACGTAGAAAGCGGACCCTATGACTGAGGTATCTTCGCATAAAAGAAACATCTCGGGCACCGGGACGTCACTGCCTGCAAGCGCCTGTTGCACGCGAAACTCACGCTCCACTGCATGCGCGGATTTCAGAATCTTTCCCAAAGGCTTACGACGCAAAACGTAAGTGCGATCCGGTGTCTCTAGTGCGAAAGTCGGGTTGGATTGCCCGACATCGAACTTGTGGGCCTTCAGGGGGCCGCGATACCCTCGGAGGTTTGCGGCAAGATAGATGTCAACGGCGTCCAGATCCAATGGGCTTTTCGTATTCATCGTCAAAACGCTTCGGCAAAGATGTTGCCCGCTGTAACTACGTTGATGCCTCCGGACACAGGGATGACGGCTCCGGTCACATAGCTGCCCCCTCGCCCACACAGAAACAGCATGCAGCCCGCAATGTCATCGTCACGCCCAACTCGACCCAGAGGAACCGATTTGCCGACCTTCTCGCGCGTCGTCTCATCCGCAGTTGCAAAAGCGGTCATGCGCGAGACAAACGGGCCGGGTGCCAGAGCGTTGACGGTGACGTGGTACGGTGACAATTCCTTGGCCAGGATTTTGGTCAGATGCAGAACAGCCGCTTTGGATGCTGAATAACTGTAGGCCCCGTCGCCCATGGGAACCTCACCCATGACCGAGCCGACATTGACCACCCGCGCCGGGTCTTCGGCGGTGCCGGATTTCATAAGCAAGGGCAACAGTTTCTGCGTCAGCTCAAACACACCCGCGACGTTGACGGACATCACTTTGTCCCACGCGTCATGAGGGAATTGACCTAAAGGCGCACCCCAGGATACACCCGAATTATTCATCAAGATATCAAGGCGTTCCGTCCGTTTGTTGATCTCGGCGACGGCTTCGTCGATTCCGTCTTTGCTGCCCAGATCCCCGGCAAACCCCTCGGCACTGCCGGTGGCATCCAACGCGTTCAGCTCCGCCGCGACGGCTTCGCAGGCGTCACCTTTGCGGGAGGCGATCAGTACATGCGCTCCGGCCCGAACAAGCGCTTCGGCGGCCATGCGGCCAATTCCGGTGGCACCGCCCGTGACCAGCGCCACCTTTCCATCCAAAGAAAACAGGGTTTCCGGGGTCATGCCGCACTCCTCGCTTGTCGTAGGGGAAAGGGGGTGCGCCGTTGACAGCGCGCGATCCCGCCCCAAAATTCTATCTGCAAGAATAACAGGAACAATGAGGGCAACATGCAAGCATTACTCAGCGTCGCAGCGGGTGGACCGGAGACTCTGGAACTGACCACCCTGCCCGATCCGACCCCGAGCCGCGGAGAGATACTGGTTGGAATAAAAGCCGGCGGGGTGAACTTTCCCGATACGCTGATGATCCGCGACCTCTATCAGATGAAGCCACCGCGGCCCTTTGCCCCTGGCGGCGAAATCGCAGGTGAGGTGCTTGCGCTTGGCGACGGTGTCAAAGGGTTCGAGATCGGAGATCGCGTTCTGGCGCTGACCGGTCATGGCGGCTTTGCCACGCATCTTGCGACAAAAGCCAAGGACGTAATCAAGTTTCCTGACACCATGCCCTTTGATGAGGCGGCGTGTTTTATCTTCACCTATGGCACCTCCTACCATGCCTTGAAGGATAGAGCAGCCCTCCAACCAGGTGAGACGTTGTTGGTGCTTGGGGCTGCGGGTGGTGTCGGATCGGCGGCGATCGAGTTGGGCAAAGCCATGGGCGCGCGAGTCATCGCTGCGGTTTCCACGCCAGACAAAGCTGAATTCTGCCGCTCAATCGGTGCGGATGAGACAATCCTGTACCCCAAAGACCCGGACAAAGACGCCCAGAAAGCCTTCTCGAAGGAGATCAAGGCGTTAGCGGGTGCTGAAGGTGTCGATGTCATCTATGACGCGGTGGGCGGAGCCTATGCGGAACCCGCGTTGCGCAGCATCGCGTGGAAGGGTCGATATCTGGTTGTCGGGTTTCCAGCAGGAATCCCCAGTGTGCCACTCAATCTCGCGCTGCTGAAAGGATGCCAGATCGTCGGCGTCTTCTGGGGGGCCTCCGTCTTTCGCGAACCTGACACTCATGCCGAAAACCTAAGTGAATTGTTTAACTTATACGCCGCAGGTAAAGTCAAACCCCGCATCACAGCGCGCTTTCCCTTATCCGAGGGCGCGGCGGCAATCGAGCTGCTTTCTCAGCGCTTCGTTCTCGGAAAGGTTGTGGTCACAATGGACGATACCTAACTGGAGCGGGTTGCATCAAAGGCATCTTTGTCAGCCCACTCGCCTCATTGGAGCATTGTCCGGTAGACATCCCCACCAAATGCCGTTTAAGAAACGAATATGGGGACGGAGATTTATGAATAAAATTCTTGTGTTGAATGGCCCGAACCTCAATCTTTTGGGCACCCGACAGCCTGAGGTTTACGGCAGCACCACCTTGAAAATGGTGGAGGAACAATGCGTTGCTCATGGCACGTCTATCGGGCTTGAGGTTTCGACATTTCAGTCCAATCACGAAGGTGCGCTGATAGACGCCATCCATCAGGCCCGTGGCACGCAGAACGGTTTGGTTGTGAACGCAGGCGCCTATACCCATACGTCGATTGCCCTGATGGATGCGATTGCCTCGGTGGAACTGCCCTTGGTCGAGGTTCACTTGTCGAACATCCACGCGCGGGAAAGCTTCCGCCACAAGTCCTACATCGCGTCGGTTGCCCTTGGGCAGATCTGCGGTTTTGGTGCACAGAGCTATGTTTTGGCACTTGATGCCTTGGCGGCTCATTTGAAATCAGGGGACGTTGCATGAAGTTGAAGGAATATCTTCGCTTTGTGAGCTATGCCAGAACCCTGGAAGAGCTTTGGGATGCCCATTGCCGACAGATGGCCATATACGGTTTTGACCGGCTAATTTATGGCTACACTCAATATCGTACTGCCACGTCCTTGGGTGACCCTGAGGATTTTGTAATCCTCAGCAATCATCGGCGTGAATATGTTGACGGTTTCCTCGGGGACAGCAGGTATTCCAACGCTCCGATGCTGCAATGGGCTCTGAACAATGATGGTGCGGCAAGCTGGGGATTGATTCAGGATTTGGCCTCGAACGGAGAACTCACGCCCGAGCAGCAGAAGGTTGTGGATTTCAACAAGTCGCACAACGTGCTTGCTGGATATACTGTCAGCTTCAACTCAGTCTCCGTGCGGTCCAAGGGTGCGATCTCGCTATCGGCCGAAGAAAACCGCAACCAGGACGAGATTGACGACATGTGGGAAGAGCATGGCGAGGATATTCTTCTAATGAACAACATCGCTCATCTCAAGATCCTGACGCTTCCCTACACACCTCCGAATCGTTCGCTCACCAAACGCCAGCGAGAGGCGCTGCAATGGGTCGGTGATGGCAAAACGACTCAGGATATAGCCCTGCTGATGGGGCTGACGGCGGCGACAGTAGAAAAACACCTGAGGCTGGCACGCGAATCGCTTTCGGTCGAGACGACGGCCCAGGCCGTTCTGAAAGCCGCCCTACACAACCAGATGTATGTTATGGAAGCCTGACCACAAGAGATTGACGCCAAACCGCGTCAATTTACCTTAGGTAAGGAAATCATGACTTCCCATCTTCACGGGAAAATTGCAGATTGATACCGTTCCGTGAGTGGTGGCTTTAGCCAAGGAACATTCGATTGGATCTTTGCAATACCAGAGCTCTCCAATCACTCTGACTTTTGGAGCGCCTATTCGTCCGCGTACCGACGTCGGAATTTTGGAGGGTCCCGACCATCCCCATCATGCGGGGCCCTCCATTCACCTTCTGCTTGAACAGACAAACCCATCTCTGGCACAAAAAAACCGGCCACGTTCGACGTGACCGGTTCTGAATGTAGTCAGGCCCCGCAACCGGAGCCTAGAGCAAAGGCTTAGCCTTGTGCCGCTTTAGCAACTTCTGCAGCGAAGTCTTCTTTTTCGACCACGATGCCTTCGCCAACTTCCAGACGGATGAAGCCGGTGATGGTTGCGCCTGCTTCTTTGGCCGCTGCTTCAACGGTCAGGTCAGGGTTAACAACGAAGGACTGGTTCAACAAAGTCGATTCAGCCACGAATTTCTTCATGCGGCCTTCGATCATCTTCTCGATCACCTGCTCCGGCTTGCCGGACTCGCGGGCGATGTCCATCTGAACCTGCTTTTCTTTCTCGACAACAGCCGGATCCATGTCGGCCTCGGACAGAGCTGCCGGGTTCACAGCCGCGATGTGCATCGCAACCTGCTTGCCGATTGCTTCGTCGCCACCGGTCAGAGCAACCAGAACGCCGATTTTGCCCATACCGTTGGTGGCTGCGTTGTGAACGTAAGACACAACGGTGTCGCCCGACAGTTTCGACATGCGGCGCACCGACATGTTCTCGCCGATGGTGGCGATCTTGTCGGTGATGGTGTCTGCAACGGACTTTCCGCCCAGATCAGCAGCCAGCAGAGCTTCGACATTGTCGACGCCTTCAGCAGCGTAGGTGATCTTGCCGACCATTTCCTGGAACTCAGCGTTCTTCGCAACGAAGTCGGTTTCCGAGTTCACCTCGACAGCAACACCGTTGCCACCGTTGACGTGAACAGCAACCAGACCTTCTGCTGCGGTACGGCCCGATTTCTTGGCCGCTTTGGCCAGGCCTTTGGTGCGCAGCCAGTCAACGGCCTCGTCCATGTTGCCGCCGGTTTCGGTCAGGGCTTTTTTCGCGTCCATCATGCCTGCGCCGGTTGCGTCGCGCAGTTCTTTAACCATTGCTGCTGTGATTGCCATCTTTTGGCTCTCCTCAAT
Organism: Ruegeria sp. AI3; assembly: GCF_056541245.1. Taxonomy (NCBI): domain Bacteria; kingdom Pseudomonadati; phylum Pseudomonadota; class Alphaproteobacteria; order Rhodobacterales; family Roseobacteraceae; genus Ruegeria; species Ruegeria sp. AI3. The sequence goes on from NZ_JBQFYA010000001.1 coordinate 189,482, forward strand.
TCAAACGGAATTGGGGCAGGTCATACCCTGCCCCATGTGTCAATTACGTGACGGGCAGCTTACGCTTCGGCCGGAGCTTCGGCGGCTTCTTCTGCAACGACTTCTTCAACCGGTGCTTCTTCGAAGGCACCCAGGTCAACGCCAGCAGCACCCATCTGAGCGGTCATACCGTCCAGAGCGGCACGAGCGGCCAGGTCACAGTACAGCGAGATCGCGCGGGCTGCGTCGTCGTTGCCGGGGATGATGTAGTCAACGCCGTCGGGCGAGCAGTTGGTGTCGACAACAGCCACAACCGGGATACCCAGCTTGTTGGCTTCTGCGATGGCCAGTGCTTCTTTTTTGACGTCGATGACGAACAGCAGATCAGGAACGCCGCCCATTTCACGGATACCGCCCAGCGAAGCCTGCAGCTTCTGCTGGTCACGCTCCATGCCCAGACGCTCTTTCTTGGTCAGGCCTTCCGCGCCCGCTTCCATTGCTTCGTCGATCTGGTTCAGACGGTTGATCGACTGGGAAACGGTTTTCCAGTTGGTCAGAGTGCCGCCCAGCCAGCGGTGATTCATGTAGTACTGAGCCGACTTTTCAGCCGCTTCAGCGATCGGGCCAGCGGCCTGACGCTTGGTACCAACGAACAAAACGCGACCACCTTTTGCAACGGTGTCACGAACAGCCTGCAGAGCCTGATCCAGCATCGGAACAGTCTGGGTCAGGTCCATGATGTGGATGCCATTGCGCGAGCCGTAGATGAACGGGCCCATGCGGGGGTTCCAACGCTGTGTCTGGTGACCAAAGTGAACGCCAGCTTCCAGCAGCTGACGCATGGAGAACTCGGGAAGAGCCATGCTATTTTCCTTTTCCGGTTTACGCCTTGGCGGGGGTGAAAGAAGCGGATGCTCCAACCGGCGGTCTTGATAAGGATGTCTCCCTCAAAAAGCCCAAACCCCGCCTGCGGGTTTGAATGGCGCGCGTATACGGCAGGTTTGGATGCAGCGCAAGGGCCAATCGCCCTTATTTTTCAAGCCGCGCCAAGCTGTGCGCGTGACGGACAGCCTCTTCGCAATGCGCAGCCAGCGCTTTGCGGTTTTCAAAGTCACTGACCTTGGCTGGCGCATGATAAATCAGCTCGACCGCCCCTTGCCTGCGCGCGCCGAGCGTCTTCAGCAAATGCGGGCCGAACTCCATGTCGCCCCACCAACCGTAGAACCGGTCCGGTTCACCCACAGGTGCGTGAAACACCACCGAGACCGGCTGAACGTACATGAAATCTCGCAACTCATCTGCGAAGAACGCGGCAAAGAGCGTTGTTTTAAATGGCAAAACCCTGAGGCCATCGGTCGAGGTTCCCTCCGGGAAAAACAGCAACTTATGCCCCGCTTTCAGGCGAGTTTCGAACACAAGCGTTTGTTCTTTGGCCTTCTTCCGGTCGCGCTCGATGAAGACCGTTCCGGTTGCACGCGCCAACCAACCAATACCTGGCCATTTCGCCACCTCGGCCTTGGATACGAAATACACCCGTTTGCGGGCGTTCAGCGCAAAGATATCCAACCAAGAGGTGTGGTTGGCCACCACTGCACCACGCTCAGCCATCAGATCTCCGGACGTTCGGAAACCTATGCCCAGAATGCGAAAGGCGTTGCGGCAAACAAATTGAGTGATGAACGGAGTTATTGGTCGGCGAATACCGAATAAGGGGAGTTCGATCAGGCGTATTGCCAGCAAGATGATCAAGCCACCAAAGACCACCAGCGCCAAAGGTACACCACGCAAGAAAACCAATACCCACCCCAGAACACCAAGGTGAACTGCATCGGGCGCGTCGTCACTGTTCCAAAGCGGATCACTCACGGGCTTAGGCTCCGCCATAGATGCGCTTTTGCCGCTCGTTCATGCGCGCGGTATCTAGGATCAGACAAACATCGGTGGTGTTAAAGCTATGGTCGACAAAGGCCCCCTCGCCCACGAAACCGCCCAAACGCAGATAGGCTTTGATCAGCGCAGGCACCTGCACCATGGCCACCCGGCGGTCGAGGTCTTCGGGTGCCACAAGGTTCATGGATTGAAACACATCTGGCTGCGCGCGCACCCGCAGATCTTCGGGCGCCAGGTGGTTGTGATGCAGCATCGACAAGGGCTGGGCGAGCGCTGTGACATCGGTGCCGTGAAAGCTGGCAACACCGAACAAAACCTCGATCTCACGCTCGTTGACATAGGCCGCCAAACCGTTCCACAGGTGATACATGGCCGTGCCGCCGCGATAGTCCGGATGCAGGCAAGACCGGCCAAGCTCCAGTAGCTTGCGACCGCTTTGCTTCAGAACGGTCAGATCATACTCATCTTCGGAGTAAAACTGGCCCAACTCTGCTGCACGTTCGCCCGGTAACAGCCTGTAAACGCCGACAGTTTCCCCAGTTTGATCATCTATCGCCAACATGTGATCGAAATACGGATCGAACTTGTCCTGCTCCAGTCCTGCATCGTGATCGACCATTTCTCCACCACCACCTAACTCGCGTACAAACACGTCGTACCGCAGGCGCTGCGCGGCGCGCAGGTCCTGTTCGGTTTCAGCGAGTCGGATGGTGAAAGAAGGGCCTGAATCCGGCATGTCGTTCCTTGAAGTTGCCTCCGGCTGATACCGCAGCTGTTCCCCCAAAGGCAATACGGGTCCCATCCGATGACTGGCGTTAACCTTTCCTAAACCAGTTTCACGGATCAAAGACCGGCATCAAGGCGATACGCGTTCCGTCGATTACCACTTTCCCCTGCTCGCGGAAGTTCACGGTAATCTTGCCCCCGATATTGGACTGCACCTGTCCAACGCCCCAATCGGGGAAATCGGGGTGGCGGACGAACATGCCCGGTGCAAGTATGGCATTGAGGTCTGTCATGGGGGCTCCGGTCCGGTGGCAGATACAGAAGGAGGTACGCATGGGCGCCACAGACGTCAACCTGGCCGAGCTGATTGGCTCGCGCATCTGTCATGATCTGATCAGCCCGATCGGGGCCATCACCAACGGGCTTGAGCTGTTGGATATGGTTGGCGCGGTACAAGGCCCCGAGATGGAGCTGATCTCGGGCAGTGTCGGCAGTGCCGGCGCGCGCATTCGGTTTTTCCGAGTGGCCTTTGGCTCGGCCAGTGACCAGCCATTGGGGCGCAGCGAGGTTGCCGAGTTGCAGAAAGACGTGGAGCGCGCGGGTCGTGTGCGGGTCAACTGGAACCTGACAGAGGCTGTGCCACGCAATCAGATCAAACTGGCCTTCCTGGCCCTGATGTGCTGCGAGAGCGCGATGCCGTTTGGTGGGCAGGTCGATATCTCTGCCTCTGACACCGGTTGGCAAGTGACTGGGGCAGCCGACAAACTGAACATTGACAATGACTTGTGGAAGAATGCTGCCACGGGCAACTTCGCCAACAAACTCACCCCAGCGCAGGTTCAGTTTGCCTTGCTGTCGGAAACAGCCGCAGCAATGGGGCGGCGGGTTGCAGTCGAAACCGGCACAACCCGCGTCAACCTGAGGTTCTAGGCGCGGGTCGTTCCGTTCCCGCGCACCAGATATTGAAAGCTGGTCAACTGCGCTGCACCGACAGGACCACGTGCATGCATTTTGCCCGTGGCAATGCCGATCTCAGCGCCCATTCCGAACTCACCGCCATCCGCAAACTGGGTTGACGCGTTGTGCATCAGGATCGCGCTGTCCAGTCGTTCAAAGAAACGGGCAGCAGCCGCGTCATCCTCGGTCATGATGCAATCTGTGTGGTTCGAGCCATAATGCTGGATATGCGCAATGGCGGCGTCAATGTCGGCAACAGGTTTTGCGGCAATGATGCAGTCCAGAAACTCTTTGCCCCAATCCTCAGAGGTGGCTTGGGTGGTTCCATCGACGGCCAGAGCACCTTCGGCATGAACCTCGACCCCGGCGGCCATGAGCGCGGCAACCACGTCGCGCCCGAGGGTTTCGGCCACGTCCTGATGGATCAACAGACACTCTGCCGCGCCGCAAATACCGGTACGGCGGGTTTTGGCGTTCAGCACCACATCCAAGGTCTTTTGCGGGTCGGCGGCCTTGTCGATGTAGATGTGCACGATACCCTCAAGATGGGCGAAGACCGGCACGCGCGCCTCACGCTGAACCAGTCCGACCAGTCCTTTACCGCCACGCGGAACGATAACGTCGACATAGTCGGTCATGGTCAGCAATTCCTGCACCGCCGCGCGGTCACGGGTCGGCACAAGTTGAATAGAATCCTCAGGCAGGCTCGCGGCCTTCAAACCCTCGACCAGACAGGCGTGAATGGCGGTGGAGGAGTGAAAACTCTCGGACCCGCCGCGCAGGATCACGGCATTGCCGGATTTTAGGCACAACGCCCCCGCATCAGCGGTCACGTTGGGACGGCTTTCGTAAATCACCCCAATGACACCCAACGGCGTGCGCACGCGCTGGATATTCAGGCCCGAGGGCATGTCCCACTCGGTCATCACCTCGCCCACCGGATCGGTCTGATCAGCCACTGTGCGCAGGCCATCAACCATGCCCTGAATGCGGTCCTCATTTAGCATCAGACGGTCCATCATGGCAGGGCTCAGGCCCTTTTCACGCCCGAACTCCAGATCCTTCTTGTTGGCGTCGATAATCTGAGCGCGATTGGCCCAGACAGCTTCAGCCGCGGCGATCAGGGCTGCATGTTTACGCTCGGCCGAGGCAAAGGCCAGCTCGCGCGCGGAAGCTTTGGCGCGTTTACCCAGATCGGCCATCAGAGCGGGAATATTGTCGAGATCCTTCATAACCTTAGCCTTTCTGCGCCTTTATAGCGCCAAATCGTCCCTGTGAATCAGCGCTGCGCGACCAGGATAGCCCAGCGTTGCCTCAATCTCTGAGGATTTTCGCCCTTTGATTGCGTCCGCCTCTTGCGCGGTATAGCGGCTGATGCCCTGTGCCAGCCGACGCTCTTGCAGGTCAAGAATGGCAACCGGATCGCCCCGGCCGAAATCACCGGTCACTTCGACGATACCCGCAGGCAAGAGACTTTTGCCATTCGAAAGCGCCTTTGCGGCGCCGTCGTCGATCGTGATCTCTCCGCGCGGCTTCATCGCTGAGATCCAGCGCTTGCGCGCCGCATGCGGATCAAGCGTTGCCGTGAACCACGTGCTGTTCGCGCCATTCTCAAGCGATTGTAATGGGTTGAGCGTCGATCCTTCGGTGATCGCCATATCGCAACCTGCAGCCGTCGCCATCTTGGCTGCCATCAGCTTGGTCTTCATACCGCCTTTGGAGAGGCCGGATCCAGCATCACCGGCCATCGCCTCAATCTCGGGCGTGATTTGGTCGATCGTGTCATAGCGCGCGGCCGAGGCGTCCTCGTTTGGATTGCCGGTATAAAACCCGTCCACATCCGACAGAAGGATCAGTTGGTCCGCACCAACGGTTACCGCGATCTGTGCTGCCAGCCGATCATTGTCGCCGTAGCGGATTTCATCCGTGGCGACTGTATCGTTTTCGTTGACGATGGGAACAACGCCAAGGCCCAAAAGCGTCTCAAGTGTCGCGCGTGAATTCAGATAGCGGCGACGATCCTCGCTATCCTCGAGCGTCACCAACACTTGGGCCGTGGTGATCTGGTGCGGGGTCAGCGCCTCTTCATAGGCACGCGCGAGACGGATTTGTCCTACAGCCGCCGCAGCCTGTGACTGCTCCAGAGCCAAAGCCGCCGCAGGTAAGCCCAAAACACCGCGCCCCAAAGCGATTGAGCCAGAAGACACCAGAATCACATCCGTGCCCTGCCCTTTGAGCCAGGCCACGTCCTGAGCCAGTGATTTCAACCAATCTGAGCGCAGCTGTCCCGTGTTCCGATCCACCAGCAAGGCGGACCCGATCTTGACCACCAGCCGACGGGCTGCGGTCAGGGTTGCCACGGCGCGGCCTCCTCGGCAGGTTTCTGACGCAGGCGGTTTTCGTCGATCTGTGCACGGAGCGCGCGCAGCACTTCGGTCACGCCCAGATGCGCGACACCTGACATCGTCATGACGGGGCCGCCAACGGCCTCTTCCAGCTCGACCTTGGCCAAATCTCGTTCTTCATCATCCAGCGCGTCGACCTTGTTCAGCACCGTGATGCGAGGTTTCTCGGCCAGTTCACCGCCATAAGCCTCAAGCTCATGGATGATGGTGCGGTAGTCATCCGCCACGGTTTCCGAGGTGCCATCGACCAGATGCAGCAACACGGCGCAGCGTTCAACGTGACCGAGGAACCGGTCGCCGATCCCGCGCCCTTCATGAGCGCCTTCGATCAGGCCCGGAATGTCGGCCACCACAAATTCCACATTGTCTACACCGACCACGCCCAGATTGGGGTGCAGAGTGGTAAACGGATAGTCGGCGATTTTAGGCCGCGCGTTCGAAGTTGCGGCCAGAAAGGTCGATTTGCCGGCATTGGGCATGCCTAACAGGCCAACATCCGCGATCAGTTTCAGCCGCAACCAAATGGTGCGATCAATACCCGCCTGCCCCGGATTGGCCCGACGCGGCGCCTGGTTGGTTGCGGATTTGAAGTGGAGATTGCCAAAACCGCCATTGCCGCCTTTGGCCAGCAGAACCCGCTGCCCAACCTCGGTCAGGTCGCAAATCACGGTCTCTTCGTCCTCATCGAGGATCTCGGTCCCGACGGGAACGCGCAGGATGATGTCGTCACCATCCTTACCGGTGCGTTGCTGACCCCGGCCCGGTTGTCCGTTCTTGGCAAAGAAATGCTGCTGATAGCGGAAGTCGATCAGGGTGTTCAGCCCGTCCACGACCTCGGCCCAGACGGACCCGCCTTTGCCGCCATCCCCGCCATCAGGGCCGCCGTATTCAATGTACTTTTCGCGTCGGAAGCTGACGCAGCCGCCACCTCCGGCCCCGGACCGGATGTAGACCTTTGCTAGATCGAGAAATTTCATGGTCTGTCCCCTACTGCAAAGGCCCCACCGGCCACAAGTCAGAGTTTCTTTGTATAGGTCCAGGTGGGCACATTCGCGTCGCGCGCCACCGAATAGCTTTCCGCATCGCCCAGATACTGGAACCCGCAGTGGGTCAGTACCCGCGCTGAGGCCGGATTGTCCTGAAACACGCTGGCGAACATATTGGCGTTCTCAAGCGGGTTGGCACCGACCAGGGCCTCAACGGCCATCGAGGCAATGCCCGTATTCCAATAGACAGGAGCAACCCAATAGCCAACCTCGGACTGGTTGCGATCAAGCCGCTGCAGAGAGATCAGGCCGATCAGCTCGGGCCCGCCGTCCTTGGTGGCGTCCATCGCCCAGACGTCCTCATCCCGGTCTTCCGCCATCGAGCGCGTCACGAAGGCCTCGATCGAGCCCGGCGGCAACGGGTGTGGGATTGACGTGGTCATGCGCGCCACTCGCTCATCACCTGCGTAATGTTCGATAAGCCCCATGTCCGACCGACGCAGAGGGCGCAGATCGAACCGCTCGGTTTCGATGACCGGCTGATTTATGATTGCTTCAAGTTTCATGAGTGCGTTCCTCCTCCGAACAACACAAAAAGTACGGACGCAACAGTCAGACTGGCGAGCGTCCACATCAGATATTTTTCCGCAGGCCGACCTTCAACCACATGGGCGATCCGGTCCCCTGCAAATGTCCAGATCGGGTGCAAAACGATCTGGCAGAACAACAAACAAAGAGCGATCGTGAGCGTCGCCTCAAAACTGGACGTCCCCGCCGCAACAAACCCCGTGAACCCTGCAATGATCATCGCCCAGGCCTTGGGGTTAAGCGGATGCACGATGAGCCCGGACACAAAGCCCGGTGCTTTCCCGTCCGCCGTTGCCCGAGACAGCCTTAGATTGGCGATCTTCCATGCCAGCCAGCAAATATAGGCAGCAGAGGCGTATTTCAGCACCTCAAACGCCAGCGGAGCCTGATCGGCAACCTGCATCAGACCAAAGCCCATAGGCCAGATGATCAACTGCTTGCCCAAAACGACCCCGGCCACAAAGGGCAATGCGGCGCGAAAACCATAGCGCGCACCTGTTCCCATCAGGACCATGTTGGCCGGTCCCGGCGTGCCAACCTGTGAGGCGGCAAAGATGAGAAAGCTAGTGGTTGCGACGGGCATTGTTGTTCTAGATCACGACTGCGTTAAAACGAAAAAGGGACCGGCATTTTCTGCCGGTCCCCCATGAATTTTTTATTAAACCTTCTGGGTTTCGGCTTACTCTGCGGCCTCCGCCACTGGCAGGACCGAAATGAAGGTGCGGTTTTTGAGTCCCTTGTGGAACTTCACGGCGCCATCGGTGGTTGCAAAGATTGTGTGGTCTTTGCCCATGCCTACGCCCTCGCCCGGCCAGAACTTGGTGCCGCGCTGACGTACGATGATGTTGCCTGCGATGGCCGCTTGGCCACCATACAGTTTCACGCCAAGGCGGCGACCAGCTGAGTCGCGACCGTTACGGGAGGAACCGCCAGCTTTTTTATGTGCCATTCTCTCTCTCCTTAGCCTTGAGCCAGCTCTTTGGCTTGCTCAACCCATTCGGGCTTCACTTTGATGGTGTCGATAGCAGCAATCTGCTCGTCCGACAAGGCGGCCAGAGCGGCAAAGCTTTCGATACCGGCTTCGACCAGCTTCTTGGCAGCGGCAGGGCCAACACCGTTCAGCTTGGTCAGATCGTCAGCGGCAGCAGCGGCGGGTGCCTCTGCTTTGGCTTCTGCTTTCTTGGCAGGCTTTGCAGCAGGTGCCGCTTCGCCGGCCGGAGCAGACCCGGTTGCAGCTTTGATGCCCGACTTGTCAGCGCCCGACGACAGGATGTCGGTGATCTTGACCAGAGTCAGCTTCTGACGGTGGCCAACGGTACGCTTCGAGCTGTGCTTACGACGGCGCTTGACGAATTTGATGACCTTGTCACCTTTGATCTGTTCGATCACTTCGGCCTGTACGCCTGCGCCTTCAACGAAAGGTGCACCAACAACCGGAGCGTCGCCGCCCAGCATCAGAACATCGTTGAATTGAACTTTTTCACCTGCGTCGGCAGCCAGTTTTTCAACGCGGAGCACGTCGCCCGCCTGAACCTTGTACTGCTTGCCGCCAGTCTTGAGGACCGCAAACATGCGTCTTTCCTTTTCTAACCCGCGTTCTGTGGTCCCCTAACGGGCGTTTTTGGCTTGAAAGCCACCTCGAACAGCGCGCCCTGTTTGGGCTGTGTGGAAGACCCCGTGAGGTATCATAGGGTCATATAATAACGACACCCGGCGCGGAGAACCGGCCGGGATGCGCGCTTATCCACATAATGAAAGGCAAAGTCAACACCCAAGACCGGTCAGAGATCAGAGGATTGCCAAACCTGCGCCACCGCCGCCCCCAGACGGTAGGAAATCCCATCAAACATCTCGTCAAACCCTTTGAAAAGGGCCGCGTTCAAGGCCTGCCCGGTCTCGGTTCGAGAAAACGCAATATTCTCGCGCATCTCGACCTCATCCAGCGGTTGATAGGCCAGAAGCAGAAAGGAGTACAACCACGTGGTCGTCTCTTCCATCACAGTGTCTTTCTGCGCCAGCAACCCATCCAGAACCTCTTCGTATTCGGCCAGACTGTCCCCGTAGAGCCCCAGGAAAAAATTGTAATCCGCACTCAGCGAGCCTTGGACGTTCTGGTCAATCAGGTCGTTCGCGCGGATGTATTCCTCGACCAGTTCGAACCGGGGCGAGTCAGGTTCGGTGCCCTCATAGGCCTCATTCGCCATCTCTTCGATTGCCTCATCGGCAAAGGCTTTGCGGGCCGAGTTCTCCAGCGTCACGATCGTCTGCCCCAGATCGCTTTCGAAGAAAACGATTGCCTGGTCCATCTGCTCTTTCGTCATGCCTTCGGCGAAAGCTTCGGTCAGACGGGATTTCATCCAGGAGTGGTTATAGATCTCTTGAACCTGATCGTGAAACAGAGGGCCTCCGTCACCGTCCAACAGGCTCTCTTCGAGTTCCTGCTGATGGACCATGCCCTCGTCGATCAGAATGCCTACAACCTGATCCAGCTTCATGGCATGCGCCAGCCGATTGGCCCGTTCATTCGCGACAGCTGGCAGTGCGCAGAGAATCGTCACTACTAAGGCAAGTGCCAGACGCATCAGATATCCTGAGCCGGATGAAGGTCTGCCATGCGGACAGCCAGAACCTCAAACCGCATGGCCATGATCTCATACTGGATCGCATTCAGAAGCTCATAAACCTCTTGCATCAGAGGCTGTTCAAGCGCCTCGGCATAGGCCTCGACCTCTTCGTCCGAGAAATCCTGATAGGTATAAGCTGCCCCTGCCAGCGCAGAAAGCTGCAGCGCTTGACGCATCCCGGCCTCGTTTTGCCGCAGCATCAACCGCAGCTCATCCGCTTCCAATTGCAGATCAATCACGCCAGACGCGCTGGCCGCCAAAAGAAACCGCAATTGGATCTCCTGCAAAGCACGCAACGAAGTCCCGCTGGCATCAATCGCATTGTTCATCCGCTTGAGCTGCTCCACACGGGGCGAACCATCCTGCACGAGAACAGCCACGATTTCCTGCCCCTCCTGCTGCTTGGCCTCTTCATCCTCATTCAGATGCGCGGCGTTTTCGACCTCGACCAGCCTTTGCCCCAGATCCGAGGCATAAAACTCGACCGCATGGGCCAGCGCCTCATCGCTCAGCGTCTCTTCGAGAATCGAAACAGCGGTTTCATGCATGAGCTCGGTATCGAACACCTCTTCGGTCAGACGGGTCCAGTCGGATCCGAAGCCATCGGGATCAATGCCCAGCATTTCAGGGGCGGAGCCAGACGCTAGCGCGATACTCTCCAGCGCCACATCAAACCCGGTGGTATTGAGGAAGGCTTCGATCCGGTCGCGATTGGCCGCAGCCGAAGAAACAGGGACCAAAACAAGCGCGACAAGCAGCGCGAGCAATGGGACAACAGAACACTCAACTCGATTTTTCATGACTATCAGCCTAGGTGTTTTGTTGCGGCAGGCAATGGAAAATCCAAGGAATGTGATTTCTGGGAATTTTCTGCTTGCACCCCTGAGCGTTCCTCACTAAATCCCCCCCTCACAGACCCCCGCGGAGAGGTGCCGGAGTGGTCGAACGGGGCGGTCTCGAAAACCGTTGTGGGTGCAAGCCCACCCAGGGTTCGAATCCCTGTCTCTCCGCCACTATATCCTTGATAAATAAGAATAGTTATCGCCGATGCGGCGACTTATCAGGTGCCCATGCCAGACCTCACAATCCCGAAACTTGACATACTATGTCACATTTCGAGCTCCGATTGCGCCGACTATGTCATCGGTCCAATCCAATTTTATCGGCAAATGCGTCGTTCAGACAGCCTTTGCTTACCGCAGATCGACAATGGGAAACGGGCCCCGCAGATCTGCGAGGCCCGTCTTCAGGTCATGAGCCAGCGAAGACTTACCGGAAGCCGTTGTCCCCATCGGAACTCGCGGCATCTTGCTCTTCCTGGGTCAGATACCGGAAGTAATAGCGCTCGGTCGTCCTCACCGACACATGGCCGATGTAGCGGCTGACCCGGTAGATGCTCCAGCCCTCCTGCAGACGTTCGATCGCGAACTTGTGCCGGATATCATGCAGGCGTGAGCCAAATCCAGTTTCTTGCCCGTATTCCCAGAACAGGTTCGAGGCATCCTTGTAGTAACCGTGATCGCTCCGGTTCCAAAATAAATATGGGGACGAATTGGAGCGCGGAATGCGAAGGAGGATGTCGATCGCCGCTTGTCGCAATAATACGACCCGGATCTTGCCCCCCTTGGTTTTCCGATAGGTGACCTTAACGTTGCCTTCAGTCGGCTGCTCCAGTCCCTTTATGTCGGACCACTTGAGCATCGCAGTTTCGGTGACCCGCCCCCCGGTTTCGTTTAGGAACTCCGGAAAGAACGCCAGTGTTCCCGGTGCTCTGGCCCCCAATTTCCTGATTGCGTCATCGGTTGGAATTTCAATGTCTGGCAAATTCTCTTTCATTCCCTGTCGTTCATAGGACACGACTGGGTTCTCACTAACCCAACCTTGGTTTTTCATCTCAGCCATCAGGTGCCGGAACGCGGTCAGATCGCGGTTGATCGTAGACACAGTGACACCTTTGTCTTTCCTTCGCTCGACGAACTCGGATACCACGGCCGTTGTAATGTCCGTTGCAAAGAGATCGCGAATATCACGGTCCTCATCTTCACAAAGCTCATCGAGGATGTTGAGTATTTGGCGCAGGCTTGTCTTGTAACGCTTGACGGTCTCGTCCGACCAAGCGGTGTCTCCCTGCCCCATTCCGTCGTAGAACTTGACGTAACCGATCTGAAACAACCAATCATCTTCGCCCTTATCGGCTTTCGCCCGCAATTCCTTTATGCGGTCTTTCGCCTTCTTTTCCGCGACGCGCTTCGAAGTTGTTCGAAGCGACTCTCTGTGGCGGACTCCGTCGATCGTGACACGGAGATGCCAGTTTTTGCTTCCCGATTGCTTGTAGATGTTGCTCGACATTTTTTGTTTCCCTCATTGAGCCAGATGTGAATTGCGTGTTGGTCAAAAAGCCAGAGACCTTCACGTTTTGTGGCGCCAGGGATTTCCTGCTTGCTTGCGAGGTCAGTGATCTTCCTTTGGGAGAATCCGCTGAGGCGCGCGACGACTGCTGCCTTGATGGGAGGAGGTCGGTTGGCCAGCCCATCAATCAGCTCAAGGTTTTCGAATGAAGCAGGGTTTCGGACTGCTCGTTTAGCCATTGTTTTCATGTCCCATTATTGTCTTTCGGGGCCCTATCCTGTGCCGTTGGTGGAAACTGAGAGGTTGAAGCGGCAGAGCTTGTGGCCAAGATGACCAACCTGGCGGAGCCGCTTCGATCACCTCGCGAACGCCCAATTACGATTCAGGCATCCCTGTCCCGAATTGTCTGGTGTTCTCTGGTGCACGAGTTTTCATTTTCTCCTCACAACTTCGTTTGGGTGTAAGGAGCAGTTAGGCGCGGCTACTCAAAGCTTGGAGATTGGTTTGAATCCCTATTTTGAGACCGAAACTGAAACGACTGGGTCAATTCCATCTCACGAAGATGGATTCGCGATGCCCGGGATCGTCGGTAAATTTCTGATTCAGCAGCCTGTGTGGAGCAATGGAGGTCGGTTGCCTGTTGGGATTTGCGAGCGGCGCAGTTGCACATCGCCGCTCCGCATCTTGTCAGGACGATGCACCAATCAGCAATTGCGCCTTCACCCGCGCCCTCAGGCGATTTCGGAGAAACTGAAACTGACTCCATGCCAGAATCCGGCGACGCAGGTGCTCCAGTTCGCTGTCGATCAGAACATCTTCTTCAGTGTCCATCTCGAGCACCTTGTTTCCGTACCCCGCGCACCGCGCATTTGCAGCGGAGACGAGATCTTTGCCGATCATTGCGATACACGCATCGTCCCGCTCATCGAGAACGTCGCCGCGTTCCAGCCGCTCCAGCATATGCGAAAAGCTGCGCCGCATCAGCCCGCGTGGAATTGGCCCATGCCGCGCGCAGTCGTCTGCAAAAGCGGCCGCTTGCGAGATCACGCAAGCACTTAGTTCCTCGAGCGTTTGTTCCCGGCGAATGTATGTGTAGCTCATCACGATCTCCTCACGCCGCCGCTTCACTCTCAGCCACTAAATCAGCCACTAAAGACGTGTGCGTTGGTTCATCAATTCTGGCGATCAAAGCTTCCAGCTGGTCAGTCAGCCCGCAGATGACCAGCACCGCCGGATCTTCCGGTGAAATCTCGGCGAAATGCCCGCTCTCGTCGCGGTCCAAATCACCGACGTGCTCCAGAGTGAGCAGTTCGTGCAGCCACTCCAAACCGCGGCGATGCCAGATTGTGTAGGCATTGTCAGTTGCGACCGACGCGCGCAGTCGCTGTAGTCGCATCAGTGCTGCGGATCCACCCAGCAGCAACACTGCATGTTGAAGATCGAGATCAGCAGATTCGAGGAAGACGCCGACCTGGGTCAGGATTTGGTTTTTATTCATGGGGAATTACCCTGTGTTTACGCCGCCCCCATCGGACGACAAGCGCGCAGGCGGGGGCGTTCTCCTTTCACCCTGCACGTAGTTTCTGTTGATCTGAGCTCTGAGCTTTCTCTCATCTTGCTGCTCACAAAGACGTAGCAAGATGAGAGGAAGTCAGGGCCGGGATACTTCACACCCTATTAGGCACGCGACCGATCGAAGTGAGGAGTCGCCGAGGGCCATTGAGTAGATCATGCCGCCTGTGCCGCACTTGTTATCAATCTGGGGCGCGGTGAATTATTTCGCGATCACGTTTCGTATCGTCTGGGTCTTGCATTCTCGATCAAGCTGCAGACGCGCGTTTTCAACAAAGGCGCCGAAGGCTTTTTTGTTCGGTCTCGATTCAGCAATTTCCGCGAGGATGATTTGCGCTTCCAATCGTCGGTAGCGATCTGCATTCAGCTCATAAAAGTGTCGGCTTGTCTCGTGGGCGTGACCACAGAGCGCTTGCGCGACGCGTAGATCCAGATCGGGGTCCTCCACCACGGCATCATATGTGAGACTACGCGCGATATGTGGCCCGTGGCCGGTCAGTCGCCGCATGTTCTCCCATAACCAATTGTCACCGAAAGGTTTCCAACCGCGAGCAGGATTGCCGAACAGTGCCGTTCCGACCCGCGCCTCATAGACGGCCCAAAGATGCATTTCGCCGACTCCCATTAGTAGCGTCGCATCCAGATAGGGGATCAGACATTCTGCAAGTCGACCGTTGATGAAAGTTCCAGTCTTGGATGTCTCGATCTCCACGCGCCAACCTTCACTATCTCTAAGGAATTCCCTACCGATCCGCCCGGTCCGCAGGTCGAGAGAGCGCAATGGCAGTTTCGTCAACAAAGCCATAGCGCCAGCAAGCGCGTAGTCACGCCGACGGGTACGGATATGATCCTGGTGAGGAGCCTGTTGAAGTTGCGCATGGGCAATTTCTGCGAGGTCAACGAGATTCAGTGGGTTCTGTGCCAAAGCCACCTCCTTCCGACGCAGATCAGACGAGGACTCAAGTTTCAATGCATTGTGCGTTTCCATAAACGCCTCGCGAATTTCGCTGGGATAGTTGGCGTGTTTTGCAAAGCCTGCGAGTGCGTCGCAGTAATTTGCTTTGCTTCGCGTTTTGATGTCGCTGTCGAATACGTCTTCGGCGAAGGCTTTCGCCGTCTCCATCGAAAGCTCCACTGGCATTTGCCTGTTATTGGTGACCCGTACCAAGCGTCGCAGAGCGCAGGAAAACAATTCGATCCGGGCACTGGACAGACCGTTGGGCTTATCGGACTGCGCGGCGATCCGAACCATTTCCGTATGGAAAGGTTCCGGAAGGTCGTGAAACGAGGGCTTCTTATGCGGAGGCGATTTTGGGCGGGTAACCGTTCGACGTATGCGTTGACATTGCTGTAGGAAGTTTGTGTCCGGGTTCTCCGGATCAATTTCCGACATCAATTCAGCCAGAAGCCCGAGGTTACGCGCGTCTGCTTTGAAGCTTTGCATTGTGGCATCATCAAGTCGAGGCACCGACTGACGCCAGCGCATCCAGCGATCGGCAAGACGGATCAGCGAAGGCTCGCAGACCTCCTGCAAATCCGTTTGGATTGCGAGAAATCGCGACCAATGCGGTGCACGAAAGACGAGTTCGAGAGGGCGGCGGTCAAATGCGCTGCTCTCGATCGCCCACTCCATGCCCTCGCCGGTTTCAAAAGCGTATTTCCGAAGCAGCCCTGCCTGACTACTCAGGCTGTTTTCTTGCCATCCGTCCGCCCTCAGGCGATTAAAAAAAGCCACTCCGGTCTCCCGCGATAGCCTTTCCGCATAACCATGATGTCGCGCGGTCTCAATGAGTCCGCGAAAGGCTGAGGAAAGAGAATGCCTGCTCGGGTGAAGACTTTTTGCATAATAGGCCCGTCCAGTATCAACGTCGGCGAGATACCGACGCATAGGTCGCGGCAATTCCTGTTCCGTGATCAGGTACTTCATCTGTTTTTCCCTTTTGCGAGTGCGTTGTTGACGGCATCCAACCCATCTTGGCCGCGTTCAATCGCGGCAGTTTGGTCAAAGAATGCGTAAGTCTTCGAAACCGTGGCCGGAGAGTTGTTGAGAAGTGCGGCAATGACGCTCAGATCGGCGCCGGGCTGATTGATCAGGATCGAGGCGATGGCGTGGCGCACCTGATGCAGCTTCATGTATAAATCGACCGAAGCGGTCGCGTAGCGCCAGGCATCGGCTGCGTTGCTGTAACGGGCTCCCCCAAACAGCAGCTGTGGGTCCGGGTTGTGAAGCCGCTTCATGAAGTGCGGGCGCGCTTCGGTAAGCCACCATTCCAGGATTCGACGAGGATCGACCTTGCCGCGTTTCTTGATAAACGCTGTCAAAGGTTTCTTGTTTTTCATCATTTCCTTTGGAATGGCGAAGCTGACAGTTCGCGAACCAATCGGGAAGGAAACATTGGCCTTCTCGCCAGTGACTGACAGATTGACCAGTGTATCAACCCGAAGCGGCATAAAGGTCAAAACAGCGGCCATGGCAGCGGCAAGTGAAAGTCTCACAGCTCGCGCCTGATCACCCATCGAAAGATCTTTATAGTTTTGGATGAGCGGCACAGCCTGGATATGAAATTCACCTGCGAGCGCCAGAAACTTTTCGACGCGCCGAGGTGACGCGACAAGGCGCCGACAGAATGCCTGGTTTGCCTCCGTCATTGTGTCCCAGTTTTGGAAGTACTCGGTCTCGAAAAACTCCTTTTGAACTTTTGAGAATTCAGGGTGGAACTCACGGGCGAAGCGAAATGCCGCCCCCATGTTTTTCTTGAGCGTTCTGGCCCCGAGCGGTTTCCAGTAGTATTCGCCGCCCACTTCCGCATCGAAGACGGCAAACAGATTGTCTACCGTGGTCAATTCCGCGATGGTTTGGCCGCCGTCCAAATCCAATCGACCGAGTTCAAAGAGGCAGGTGAAGTACCAGTTCAGATCATCCCCGGCAGATTTGACAGTCTGCGGAGAAAGCGGGGCGCGACGGCGGCCTGCCAGGAGCCCATCATAGGGTCGACCGAGGCGCATCGTCGCCTGGTATTGTCTAATAGCCGAGATGACTTCGGCCGGTAAATCTGGTGTCACGCGGTGGCGTGTGGCCTTGGGGATCTCACCGATAACAGATGGCAAAAGCGAGGATTCGACAGTCTCCGGGAACTCATGCAGGCGATCCAGCAGACGCGCAGCTTTACGAATTGCGTTCTTGCGGCCCTGATCGTGACAGTCTTTCATCCAGAGGTGCAACATATCAATATTCATCTGTGCCGGCTGGATGCCCTTGCTTCTCGCCAAGCTTGTCAGAACGGTCAGGGCAATAAGTTCTGGTGTATGGATGTTATTGCCTTTCCGACGCGGTTGGATCAGAGCGGTCGCGGCTTTCTGGAGCTGTGACCAGTCGTCCTCCAGCCCGCGCAGACGCTTTTCCTCGGCGCGCAATCCTGACGCGTGCGCCATCAGGCTCTTTACATTGCCGTGCCACGCTTCGAACTGCTTGAAAGTGTTGAAGCCTTCGGGCGCATCCTTGTTGGCGATGTGACTTGACCATCGCTTGACGAAGGCATCGACATCGATCGGGATCATCGCCAGCGGACAATTATACGCTGGCAGTTTCCTACATTTGTTTGCGGATCCCCGGATCTTCTTCGCGTTTGCTTGCGAATATGGGTAGTCTCCGGCGTCGAGTTTTTCGACAGCTTGCTCGAGGGTCATCTGCATTCTTGCCTCCATCATTGGTGTTGTTTTTTGGCGTTAGTGACGCGGTCGTTCTTGGAAGTTCGGGTGATCTTCAGAGATGCGTTTTGAGGTTCTTTTTTCGAATTTCGGCACTCTGGAAACGAAATGAGGAAAAGGGCTCCAAAACGTATTGAGGTTAGGTTTTGTGGGCGTATTCCTCACTTTTTCCAGATCGGGCATAGGTGCGAATTGCCGTGTTTTTGGCCTCACACAACATCAAAAAGCCCCTCAATCTGGTGTTTCCGGAACCGGATAGAGCCACCAATCCGGAGGCTTGGAATGATGTTATCGCGGGCGTAATTGCGGATGGTTGCCGGAACGCAGCCGAGTTCCGCAGCAAGGTCTTTGCCGGTCAGCAGTGGCTCAAGCAGCGCCGGATGTTGATCTTGATCCAGCATCTTGGCATGGGGCACGCCTTCGACCCGCCAGACATCCGTGATGGCATAGCGCGGGCGCTTCCATGGCCCGGGCGCGGGACGAATACTCAATTCGCGCAGTACTCGGCGCACGGTGTCCGGATGCAATTGCCAGCGGTTCGATATCTGGGTTTGTGACAAGCTTGGCAAGCCGGTCAGCGCTGCGGAATGGGTTCTGAGTGTGGATAGTCGCTTCATAAAGAGCAGATGGGTCCACAACGACGATCTGGGAAAAAAATGCCGAAACTTGTTTTGCTGCCCCACGTTAAAGGCCGCCGACATACAGTTGGTGCCTTTAGGGATCTTTACCAACTCGTCGCGGATGCAGACTTTGTAAAAACTGTTTTCGGACCACTTTGTTCTTGCGTGGCGAACACGAATGCGGACATCGGTGACGCCCGGACGTTCACCGTTTTGACAGATCACGGCAGCGTATTCATGAGACTTGAGAGCGCTCCACTTTCTCAGGAGCCGCATCAGTTTAGGCTTGAATCCTCGCATGTCAGGTATGGGAGCGTCGCGAAAACCTTCCCAGCCACGATTATGGAGAACCGCTTTAAAGAGCGAGAACTCCGGCCAATCCATATTTTCGTGCAGTGTCAACAAGGTGATGAAACCGGGCTCTAAATCGGTTTTCATGCGGGCGATGTCTCTGGTGTGCATGAGTGCATAGGGTCTTCGCATGGACATCAATACGGCAGCATAAATCGAAAACTGCCAGACAAGGACTGTTGGTTTGCCCGCCTGAACTTCCAACACGTCGAAGAGATCCGTCTTCATTCGCAGATCGTGGATCGCATTGTCGAGGAAACGAGCACTTTTGGACTTTGGCGCAAAACCCAATGTCCGAAATGTATTCAGCGTGTGGTAGTGCCGACAAAGGTACTTGTCTGAGTATTCATACCTGATCGGCTCCTTGTCGAGCACGACCTTCGGCCATTCATCCTCTTCAAGATGCTGCAGATATATCAGCGCAATCAGCAGCTTTTTTGCACTGGGTCCCAGCGGCGATAGTTTGATGTATTCAGCCATCGGACGAGAAATGATGAAGCGGCCATTGTCTTCGGGCATGTCGTTCTCCGTGTTTCGTATGTCGAAAAATTCGTACCGACACGCTCGCTCCAACGACGGTTTGATAGGTGTGTGAAAACACCGGATCGACGGTGCACGAGACCCGGATCGTGATTTTGGTCAACCGAAGGATCGCTTCATCATCCCGGATCGATGCGACGAAATTTTCTATAAAATACTGATTATAAACATATTTTATGACCGCGAAGTCATGGAAGTGCCTGAAATCAGGAAATCAACAAATGGCCTGCGGCCCATTTGGATTTGTTTTTTTCGGGACTGACAATCGTCGAGCAAAAAATATCCAAAGAATTACTTCTCGCTTCCAGTTCTGATCCCACTTCCTGTTTACGAGGCAAACCGCAATCAAAGAGAAACCTATGACTTTAAAAGAGTATCTGTCGAAATCTATGGTTAATACCATTGCCAACGGAGCATTGCTCCTGGATCAAGATGGCCGGACCATTCGGTTCACACTATCAATGACTGAGTGTTCCGTTTTGGGAGTGCTTTTTTTCCGCGGCGATTGGTGCGATGACTTCGGCCGCCCTGGTCTGATGCCCGTGATTGAAAAAGTGAGCTTCGATGGAGTTGAAAACTTCTCGGTCGAAAACTTCAAATTGCCGCCGGAGTTCATGCAAACCGCTTATGACGTTCTGCAACAACGTTTGGCACCCGAGAAACTTTATATGCCTGAGGAGGCAGGAGGCTGGATGTTAACATCCTTCAATTCGAAGCCATTGGGCGGACTTGATGGAGCATTCGCTTAACCCGCGGTTCTCCACTTCCGCCCTTTCAAGCTTGGCACTATAGAAAGTGCAACTTGCCGAGGACACGATCGGCAAGTTGCTTTGTTTATTTGGATGTGACCGGCCCCAAAATTTTCACCCACCTGTTAAGCTCGACGCGGGATGCAATTGGCCTGAGGCCCAATCACCAAGACCTGCGTGGCCATCCCAAACCGGCCATTCAAAATAACCAGCATCACCGCTGCGCGGTTCCCGAAAACGGATAAAGACTAAAAGCAAAAAAATATCTGGTTTGTTGGAACCACCCCGTCAAGGCCGTATCCGGACTTTGATTGATCGCCACCATTTGTGGCTTTGCAACCAATAGGTTTAGTCATCACTTCCCGCCCGGGTTGTACATGGTCTCAAAAAGGTATTCTCTGACTACAGTCTTGGAACAGTTGCGCATCACAAATGAACGGTCGACATAACGAGTTTCTTTCCAAATGTCTGTCCATCGATCTGGAGGTGGATCCCAAAACCTCGAAGGTATTTGCCTTTGCCGCCGTTCGAAACGATGAGCAACCGGCTTTGAAGTCGAAATCCAGCGCGCTGGAGAAAGATCTCGATCGCCTGGAAGAGGCCATCGCAGGCGTCCCACATTCGATTGGGCACAATTTCCTGCACCACGATATGGAACACCTAATTACCGCCAGACCACATCTGACCCAGATCATGCGGGCACCAATTGATACATTGTGGCTGAACCCGCTGGCCTTCCCTCGCAACCCGTACCACCATCTGGTCAAACACTATCAGGACGGGCGGCTGGCTGCGGGGCATATCAATGATCCAGAACTTGACGCCCGGCTTGTATTTGAGGTGTTCGCTAATCAGCTCGATGCCTTTCAAAACCTTGCCGAAAGCGAACCAGATGCGCTTGTAGCCTATCACTTCCTGGCCACTCGAACGGAACAATCCGAAGGGTTCGACGCGGTTTTCAAGTACCTAAGAAGAGCCAATTGCCCGCCGCAGGATGAAGCCGTTCCCGCCATCCGTCGGATGCTGGACGGTCGAGCTTGTAGTAAACGGGTCGAACAGACTCTGGCAAGGCTTAGCAATCCCCGAAACGGATGGCCTATGGCCTATGCGCTATCCTGGATCACCGTAGCGGGTGGGGACTCGGTCATGCCGCCCTGGGTTCGGGCGCAATTTCGCGAGGCATCTCTGATTGTCCGGCATCTCAGGGATACGTCCTGCAAAGATCCTTCCTGCCAGTGGTGTGCTGAACAGAATGACCCGGTCCGTGCGCTGAACAGGTGGTTCGGGTTCGACAGTTTCCGCCCACAGCCTGTGGACCCAGATGGTCGCCCGCTGCAGGAACGCATTGTCGATGAGGCTATGTCCGGAACAAGCCTGCTCGGCATACTGCCAACAGGCACTGGAAAGTCCGTCTGTTATCAGGTGCCCGCTTTGTCGCGGTTCGACAAAATCGGGGCTTTGACCGTAGTCATTTCCCCGTTGGTCGCGCTGATGGCAGATCAGGTTCAGGGCATGGAACGCGTAGGCATTTCCTGTTCCGTGACTGTGAATGGACAGATGTCCATGCCCGAGCGACAAGACGCCCTGGACAAGGTCCGCATGGGCGATGCGGGCATATTGATCATCTCGCCCGAGCAATTGCGCAGCACATCAATCCGGTCGGTACTGGCTCAGCGCGAAGTTGGCCTATGGGCAATTGACGAAGCTCACTGCGTGTCGAAATGGGGTCATGATTTCAGGCCGGATTACAGATACCTGGGAAGGTTCATCAAAGAGTTCTCGGGCGATCAAGCCCCTGCCCCAATCCTATGTCTCACGGCCACCGCCAAACCAGAGGTCGTCGCCGATGTCGTCGAGCATTTCCAGTCTCGCGCCGGGGTCGAGCTGCTGTCCCTTGATGGTGGAGCATCGCGGAAAAACCTGACATTTGATGTCAGGCCTACGACTAAGAACAGTAAACTAACCGATGTCTTGAACGTGATCGAAGAGCTGTTGCCCGCTGGGGGCCGATCCGGCGCCGTGATCTATTGCGCGACGCGTAAAGAGACCGAGCGCGTCGCCGAGTTTCTAAAATCACAAGGTATGGACGCGGCACATTTCCACGCTGGACTTGGGTCCGACGACAAACACGACGTCCAGGAACGGTTCCGGGTCGGAGATCTGCGGGTGATCGCAGCCACGAACGCTTTTGGCATGGGCATCGACAAACCCGACATACGGCTGGTGGTGCATGCAGACATCCCAGGGTCCTTGGAAAACTACCTGCAGGAGGCTGGGCGCGCCGGACGCGACCGGGAAATCGCCGATTGCGTGCTTCTGTACGCGGGGGATGATGTAGAACGCCAGTTCAGGCTGTCCGCGGGTTCGCGTTTGGCACGGCATGAAATCGGAGCCATTCTGAAAGCCCTACGGCGGATCGACGAGCGCACACGCAAAACTGGCAAGATCGTCGCCACTGCGGGTGAAATCGTCCGGTTCGAAAAGGATCAAGAGTTCGAACGGGACAGTGCGACTGATGACACTCGCGTCAAGACGGCCGTATCTTGGCTTGAAGAAGCAACACTTGTTTCGCGAGAAGAGAACCGTGTTCGTATTTTCCCGTCTTCGCTAACAGTCCGCACAATGGACGAAGCGAAACAACGGCTTGCGGTTGCGGAGATCACTCAAGCGCATCGCAAACAATTGCTGGCCATCGTGCAGCATCTGATTTTGGCCCCGGCGGATGAAGGGGTCTCGACCGATCAGCTCTGCGGCGTGAGCGGTTTGACACCCGGCGCACTTACCAAGGCGATGGCCAATCTCGAAAGCTTTGGCATCGCACGCAACGACGTTGCGATGACGCTCTTCATCCATGTCGGTGTGGCGCAGTCTTCCTCCGGGCGCCTCACAGAGGCTGCAAATCTTGAACGGGATTTGATCGCGTCGATGCGAGAGCTGGCACCGGATGCGGACAAAGAGACTCCAATACCGCTGAACCTGCAGGAAACCTGCCAGCATCTGCGCGATCAGGACCACGCCGATGCCCGCCCCGATGTCATCGACAAACTGATCCGGGGCATAGCGCGGGACGGCAAGGGACAGGATGGTGGCACCGGTAATATCAGGTTGCGCAAAATCAGCCGAAATACCCTGAACGTGACTCGGGTAAGGTCGTGGGACGTCATTGCCCAAACCGCTGAGGTTCGGTGGCAAGCGGCCGGGATTCTTTTGAAGTTTCTGACGGGTCGACTCGACAAAGGCGCACGCGGCAAAGATCTGCAAGTTGAAACCACTGTGGGTGACCTTCTGGCGCAGCTCACACAGGATGCTGTCTTAAAATCCAGCGGTCTGCGCGACATGACCAAGCTGTTAGAACGCTCCCTGCTTTGGATGCATGAACAGGGCGTTTTGACACTGGGGAAAGGGTTGACCGTATTCCGCCCCGCCATGACCGTATTCCTCAATCCTGAAGGTGGTCAGTTCACGCAATCGGACTTCCTCCCTCTGGAAGAGCATTACGCCGAACAGACGCTTCAGACCCATGTCATGGCAACTTACGCGGAAACCGGCCTCGAGAAGATCACAGACGCCGAACGCCTATCGGAGGATTACTTCCTGCTCAACAAAGAGCAGTTCATGAAACGTTGGATGCCGGGCATGGCACGAGAGGTCAAGCGGCAGACAACCAGCAAGTCCTGGACCGCCATTGTCGAAGATCTGGGCAACAAGGTCCAACAGGACATTGTTGCGGACGATCGGGACCAGACCAATGTGTTGGTTTTGGCGGGTCCCGGATCTGGGAAGACCCGTGTTTTAGTGCACCGGATCGCTTATCTATTACGGATGAAGCGCGAAGACCCGCGCGGTATCCTGGTACTGGCCTATAATCGCCATGCCGCTGCCGAAATCCGTGTTCGCCTACGAGCGCTGGTGGGCGATGATGCGGCGGGGGTTACGATCTCGACTTGCCATTCGCTTGCGATGAAGCTGGTTGGCGCCAGTTTTGCGGGGGTTCAGGCCGCGACAGAAGACTTCGACAATGTCATTATGGAGGCGGTGCGCCAACTCAACCCCGAAGGCCTCACAAAAGCCGAAGCAGAGGCGCAACGCGAGAGCCTGATTCAGGGGTTTCGCTGGATTTTGGTGGATGAATACCAGGACATTGGCCCGGAGGAATACGCGCTCATTTCGGCCGTGGCCGGTCGTTCTCTGGAAGATGCCGAGCTTAAACTAAGCCTGTTTGCCGTGGGCGATGACGACCAGAATATCTATGCTTTCAACGGGGCTTCCGTGGATTTCATCCGCAGATTTGAAGAGGACTATAAGGCCAGACCATCTTTTCTGATCGAAAACTACCGGTCGACAGCACATATTATCGAAGCCGCCAATCAGGTCATATCCAAGGCGCCTGAACGCATGAAAATGGATCACCAAATCACAATCAATCAGGCGCGGCTCTCTCAACCCAGCGGCGGACGTCTGGAGGGGAAAGATTCCGTTGCCCATGGCCGAGTGCAGTTGCTGGACGTCCCAGCTGGCGCGATGCAGCAATCTGCAGCAGCAATCAACGAGCTGATACGCCTTTCTCGCCTGGACCCCAATTGGAACTGGTCCCGCGTTGCTGTGATTTCCCGAGATTGGAAATCACTGGATGCAGTTCGGACCTATGCCGAAGCACAAGGTCTGCGCGTGGATATGGCCAACGAAGACCTTCCGAATGTTTGGCGACTTAGGGAGACCCAACGTCTGGTGTCCGGGTTACGCGAGAAACAAGGCGCACTTCTGGGCATTCAGGATATCCTCACGGTCCTGAACGTTCAGTCTCGCAACAAATGGGTGGATTTGCTGGCAGAAGGTGTGGCGGAACTTGCCCGGGAGTTGGGCACCAAAACTATGCCAGTACCTGACATCATTGAATGGATCGCGGACTGGTCCCGGGATACACGCGGTGAACAACGTGGACTGCTGTTGCTGACGGCGCACAGGGCCAAGGGCCTTGAATTTGACCATGTCGCCATTCTAAACGGCGGTTGGACCCGAGTCTCGAAAGAGGAGGATAACGAAGCCCCTCGTCGCCTATTCTATGTGGCAATGACCCGCGCACAGCAAAGCCTAACAGTGCTGACATCCGGAACGCACCCCTTTCTGAAAACGGGTTCAGATTCAGTTCTTATCAGGCATGTGACGCCCGATCTCGACGAAACCTCTTTGCCTGCAACAAAATACCAGATGCCCGCGCTCGATATTGTAGATTTGTCATTCGCCGGTCGCCAAAGGGATGCACATGAAGTCCACAACGCCGTGCGCACAGCGAATGTAGGGGACACCCTTTCCCTTGAGTTTCAACAACCTCATTGGGTTTTGTTGGACGCCCTAAAACGTGTTGTCGGACGTATGGCCAAATCGTGGAAGCCACCCCGCGGGCATGTTTTTGCGTCTGGCCAGATCGGGGCCATAATCAACTGGCGTAAGATTGATAGTGGCGAAGACTACGCCCACTACCATAAGCGCGATAGTTGGGAGACCTTATTGCCAGAGTTGATCTTCCGACATGAGAATGCCGAAGCCTCGCATACTCAGCCGAAACCAACAGCCCGAGAGGATGTTCAGACCGTCCGTGTAAGGGACAATCCATATCGACAAGCGGCCGACCCGTCTGCAAATGCAATGGATATCTCGGTTCAAGATCCACAGGAGATTGATCGTCCATCGAAACTCGACCTCAAAACACTCCTCACCACAGCTATTGCTGATACGCGTTCCTGGAATGAGCTTTCGGCAGCGTTGAAACAGAAAGACATCGCACTGGCGGCCAAGGGCGGCGGCCTTGTGGTCAAAAACGCCTCTACAGGCAAGGAGATCGGTAAGATATCTGCGCTTGGGTTCAAATATATCGATCTGATCCGCCACTACGGCGAAGGTTTCCCTGATCACCCTGCGACATGGTTGGTCGAGAAAGCGTTGAACGACAACTACGCACCCAAAGGCCCGAGACGAACAAAGAAACTAAGGAACCGCAAAAGAAAGTCGGGCGATGACGACGATTTTTCGCTGATTGAAGACTAATGGGCTGGGTCAGTTTTGGGAGTTTCGGTCGGCGCCCAACCAATAATTTCCGTTGGCGATTCAACGTCACATGACCCGTCTTGCGGTAAACTGGCATCGGCTTGACTGGCTGACGGTATTTCTTCCTTGCCCACGGAAGCGCTCGTAGCCTATCAAGCACCTGCAGCAACTTTCGAAACCGTAGGCGATCTCTCCTACCCAGGGCGAAAGCGGCGTGGCGTTCAACCTCGCCGGCGCAATGCAGGAACGCCGGGCGGTGAAGGCATTTGGAGCAACCTACCTTAAAGTCGACGCGTAACTACTAATAATACATTACTTAACTGAATACACGGCGAGATTTTCCCCAAATGATCAATTGGAAAGATGGAGGGTGGACAGGAAGCCTAAACAGATTGGCGCGAAAAGAGGTTCGAAATCAAATCCGAAGCAACCCTACGGCTCGCCGTTCGCGTTACTCGGCGTCACTCAAATTCCTGCTTGGCTTTTTTTCCATCGGAACATTCGGGCGATACATCAAGTATTACATCGCAGTCTATTTGGGGTTTGTCATTTCCGAAGTCGCAATTTCGCTGTATTTTCCACATTGGCTACCTGGGATTTCGAAGGCTATCTGGTCCCGCGAGCTGTCTCAGCAGCTTTCTGGCCTTTCCAGCCATTTTATCACCGCTCAGGTCGGCGTCCTTGGTGTTATCTCGTTGGCTTTGGCACTTGTGACAATCCTTGCCCAGCGTGAAAGGTCTTCAACCGATGTCAGACTATATTACTTCGAGTCCTGCGCATTCGGAGTGATTGCCAGTTCGGTTGCATTGTTGGCGGTAATGTGTGCTCAACTCGTCTGGCCGGGTCAACTCGTACTCGACTACTTCAACGTCGGTATAGAGTTGCAGGTGTTTGAGTTAAGCATTGCGGGCATCCATTTAGTTTGGCTTTTGGTCAATCTGACGGGCTTGGCGCATTTCATTGCGACCACTCTGGAGTTTGTCCAGCACTCGTCCCGTGAGCGCATGAGGGAACGGTATACGGCCCATGTTGTTTTGCCCAAGGTCTTTCTCAACCGCATTAGAGAGCACTTGTATGCATCCGCATCCAACGGAGTGTTTGGAGATGCAAGTAACAAGAGCGGACAACCAAGCGTAATGTTCGGCTTCGACATCGGAGCACCTAATCTCGTTGAGATTGAGACAGATTTTTCGTCTCAAGTAGTTTTGTCTGACCTACGAGTAGCGTTGCTTCATTGGGCTCTGCGAAATTGGGAAAAGCGGTGCCAGAAGGCCTCAAGCAAAAACTCCAATCATCAAACCGACTTCTTCGATCAGGGGCCGGTTATCTGGTTTACTCCGCGTTTAGAAGTCCCGCTACAGGGCCGTGTGGAGTGGTGTTGCAGGCGCGGCGGAATTCCATTGAATCGCTTCGAGAAGTTCTTGATCCAAAGAGCCTTTAGATTTCGGAGGAAGAGTGAAGATGAGTGATCTTCCAACACCAGAGCAGATTCTTGAGGAGCTCGCGGACAAAACACTGGAGCAGATAGCCAGGATGGCGCCTGTGGCATTTGATGACGCCATTGCTGAAATGACGCGCTACCATCGCTTCTTACTGGAGTTGAGTTCAACTCCCTCCACTGATGGAAAGCCGTTCAGCTTCGCGGAAATCCAAGGTGACTCTTGGATGCCCCCCCACCGAGAATGGACAGGACAATACCGGCGATTGTTTGAACGAGCTGCTGAACGGATCCCTGAAGATGGTCACTTCATAAAATCACTCGCATATACCCCGCTTCGCCTAATGAAGCCCTCCAGCGGACAAGTCTTGTCGCCTGATGTCGTCAAAAAGATTGTCGATCTGGAACCCATGATGATGCACATGATTGAGGCATGGTTAACCAAGAGAACCTTGATTGAGGCCTCCGAAGGCCAATCTGCTGAACCGCGGCTGGCCCTGTCTGGCTCGGATGCCAAGGCTTATTTGGGTATCCTTCCAGAACTGATCGGTTCTTGGGAGAGCCTTCTTCAGAAAGCAGCTTCAATTTACGGTTGGTCCAAAAACTCGTCTCGTACTGATGATGAGTGTTGGTCGACCTATCGTGAAAGCTGGGTATTCCTTTGGCAGCACCTTACTAACACAGCATATTGCCTCGCCGTTGCCGTATGGAATGAAGACGAAGCAGGAGCTGACCATTTTCATGAAGCCTTGGTGCGCTGGCCAGAGAACTTGAGAATAGATTTCGACGATCTCCACCAGTTTCGTCATCGGCGTTTGGTATATCCAGATCTCTTGAAAAAGAACTGGCATGAAGCGTTAGCACAAGTCGAACCGCTTTGTTTCAGATTCGATCAATCGCCTTCACCCAACCAAGTATTCTCTGGCATCATTAGCGGCGCGCATGATGACGTCCTCCTTCTTGTCTCTGCTCTTTTGCTCCATTGGTCAATCGAGGGAAAACAGGTTTCGGACATCGGGGGTCGAAACGCACGGGCGGTATTGCGTCGAGAAAGAGGCGACGAGATGGGAAGCAGATCGCGCTCGAGAGTGTTCAACTTTTCCTCCACCTTCTTGGATGTTCTTCGTCTTGAAATGGCTGGTGAGCGCTATTCGGAAGGATCATACGCCAGTGACCTCGACCAGCTGGTGAACTCTTTGGATAACATGACCGAACGGCGCGTTGTTCCAGGAAGGGTCTACAGCCCAAGCACTTTGCACAACAGGGACGGATTGGGTTTGTCTATTGCAGCGATTATTTTGGCTGCCCATCAGGAAGGCGGCGATGCTTCGCTTTCAAGGGGTGTTGAGACATTGGCGGAAGAAGAAGAATTCTTGCCTGAGGGTGACCAATCCTTACGAAAATGTCTGCAAGAGATCAGCCGTCTGAAATCTGTACTTGAGGAAAAACCAGATCAAATTTTTAGGGGTTTACGGTTGCTTACTTCAGAATCCGTACCTGACCTTTCAATTGAGAGCATCATAGAAACTCTCAAAACGGTAGAAACCGCTATAAATTCAGTGCGACAGAAGCGTCTAAAAGATCGCGACGTTGACGCAACTCAGCTTGAACGCATCCGTTCAGCCGTTGAAGATGCACTCCTAAAGGGGCCTTCAAACCTTCCCTTTTTTCAAGACATACAAATCTATCGCGTTTCAAACCTCAGCGAAGCGTCGCCAATTGACCGGGAATTTGGCGAAATTAAGAAGGCTTATCTGACCGATCCGCCAATGGACGACCGGGTCTCAAACTTCGAAGAATTTTTCGCTTCAAGTATTCAAAGAGAAACCGGCATTCGGATCTGGAGAGCATTCGATCAGCGCGACCGTACACTTAGAACTATTGAGTATGGTATCGGTCAGGAGGAGTTTTGGCGGGGTTTGGAGCCACTGGCACATCAAACGGGCAGTTGCCCTGTTCTTTTGGTTTCAAGAGCATCCGAAGGGCGGATTATAAGAGATCTTCGTTATGAACGTGCTGATAAGCAAGGAAATTTTAGGATCGAACACCAAGCCGAAAAAGCAAAATATGGATCCTATATCGCGACGGTGAATGGGATAGATTTGTATGGTTCGGATTTTGAAAATAGGTTCGCTTGGCTGTTTTCCGGAAACACGCTCTCCAACATTCAATACTCTGAGTCAGACGATGAGAGCCATTGTGTAGAAGTGAATTACGCAACCGAAGACGGTATTGTCGGCCAGCTACACCTGCGGTTCTCTGAACACTTGACCTGGTCGAGTACACCTATTTTTGAGATTAAAATCGAGGAATCTTAGAAGTTGTTCGACTCCACTGTGACGGCCCTGGCGGTTGCCGCGAGACCGCACCTCCTATTCGAATGGTTTTGGTTGGTTTCCCTACGCCAAACAGAGCTTTCAACAATTTGTACGACTATGTCTTTCAGCAGATCACTCAACGTGACAGCCCCGGCGAACTCTCCCTATAAGCGAGGGACCAGCGGGGGGGCAGGTCAAGCGCTATGTTCTTTTCAGAGCAGACGTAGTGGCAATAGCCTTTAGCGCCGCTTTTCGATCCGGCAATCATCCTGAGGCGAGATAGACTGACTTCCAGAAAGTAGACAGGGGCCTAAAAGGCCCCTGCCATATCCATGTTACTTCCGTTTTCCTCCTCCTGCGGGACCGTTCGAACGTCCGCCGCCAGAAGGTTTGCCAGTGGAGCTCGGCCAGCCTCCGCCATTTCCTTGACCTTTACCCATCGTATTTTCTCCTTGAAAAAATTTGATTGAACCGTGCTTTCACACTCATTGCCGCTCGGCTATTTCTACATGACCATTTTTGAATTTTGGTCTGGCAAGGCCGCACTCGCTGGGCGCGAGGAAGCATCACCGGCAGAAATTACCGCGCGAATTTAAGCAAGTTCGTAGACAAGCCTGAACCCGACTCGCATACCTTTGTATGCCCCAGTGGAACGCGGAGACATTCTATCCCTCTCAGCAGAAACCCTTCTTTCCCAGTGAGGAGACTTGTCGCCTTCCTCCGCTTCAGAGTTATGTGTCTCAGAGAGATGAAGAGGAGCCAAATTCATCGCTCCGAAGTGTAGACTATTGATCGCAGCCCCTTCGAGCATGAGCCATTCCCCGAAGTCGATGGCTCTCAAAAAACAGACATCATCTTTTGTCTTCTCCCATGGAAGATCAGCCTCATCGCACTGATATCTGGTCCCCCAAAACTGGTGTTGCTCATCCCGTTCACATTTCTCGACTATCCGGCCTTCATTGAGAAACTCGTAGTCGACTTGGATCAAACGGAGGCTGGACCGAAATTCGTGAGTGATCGCGAGCCATTCCTCCTCGGTAGGAAGTCGGACAGGCAGTTTTCTCGACCTACTGATATGCGCGGCAAATGCTGTCGCGTCATACCAAGTAGCAGAGGCCGGAGCGACTTGGATGTCATCATCCTGATTGCACAGCCTCCAATCGTCTTGCTGAGGCGCGCAAGGTCGATAGCGAGTGTAGAATTCGTTCTCTTGCATCATGAAATCCCGGAATTGCGCAACCGAGATTGGATCCGAAACGGCCAGCCGCTTGGTGCCGATGGTGACTTCCATGAAACCTTCGACCAACGATGCCTTTTCGGACGGCGCAGTGTAGCGTCCTGAGGCAAGAAAGTAGGATCGGAGGACTTGTTCTTCACCGGGGTAGTTGCATGGCTGGTTGCTTTGCGCATAAAAGTGACGCTCCGCATTGTGCCTATCCAACTCCGACCAGCCGTCATATTCATAGAAATACCAGCGTCGGAAGTGATAGAGGTCATCCGACTTCGGAACGTCGGCATTTTTCAGATAGGGTGTGTGAATGTTGTGGTTGAACTTCGTTTTCTTAAGCTGAGGAAATACGAAGTCATAGCCCCCGGTCCAGTCACGAACGAATATCAGGTTTTTGTTGAACCGCAAGATATCAACCCAGCCGCGGTCCAATTTGGGCAGGATACGTGTCAGCATCTCTGCCGCGCCCTGATACCTTTCTTCGTCGCGCGCAATCTCCTCAGCTTCCATATAATCCGGGAAGTAGACTTTCGCGACAAATGAAGTTTGAGCATCTCCTTGTTGCCCTTCGTATTGGAGCAACTGATCACCAAGCAGCGTGTTGAGAGTCCAGCACGCATCCAACGACAGGTACTTGTTTTCGTGTAGAACAATCCAGTTCATCGGGATGTCACGCCGCGCATTCGCTATCTCTGTTGCATCCGTTATTTTTCGCCCTGTGAACCGGTTTTTCACCTCAAAACCTGAAACATCTAAAGCTGCCTCAAGAAGGTCAAACCAGTCTACACCTGCGCCAGTAAAGATGCGCGCCGGAGAGTTATTCTCTGACTGGAAGCATCGCCCAGAGATCTCAGCCAAATCGATCTGAATCGGTTTGTCCTGAATTCTTGGATCGTATAGCCCGGCACCATTCAACTTATGACGCTCCATGAAAACACTGAGTTCTTGCGAATGAGTCTGCTTGAAGCTTGAAAACCCTCCCCGAAAACCGAGCGCTTTGCAGATATAATTCAGAACGGTCGTGTGTTTGATGCTTTCACGGTCTTTTGTAAGGCGGCGTGCTGAACCGCGCAAAAAATCGGGCTCTATTCCTGTGATCTCCGCGACGTGAAACTTATTGAACGGAAGGTATTTCGGCGCAAATTTTGATGTTGTCTGAAGCATATTCGCCTCTCCACTGTTCGGTGGAAGTAGCAGAACATGTTGGTGCAGCGACTGCTGTAGGTCTCTTTGTCAACCGCACCGAACTTCGCAGCTGCCCCAGGCCGACCATAGCCTTAAGGTTGTAAGTATGGCGCTCTCTCAACCATGTCAATCACCATCGATTGCTTTATCAATAATTTTCTTTGCAGAGTAAATACTGCTCCACGGCGTATTTCAGGGTTGAAATCGAACTTTTAACCCGCAGGGAGCTTTAGGTTGTTGAAGTGCACACTCGCGCCAGTCGCCCTCTGTCCATCCTATCACGGGACAAACCATCTGGATGTGAATCTTCAGCACCTTCCCTGCCAGCTTCAGGCAGAGAAAAGCAGAGCGAACGCTGCTACATCTCAGCCCGAAAATCTCGAAAATTTCGAGCCAGATCCATCATCGTCTTCAGATGATCCGTGCCCCCGATATATCGACGAGGGCCGCGAATAGGCACGTCTGGATCAGCAATTTCCACGATGTAGTTTCCACCGTCGCCCTCGAGATAGAGGAAAGCATCCGCGTAATCCCTCATCAGCTGGACCAGCATGCGGTACTCATCTTCCGTCCGGATCGGGATCTCAATAATGCCCTCCTCGGCCTCAAGCGTGGCGTCGAGGACGGAGAGCTTTTGGTCCCGCAGCAACGTCATCATGTCGGTATAATTCAGCTTTGACAGTCCTCGATCGACCCATCGCCCAGAGACCTGACACGTGCCAGGCGACACGTGCACCGACGCCCCAATGGGCATCCAGTTTTTACGTGCGCGCTCGTCGACGAACTCTACGTTCACCTTCGCGTCATATGCCCACGCGCTAAAGCTCGACTTCTCCATCATTATGATATCAAAAAGCCTTGAGTCGCCGTCTGTCAGGATCATGTGTCCGGCCGCCGCAGCCAAATACTCCTCGCCATGCCACCACATGCCCAGGAAATCCTGTAGCAGGTTGACGTCCTTTTCGTTCAACGTCGGGCCGAAGACGACCATCACCTTGCCGCCAAACCGCACCTCCAAACCATAAAGTCCTTTGCCCCGCACCACCCGGAGAGATACATCCGGCTCATCACGGTGAATAGTGATCTGTGAAACCGTCCCCGGCTTGATAATCACCTTGTCCGTGAAGAATAAAACACGAGAGCGCCGGCCCTGTGCCGCCGCGCGGAAGGCAATTTTCTCATAGAAGTGACTTGGCCCCAGCCATTGCTCCAAAAGCTGCGGCGCCGCGCCACACAAAGCAGCTATGAAGAGGCCGTATTTCAGTCGGACGTCTTCCATTAGCACGTCCCATGATGCCGTCGCATCTCCGACCGGTGCCACGTATGCCTTGATTATCTCAAAAGCCGCGAACAGCAGAAAGCCGATCGCAGCGAAGGTCATCCGCGCCAACCAACGTCGAACCTGAGTGCTTCCCTCCGCTGTCCGGCGCGGCACCTGCCAGGCATACTGAAACGTCTCTGAATAGAGCTTCTGGTTGTCCGCTGGAATCTCCGCCGAGAAACTGGACGCGGGCGAGATCTCGAAGACCGCGTCACCCTCCTTGAAGTAGAACGTATCCTGGCGCGGCCACAAATCATCCCGCGATGCCAATATGCTGTCGAGTATCGTCGTCAAGCGCGTGCCTCAGGTCTTCTTTTGGTTGAGTTGTGCAGGACCAGCTGGTCCGGAACAACCAAAATATTGGCAAAAACCGTCTCACCAGAAGTTGAAATCCTCCTGTTCGCGCCATCTTAGCCATACCGACCTGAACGTATGGTTCGCGAACATCCGCCCGTTTTTTCGCAAGCTTCCGCAACATTTCAGAAAAGCCCAATCCCGGCCTAATTCCCTATCACAGCTGGGTCTCAGGTGATTGGTGAAAAACCGTAGTTCACGCCAGATGTGTGGAAGCGGTTCAAGCAATGTGAGTGAGGATAGTCCAACCGAATATCGGAACCTCTCATTTATTTGCCGTTGTACGATCACCTGGCTGTGTACCTGCTACCTAATTCGGCCGACAGGGGCTACCGCATAGAGCCGCGTGTCGCGGTGGTCCTCACCCAGTTCGTCGAGCTGGCGCTTGGGAGCATGCCCAGGAGGTTCCGGTGCTTATGACACGTGCAACGCCGGATGGGCAGATCCCGGGCACGCCAAAAGTCCCAGTCGACCTTCGCCTTTCGCCATGCCCGGCTGACCACGCCCTTGCCAATTGCCCCTTCGAACAGGCCGAACAGCACTCGCTTGACGCGTCGGGTGTTGGTCCCTGCCAGATAGATCGCCGTTCCGCAATTGTCGCTTTTAGAGGTATTAAGGTCAAACTCATCCAGCCTCCTCAACGCCAGAATCCAACTCGCTTGCATGGCTTTGGAACTATGCCGTCTTTCTATGCCAACCCGTGCTGCCAGTCCTGCTGATTTTGCCCGAGGTTGGCTCGCCTGCCCCTTATTTTATATGAGTCAAATTTGCCAAACCACCTTTAGAAACGGTCTCGAAAACCGTTGTGGGTGCAAGCCCACCCAGGGTTCGAATCCCTGTCTCTCCGCCATTATTTCGCGACCAGTACTGTACCTGAATACATTCTCGTAGCCCTACTCACGACCGAGTGCACTTGTCTTGAACAACAGATGGGTCTGCTTTCAGGTAGATCAAAATAGTTTTTCATTTTCTTTCCCCAAAAAAATCTACTGAGACCAGCATCCTCATTCACGATAGCTATTTCGGCCCATAGCCGACATCTGCCACCCGTCTCGATGCTGCGGTTGCAACCCGCTTTGCCGACATTCGCTGCGACAGCAAAATTTGGGCGAGCCTGAATTCACAGATCGCGGACAAATCCGCCACTCCGTTCGCCGAGGACATGGCGGCAATCAGCAAACCGGACATTCAATCCAAGACTTTGCTATTCCGGCTTTGCGGACAACGTAACCTTGGCAAATGTCTGCTCTTAAATGAGTTGTTGCTTTCTTAACCTTTGCCCTGTAGGTGAGTCGCAACGCCGCGTGTGGATGACCAGATCAGCGGCAAAGTATTCTCGCCCATGATTCCCAGATCGTTGTCTTGAATAGCTCCTTGAGAGCAACGAAACGACGGCGGCTATTTCATACGAGCTTCCCAGTAGATTAGAGAGACCAAGTGCCGATAGCGGTGAACCGCGTTTATGGCACGAGACCAAACGCTTTTGACGACATTTGACACCCTCGGCCTTGCCGAGCCCATCCTGAAGGCCATCAAGGCTCAAGGATATTCGACCCCTACGCCCATTCAGGCCAAGGTCATTCCGCTGCTGCAATCTGAGCGCGACATGATCGGCATTGCCCAGACCGGCACAGGAAAAACCGCCTCATTTGTATTGCCACTGTTGCATCGGATTGAGCGTGAGAGATCAAAACCCGCTCCGAAACAGTGCACGACATTGATCCTGACGCCGACGCGCGAGCTTGCGGCGCAGATCGTGGACAACATCCGCGCTTACAGCAAGTTCAGCCAGATCACGGCGACACTTGTCGTCGGTGGCGTACGCCCCGGCAGGCAGATCAAGGCTCTCAGCGGCGGTGTGGACATTGTGGTGGCAACACCCGGACGCCTGCTCGACCACCTTGGCACAGGCGTTATCAACCTGTCCGCAACCAAAGCCATTGTGGTGGATGAGGCTGATCAGATGCTGGATCTGGGCTTTCTGCCCAGCATTCGCAAGATCATGGCAAAACTGCCCGAGGCTCGCCTGACGGCACTGCTTTCGGCAACAATGCCGGGGCAGATCAGAAAACTCGCTGATGACTTCCTGAACGATCCGGCAGAGGTTCAGGTGGCGGCTGTTTCAAAGCCGATTGAACGGATCGCGCAGAGCGTCCGGCATGTGGCCAAGCAGGACAAACGCCGTGTATTGGCAGACATTCTGTCGGACAAGGACGTGCATCGCGCCGTTGTTTTCACGCGCACCAAACGCGGGGCTGACAACGTCTGCAAGTATTTGTTTGCCGCCGGGATCAACTCCGCATCCATTCACGGGAACAAAAGCCAGCCTCAGCGCGAACGCGCCATGGCGGGGTTCCGGACAGGGGCGACCACCGTCCTTGTGGCAACCGATATTGCGGCACGGGGCATCGACTTCGACGATGTGTCTCATGTGGTGAATTATGAGCTTCCGAATGTGCCGGAATCCTACGTGCATCGCATCGGCAGGACCGCTCGCGCGGGCAGAACCGGCACCGCAATTTCACTGTGTGATCGCGAAGAGATGCCCCTCCTGCGGGATATCGAAAAGCTGATCGGCAACAGGCTGCCAAATGGCGATGAAACGCAAGCCGAGCCTGCGAAACGCAGTCGGGTTGCACAACCGCAAAAGCCCTGTGCTGCCAAAATTGCACCGTCGCCAAAACCGCGAACGGTTGGTCACGCAACGCGTC
Organism: Ruegeria sp. AI3; assembly: GCF_056541245.1. Taxonomy (NCBI): domain Bacteria; kingdom Pseudomonadati; phylum Pseudomonadota; class Alphaproteobacteria; order Rhodobacterales; family Roseobacteraceae; genus Ruegeria; species Ruegeria sp. AI3. The sequence continues at coordinate 226,126 of NZ_JBQFYA010000001.1, forward strand.
AGCGGAACGGGCACCAAAAACACAAGATCGACCCCGCCCAAGCGCAGGACGGTCTTATGCGAATGCTCTCCAATATTGGTGAGTTCACCCAACCTGCTGCCTAACGCAGCAAACAGCCCCGGCCAATCCCGGCGGGCGCACATGTCATTGAAAGGATAATCTCATGACGACCGGAACAGTAAAATGGTTCAACGAAACTAAAGGCTACGGCTTCATCGAATTGGATAACGGTAGCGGCGACGCATTCGTGCACATCAGCGCGGTTCAGCGCTCCGGCCTCGACAGCCTGAAAGAAGGCGCAAAGGTCGGCTTCGATCTGAAAGAAGACCGGATGCGCGGCAAGACGTCCGCCGAAAACCTGCAATTGCAGTAAATTGCTTTTAAGCAACTCCACTCAGCGGCCATATTGGCCGCTGAGTGGTAGATCCTGAAATCGCAAACACTGTCTTTCGCTGCTTTTCGAAGCAATGGCGCGATTGGATCTGTGTTTCCTACCCCCCTTTAGTGAACTTCATTGCAGTGGATATCTCCACCCACCCCGCAGCGAAGACAATGATGAAAGGGGTAGGTCGATGCCCAGCGAACGCGCCACTTGTGCCCAAATATCCTGCAAAAAATCCGCTTCATACCGTCACCCTTTTTGATCATCTTCAAATTCCTGCAATACTTTTTTACCCAACGCGGTGATGCGGTATGTTGTACCTTGTCTGGATTTTGGTGAATCTCGCGTAGCCAGTCCTTCCGAAACTAAGCGTTCGAGCTGAAATGTAACTCGGTCTTCGACATCGCCACTGACCAGCGACAACGTGTGTCCGCCTGATATAACCAGGGTTTTCAGAGCGGTAATGTCACTACGCGATCTCATGGCAACGCCTCTCCTTGACTGCGCTTTCGGGGTGGCTATCCGCCGATACGAACCCCTGCGACTTCACAACAACTACACTATACGGAGATGCGTAGAACGGTGCAGAGAATTTGTTAGGCCGGCTTGCATCTGCGGAATTCACACGAACTCCAACATCCATTCCGAGCAAACAAAGTTCAATGGCCGAAATGCACCGATTGCTCCGGTTAGAACACTGCGCGGCATTGGTCAAAAAGGGCTCCCTGCCGACATCAGAGGCAACGCAGTATCAGCTGTCGCATGGCGAGAGGATACATCACGGACGGCCCAAAGGAGACATCCAGTGCACCCCTCGGATGCTGCGGCTGCTGACCGCGTTCCTGCCGTTCGCTGCGCAAGCGAAATATGGGCTTTGGTGAACTCACGGTAAGCTGACTTTGCCGTCTTTCGATCTGGAGCCTTCGCTAAAGCAGCACTTGCTCGCGGTCGCGGCGTACTTATTGTTGCGTCGCGGCAAGTGTCACCAATCAGGTCATTCGCAGCCGTTGTATTTGCGTTAACGGGAACCGTACCTTCGCCGCGGCTCGGTCGGACGAGCAAGACGCGGGATATGGCAAGTATTGAAACATTGGTTTTTGCTTCGTGTTTGAACTGATTAGAAACGAGACGCCAATTTTGTGTCTTCTTGCTGTTAAGCTTTTTTGACGAGCATAATCTTGTTTTTCCGATACGGGACTTTACGCTACTGCCGAACCCGATAGCCGGAAGCAATGTTCCGGTTAATGAGAAAGGCGACGGCCTGGTGCATATCCTTTTCATCGTTATTGCCGACCGCTGTTTCGTGGGCAGCAGCTGCGTCACGCAGAACTCCCACAATTTCATGTTCGGGCAGGAGCTCACGATCTTTGATTGCAAGCAAAAGCGCTTCACAAATTGAGAGTGCGGCCATTCCAGAGTGGTCTTGCCGGTCAGCCATGGTAGACGTCCTTTTTTAACAGGCGTCCAAGCAAGGAAGCGCCACAATGAATTGCATCATACTGGCATAGATTGCTGTATACTTAACTGATCGAAAGCAGTCTTGTCGTCGGATAGTTTCGCGAGCTGCTCATCGATGAAGGAAGAACACTTGCGCACTATCAAAAACAGTCCACTCACCCGAAAGCTTTCAAACTTCGTCGCTCTGACTGAGGTTGAACTTGCGGCATTGGCACGCCTGCACAAGCGTCGCAGAACCTTTGAAGCCGGACGTGACCTTGTGCATCAAGGGCAATCAGAGCAGGCTGCCTACATTCTGGCCTCGGGCTGGGTTTGTTCCTACAAAACCCAGACTGACGGGTCGCGTCAGATCGTCGATTTCCAAATACCGGGTGACTTTCTGGGCTTGCGAAGCGTTCTGCTGCACACCTCGGATCACAGCATAGAACCAATCATGGAAATCCAAGCCATTGAAGTAGTGGTGGATGATCTCCTGGAAGCATTTGCGCAAACGCCCCGGCTGGCGACAGCAATTCTTTGGGCGGTCTCTCGAGATGAAGCGATGGTGGTTGAGCACCTGGTCAACATAGGACGGCGAGATGCGGGTGAGCGCATGGCGCATTTTCTATTGGAACTTGGTGTGAGGCTGACTCAGGTCGGGATGGCAAGCAAGACGGGATACGCCTGCCCACTGACACAATACCACCTTGCCGATACGCTGGGACTGAGTGCCGTACATGTTAATCGTGTCCTACGGCAACTGCGGGAAAAGGGGCTGGTTACTTTTCAATCCGGGCAAGTGGTATTTGATGATTATGACGGACTGGTGACGTTGGCCGGTTTTGACCCCACTTATCTGGATCAGGCCGGGCCACTGTTGAAGCAATAAGTTCACCCCTTCAGCGATGCCGGGATTTTGATGATAGTTGCCTGGTTAGAGACGCCATTCGCTTCGGCAGATTTGGGATTTCACTGAAAAAGAAGCGCAAGATAAATACAGTCCGATTGCGGTACTGGATTTCCTGCGCTTCTCAAATACTCGTTAAGAACACGCCAGCAAATATCCCGCCAACACACATCACGTTGCAGGAATCCAAACATCGTTGCACTGACGCAGGTTAGTCAATTTTTGGCAGTACCTGATCCTCGGGCACTAAATGCATTTGAGATTCCAATAAAATCTCAGGTCATTGGCCGCAGACTAACATCGATCAGCGCGCGTCTGCCATTTGCACATTATTCTAAATTACAACGCCAGTACTACCGCGGCGCTTACGAGCGTGTACCGCGGCAGACTGCGCGGGGAAGATCCAACAAACTATATGGAGGACCAAGGTGAGCACGAGATCGTCCAGTTCTTTGGTGACGTTTTCAAATCCGTTCTCTTTGTCCGGCTACCCGGATGAACTTCCTGCAGGCGAGTATGAAGTAGTTGTTGAAGAAGAACTACTCCAGGGCCTGAGTTTCGAAGCATATCGAAGAACCGGAACCTACCTGACCGTTCAGGGCAAGGGCAGCAAGCCAGGCCGCACAGAAATGCGCCCAATTGACCCAGAAGATTTTGAACTGGCGCTCAAGCACGACCAGACCTTGGCTACATCTAACAATGACAGCGATGCGGCGCTTTCCCCGCAGGAGGAATAGATTATGAACACGCCCGAATGGCTTAAACCCGGAATCTACGGTGCCCTGATCGGAGGGGTTTTCGTAGGCGTCGTTGGGTTTTCTTGGGGTGGATGGATGACCGGCGGTAGCGCGGACAAGATGGCCAACGCCATGTCCCGCGACAATGTAATCGCTGCGTTGGTTCCGGTCTGCGTCGACATGGCGAGAACTGACGCCCAACGCGCCGAAAAACTGACGACAATCAAAGAAGCTTCGTCTTTCAAGCAGAAGGATGCCGTCATGGCCGCTGGCTGGGCAACGGTACCAGGATCCCAAACTCCAAACAAAGATCTGGCGCAGGCCTGTATTGAGGGGCTGAACCTGGATGAATCGTAACTCAACAACTCAACTTTCGGACGACGCCGTTTGCACCAGGACAAATAGAAAAAATCAGCACTGGTTTTGCTCTCACTTCATGACTGCGTTGTTTGTTGCCGTTTTCAGCTGCTTGGTGGGCTCCTTTATCTCATCAAGTCCCGCATCGGCCGAAACAAATTCGATCCCGGATAACGCGCATCCCAAAAAGTATGGCGACGGTTGGGAATGCGATTTGTCCTATCGGTTGGAAGGCGAAGAATGCGTGGCCATTGTCGTGCCGGGAAATGCCTACCCCACAAACAGAACCTACGGCTCAGGGTGGGCATGTATGCACGGCTTTGTTGCAGTTGGCGGCACCACATGCACTGAAGTGATTGTGCCTGAGGGTGGATATCTCGATCCATCAGGTGAGAGGTGGCGGTGCCTGCGTGGATACACAAGAGTAGACGATAGCTGCCAGAAAATCGTGGTGCCGGATAATGCTTACCTGACGAACAGCACTTATGGATCTGCATGGCGTTGCAACCGTGGCTACGAAATAGACGGAGAAGCATGCGTGGCAGTAGCGGTGCCGGAAAACGCTTTTCTGAACGCATCAACCAGCGGGCGTCCCTGGACATGCGAGCGTGGGTACTTTGAGCGCGACGGACGGTGCGATGCCGTCTTTGTGCCTGAAAATGCTTTCTACGATGACGCGATCCATGGAGTTGGATGGAAATGCGAACGTGGCTACGAGGCGTCCGGTGATCGCTGCAATGCAATCGAGCTACCGGCAAATGCCCATATCGACCGATCCGGCAATGGGTGGCAATGCCACAAAAACTATCATCGATCAGAAGGGCTGTGTGTTCTGAACCAGTGAGAATTCAGACAGAAAGCCCACTTTCCCAAACTTCACAATTTTTGCCCGTCCTTACCAAGGATGCGCGTTTCACACTCTAAAAAGGAACAAATATGAAACCCGTACCCCTTGCGTCGGATGCCAAGCAGTTCGTTGCCAGCGATGCGCAAAAGCTGGCGCCTGAACAAGCAGTTTTTCCAGAGCTTCACCGCAAGACACTCGTGACAGATACACCGTCTGCAATTGTGTATTGCGAAGGAAACTTCGCAAAGATCGATGGCAAGACGGCTAATGGTCTCGTTCGACATTCACAGGCCTATCGCGTTCTTTCGGTGATCGACAGCACGTATGGCGGTTGTGACAGTGGCAAAGTGCTTGATAATATCGCAAATCAGGTTCCCATCTTCGATGATCTTGATGCCGCCGTCGCTAATGAAGCTACGATCCCCGACACTTTTATTTACGGAATGGCGCCGGCCAGCGGCAGAATGTCCCTTGAGGATCGCGAAGTTGTTGTGGATGCGATAACGCTCGGAATGAACATCGTCAGTGGGCTGCATGAATTTCTTAGCGATGACAAGGAGCTCGCCGGATTGGCCAAAATTCACGATGTCACGATACGCGACATTCGCAAGCCGCGGCCAAATCCCGACCTGCGCCTGTTAGATGGCAGTATTGGAGACGTCCAGGCGATCCGCATCGCGGTGTTCGGCACCGATTGTGCAATTGGAAAGCGTACAACCGCGACAATCCTGACAGGCGCACTTAACGCGCATGGGATCAAAACAGTTTTGGTCGGCACCGGCCAAACTGGCTTGATGCAGGGCGCCAAGTATGGTGTCGCGATGGATTCGGTGCCGCCGCAATTTTGTTGTGGCGAACTTGAGCGCGCTGTCGTTGCGGCATCCGAGGGTGAGCACCCGGATGTAATAGTGATCGAGGGCCAGGGCGCGCTAAGCCATCCGGCTTTTTGCACATCAGCCTTCATTCTGCGAGGCAGTCAGCCACATGCAGTTATTCTTCAACACGCGCCTAAACGAAAACGTCGATGTGATTTCCCCAACATGACTATGCCCGCCCCTTGCGATGAAATCACCCTGATCGAGGCATTTGCGAACACAGAGGTAATTGGCATGACGATCAACCATGAAGGAATGAATGATGTTGAGATTTCAAAGGCCATCACAGACTACAACTGCAAATTGTATCTCCCGGTCACTGACGCATTGAACCGACCTCCAAAAAACTTGGTGAATATGGTTCTATCTGCCTTTCCGCGCTTGCAACCCTTACGTGTTACGACGATTGAATGAGCAAGCTGCGTATCGACGTTGATCTGGACAAAATTCGGTACAACACACGGTTCCTGGTCGACCACCTTAGACCCCGCGGAATATCGGTGACAGGTGTGACAAAAGCCGTTTGCGGTCATCCTGAGATTGCGAATGCTATGCTTGAAGGTGGCGTGACAGGGCTGGCGGACGCGCGGATCAGCAATATCATGCGTATGCGCGATGCTGGAATCTCGTGCTCCATATCCTTGATCCGAACGCCCATGCTGAGCCAGGTCGCGCAAGTCCTTGATAACTGCGATGTCAGCTTCAACACTGAGATGGACATTATCGCCAGCCTGGCCATCGAGGCGCTGGGGAAGAACATTACTCACAATATTATCCTGATGGTGGAAATGGGGGATATGCGGGATGGCATCTTGCCTGAACACCTTGAAAGCACTGTGTCTCAAATTCTTAGAATGAAAGGGATTTCTCTGAAGGGGATTGGCGCAAATTTTGCCTGTCTGGGTCATGTGGCACCCTCTGCAGGAGCAATGGAATTGCTTTCGTCGCTTGCCGCCGACACCGAACTTGCAAGTGGACCCGCTCTGGAAACAGTGTCAGGCGGCGGCTCTGCCAGTTTGCCATGGGCGCTTGGCAAGGGGGCGACCGGAAAGATCAACAACCTGCGTCTGGGTGAGGCCATCCTGCTGGGTACCGATCCCGTTTCGGGATACGCGATCGACGGGCTTTACACAGATGTTTTTACGCTTTGGGCGGAAGTGATCGAAACGAAGACCAAATCAAATCCAAATCCCTTGCAAATGAATTATCCTATACCTTCAATGCAGTGTGTGACTTTAGACAGTCCTTCGAATACTCGGTCGATCCTTGCGATCGGACTCCAGGACACTGATGCGGCGGGTCTAATATTCCCTGCTGGCGTCACGTTCGTCGGAGCCACCAGTGATCATATCGTTGTAGAAAACACCAATTGGCTGCTTCGCCCTGGTGGCGAGGTGAAGCTGAGAATGAAGTATAGCGCGCTCTCGCGCGGCATGGCTGCACCCGATGTAGCAAAAGTCTTCCATGGTGATAGCGCTTTGGTTGACTGCAACGCAGCGAACACTGATCGCCCATACTCGAATCGAAAATAGCGCGCCAAGGTGCCGCCGCCTCGGTTCTGCTTCAGCCATTCGTCTTATTCTACGGCTTTACGTAGTAAATGAGGCACCCAATCCCTATATTGGACGTAGCCGCATTCACTTTTCACACCCTATCTGGGCTCGTAGGTGTTGCGGACAATCAAAGGATCAAAATGATGTCTTTCAAAGACCTGACGACCAGAGCGGCTGCCGCACTGAAGGAAAACGATGCGGACGCGCCGAAAAAAGAAGTTACGTCTGAAGCGCCTGACGTCGTCCCGGAAAAACCAAAGCCTAAACCTCAAAACTGATAATACCCTGCCGGGAGTGGGTGGCTTGTTCTTGTCTGCATCTCCGAGCGAGCGGTATCAGCAAAGGAGAATTACCCAAATGAACCAGATAATCAGCAAGACAATCGCAGTCTTTTCCAGGCCGTTTACTTTCCCTGGCTTCGACGAATTACTCCCGGCAGGCGAGTACGACATAGAAACTGAGCTTTCCGCACCACCAGATTATTCGGACCCAGAAGCCTGGAAGGCCTCGGTGTTAATCTGTCTGCATCCACGGAAATCTTACCCCGGTCTGGCGCGTACCTTGACCGTTTCTCTTACTGATTTGGAGAGAGCCCGCGCAAAGGATAAATTGTCTTCAAAGCAGTTGTCGCAGTTCTTGCTCGACCAACTTTTGGCCGATCCCATGGTGCAATTGATTATGGAAGCGGATGGCGTTTCAGAGACTCAACTTCGGCACCTCTACTCGGAGTCGCTCATCTCTGAGGCAGACGACATATAATCAGATCAACGAGCCCTACCGCGAGGATGCGGAAACGGTTCTCGGTATACTTTCGCTGTCCAAGCTGCAGAGAACGAAGGAATGCCGGTTCGTCCTATTAAAACCCCTCGGATTACAGGCCGTCCCATTGGACAGACTGAAATAGGCAGCTCCTTCAATCTCAAGGCTTAGGGCTCGGAACTTTCTTTTCCAGTCGCTGTATAAACCAAAACAGAAATCGAGGCTAAGAACTGATGGAAGACTCCGACGACGAAGCAGATACGATCATGGCTCGCGCCCACAATGACGTGCCGCAAGAACGCCCGTGTCTTCGTTGCAGAACTCCATTCTGGAGCGAAGGGTTCGGAGAGCGGATTTGTCGACGCTGCAAGGGGTTGAACGCGTGGCGAAATGGCGTATCGGAAAGCCCTGGGTTTGCTCGGCGTCGCTGATGTACTGACATGTAGTGGTTCCGATGTGATCTGACAGTTGGCCGTTTTTCCTGTGGTGTATGCCAGATTTAGTTTGGTTCCGGATCTTTTCCTTCCTGATCTCTTTGCTCTCGATCATGGTCTGGAAGGGTATTCTTCTGCAACACATTTTGCCCTGATGAGTGTGCTCTTGGTTGTAGTGGTGCAGCCATTCTTCCAGATCGGCTTGCAGCGAAATCTGCGCCGCGAGCGCACGCAAAACAAATATGCTATGTCCGAGTTGGACTCGGAGTTGCCATGCCGTCGTGCGGCGAGATGCTCGGTTTCAGGCCATTCTGAACGTCCGCTCTCACTGTCCTGGCACCATCTCATCGCACTGGCGGCGAATGGCCGGATCCCGCCCTTCAGAACTTCAATGCGCGTTCGGTAACCGCTGACGAAATTCACTCACCTTCAATCGCTATGACGCTTTCCTATGACACCCCTACCCGCTTTCTGTGCCGAACCTGCTCATCTTGCTGTCACAAGACCCTTGTTTTATTGATATGAGGACTTTTGTCTTGATGTAGAAAACGGTCTCGAAAACCGTTGTGGGTGCAAGCCCACCCAGGGTTCGAATCCCTGTCTCTCCGCCATAATCTCCAATTGGGTTCTTTGCTTTTACAGACCGACTGGCTTATTGCTCTGCGCAAAGAGAGGGGCTGGCCAAGACCCCCTCATCCAGCCCCCCTCACACCGCCCCTCACATTCAACCACAAAGTGAGAGATCAGTGCCCCTTTTGGCCCAATAGGCCTATTCAAACAAAAACGTTACTCGTTAATTTGGGGACCAAACCCGAGCGCGACCCCCACAATGTCACTTTTGCCCCGTCTGACTGCAGTGTCGGTCATTTTGGGGTCAAAGGCAGTGAAGTCCTTCACATAAGACCAAAAATTCGACCGAGCAGTAAAGTGCGAGCATCGTCGCAGGTTTCGCTCGGCACCACGTTCTCGTGCAACGCCCATACCTCAAACGCCAGGCTCAACGCGGTAATGCGATATCCTCGAAATTCAATGCAAAGCGCAAAGCGGTGGGCGCTTTGTCGCCGGAACAAGCCGCACAATCAGCGTAGCTTGGCCCAAACCCGTATTCTGCTGAGAAATCACAAGAATTCCCCTTTGAGTCGTCCTAGATTTGGATCATCCCAGCGGCACAAATTTCCAAAGGAGACTCATAATGTCGCGTACTCTTCTTATAATCATCGTCCTCGTCGGTCTTGGCGCGGGCGGGTATTTCTATCTCAACCAACCTGAACCGACGCCGGCCGAAAGACTTGAAGCCGCAGCCGAGGATGCGAGCGATGCCGTCAGCGAAGCGGCCTCGGCCGTGCAGGACGCCGCAAGCGAAGCGTTGGAATCGGCCACGGAACAAGCCAGCGAAGCGGCGTCATCTCTGACCGAACAGGCCTCTGAGGCCGCGTCATCTGTTGCGGATCAGGCTACTGAGGCCGCCAATTCAATCGCGGATCAGGCGTCCGAGGCTGCAGACCAAGCCGGTGATCAGGTTGCCTCGCTGGCAGATCAAGGTCAGGAGCTGTTCAACTCCTGGGTTGAAGAGGGCATGCTGACAGCTCAGAACTTCGACTATGACGCTATGGTCGCCTCGGTCCAGAACAGCGAGATGGCACAGGGTGTCAAAGATCAGGTGATCAAGATCCTGGATGAGATCAAAGCCTCGCCCGAGGCCGTTCTGACCAAGCTTCAGGACCTGCAGAATGCGATGAGCCAATGAGGGTCAGGCCGTCCACTGTCGGCCATCTCCACATGCCGCGACGTTAGACAGCGGCAGAATTGACGCGGCGCGGAGCTTTTGTTTGGCTTGACCCAACAAGAACCCCGCGCCGTTTTTCTTTGCCATCAGGCTAACTCCTGATCCGGAGAAACGCGCAATTCAAGGACTGACCAATGACCGACTTGCCCTCCACCATGCGCGCCGTTGTCCTGAAACATGACGGCTATTCCGGCACCATGACAGGCCCCAAAATCACAGACGCGTCTGAGTGGTTGGCAGACGCCGAATTACCCGTCCCTACCCCCGGCCCCGGACAGGTTCTGATCCGGCTGCGCACTGCCTCGGTCAATCCGTCAGATATTCACTTCATCAAGGGCGAATACGGCCAACCCCGTGTCAATGGTGCCGCTGCGGGCTTTGAAGGGTGCGGAGATGTTGTGGCAACGGGAAAAGGAGCGGAAGGCTTACAAGGCCTGCGCGTCGCCTTTGTCGCCGCCGGATCGGGGGCGTGGGCCGAATATGTCGTGACCCAAATGCAAATGTGTATCCCTCTGCGCCCCGACATCTCGGACGATGACGGGGCTGCGCAGATCGTCAATCCGCTAACAGCGATGGCCATGGTCGATATAGCCAAGAAAGACGGCGATGCGTTTGTTGTTTCAGCCGCAACCAGCCAGTTGGGTAAGCTGATGTGCAGCCTTGGGCGGGATCTGGGCTTAAAGCCCATCGCCATGGTGCGGCGCGCTGAGGCCGCTCCGATGCTGAAAGAGCTTGGGGCTGCGGAAGTTCTGGTCACAACGGACCCTGACGTTGCGCACCAATTTGCCGAACTGAGCGCCAAGCTGAAGCCCCGCGTCTTTCTCGACGCTGTTATGGACCCTCTGTCCGAGCAGATATTCTGCGCCATGCCCAATCGCGCGCGCTGGATTTGTTATGGCAAACTCGGCAGCGACGCCCCGACCCTGACCCAAACCGGGCAGCTGATATTCATGGGCAAACGGATCGAAGGGTTCTGGCTGACCAACTGGATGATGACCACCCCTCCAGCCGACCAGATGCGCGTTGTGACCGAGGTTCAGGCGCGCTTTGCCGACGGGCGCTGGAAAACGGACGTATCCGAGCGTCTGGCGCTGGGCGATCTGATCGCCAACCTGGCGGACGCTTTGAAAACGAGTGACGGGAAGGTGATGATCACGCCCTAACCCTATGAAAAAAGGGCCCGCACTTGCGAACCCTTTTGAATTTCGTTGTTCGCAGCGATTAACGCTTCGAGAACTGGAACGAACGACGCGCTTTGCGCTTACCGTATTTCTTACGTTCCACAACGCGGCTGTCGCGGGTCAGGAAGCCAGCGGCTTTCAGAGCACCACGCAGCGAGGGATCGTACAGCTGCAGCGCTTTCGAGATGCCGTGCTTGACCGCACCGGCCTGACCGGTCAGGCCACCGCCTTTGACGGTTGCAACAACGTCGAACTCACCTTCAACACCAGCAACCTGGAACGGCTGGCGCAGGATCAGCTGCAGAACCGGACGAGCGAAGTACTTGTCCTGGTCTTTGCCGTTCACGGTGACCTTGCCGGAACCCGGCTTGATCCAAACGCGGGCAACAGCGTCTTTACGCTTGCCGGTGGCGTAGGAACGGCCCAGCTCGTCACGTACGGGTTCACGCACGATGACTTCTTCGGCCACGGTTTCAACGCCTGCGACGGCGCTCAGCTCTTCGAGAGTATTGATCTGATCAGCCATCGGTCATTAGCTCCGGGTGTTTTTCTTGTTCATGGACTTAACGTCCAGAACTTCGGGGGCCTGGGCTTCATGCGGGTGCTCGGCACCGGCGTAAACGCGCAGGTTGGTCATTTGCTGACGCGCCAGACGGTTGCCCGGCAGCATGCGCTTGACGGCCTGAACGACAACGCGCTCAGGATGTGCACCTTCCAGGATCTGCTGTTTGGTGCGCGACTTGATGCCGCCCGGGTGGCCAGTGTGCCAGTAGAAGTTCTCTTCGCGCTTCTTGCCGGTCATCTGGATTTTGTCAGCGTTGATCACAATGACGTTGTCGCCCATGTCCATGTTCGGGGTGAACGACGCTTTGTGCTTGCCACGCAGACGCATGGCGACGATCGAAGCAAGACGGCCCAGAACAACGCCCTCGGCGTCGATCAGGATCCATTTCTTGTCGATGTCTGCAGGTGTTGCAGAAAAGGTTTTCATGGCAGGATAGTCCTGTTTGATGTGAAAGACCGCCCCAAGACAGAGCGGTCCGAATTCGATGGAGGGGGTTTAGACCTGCTTAGAATGCACGTCAACACACGTAATCAAGTTTTTATTGTTCTTTTTTAATGACTTATAAAATAGGTATTATTTTACCCCACTCTAAACGCTGATTTGTTCAGGCGGATTATCCAGTAAAGCCCGCAGGCGGAGCATCGCATCCTCGAACCTCTGCAGGGATACATGCCCGTTCATCGCAATGCGCACCGCATTCGGGGCGCGCCCGTCCCGCAGCGCGAACTCATCCGCAGATCGCAGTTGAATCCCTTCTCGCTCAGCGGCACGGCTGAACGCAGCAGCCCGCCAACCCGACGGCAAATGCAGCCAAACAAACGGCACATCAGGCGCCCAGTTTAGATCGAACCCGCCCAGAGCATTCACTGTCACCCGCACATACTCTCCCATCCGCGAGCGCACATCCCGCGCGATTTGGCGCGTGCGAGGGTCAGAGAGCAGCAGTCTGGTCAGTTCAGCCAGCGGCTGTGCCAGACCAAAGTATCCGTATTCGGCTGATCGGCGCAGATCCACGCTCCGGTCTCTGGGCGCAATAGCGAAGCCGACGCGCAAGGACGGTGTCAGCACTTTCGAGATCGAAGACACGTGCCATCCCCGCTCAGGGGCCAACGCGCGGAAACTGGGTTCTTTTGCGTCTCCCATCCGGTAGCAGTCGTCCTCGACAATTTGCACATCGAATTTCCGTGCAATTTCCACGATTTCTTTACGCCGCTCCAAAGGGGTATGCAGTCCGGTCGGGTTCTGAACCTCGGGCGAGACACAGACTGCCTGCGCTGGCGTCTGGCGCAAGACATGCTCCATCGCTGCCGGGTCGATGCCCCATTTGTCCATTCGGATGCCAACCACATCGGCCCGCATCAACTCTGCCGCACGACGGAACCCGGCATAGGAAAGATCTTCGACCATAACGATCGGTTTGGGACCCTGCAGGATGGTCTGGAATACAAGGCAGAGGCCGTTCTGACCTCCGTGTGTCAGTACAATGTCGTCGTCGCTCAACTTGCCAAGCGGCAAGTCCGACAACCATTCAACAACCGCCTGACGCATAGGTCTATACGCATCGCGTGTCGGATAATTCATGAACAAAGCCGGATCCGACTGCGCGACTTTCTGTAGACACTCGCGGATAAGAGACACCTGCCCCATATCCGCGAGCCTCGGGCTGAACAGGCTGACGTGATTGGCATTCTGAGCCTCAGCCAGATGAAGCTGCCTGGACCAGACATCGTCCAGAATCGGGGATTTGGGAGGAGCTACAAATGTACCACGTCCGACCTCAGCTTGTAGTAAGCCCTCTTCGGTCAGAATCGTATAGGCCCGCGCGACGGTTCCCGGAGTGATCTGGAGCCGATACGCAAGTTCGCGCACAGGGGGCAGTTTGGCCCCGATATTTAACGTCTTACTTTCAATCGCTTTTCGTATTGTATCAGCCACTAACGTATACTTGGGCCCTTTGGATTTTGGCAGCGTCTCCGGCCAAATTGTATCCATTACAATTCTTCCTTTGCACTTGACACAATTGCGAATGTATCAAACACATGTACCGAACATTGCTACTTTGTGTCAATACAATTTGAAAGGAATACTGAGATGACACGCACAATGCACACTCCCGCCCTTACACTGCTGAACGCCAGCCCCCGGCTGCCGCTGATCGCTGTGCTGGCCGTGCAGTTTGCGGCGGCGGTCACTCAATGGGAACGCCGTCGTCGCAGTCGCGTCAATCTGGGAAAGCTGGATGACAGGTTGCTCAAGGACGTAGGCCTGACCCGTCTGCAAGCCGACCGCGAAATCAAGCGCTATTTCTGGCAGCTTTAACCCATCCCCAGTCCCAAATTCATTTGGGACCTCTTCCCTGGCCGGGGTTCGCCCCGGCCCTTTTTATCCGAATTTTGCAGCCGAAGACCCGGCGGGCGGGATGGAATAGGTCATACTGGCCCGCGCCACGGGCTGATCTGATCCGACCGAGTAAATCAATACATCGCCAACGGCCAGAGTGCGCCCCAGTTTCAGAAGGCGACATTCAGCGATCAGATCTTTGCCACCTTCAGGTTTGCGCAAAAAGTCCAGAGAGCTGTTGGTCGTCACCGCCAAGGACTGACGCCCCTTGCGCGCCAACACCATGGCATAGACACAAACATCCGCCAGACCGAACATGGACGGTCCTGAAACCGTACCGCCGGGGCGCAAATGACGGTCTTCGACCACGAGGCGCATGGTAATTGTCTCCTCGGTCAGGTTCTCAACCACGAAATCGCGATGAACCTGTGGGAATACCTCCTTAAGGTACTGCGACAGCTCGTCTTTGCTTAACGCCAATCCCATGCTTCCCCTCCTTCACTTCTCACCCTAGAGTTGGCCCAACAGCCAGCGGGAGGGCAAGATGGCAATTTTAGAACGTAACGACACAGGTGCCATCGCGCGGTTGCACATGAACGCACCTGAAAGGCTGAACGCGCTGAGCGACGAGATGCTGGCCGCGTTGCAGGCCGAGTTCGATGCGTTGCGCGTCGACCGTTCGATCCGGGCCGTTGTCCTGTCCGGCGAAGGCAAGGCCTTCTGCGCCGGGCATGATCTAAAACAGATGACAGCCGGACGTCAGTCTGAGGATGGCGGCAAGGCCTACTTTCAGGACCTCTTTAACCGGTGCGCGCGGATGATGATGTCGATTCAGTCCCTGCCCCAACCCGTTATTGCGCAGGTCCACGGCATTGCGACAGCTGCGGGTTGTCAATTGGTCGCCACCTGCGATCTGGCTGTCGCAGCCGAAGGTACGCGTTTTGGGGTGAACGGAGTGAATATCGGCCTGTTCTGCTCGACCCCCATGGTCGCGCTCAGCCGCAATATTCCCAGAAAGCAGGCATTTGAGATGCTGACCACCGGAGGTTTCCTCTCAGCCGAACGCGCGCAGGAACTGGGGTTGATCAATCGGGTTGTCCCTGAATCTCAACTCAACGACCAAACCCTCGCCTTGGCCGAACAGATCGCAGACAAGCTGGGCATCGCCGTCAAAATCGGAAAAGAGGCGTTTTATCAACAGCTTCAGATGCCGCTGGATCAAGCCTATGCCTATACCGGAGAGGTAATGGTGCAGAATATGCTGCATCGCGACACCGAAGAAGGCATTTCTGCGTTTATCGAAAAACGCCCCCCGAATTGGTCTCAATAAGACAATTATTCCGAACATTTTTCATCAATGTCATCATTTTTGCACTTTTCAAAAGGGCAACACTGTGGCAATGCTGGGACGAGGCTAAGGCCTCAGCTACACTTTTGGGTCGCCGTGGGCGGAAGGTCCCTCCAAGCTGGTTTCTCTCACTGGCGTTGACATTCCCGCAGCGGCGACCCCAAGACCTCCCCTAAAATCTGAATCATTTGACGGTTGCTCAGTTGCGCCTGCTTGGGCTCTGCCCTATGTGGCAGCGCATGACACAAGCATTGCATATCGTGGGCGGCGGCATGGCCGGGTCCGAGGCCGCATGGCAAGCGGCGGAAATGGGCGTGGATGTTGTGATCCACGAAATGCGCCCCACCGTTGGCACCTTTGCGCACCAGACCGGCAATCTGGCCGAGATGGTTTGTTCCAACTCGTTCCGCTCAGACGATGATGAACAAAACGCCGTGGGTCTGCTGCATTGGGAAATGCGCGCTGCGAACGGCTTGATCATGACGACTGCAGATGCCCACCGCTTGCCCGCAGGCGGGGCGCTGGCCGTCGACCGCGATCCGTTTGCCGAGACGGTCACGGCTAAACTGCGCGCGCACCCGCGGATCACGGTGACGGATGAAGAGGTTACCTCTCTGCCTGACGACGGGCAGTGGATCTTTGCCACCGGCCCTCTGACCTCAGCCAAGTTAGGTGAGGCCATCCAAGCCGAAACCGGATCGGACGCGCTGGCCTTCTTTGATGCCATCGCGCCGATTGTCTATGCCGAGAGCATCGACATGAGCAAAGCCTGGATGCAGTCGCGCTATGACAAAGGCGAGACCGAGGAAGAGCGCACCGCCTATCTGAACTGCCCCATGGACCGCGACCAGTACGAGGCTTTCATTGATGCCCTTCTGGCCGCTGATAAAACCGAGTTCCACGAAGGCGAAACCGCCGGCTACTTCGATGGCTGCCTGCCGATTGAGGTGATGTCTGAACGGGGCCGTGAAACTCTGCGCCACGGGCCAATGAAACCCGTCGGTCTGACCAACCCCCATCAGCCAGACGTGAAACCTCATGCCGTTGTGCAGCTGCGTCGCGACAACGCTCTTGGCACGCTGTTCAACATCGTGGGCTTCCAAACCAAGATGAAATACGGCGCCCAGACCGAGGTATTCCGCATGATCCCCGGCCTAGAGAACGCCAGTTTCGCACGCCTTGGCGGGATACACCGCAACACGTTCATCAACTCTCCGACGCTTCTGGACGCGCAGATGCGTTTGAAATCAAAGCAAAATATCCGCTTCGCCGGTCAGATCACCGGTGTCGAAGGCTATGTCGAAAGCGCGGCTATGGGGCTTTTGGCAGGTCGACTGGCGGCAGCTGAAATTCTCGGCCGCGCCCTGCCCGAGCTACCGCAAGACAGCGCCATGGGTGCCCTGATCCACCACATTACCGGCGGCGCGGAGGCCAAGACGTTTCAGCCCATGAACGTCAATTTCGGCCTGTTCCGCCCTGTGGATGGCCTGAAAGGTGGCCGCCGGGGACGCAAAGACCGCTACAAAGCCTACACCGACCGCGCCAAGGCTGAATGGACGGAGTGGCTCGCGCAAAGCTGACTGGACGATAGCGGACCCAGCGGCTTAACATGCGGCTATGAGTGACAAGTTTTTCAAGGACACATACGGATCGAAATCTCCGCAGGACACCCAAGCGCATTACCAGAAATGGGCCGCAACCTATGAGGATTCTGTGGCGGAACAGGGATATGCCACCCCGGGTCGGGTTGCTAAAGCGCTGTGGTCCAAGAGGCCTGAGGCACAAACGCCCATTCTCGACTATGGCTGTGGAACGGGGTTGTCCGGTGTTGCGCTGCGCTCAGTCGGGTTTGAAGTGATCGACGGAATGGACCCCACGCCCAATATGCTTGAGGAGGCCAAAGCGAAGAACGTCTATCGATCGCTGATCGGCTTTGATATATCGGATCCCGAACCCATTGAACACGGCGCTTACTCAACCATTTCAGCCATCGGAGTGATCGGTGCCGGAGCAGCACCGCCTGAAACTCTGGACCTCCTCATGCACGCGTTGCCCAAGGATGGTCTGCTGGCATTTTCTTATAACGATCATTCACTTGCGGACTACTCTTATACTTCACGCCTGAACGACTGGTTGGACATGGGTGCCGCGCGCCTGCTGTTTAAGGAATACGGGCCTCATCTGCCCGGAATGAACATGAAATCTGACGTGTAAATACTTGAAAAGACGTGACTTTTACGACTCGCTTTGCGCCTTCCCCTACAGGTCCTCTGCATCTTGGTCACGCCTATTCGGCGATGCTGGCCAGTGACATGGCTGCCTGCGAAGGCGGCACATTCCTGCTGCGGATCGAGGATATCGACCAGTCCCGCGCGCGACCGAAGTGGGTGGATCAGATCTATGCAGATCTCGAATGGCTGGGCCTCAGATGGCCGACACCCGTTATGAGGCAATCCGAGCGCATGCAGATCTATGAACAGGCCCTCGATACCCTATGGTCGAAAGGTCTTTTGTATCCTTGTACCTGCAATCGCAAGGATATCGCCGCAGCGGCCAGCGCCCCGCAGGAAGGGGCACCTCTGCACGGGCCGGATGGGATCATCTATCCCGGCACCTGTCGGCATAAAGCCAGCCGAAACAGCAAGGAACGACCTAAAGACACGCCCCTGAGGCTTGATATGGCCATGGCGGCGCAATCCGCTCTGTCACATGGAAGCAGCAGTTTTCTCGAATTGGCCACTGGCCCAAACGGAGAAACCGGACGGATTTCCTTCGACAAAACCGAACTGGAAACAACGATCGGTGATGTTGTCCTGTCCCGCCGAGGTATGGGCACCTCCTACCACCTGTCCGTGGTCCTCGACGATGCGGCACAGGGGATCACCCGCGTCATTCGCGGTCAGGATCTGTTCGAGGCAACGCGTATTCACGTCTTATTGCAGGCTCTGCTGGGCTTACCCACGCCCGAATACCTGCACCACCGCTTGATCCGCGACCCGAACGGCAAACGCCTCGCCAAACGAGACGACGCCCGCGCCATCGCAAAATACAGGGCCGAAGGCGCAAGCCCTCAGGACATCCGCGCCATGGTCAACCTCTGACCCCGCATTGTCTTTTCAAAAATACTCAGACCGAAGGTGGCGACATCTGCGCCACTCACTCCATCGGCTTCATCAACTCGACTTCTTCACCGTCGCGCACGGCCGTGTAGAAGCACGACCGGCGGTTGGTATGACACGCCGCGCCGGTCTGACGGATCACGACCAAGATGCAATCACGGTCGCAATCAAAGCGGAAATCGACCAGTTCCTGAATATGCCCGGACGTCTCGCCCTTAATCCAGAACGCCTGGCGCGAGCGCGACCAGTAGGTTACGCGCCGCGTCTCCAGCGTGCGCTCAACCGCTTGCTGGTTCATCCAGGCCATCATCAACACCTCACCCGAGGCGTGATCCTGCGCAATTGCGGGGATCAACCCGGCTTCATTATATTTCAGATCCGATGGATCGAACGTGACTGTGTCAGACATGACAAAAACCTTTTGCATCCCGAGGGCTGACCACTATGTATGGGGAACACGGAACGAGGGAAAGCCATGAGCGGCGAGAACGACCTGATTAAGCTGTACTCCGGGCGCATTCTGGCGCTGGCGGCTGATATCCCGCATCTTGATCGGCTGGATCAGCCTGATGCGACGGTCAAGAAACGCTCGCCGCTTTGCGGATCAACCGTAACCGTTGACGTGACGATGAAAGACGGTCGCGTTGTTGAATTTGCGCAGGACGTCAAAGCCTGCGCCCTCGGTCAAGCGGCCGCTTCGGTGGTGGGTGACGCCGTGGTTGGGGCCACGCGGGCGCAAGTTGAAACCGCCCGCGATCAGCTGAAGACCATGCTAAAAAAGGATGGCCCCGCCCCGGATGCCCCGTTTGACGGGCTTGAGGTTCTGATCCCCGCCCGTGAATACAAAAACCGCCATGCCTCAATCATGCTGGCGCTTGAGGCAACAGCTGAAGCGATGGAACAAGCCGAACAGTCGAACTGCGCCTAAGCTTGGCGTTCTAAACCAAACCTGTTTAATTTCACCCAAACTTCGGTGGAGGAATGGGCTTGAACAACCTGCTCGAACACTTCGTGACGTTGTGGGTTGTCATTGACCCGATCGGCACAATTCCTGTTTTCATCGCCGTCACTGCGGGCCTCGAAGCCGCTGCACGGCGCAAAACGGCGATGCTCGCGTCGTTGATCAGTGCCGGCGTGCTGCTGTTCTTCCTCGTCTTCGGACAATTGCTCATCGAGGCGCTGGATATCGGGTTGAACTCGTTCCAGGTTGCCGGAGGGATCATCCTGTTCCTGTTCGCGCTGACAATGATCTTTGGCGAAAGTAAACAGGAGATCGAACAACGCGCCGCCGAAGACGACAAGGAAGATAAGGTCCATAAGCACAACCCAGCGATCTTCCCTCTGGCTGTACCATCCCTGGCGTCACCCGGTGCGATGCTAGCGATCGTGATCCTGACCGACAACCACCGCTACAGCGCCGCCGACCAGGGGATTACTGCGTTGGTCATGCTGTCGGTCGTGCTTATCGCCTTTATTCTGATGCTGTTGGCTGAACCGATCATACGCCTGATCGGCCATTCCGGCGCGGCAATCATCAGCCGGGTGATGGGGATGATCCTGGCCTCGGTCGCGGTGAATTCCGTTCTGTCGGCCATGTTGGAAATCATCAAAACCGGTCAGCTATAAAAAAACCGCCGCTCCTTCCGGGCGGGAAGGGCGGCGGCAGGCAATGCGTTTCTCGTGTGGGGTCCGGGACACCGCGCGGGGCCGAGGCATGGCCCCTCAAGGGGTTTGGGACAGGCAGGTCACCCTTGATTTCACTGGGGATGACAGGCGCGGGCTATTCGGCACGAGATCGCAGGCAAAAAAGGGTTAGAAACCAACCGGAAGGTGAAGAGCCACCATCAGCATAACGACCAGAGACGCAACACCCGCAGCATCCTGCAGGATGGTCGAGTGCGAGCGCGTGATTACGGTCTTGATCTGGGTCAGCATGGGTCACCTCCGGGTCAGGGATTTAATCCTTTGTTGACCTTTTGTTCTCATATTTCCCCGAGTCGGTAAAGAACTTTTTGAGAACATTTGCGAACTTTATGGATACTTTGGTACTAACCTACTGAAATCAAACGGATCGCCTGATCCTGTTTCATCAGCCAAAGCAGAACACGCGCGGCCTTTCCCCGGTCCGAGGTCAGTTTGGGATCGGTATTCAGCAAGGCCCGCGCATCGGTCTGGGCCACGGCCATCAATCCTGCCTGCCGTTCCAGATCCGCAATACGAAACTTCGGCAGGCCCGACTGGGCGGTTCCAATCAGATCTCCCGCACCGCGCATCTGTAGATCGGTCTCAGAAATGCGAAAGCCATCCTCGGTCTCACGCAGGACCTCCAACCGTTTGCGGCCGCCCTCACTGAGAGGTGCCTGATACATCAGAAGACAGGTCGAATCCGCATCCCCTCGGCCAACGCGTCCGCGCAACTGGTGCAGTTGAGCCAGACCAAAAATCTCAGCCCGTTCGATCACCATGATCGAGGCATTGGGGACGTTTACGCCGACCTCGATCACAGTCGTCGCCACCAGAACCTTGGTTTCACCTGTCTGGAAAGCGGTCATGGCGGCATCTTTTTCGGCAGGCGGCATCTGCCCGTGGACCAAACCAACGGTGCCCTCGCCCAAGATAGCGCGCAGCCGTTTGAACCGCTCTTCCGCCGCTGTCAGGTCGGAGACCTCGGATTCGTCGACCAGCGGACAGACCCAGTAACACTGCCGCCCTTCCTCAATGGCGCGGCGCAGATGGGCGACGACTTCTTCCATCCGTCCCGTGCTTACAATCGCGGTCTTGATCGGTTTTCGCCCCGGCGGTTTTTCGTCCAGAACCGAGACATCCATATCGCCATATTGCGCCAAAGCGAGACTGCGCGGAATCGGCGTGGCCGTCATGACCAGAACATCGGCACCCTGCCCTTTTTCCGAAAGCTCCATCCGTTGGCGTACGCCAAAGCGATGCTGTTCGTCGACAATCGCCAGACGCAAGGCCTTGAATGCCACATCACCCTGGAACACTGCATGGGTGCCCACGAGAATCTGAATATCGCCAGCCTCCAAAGCAGCCAGCTTGGCCCGCCGCTCTGCCCCCTTGTCGCGTCCGGTCAGGATTTCCAACACAACGCCAGCCTCTTCCGCCAAAGGGCGTAACCCCTCGAGATGCTGGCGCGCCAGAATCTCGGTCGGAGCCATCATGGCCCCCTGCCCTCCGGCCTCGACCGCGACTAGCAGAGCCATAAACGCCACCAGAGTTTTTCCTGCGCCCACGTCACCCTGAAGCAGCCGGTTCATGCGCGATTCCGAGGCCATATCGCCCGCGATTTCATCTATCGCCCGTGTCTGCGCACCAGTTGGCCGGTACGGCAGGCTCGCCAGAACCTTTGATTGCAACGCGCCCGTGCCAACGCTGACAATCCCGCGTGCTTTGCGTTCCCGTTGCCGCGCCAGAGCCAGCGTCAACTGATGCGCCAGCAGCTCATCATAGGCCAAACGCTCGCGCGCCGGGGCGAATGAGGCCACGTCATCCGCGCCTTGAGGGTTGTGTGCGGCCTGAATTGCCGCGTGCCATGAGGGCCAGTTCTGACTGCTGATCTGCGCCGGATCAGCCCATTCGGCCAGGTCTGGTGCACGCGTCAAAGCGCTACGGACGGCCTTAAACATGGTCTTTTGCGTGATCCCCTGCGTCAAATGATAGACTGGTTCAAACTCCGGTATTTCCGAGGCTTGTTCTACCGGCAGCATATGATCGGGATGCACCATCTGCGCCATGCCGTCGAACAGCTCCAACTTGCCCGAGATCACACGGCGCGATCCCTCCGGCAGGACTTTCTTCAGGTAGTCGCCACGCGCGTGAAAGAACACCAGTTGGAAATCGGCCTGACTGTCCTCGACATGGACCCGATACGCGCCGCCCCTGTTCCGAGATGGGCGATGCGGGCCGACCGTCACCTCAACCGTCAACGTCGACGGCAGATCAACCCCTTGGATCGTGTCGCGCCTGCGTTGATCAATCACGGCATAGGGCAAGCCGAAAAGAACGTCGCGCGGGCTTTCCATCCCGGCCTGCGCCATCGCCTGAGCAGTCTTCGGGCCGACCCCCTCTAAGGTTTCAACCCCTGCAAACAGGGGAAACAAGGATTCTGGCCGTCCGCTCATGCGCCGTCGATCAGCTGCAACCAGCCATCCTCATCCAGGGTTTCGATCCCCAGCTCTGCCGCCTTTTTGGCCTTCGAACCAGCGCCCGGCCCCGCAACCAAAATATCGGTTTTCTTACTAACCGACCCTGAGACTTTGGCCCCCAACGCCTCGGCCCGCGCCTTGGCTTCGGCACGTGTCATCTTTTCCAGCGTGCCGGTGAAAACCACGGTCTTGCCCGCCACCGGGCTTTCTGCGGCGGGCGCATCAGGCGGCACGACAGTCAAATGCGCCTTGAGCGCATCAAAGGCCTGTCGCTCCTCAACATTGGCGAAGGCGTCGGACAGGGCCAGACCAACCGTCGCGCCGATGCCGTCAACCGCAATCAGATCCGACCACGCGGCCGAGGCCTCCTCGGGGACGGACAATTCCGCGATGGCGGCGGTGCGGCTTTCCTTGATCCGTGCCCGGCGTCCTTGAGAGGCTGCGGCCACCCGTTCAGCCTCTTCCGCTTGATCCGCGGCGCGATACGCAAGCGCCGCCGACCGCGCGGCATCGACCGCTTGGGACATTGCCTCCCAGTCGCGGTAATGCAGCGCAAGATCACGCGCGACGACCTCACCTACATGGCGGATGCCAAGGCCAAACAGCAATCGCGCAAAGGGAATAGTCCGTTTTTCATCTATGGCCGCAAACAGATTACTGGCCGAGGTGTCCCCCCATCCTTCGCGATTTTTCAAACGGGACAGAGCACTTGAGTCCCGCTCTTGCAGATTGAAGATATCGGCAGGCGTTTTGATCGGCAGGACGGGATCTTCATAGAACATCTCGATCTGTTTTGCGCCCAAGCCTTCGATATCGAAGGCTTTACGAGACACGAAATGCTTTAACTTCTCAACGGCTTGCGCCGGGCAGATCATACCGCCCGTACAGCGCCGCACCGCGTCACCTTCTTCGCGCACCGCCGCACTTCCACACTTCCCACACGTGCGCGGGAACTCATAAGGAACCGCATCTTCAGGCCGTTTCGACAGGTCGACATCGGCGATTTTAGGGATCACATCCCCGGCGCGGTAGACCTGCACCCAATCCCCCTCGCGGATGTCCTTGCCATCCCGGATGGTGCCCCCCTTGGCATCGCGCCCGGCGATATAGTCTTCGTTGTGCAGCGTTGCATTCGAAACCACAACTCCGCCAACTGTGACCGGATGCAAACGCGCAACAGGGCTGAGCGCGCCGGTGCGGCCGACCTGAATGTCAATCGCTTCAAGCCGGGTCCAGGCCAGTTCAGCGGGAAATTTATGCGCGATGGCCCATCTGGGTGTCGTCGATCGAAACCCGAGACGGGCTTGCAGGCCAAGGTCATCCACTTTGTAGACCACACCATCGATATCATAACCCAGCGTCGCGCGCTGTTCTTCGATCGACCGGTAGTGCGCCAACATGTCCTGAGTTGTCTTGCACAAACGTGTCAGCGGATTGGTCGAGAACCCAAAGCTTTTCAGACGCTCAATCGCCCCATCTTGCGTCTCCGCCAGAGGGGCCGACAGCTCTCCCCACGCGTAGGCAAAGAACTTCAGCGGTCGCGCGCGCGTGATTTCGGCATCCAACTGTCGCAACGAACCGGCTGCAGCATTTCTGGGGTTGGCAAAGGGTTTGCCGCCAGCCTCAGCCTGACGTTGGTTGAGCGCTCCGAAATCCGCGTGAGACATGTAGACCTCACCGCGCACCTCCAGAATATCGGGGGCGCCTGCGATAGTATGTGGGATATCCGAGATCGTTCGGGCATTCGCCGTCACATTCTCTCCCACTTCTCCATCGCCCCGCGTGGCGGCTTGGACCAGTTTTCCCTGCTCATACCGCAGGGACAATGAAAGCCCATCGATCTTGGGCTCAGCCGTATAGGCCAAAGGCGCGTCCGCAGAAAGGCCGAGATATTTGCGAATCGAGCGGTCGAAATCTGCAACATCCTCATCATCAAAGGCATTGCCCAATGACATCATGCGCTGTGCATGCGTGACTTTGGAAAAGCCGTCCGCCGGTCGCGCGCCAACTTGATCACTTGGACTGTCAGAGCGTTTTAGATGCGGAAATTTCTCCTCTATTTCGATATTTCGCCGTTTCAGCGCATCGTATTCGGCATCCGAAATCTCGGGCGCGTCTTCCCCGTGATACAGCCTGTTGGCCCGCGACAGCAGGTCTGCAAGACGCGCGAGTTCGGCGCGTGCCTCAGCCTCTGTCAGGTCTGCTATCGAGATAGAAATGCTCATGGCCTCGCCCTGTCACTTTATTCTGGACCTCAGTGATAGGGCGAGGTCATGGCTAGGTCCAGATGTGCTGAGCCGTGAGTGGAAATGCCACCCTCTGGACCATAGGGGGCAAATGTCTTCGAACGTCAGGCGTTGACCGCCATCCGCGTCTCGTCGAGGGAGTTGCTTTGCGGGTCACGCAAAACGTAGCCGCGCCCCCATACGGTTTCGATGTAGTTGTCACCGCCCGTTGCGTTGCTGAGCTTCTTGCGCAGCTTGCAGATAAACACGTCGATGATCTTCAACTCGGGTTCATCCATGCCACCGTAGAGATGGTTGAGGAACATCTCTTTCGTAAGGGTTGTGCCCTTTCGCAAGCTCAACAGTTCGAGCATCTGATATTCCTTGCCGGTCAGATGCACCGTCTGACCATCAACCTCGACGGTTTTTGCATCCAGATTGACCGCAACACGACCGGTGTGAATCACCGATTGCGAATGGCCTTTTGAGCGGCGAATGATGGCGTGGATACGGGCCACCAGTTCTTCGCGATGGAACGGTTTGGTCAGATAATCGTCTGCTCCAAACCCAAAGCCCTTAATTTTGCTTTCGGTGTCATCGGCACCGGACAGGATCAAAATTGGCGTTTCCACCCGAGCAATGCGCAATTGGCGCAGAACCTCATGCCCATTCATATCCGGCAGGTTCAGGTCCAAAAGAATGAGATCGTAATCATAGAGCTTCGCCAGGTCGATCCCCTCTTCCCCAAGGTCCGTCGCATACACATTCAGGTTGGCATGAGTCAGCATCAATTCAATGCTTTTGGACGTGGTAGGATCATCCTCGACAAGAAGTATTCTCATTTCACTGCTCCAATTCGGGTCAAAACTTCCAACTAAAAATAAACCTGACCAAGAATGGTTAATCTTGCGTTACCGTTGAATCATTTATTCACTTTCGCCTTTAGGTTGTCGATATTTTTTTAGCGCGGTAACTTTCAGTGCATCAACGCCATGCTCTGCCACGGCAGAGACCCAGATGTTGAATTCCTCATCGCTGATGCCGTAGCGTTTCTTGGCCTCGGACAAGGTGATCAGGCCATAAAGTACCCCGCGCACGACAAGGATCTTGCGCGACGCCACCCAGCGCCGCGTGTCCGGCGGAGGCAGGTCGGCCTGCGACAAAATCGTGCCATCCGGCAGGGTTACAGACCGCGGACCTTCAACTTTGTGCAAATACATCTCTCAACCCTTTTCTGCTGCGACAAAGTTGACACCAGCCTACTTAATGCTGCGTGAAACCGCCCCTTGAGAGTGTGTAGAATTTTCCTATATTCTGCCGGTCTTTCTTAACCCGGACTGGAATCGCCATGGCCCTCGCCGCCGAGACCCAACTCAATTCGCTTGGCTTTGCCAAACCGCCCTCGGAAACGCGGGTGGTGGTTGCTATGTCGGGCGGCGTCGACAGCTCCGTCGTGGCCGCGTATCTGGCGGATCAGGGCTATGATGTCGTGGGCGTGACGTTGCAGCTTTACGACCACGGTGCTGCGCTGGCCAAAAAAGGCGCGTGCTGTGCCGGAATCGACATCCATGACGCGCGCCGTGTGGCCGAAGAGCGTGGGTTCCCGCACTACGTTCTGGATTATGAGAACGTCTTCAAGGACGCGGTGATTGACGAATTCGCCGATAGCTATCTGGCGGGCGCGACCCCGGTGCCCTGCATTCGCTGCAATGAGCGGGTGAAGTTCAAAGACCTGCTTGAAACGGCGAAAGACCTGGAAGCTGATTGCATGGCGACCGGCCACTATATCCAGCGGAAGATGGGACCCAATGGGCCGGAGCTGCACAGTGCCGAGGATGCGAACCGAGATCAGTCCTACTTCCTATTCTCGACCACGCCCGAGCAGCTGGATTTCCTGCGCTTCCCTCTGGGCCACCTGCCCTCGAAGGATGCGACCCGCGAAATGGCGGCGCAATACGGATTGGCCGTAGCGGACAAGCCCGACAGTCAGGACATCTGTTTCGTGCCCAATGGCAACTATGCCAGCGTCATCGAAAAGCTGCGCCCCGGTGCTGCCGAATCCGGTGAGATTGTCCATGCCGACGGCCGCGTTCTGGCGCAGCATAACGGCGTGATCCACTACACGATCGGACAGCGCCGCGGGTTGGGTATCGGAGGCCTGAGCGAGCCGCTTTACGTGGTGAAACTGGATGTCGACAAGAAGCAGGTCGTTGTCGGCCCGAAAGAGATGCTGGCCACGCGAACCGTTCCCGTGCGCGAGATCAACTGGCTGGGCGATGAACCCTTCACGTCACGCGACGAATGGCATGTGTCGGTCAAAGTGCGATCAACCCGTCCCCCGCGCGAGGCGATCATTCGACCATTGTCTGACACCACAGCCGAGGTCGAATTGCTGACACCCGAAGAAGGCATCTCTCCCGGTCAGGCCTGCGTGTTCTACGACCCAAACAGCAGCCGCATTTTTGGTGGCGGCTGGATTTGGCGCGGCTACTAGGCCGAGACCGGCGTAACCTCGGGTTCGATCTGAATTTGAAGGGCGTCGTTGAACCGGTTGAAGGCCCCGCACAGGGCAATGCGCCATGTCAGTTCAACGATCTGCGCGTCAGTGAACCACTCTTTCAGGTCTGCGACCTCCGCGTCGCGCATCCGGCCTGAGCGGGTGGTCACCGCTTCGGCATAACGGACCACCGCCTTGTCACAGGCGTCCAGCTCGGGGTGATCTTCGACCTCCGGCAGCCGTGCGACACCTTCTGCGCTGAGACCTGCCACGGTCAGCAAGGGCGCGTGATGCGACACGCAATAGTCACAGGCATTCAGCTTGGATACCGTAACCATCGCCAGCTCCAACGCGCGGCGCGGAAGGGTCGCCTGCGCGCGCAAGGTGGTGAGCATCCCGCTGACATGTTCCAGAACCGGCGGGCAATGCGCCGCCACCCGCGCCCAATTGTCGAACGGCCCATATGCGCCCAATTCCGCATGCGCGGCTCGCGCGGCCGGTGTCATGTCATCGTCGGTCAAGGCGGGAATACGGGTCATCGAGGCTCTCCTTCTGCCGCAAGATATCGCAAGCTGCAGGTCCAACTGCAACGCTGCTTCATTCACAACAGCGACACAGATTAGAGTATATCCGTCGGCGAGTTCAGCAGAATGTAGAGACCGACGCAGACCATGATATAGGGCGCGATCTTTTCTAGCCGAGTGACGCGTGGACCCAGTTTCTGCGCATGAGGCGCGCCCCAGGCAGCAACGGCTGCCAAACTTGCCGAGGCACAGCCCGCACCAATCAGAGCCGCCAGCCGGAACGCAGGACTGGAATCTGCCAGCAAGGGTGTCATCACGGCGAATGTATCGACGGACAGGCTGAGAAACAGTGTCACAACCGAGGTCACAGCGCCCTTTGGCGTGTCGTCTGTTTGCTCAACACCTGAAATCTGGTGCCAGATACCGCGCAGGCCAAGTGCCAATGGAACGATCCCAAGATACCCGATCCACTCTGGCAAGCCGCTCTGGCTTAGGCCTGTTGCCACGGCTAATGACAGGCACAGGACAAGCCCATGCGCGACGGCGAACCCCACAAGCGAGCGGCGGTGATCCATCACCAGCATCAGCCCCAACAACACGGCCAGATTGTCGAGATTGGTCGACACCATCACAACCCCGGCCGAGATCGAAAAGAGAAGATACTCAAGCATCAGCTTTGGCCATCCCGGCCAAAACGGCCTTGGCGGCGCGTAGGCCCGGCGCCTCACCACCGCGGCCCAGACGATCCATCGTGACCGCCATGGCCTCACGCTGGGCCTCCGGCTGCGCTGCAACACGTTCCAGGGCTTCGGCGATCCGGTCGGGCTGGCAATCGTCCAGCAGACACTCTGGCACTGTCCGCGTGTCCGAGACCAGATTGACCAGCGTCGCCGTGTCCAGATGCACCATCCGCTTTGCGATCAGAGTTGTCAGCCAGTTGAGGTTATAGGCAATCACCATCGGCGTGGCCTGCGCCGCCAACTCCAGTGACACAGTCCCTGACGCGGCCAATGCCAGATCCGCCGCCGCAAAGGCCGCCCGCTTTTGCGTCACCGCCTGATCCGAGGGCAGATCACGTGGATCAACAACCACTGGCGATCCGGGCCAGTTGCGCAAATGATCGGTCACGGTGTCGACCATATGGGCCACCGCTGGCACAACAACCCGCGTTTCGGGGCGGGTTTTCAGGTAGAGCGAGAGCGCCTCGCCAAAGACAGGTGCAAGCCGGTCGACCTCGCCCCGGCGCGACCCCGGCAGGGCCAGCAACAGCGGCGCATCCCCCAGATCATAGGCATCACGAAAGGCCTTGATATCCGCCTCCGTCGCCTGCGGTTCGCTGGCGACCGGATGGCCGACAAAATCGCACTCCATCCCCGCGCGCTCCATGTAGGGCGGCTCGAAAGGAAGCAGAGCCAGAACGTGATCGATCACCTTCGCCATCTTGTCCGCTCGACCCGGGCGCCAGGCCCAGACGCTGGGGGCGACATAGTGAACAGTGCGAATGTCGCTGCTCGCCTTGACCAGTTTGGCCACTCGCAACGAAAAATCCGGGCTGTCGATGGTTATCAGAACATCTGGTTGGGTGTCCAATACCGCCTGCGCCGTCTCAGATATCCGGCGTTTGAGGTGGAAGAACTTGGGCAGCACCTCAACCAGGCCCATGACGCTGAGTTCGGACATGGGAAAGCGGCTGTTCAGACCCTGCGCCTGCATCAACGGCCCGCCAACCCCGTCAAACGCGACGTCAGGGACCAGCGCCTTTAGGCCCTCCATCAACGCGCCGCCCAGCCGATCGCCCGAAGGTTCCCCGGCGACCAGAAAAACGCGCATCAGACGACCCGCTCGCGCACATAGAGGAACAGGCCAAGGCGGTTGCACTCCGCGATCACGTGATCCCGTCGCAGCACCATCACGCCACCTTTTTCGATAACGATGCCCGTGAGACCCGCGGCCACCGCATCGGTAACGGATTCCGGGCCAATGGCAGGCAGATCAACGCGCCGATCCTGATCGGGTTTCGGACCTTTGAACAGAACCCCGCCGCCCGCATCCGGGCGCTGGGTTAGGGATTGCAACATCCAGGCTGTGCCAAAAATGCTCTCAACCGCCAGAGCCTGGCCTTTGGAGACGGCACAGGCCTGACCGATATCGGCGCTGCCCATCGCGCGCAGAATACCTGCGGCGCGGTCGGCATCTGCCAGATCACCCTCGGACGGGTGCGCCTCGGTCAGGCATCCCAGCGGAGGCAGCAGATCAGGTGCGATCTCATGCGCGGCTTTGACGACCAGGCCCGCATCTTCAAAGATACCGATCACAGCGCGCAAAGCGCCATCATCACCCGACATCATCGCCTTTTGAATGATCGGCACCAAAGGCATCGTTGCGGCATCAATCCGCGCTGGATCGACTTTAGGCCGCTGCACCGCACCCGCCATGCAGATTTGCGTCACGCCGCGCGCTTTGAGATCCGCAAGAAAGCTGCCGAGCTGCTCCAGTCGGAAAACGACATCCGCCGTCAAGTTCTCAGGCTCGAACCCCTCCATCGCGCAGACCAACGGACGGTCTGGCAGAGCGTCCACGACAGCGTCTGGCAGAACACCCGTCCCTGCGATCAAAGCAAGCATTTAGTTATTTCCTCGGCGTCAGGAACGAGCGATCTGATTGACCGGTGACGAACTCGACAATGCGTTGAACAAATTCACTGTCGGTGTCCTTGCCTGCGCGATGGGCGCGTTCCTGAAAGGTCCCCTCGCCGCTGGACAGTTCCTTGAACGCCGCCCGCAGTGCCGAGATATCCTCACGCGACACACCGCGCCGTTTAAGGCCGACAAGGTTCAACCCATCCAACTCGCCACGCGGCGCTTGCACCAGACCGTAGGGAATAACGTCATTGGGCACCATGGTCAGCGCACCGATGATGGCACCGCGACCGACGCGGACCCACTGGTGCAGGCCAGAGATACCGCCAACGATTACGTCATCTTCGACGATACAATGCCCCGCCGCGCCCGCATGGTTCACCATGATCACGCGGTTGCCGATCTGAACGTCATGGGCCACGTGAACTCCGGCCATGAACAAGCAATCGTCACCGATCCGAGTCACACCACCACCGCCTTCGGTGCCCGTGTTGATGGTCACATGCTCGCGGATGCGGTTGCGCTGGCCGATCTCAAGCCGCGTATTCTCGCCGCCGAATTTCAGATCCTGCGGGATCTCACCGATCACCGAGAAGTTGAAGATGACAGTATCGTCGCCGACCGAGGTATCACCTGTGACGACCACATGCGTCTTCAGCTCGACCCGGTCGCCCAGTTTGACCTGAGGGCCCACGTAGCAGAACGGACCAATCACACAGTCCTGACCGATCTGCGCACCCTTTTCGATGATTGCGCTTGGGTGAATACCGGTCATGTCGTTTTTTCCATGTCCCAATCGACATAGGCCGAGAATTCAGCTTCGGCTGCGACCTCACCGTCGACGGTGGCGCGTCCATTGAACTTGAACAGCTTGCCGCCCTTCTTGCCGCGCAGGGTTTCAACATGCATTTCCAGCACGTCACCCGGCACTACTTTGCGGCGGAATTTGCATTTGTCGATGCTCATGAAATAGATCAGCAGCTCGGTATCAATGACATCCATGCCAACGCCCAGCATCACGCCCGAGGTCTGCGCCATCGCCTCGACAATGGTGACGCCCGGCATGATCGGCGTTCCAGGGAAGTGGCCCTGGAAATGAGGCTCGTTCATGGTGACATTCTTGATGCCACGGGCCGATTGATAGCCGTTGATGTCGACCACCTTATCGACCAGCAGAAACGGATAGCGATGCGGCAATATCCGCTGAATCAGCTGAATGTCGGCGCTTTTGGTTTCCGTCGTCATCGTTCACTCGTCCCGTTATTTGGATGTGTCAGTTTCCGCGTGGTTAGCAATACCGGCCCCCGAGGGCAAGCGAACCTATTCGCCTGTGCCGTCCTGCAGGCCGGTTCCATCGCCAATTGCGGCATTGATGCGGGCAATCGCATCATCGGTAATGTCGGAGGTGTCGGCGCTGAGGAATACATTTGCGCGTTCCAGCACTACCGCGGCCCCCGTCTCGCGCATAAGTTCGATCAGAACGGGCTGCGCCAAGGCGTAAAACGTTTGGCGGCTTTCTTCGCTACGCCGGGCCAAAGCGTCCAGTTTGGCGCGCTGGCCTTCGCGATGCGATTGCACCTTTTCGTCGAAGGCCTGCGCAAGAGGGCGGAAATCCTCTGGGGCCAACTCGGCGCGCTTCTGCGTTAGGTCTTTCTCTTCGCTGCTGAGTTCCGCGACGATCCGCTCATTCTCTTCCGCGAGCTGCGCGCCTTCGGATTCGATCTCGCGTAACACGCGCTGGCCGAACGCCGAATCCGCAAACAACCGGTCGCTTGAGATGGTCAGGACCAGCGGATCACGCACGCCCAATTGCTGCGCCGCTGTTTGGGATGCAAGCACAAGGCCCAGCAAAAGG
Organism: Ruegeria sp. AI3; assembly: GCF_056541245.1. Classification (NCBI taxonomy): domain Bacteria; kingdom Pseudomonadati; phylum Pseudomonadota; class Alphaproteobacteria; order Rhodobacterales; family Roseobacteraceae; genus Ruegeria; species Ruegeria sp. AI3. Next base: position 258,656 of record NZ_JBQFYA010000001.1, read on the forward strand.
CAAAGGGCCCGAACCGGGCCCCATGCGCGTCTAAATATTCGCAACAACATGCCGGATCAAAACCGAGCCTGAACGGTCAGGTCGAAATTCTGTTCCTTGTCGAAGTCTTCCTTCTTCAACGCTTTCGAGAAGTTGAAGCGCAGCGGGCCGAACGGAGTTTCCCACAGAACCGATACACCGATGACGTGACGAATAGAGCCATCCGCACCCACAATATTTGCACCTGCGGTGTTTACGTCATTGATGTTGTAAAGGTTGCCGACGTCGTAGAACAAACCGCCCCGCAGACCCAGTTCTTCCGGCAGTCCCAAAGGGAAGTCGCTTTCGAACCGCGCCACCCAGTAGTAGTTGCCTCCGATAGCGTCGTCCTGCCCGTTGGATAGATCACGCGGGCCAAGACCGGCAGGTTCAAACCCACGGAACGTGTTCGGCCCCAGAACGAAACGGTCGATGGTACGGCTGAAGTCATTCCCCGACCAGTGAAGCGCACCGGCCTCAAGTGTCGCGCGCAGAACGACCTCTTCGTTCCATACACGGGTTTGCGCGATCGTGCGCGCTGTGGTCTTGAAGTACTTGTTGTCGCCACCCAGACCGGCTGCATCGAAACCAAGTTCGAACAGCACACCCGCATTCGGGTTCAGACCGCCGATACGGCTGTCATAGACATAGGTCAGGCCAAAGCTGCTGTTGACCCGCTCACCCTGTGCGATCTCCGATGTGATGACCGCACCGTTCGTCTCGTTGTCCTGCTGGGTCATTTCCGAGCGTTCCCAGCCATAGCGCACACGCAGGGCCGACAGTTCGCCGATCGCATAGGTCAGCTGAGGGTTAAAGAACAACCGGTCCGTATCGTAGCTGGCAAAGCTGGAGTTCGTCGTCGCGACACCAAGACCCAGGTCAAAACGCAGTTTGCGGCCCAAAAGGTACGGCTCAGTAAAGCTTAGCGAGTATTGCTCGGAGTCCTGAGCAGTCGAGATGGTCAGACCAAGGTTCTGCCCCCGGCCCAGAAAGTTCGATTCATTCAGGCCGATTGCAACACCGAAACCATCCGAAACCGAGTAGCTACCACCAAGGCTCAGCGAGCCGGTAGGCTGTTCCTCGACATCCACATCCAGGATCACCTGGCTTGGCGAAGACCCTTCGCGCGGCTCGACCTCTGCGTTGGCAAAGAAACCTAGTGCGTTGATCCGCTCAGCCGCTTGACGGATTTCACGTGGGTTGAACGGGTCGCCTTCCACGGTGTCGAACTGACGACGGATCACCCGGTCCAGCGTTGTTGTGTTGCCCTCGATATCAATCCGTTCCACGAAAATCCGTGGCCCACGGCTGAGGACGAATTCCACATCCAGCGTCAGATCACGCGGGTTGCGTGTTACGCGCGGTTCGACCCGCAGGAAATCCACGCCCTGCTTAACACCCAACCGCTCCTGACGCGCAATCGAGTTCTCGATCAGGGTCGGCGAATAGGTCACGCCCGGTTTGATCTTCAGAGCATCCTGATAGATCGACGGATCCACACCCGGGATCTCGCTTACGGTCGTGATTCTGCCGAACGAGAACTTCTGCCCTTCGGTGATATTCATGACCAAGAAGAAAGCATCCCGCTCGCGGGTGAATTCAACATTGGCACTGTTCACACGGAAGTCGACATAACCACGTGACAGGTAGAAATCCCGGATGACCTGTTTGTCGAACTCGATCCGGTCCCCGATGAACGTATCGTTGCGGAAGAACGTCCGCAGGAAGGTCGCCTGTTTGGTCTCAAGCACGCGACGCAGGCGGCGGTCCGAGAAGGCACGGTTGCCGACGAAGCTGACACGTTCAACCTCGATCGTGGTACCTTCTGCAACTTCGAACACCAGATCGACGCGGTTGTCGTTTCGGCGGATTACGCGCGGAATTACGGTTGCCGAAACACGACCTTGGGCGGAATAGACTTCGGCAATCAGATCGGCGTCCGCCTCGGCTGCCTGCGGAGTGAAAACACGGCGCGGCTCGGACGAGATCACATCCAGCAAAAGGTCATCTTTGACGCGGCGATTCCCTTCGATGCTGATCTGGTTGATCGTAGGGTATTCCTGCACCTCGATCACCAGAGTCGTGCCTCGAGGTGTCAATTCGACTGTTTCAAAAACACCACTGTCAAGCACACGCTGATAGGCGTCGTTCAACTGACCGGCCGAAACCGTCTGCCCGGGTTCGATTCCCGTCCGTTGGATGATTGTACCTGTCTCGATGCGCCGGTTCCCCTCAACCTCGAAGGAGTTGATGGTAAAGTTTTGCGCCTGCGCTGCATGCGGCAAAGCCAGTAAACCCATTGCCGCAGTAAGAAAAAGAAATGATCGTGTGCGCCACAAAATCTTGTTTGTTGTCATCTGCCCTCCGCAGGATATACCCGCGCCTCGCCCGTCAGCCATTTTTTCTCTACCCAAAAATTTAGGACTTAATGCTGAGTAACGAGATTGAATGCGCTTGTCAAAACTCCAAAACCATCGGGGCGACGATAGGTCACCTGACACGCATTCTTCTAAGGTTTTTGGGGAATCAGAGACCGGCGAGATAAGCGCCGCCAGCAAGCGCCAGCGCCGTCAGACCAAAGCACAAAAGCACATCCCAGTTCAGAACAAACAGGACGCTGACACTCTGATAGGATTTTTGAATAGCTTTGGTCATGGCCGCCTCATTTCAGCGGCTATTTTCTACCTTCGAAATGAGGCATCAATGCGGCGCAATTGCGCCGCTTGCGCCACAATCAGCAAAATAGATCGTTACTGACCGAGAAGACCATGAGGCTGAGAACGACCGCAATCCCGAGGGTCATCAAAATCCGCAGGGCTTTGTCGCTGGGCGGTTTGCCCGAGACCGCCTCATAGGCGTAGAAGACGAGGTGCCCTCCGTCCAACGCCGGGATCGGGAACAGGTTCAGAAGACCCACGGCCGTTGACAGCACCGCGATGAAGAAGATGAAGTTCTGAGCGCCTTGGCTGGCCATAGCGCCTGAGGTCTCGGCGATACCGATCGGACCCGAGATGTTACAGGTGCTGATCGCACCGGTAATCATGTGCCACATGCCGGACAAAGAACCTTCGATGATGCGCCCGGTCTGACCCACGCCACCAACCAGCGAATCCCAAAGCCCCGCGGGCTCGGTCGCGGGTTGCAGCATCATGCCGCCAACGATCCCGATCCGCCAATGGGTGACGAACCCGCCATCTGGCTTCGGTTCATCGGTCCGGCGCGGAGCAAGCGCGAATTCAAGCTCGGCCCCGTCACGCCAGACGTTCAGCAACAACACCCGACCGTCCGAGCCTTCGACATGTTCTTTCAGCTGCTCGAAGGCAAAAATTGGATCTCCATCGACCGAAGTAATGACGTCGCCCCCTTCCAGCTGAATATCAAACGCCGCACTGCGCGGTGTGACCTGCTGAATCAGCGGCGGGAACAGCCACGGGGCTGAGACATCCAACGTTTCGCCGTCGCGCAGGACCCTATAATCCAGCACCGGCTCGACCGGCAGCGCGTCCGTGAAATCACTCCAGGCGCCTTCTTCATCGAAATCAGGGACTTCAATCCCGGCAATGGCCAGAATCTCATCGCCCTCCCGCAGCCCCTGCTCTGTTCCCGGCAGCGGCTTCAGTTCGCCAACCGTCAGCGGCTCACGCGTGACGCCCTGAGACCAGAAGATCAGGCCAAAGACCAGAATGGACATGACGAAATTGAACACCGGCCCCGCCGCCACAGTGGCCGTTCGCGCCCACAAGGGTGCGCCGTGCATTGTATGGCGCAGATATTCCGGCTGTTGCTGCGCGATGTCATCCATCGCGTCTTCATCCTTGCCCGAGGCCGCATTGGCATCGCCAAGGAACTTCACATATCCACCAAACGGCAACAGCGCGATCTGCCATCGCGTGCCGCGTTTATCCACGCGGCTCCACAGAACAGGGCCGAACCCGATCGAGAACACCTCGGCATGAATACCGGACCAGCGGCCGACGATGTAGTGCCCGTATTCGTGAACCGCGACGATCGCGGACAAGGCAATCACAAAGGCCACAATCGTCCAGAGCAAATTTCCGAACTGAGGGATCAGCGAAAGTACGTCCAAAACTCTATCCTGCTCGTTTGATCACGGCTTCATCCGCCCACTTCCGTGCGAGATGGTCCGTTTGCTGTACGTTATCAAGGGTCAAAGGGGCGTTAATAAGGCCATCTTCGGCATCAAATCGGTCCAGAACGCATGAGACGACATCCGCCATGGTCGTGAATCCGATTTGGCCTGCGATGAAGTGATCCAGCGCGCGCTCTTTCGCCGCGTTAAAAACCGCCCCGGACAGACCTCCACGCGCCATCACGTCTCGGGCCAGTTTCAGCGCGGGATAACGGTTCAGGTCGGGATGGGAAAAGCGCAACTGGCTGAGCTGCGCCAGATCCAACCGCTCAACCGGCAGATCGCGCCGTTCGGGCCAGTGCAGAGCATAGCCAATTGCATGCCGCATATCCGGTGGACCCAGATGTGCCATCAGCGCCCCGTCCCGAAACCCGACCATCGCATGCACAATGGATTCGGGATGTACCAAAACCTCGATCTGAGCGGGGTCGAAGCCAAAGAATTCCCGGGTTTCAATGACTTCGAGCGCTTTATTGAACATGGATGCACTATCAATCGTGATCCGCTGCCCCATGTCCCAGTTCGGATGTTTGGAGGCCTGCGTAACGGTCGCGGACGCCAGATCCTCGAGCGGCCAATCCCGGAACGCCCCGCCGCTTGCAGTGATGATCACGCGTTCGACCGCGTCCATATCCTCACCGACCAAAGCCTGAAATACTGCCGAATGCTCACTGTCAACAGGCAGCACACGCGCATCGTTCTCGCGGGCCGTCTGCAAAACCAGGGCGCCCGCACAGACTAAAGTTTCTTTATTGGCAAGCGCCAGCGTTGCCCCCTGTTTTAGCGCCTCAATTCCGGGGGCCAGACCGGCGGCGCCAACGATCGCGGAAAGCACCCAGTCCGCGGGGCGCGCGGCGGCCTCAACGATCGCGCGCTGACCCGCCGCCACCTCAATCCCGCTGCCCTGCAACGCATCGCGCAGGTCATGTAGCCGATCCTCAAACGCGGTGACCGCGAGTTGTGCGCCAAGCCGCTTCGCATCCTCGGCCAGTTGCTGGATATTCGCGCCACCTGTCAGGGCGACCACGTCATAGGCTTCGATATCCCGCGCAATGAGGTCAATCGCATTCTGACCAATGGATCCGGTCGCCCCAAGGATCGAGACCTTGCGCATCACATCGCTCCGGGTGCGTAAACCAGCCCTGCGATCAGCACAAACAAAGCCGCGCCCATCATGCCGTCAAATCGGTCGAGAAACCCGCCATGCCCCGGTATGAGGTTCGAGCTGTCTTTGACGCCGAATTTCCGTTTGACCGCGCTTTCACAGATATCGCCCGCCTGGCTGGCCATGGACGCCAGAACCGAGACCAGAACGAACGGTACCCCGAACCCGCCATGCATTGCGAAACCCGCGCCAATCAGGCCCGCCGCGACCCAACCACCTGCCGTGCCCGACCATGTCTTCTTGGGGCTGACCTTGGGCCAGAATTTCGGGCCACCAATGGCCTTGCCCACGAAATACCCGGCAACATCCGTGGCCACGACAACCGCGATCAGCCAGACCATCCAGCCGAAGCCCATGTTTTCACGGATGGAGATGAAGCCCAGACCAGCGCCTGCAATCCACAAGGCAAACAGAAAGTACAACCCGCGCGAACGGGTGACTTGCCCAGCACCGACCAGCGCCGGAGCCACCAGAAACGGTAGCTTGTAGAGTGGCGGCACGTGATAGCTGATAATCACCGCAACCCCGGACAGGATACCGAGCTGCACGGCCATGCCGCCGCGCTGCGGTTCGATCATGCGTACCAGTTCCCAGGTCATCAAACCGCAGGCAACCGCGATGAAGCTTTCAAACCACAACCCGCCCAGCCAGACCTCAACGGCGCCAATTGCGACCAAAACGACTGCGGACAGAATCCGTGCTGTCAGATCAGACCATCGGCCTTCGCTCATGCCAGAACCGCTCCGAAACGCCGCTCGCGCGAGCCGTAGTTCCGGCATAGACGCTCCAACTCGGCTGCGGTGAAATCCGGCCAGAGGGTGTCGATAAATTCGTACTCGGAATAGGCGGACTGCCAGAGGAGAAAGTTCGAAATCCGCGCCTCTCCGCTGGTGCGAATGACAAGATCGGGATCAGGAAGAACGCGCGTATCCAGATACTTGGGGAGGGTCTCTTCATCCACATCCTCGGGCTTTAGCTGCCCTTCGGCCACATCCCGTGCAAGACGTTTCGTGGCCCGCGCCACCTCATCTCGGCCGCCATAGTTCAACGCAACGGTCAAATGGACCAAATCGTTGTCCTTCGTCGCCTCTTCCAGCGAATCCATCAGATCGATCAGCTTGGCATCCAAGCGGACCCGATCGCCGATAAAGCGTACGCGAATGCCGTTCTCGGCCAGAGTGCGGGTTTCCTTGATGATGTAGCGCCGAAACAGGCTCATGAGGCCAGCCACTTCGACCTGAGTCCGCTTCCAGTTTTCCGTCGAAAACGCAAAAACGGTTAGGTATTTGATGCCCAACCCCGGACAGGCCTCGACCACCTCACGTACGCGCCGCGCACCTGCGTGGTGACCAAAAAGCCGAGGGCGGCCACGCGCCTGCGCCCACCGACCATTGCCATCCATGATAATTGCGACATGCTTTGGGCCAGTCTGCACGTCCGTATGGGGATCTTTGGGCATCAGTACCGGCTCAGACCTGCATGATTTCCGACTGCTTGGTCTCAAGCGCGGCATCAACAGCTTTGATCATCGTGTCGGTCAGATCCTGAACTTCGCTCTCCCAGAACTTCTGGTCATCTTCGGACATTCCGTCCGATTTCGCTTTCTTGATCTGATCCATACCGTCCCGGCGCACGTTACGGATCGAAACCCGCGCGCTTTCGGCATATTGCCCGGCAACTTTGCCCAACTCGCGGCGGCGCTCTTCGTTCAGTTCCGGGATCGGCAGCATGATGATCGTGCCGTTCAGCTGCGGGTTGATGCCCAGCCCGCTTTCACGGATCGCCTTTTCAACCTTGCCCACAAGGCCCTTGTCCCAGACATTCACCGTCACCATCCGAGGTTCAGGCACATTGACCGTGCCAACCTGGTTGATCGGTGTCATCGAGCCATAGGCATCCACCATCACCGGCTCCAGCATCGAGGCCGAGGCCCGCCCGGTGCGCAGAGAGGCAAATTCAGTTTTGAGATTGGACATCGCGCCGTCCATGCGGCGTTTCAGATCGTCGGTGTCCAGTTCGAAGTCGTCAGACATGCTGCTCACTCCCCGTCTTCAAGTGCTGTTTGGATGGGTCTTAAGCCATCGCATTTGGGATGTATAGCAATCATGAGCATGAATTGTGGCAATGACCAGAACTGTTTCGGTCCTTTTGCCGCCCAGAAGGTTAAGCCAGGGCAGTTCTGCCCCGGCTAATTTTTTAATCAGGCGTTTACGTCGACAACGACGCGGCCCTTGACCTGACCTTTCAGAATATCCGCACCCAGCTGCGGTAAATCGGACAGAGCGGCCGGATGCACCATAGCCTCCAGCTTGTCCATCGGCAGGTCGGTCGCGATGCGCTGCCAAGCCCGCAGGCGGTTGTCATAGGGCTGCATCACGCTATCGATCCCCAGAAGGTTCACACCGCGCAGCAGGAAGGGAATCACTGTTGCAGGCAACCCCGCACCGCCAGCAAGCCCAACCGCGGCGACCGAGCAGCCATACTTCATCTGCCCTAGAACACGCGCCAGCATGTCACCGCCAACTGCATCGACACAGCCCGCCCAGGTTTCGCTTTCAAGCGGGCGTTTCGTGGTTTCGTTCAGCTCTTCACGCGGCACGATGGTCGTGGCGCCAAGCGATTTCAGGTAGTCGCCGGTCTCGGGACGTCCGGTCACAGCTGCGACCTCATAGCCCAACTTGCCCAGAATGGCCGTCGCCACCGACCCAACGCCGCCTGCAGCACCAGTCACCAACACAGGCCCACGATCCGGCGTCAACCCGTGATCCTCCAGAGCCATCACCGCCAACATGGCCGTAAACCCGGCTGTTCCAACGGCCATCGCCTGCCGAGCGTCCAGACCATCCGGCAAGGGCACCAACCAATCGGCCCGAGCGTTAGCCTTTTGCGAATATCCGCCCCAATGGGCCTCACCAACACGCCAGCCGGTTAGAACCACCTTGTCACCGGGCTTGTAACGGTCATCCGAAGACGCCTCGACCGTTCCGGCATAGTCGATACCGGGAATGTGCGGATAGTTCCGAACCAGACCACCACCCTTGGCCGACAGGCACAAACCGTCCTTGTAGTTCACCGTCGAATACTCAACAGCAACCGTTACCTCTCCGTCAGGCAGATCCTCCAGCGAGAGCTGCTTGACCGAGGGGCTGGCCAAACCGCTTTCTTCATCCTTTTCCATAACCAAAGCATTGAACATATTGCTATCCTTTCATTTTTGGCGGCCAGCCCAATCCTTCACCTGGCCCAAAATATCTCGGGGGAATCGCGCAGCGACGGGGGCAAAGCCCCCTGCCTCCGCTAGATCCAAAACTGCCCCTGCACTGTCGCGCCTCGCATACCGTCAGGCGTTTCAACCTCGACCTTGGTTCCGGCGTCCCAATGGCTCAATTTGACCATACCTATCGAAACATTGGTCGAGAAATCCGGAGACCAGGCAGAAGACGTCACCTGACCCACCTGCTTTCCGTCCGCAAGAACAGGCCACGGCTGGACACAAGGCGGCACTGCATCTCCGTCAATCGCGATCGGACGTATCTGCTGCACTGGACCTTCTTTGGCCACACGCAACAACGCATCCCGGCCCACACAGCCAATTGCGGTATGCGTATTGCAGAACTTGCCCAGCCCACATTCATGCGGTGTGTTGTCGTCGGTCATGTCATTGCCGTAGGAGAGTAACCCACCTTCGATCCGCTCAATCAGATTGGGACACCCAGCCCGCACGTCCAAGTCTTCACCCGCTGAGAACAGAGCATTCCACAGAGGCATACCGATGTCGCTGCCCTCGACATAAATCTCGAACCCGCCCTGTTTCGAGTAGCCCGAGCGGGCAACTGCAAGGTCGCGCCCTTCGAATTCGAACATGTCGAACTTGAAGAAACGTATATCGCGCACACGGTCTCCGAAAACGCGGGCCATCAGCTCATCTGCCTTTGGCCCCTGAACGCCCAAGGGCGACACGTCCGGTTCATCAACCAGCACATCCAGACGATATCCGTTGGCCAACCCCTTGACCCAAAGTAACAAATCGCTGTCGGCGATAGAGATCCACCAACGATCCTCCGACAGTTTCACCGCCACGGGATCGTTCAACATACCGCCGGTTTCGTCCACAATCGGCACATAGAAGCACTGTCCGGGCAGCATGCCGCGCAGGTCACGCGGTGTCAGCATTTGCATCAGACGCGCAGCATCGGGCCCGCGCAGTTCAACCTGACGTTCGCATGAGACGTCCCAGACCTGAACATTCTTTTTCAGGTGATGGTAGTCGGCCTCGACACTTTCAAAAACCGTCGGCAACAACATCCGGTTGTACACCGTGTAGCCTTTGACACCAGCGGCTTCGACGCCTTCGGAGAACGGCGTGCGGCGCAGGCGACGAGACAGGGATATTTGCGGCATTCAGCCCTCCTTTGGCATGAAGCAAAGATCGCTGACCGGGGCCTCGGAACCGGCTTCGGTCAGCATTTTGTGTAATTGTCCACGATGATGGGTTTGATGGTTGAAGAAATGCATCACGCATTGCGCGTAAGGCAAAGTAACATCAGCCTCTTTTGCGGCTGAGTACCAAGTGAAAGGCCTCGACAGAACCTCATCGCCAAGCGTATCCGCCCAATCCGAGATCCGGTCATCCATAGCCACGCGCATAGCCAGCCAGCTGTCGAGATCGGGGCAGAGATGCACGCTTTCGTGGATGCCGCCTCCGGGTCGGTGGATATTGCTCTCTGGCCCCGGCCCTTTGTCAAAGCGTGACATCCAGATCCAGTCACCCCACAGCAAGTGGTTCGCCGTGCCCATGATCGAGCCGAAAAACGCACCGCGTTCCTGCATCAGTTCCTCGGGTGAGAGTGCTTGAAGAAATTCCGCCAACTGGCTGTTTTGCCAGTGGTTGTAGCGTGCCATTTCCCTTGCATAGGCTCCGGTGATCATCACTTAGGTCCATGCCAGTCGATCGGGCAAATCTCTGCTGATTTACCACCGAAATCCCAGACGCGCCCATAATCGCGCACTTTCGATTTGTTTCCGCGAGCCACGATGATGTCCGGCCCCATCCAGTATTTGGAGTTCGACACCATCACCGGATGCTCGGGGTCTTTACCGCCCAGCATCTCGATCTCGCCTTGGATTTTACGACCGATCGCGATCCTGCGCTTGTTGCCGTCCCGTTCGATCTGGACCGGAGCACGCTCGGCCCCGATGATCTCGCTCACCAGCATGGTGAACAGGCCCGTGGTGCCACCGGCCTGACCGCTGAAAATCTGCAGCAGCCCGTTATAGGCCTTGCCGCTCGCGCGTTCATCGACATAGGCGGCGACTTTCCACTGTCCCTCGCCCATGCGGCCCGGAATATCGACCAGAAGACCAACATTCAGGCCCGACAGATCTTCACCCTCATAATGCCCTTCGTCGATGATCACACCCATCCATGCGTGGCAGTGCCCCTCGGTCGGAGGGTGCGCACCCAATGAGACCACGCAGGGGCAGAACACATCGCATGAGCAGTTCAGGATCAACTCACCTTTGATGGACCAGTCCGTCGGGCTCATCTCACGCCGTTTGGGGTTGGGCATACGGCTGTCGATCCGCTGACTAATCGGAAGCCGGTCGGCCTCGGGTTTTCTGTTTTTCGCCATCAGCTTATCCTCCGTAAGCAAAGGGATAGATCAGCAGCACAACACCGCCTGCGATCAGTATGAACCCCATGGGTCGGGTCACAGCATGCCCGATCTGAGGGAGTTTTTCCAAAACCATGAACAAGGTCGCCAGACCCATCCATAAAAGGCTCATGACGCCACCAACAAAGCCGAGCGCCATGAAGCCCCAGCAGCAACCGACGCAGAAAGCGCCGAGCCCCAGCCCCATTCTCACACCTCCCGCAAAGCCGGTTTTCCAGTGGCCCAGGAAATAGGTCATTGGGGCGTGACAGACGCCGTGGCAAACCTCTTTCGCTCGGGTGAACTGGAAGGCGCCGACAACGATCAGCAGCCCTCCGGCCAGCCAATTGGACTTGGCAATGCCCAGCATATCGACAAACCCACCGAACAGCAGGGCAAGTTGCAAACCTGCGATCAGCGCCGCAAATCCCACCCAGACGATGAAATACCCGGCCAGTACGCCCAGCCATCCAGCCCGCGTGCCATTGGCGCTGCGGATAAGGTCGTCATAGCTGCGGAGCGTCGGCACCAGCGTAGGCAGCATCATTGCCGCCATCATGATCGCCCACATCCAGAACAAAGGTCCGAACTCGGCCATGGGCATATACATATCCATGCGCGGATCCATCGCCGCCATAGCCTGTCCCATCGGCCCTGGCCGGCCAATGAAGTCGAGGTCCATGTCTCGGCTCATCGAGAACATGACCCACCACGCCCACAGGATCACAGCATAGAACGCCAGCCACATTCCGCTGCGGAATAATGCGCGACTCATGTGATCCTCCGACTCAACTCTCTTGCTTTTCAAATGTCAGACTTTTAAATGTCAGACAAATAAAATTTTCAGACTGGCCACAAATGAAGATAGACCCCGCCAATCCCGCAGACCTCTCTGCCCAGATCGCACAGGCCATTCGGAACGCGATTGTGTCCGGCGAATTGATCGTGGATGAGCGCCTGCCCTCCGAATCAGAGCTTGCGGATCAGTTCCAGGTGTCGCGACCTACGGTGCGCGAGGCGCTGAAGCGCTTGGCAGCGCAGTCCCTGATCCGAACCCAACGCGGTGCAACCGGCGGGGCCTTTGTGAACCGGATCAGCTTTGAGGACGCCTATTCGCAGCAAATTACCACCTCGACCCTGCTGCTGTCGATGAACGCCGTTAGTTTCGACACAGCGTGCGAGGCGAGGTATGCGCTGGAGCGCGCCTGCGCGCCCTTGTCGGCCCAACGTCGCACTGCGGATCAACTGGCAACGATGCGGGCTGAGATCTTTCGTCAGGCTCAGCCAGGTCTGACCGATGAGGCTTTCTGCGCCTCGGACGTCGCCTTTCACCGCGCGCTGGTCGATGGCGCGGATAATCCAGTGTTGTCTTATCAACTGGCGGGTGCAGTCGAGGCCATGCAGCCTCTGATGAACATGATCACCTTCACCGCGCGCTCGCGCGAAGAGATCATTGCGCTGCACACCAAGATCGCCGACGCGCTTGAGGCGCGCGATGCCCCATCGGTAGACGCGACACTGATCGAACTTGAAACCTATACACGCCAACTGGCCCGAGATGTGGCCGAGCGCAAACGTAAAACCGCCTGACACTCAGGCCCGAAATCTGACGCAGACCAACAGGCAGAAAGGAAGCACGAGCAGGCAGGATGTCACCCGGCGCCAAGACCGGAACTCTCAGAACGAATTGAAGATCAATGACTTACGGGAGGATGTTATGAATACAAGACCGGACCCAACCTTTTACCCATCTGCCAAGCTGGCGATGGAGGGCCCCACTGAGACGCTTGCTTTTACGCTGATGCTCAGCCCGGATTTTTCGCAACCTGACGGGCTGGCGGTTGTGAATGTCGATCCGACTTCCGACGACTATGGAAAGATCGTCCATCAGGTCATCATGCCGGAAAAAGGCGATGAATTTCACCACTTTGGCTGGAATGCTTGCTCTTCGGCGCTGTCGCCGCTGACGGGGCACGCGTTTCTGGAACGGCGCTATCTGATCGTTCCGGGCATCCGCTCAAGCCGGATCTATGTCATCGATGTGAAGAACCCGCTTGAGGCCAAAATCCACAAGATTATCGAACCCGAAGAAGTCTTTGCAAAAACAGGATATTCCCGCCCACACACCATTCATTGCGGGCCTGAGGGCATCTATGTCAGCACCTTGGGCGGTGGCGGCGCGGACGGGACCGATGGCCCTCCGGGTATCTTCATCATGGACTGCGAAAGTTTCGAGATCATCGGACGGTATGAGATCGAACGCGGCGTGCAGGACAAACACTATGATTTCTGGTGGAACTTGCCCCGCGACTACATGGTCAGTTCCGAATGGGGTCTGCCGCCACAGTTCGAGAACGGAATCGTGGCCGAGGATCTGCTGTCCAACAAATATGGTCACAGCATCCATTTCTGGAACCTGCGCAGCCGTACCAATATCCAAACCATTGATCTGGGCGAAAACCACCAGATGGCGTTGGAGATCCGGCCTGCGCATGATCCGGTCAAACAGTATGGGTTCTGCGGCGTCGTTGTGGACACAACCAACCTGCAAGGCGCGATCTTCACATGGTGGCGAAACGACGACGGCACGTTTGAGGCCAAGAAGACAATTACCATCGACCCGCAACCGGCTGACCCGGATGACCTGCCGGACTTGCTGAAAGGCTTCTCGGCCGTTCCGCCGCTGGTGACGGATATCGACCTGAGCCTCGACGACAAATACCTCTATGTCGCCTGCTGGGGCACCGGAGAGATGCATCAATATGACGTATCGGACCCGATGAACCCGACACTGGCAGGTAAGGTCGAGATCGGTGGGATCGTCAAAAAGACCAAACATCCGAACGGTCAGGACTTTGGCTATGGACCGCAAATGGTCGAAATCAGCCGTGACGGGAAACGGGTCTACTGGACCAACTCGCTCTATTCCACTTGGGATGACCAGTTCTATCCCGGCGAACGCGGCGCGGCGATGGTCAAAGCCGACGTCGGCGAGAACGGCGGCCTGACCCTGGATCCCAAGTTCTGGGTCGAGTTCCCCGAAGGCTATCGTAGCCACCAGATCCGGTTGGAGGGTGGAGACTGTTCGACCGACAGTTTCTGCTACCCCTCGGTCTGAGTTGGACTTTCTGATGACATCAACGGCTGGCCTTTGGCTGGCCGTTGTTCTCAGCGGTGCCTATCACGGGCTGAATCCCGGTATGGGCTGGCCGCTTGCTGTCTCTTCCGCCTTAATGGAGCAACGTCAATCCGCCCTCTGGCGCGCGTTGGCGGCCCTTGCGGGCGGTCATTTCCTGGCGATGCTGGGTGTCTTGTTGCCGTTTGCGATGATGGCCGTGTTGATCGACTACCAACGCGAAATCCGCATAGGTGCCGCGCTGATCGTCATTGCGATGGGGCTGTACATTGCCGTCACACGCAACCACCCTCGGTTTTTGTCGCGCGTGCCGCCCAGCAAACTCGCGCTGTGGTCCTTTTTGGTCGCGCTGGCCCATGGCGCGGCTTTGATGCTGGTTCCGATCTATCTGGGCCTGTGCAACTTGGATGAGCTGGACGCCGGGCATCAGGCCATCTCTCAGATCATGACAACAAACACCCTGCTGGTTCTGGCCGTGGCCGCGCTGCACACGGCGGCAATGATCTTAGGAGGCGGTCTACTGGCCTATGGCGTCTATCGCTGGCTCGGGCTGCAATTCCTGTCACGCACCTGGTTCAACCTGGAACTCATCTGGGCGCTCAGCCTGATTTTGGTCGGCGTGCTGGGACTTTGGTCCGCAATCTAGTCGCTGCACGACTACCTTGCACATGTTCCGAAAAACCGCTTTGTCCTGCTTTGAAAGAAGTTAGGAGTTTTCGAAGTGTCCCAGAACACGCGCCCCACGGAGTTTCTGCGTCAGGGCAAGGCTGCCGACTGGCAGGCCGCCACTACTCATGCTTTCACGCGTGAGCTGTCAGACGGCACTTTGCCCAAGGACAAGATGCGCTGGTATCTGCAGCAGGACTATCAGTTCGTCGATGGCTTTGTTCGCCTGCTGGCCAGCGCCATCGCACACGCGCCCACCTTGGCCGACAGCGTTCCGGCCGCCCAGTTTCTAGCGGTGATCACCGGTCCTGAAAACACCTATTTCCTGCGCTCGCTCGAGGCGCTGGGCACCCAACCGAGCACCGACCCTGCCCCCGCCACCAAAGCGTTTCAGGACCTGATGGCCGAGGCGGCAGCCTCGGGCCGGTATGAGAACATGCTGGCGGTGCTGGTTGTCGCCGAGTGGGTCTATCTCAGCTGGGCCAGCCCGGAAAATCCGCCGAAACCCGATTTACCCTTCTGGTTCGCGGAATGGATCACGCTACATGCCGGGGAAGGCTTTGAAAGCGTGGTCGAGTATCTGCGCGGGCAACTTGACAAAACCTGGCCCACCTTGACGCCAGAGGCGCAAGCCGAGGTCGCAAGGCTGTTCCACCGGGCGGTCGAGCTGGAGAAAGACTTCTTTGACGCCGCCTACGCGGTGTAACCGAATAAAGGCACGATCATGGTACATATCCTCAACGTCATCGCAGCTCTGCTGACCATCGGCTTTGGCCTGTTCGGCTTTCTCGCACCTTTGCACACCGCGACGGCGCTGGATCTGGCCCCGACGAACAGCAACATGGGTCTGAGCGAGATGCGCGCCTCGGTCGGAGGGTTGTTCGTTGTCACGGGCATCGCCGTGATCTGGCTAAACCACCCAATGGCATACGCCATGCTGGGCGTAGCCTATGCCGGGGCGGCTTTGGGGCGGTTCGTGTCGGTGCTGCTGGACAATCCACCACTTGCTAAGGCCATGATTTTCGGGGGAATTGAGCTGGTCTTGGCCGTCTGGCTGATCGCCGCAAACCTGAACCGCACCCCGTGATTTACAGTGCCCTGAGGGCATTTCCGGGTTTGCATCCCGAAATCTCCTCACCTATATAAGGTCTGTCCTTCGGGACTATGGACATAAACGCGCTCGTAATAAGCGGATCGGACCCGGGGGCGGTACCCGGCGGCTCCACCAACCATCCTTCGTTTGAGGATTCTGGGGCCGAAATAGGATCGACGAACGTCTAAAGGGGTTAGCTTTGTCTCGGCTGTCTGCCACCGTTATCGGCGAAACTAGTACAATTGCAAACGACAATCGTGCTCCGGTTGCAGTTGCTGCGTAAGCAGTAGCAAGACCGAAACTTAAGCCCTTGCGCCTAGCCGCGTAAGGCGGGGTTCGCAGGTACCTGGCAACAGAAACCTGCATTTCCCCCACCTTATGTCTGCGTTTATTTCGGCTCAGATTCAGAGTTTATTCATCTCTTTTGTCCAAAGTCATCTCGGACAGACAGGAGGGCCGGGATGACCCACTCAGATATCTTGAAAGCGTGGTATTCGGAAGTTTGGGAACAAGGGAATACCGATGCAATTGATCAGTACTTTGCGCCGGAAACCATGGCCGAGGGGCTGATCCCCGAAATGCAGGTTGGCGCAGATGATTTTCGCGATCTTGTGATGGCCTTCCGGCATATTCTGGGTGAAATCTCGGTCGAGCTGCCAAAGATCATCGAAAACGGGGACTGGGTGTCCGCCATTCTGCACGTCAAAACCTGCCGCGCCGACAACGGTGCCCCGCTGGAGGTGACGGGCCAGGTCATGGCCCGCTTCAAAGGCGAAAAGATGGTCGAGGCCTACAACCAGTTCGATTTCATATCGTTTTTTGAACAACTTGGTCAGTTTCCGCAGGATACCCTGCCCGTCTGCATGACCGGTCAGCGACTGGATTGGAGCTGAACACCCAAGCCGCCTTGACCCCCAAGTTTCTGACGCGATAGCTAAGGCCATACGTACCGCGCGCATTCGGCGCACGGCCGCCATTGCGAGGAAATGGGTCATGCTTCGTGATCGAAAAAACCAGCTGTCCGAGCGCATTTTGACCGTTGGGCTAACGTGACATGACGCCTTCAGTGCGCGACCTTGTTCTGGTCTTCGGCAGAATTGGCCTTTTGTCCTTCGGCGGCCCTGCGGCGCAGATATCCTTGATGCATCAGGAGTTGGTAGACCGTCGCGCTTGGTTGTCTGAAGAAACCTATTTGCGCGCCCTGTCCCTATGCATGTTGCTGCCGGGGCCAGAGGCGATGCAGCTGGCCACTTATGCGGGTTGGCGTCTTCGGGGCGTGACCGGAGGGTTGATTGCTGGCACCCTGTTTGTTCTGCCGGGGGCAATAGTCATCTCGGCGCTGGTTCTGCTCTACGCGAGCTTCGGCACCCTGCCCCTTGTGCAAGCCGGTTTTCTGGGGATCAAGGCCACGGTCATCGTGATCGTCCTTCAAGCGCTCCTGAAGCTGTCACGAAAGGCATTGACCGACACGGAACACCGCCTCATCGCGGGGATCGGGTTCCTGGGAATCTTCCTGTTCAACCTGCCCTTTCCACTGATCATTCTGGCCGCCGCGCTATGGGGCTATGTGTCTTTCAAAGGACCCGTTGCGCAGCAAGACACCTCCCCACGCGCAAGTTTTTCCGGCACCCTACGCACGGTTGCCATTTGGGTGCCGCTCTGGCTCGGACCATTGGTCCTCCTGTCCCTGTCCAGTTATCAATTGCTCAGCGACTTGGGATGGTTCTTCGCCCGTCTGGCCGTGGTGACCTTTGGCGGGGCCTACGCTGTTTTGGCCTACATGACACAGACAGTGGTCGATCAGTATCAATGGATCAGCACCGGCCAGATGATCGACGCGCTGGGCCTTGCGGAAACCACCCCCGGGCCGTTGATTCTGGTCACGCAATTCGTCGCGATGCTGACCGGACAAATCAACGGAGGGGTCTCGCTGGCCTTCGCCGCAGGTGCGGTTGCGCTATGGGCAACGTTCGTTCCGTGTTTCCTTTGGATCTTTCTCGCCGCTCCGTATTTGGACAAACTGGCGACGCGCCCTCGGCTCTCTGCCGCTTTGCATGGCATTACGGCAGCCGTCGTAGGTGTGATTCTCAACCTCTCCGTGTGGTTCGCCTTGAACGTTCTATTCGATGTGGTCACGCAGTACAGTTGGGGGCCTGTCTCGATACCTCTGCCTGTTTGGGAATCGCTAAACCTCACTGCGGGTGCGCTCACTATCGCCGCTGGGGTATTGATTTTTCGGGCAAAATTAGGGATGGCAACGGTTCTGGCGCTGATGTCCGTCGCTGGCATCGCTATCCAGCTATTATGATCAATCCGGCGATACCCGCCCTTTCGTTTCCAGCTAAAACGCCTATGCTGGAAGTAACCACTTTCGAGGATGACACATGTCGCAAGACATCGACTATGGAAACCTGATGCACACCGCCATGCGCGGGCTGATCAAAACCGTTCTGACCGGTGTCTCTGAAACCGGGCTACCAGGCGCGCACCATTTCTTCATCACGTTCGATACAAGAGAAGACGGCGTCGACATCGCAGACTGGCTGCGTGACCGCTATCCCGAAGAGATGACGATCGTGATGCAACATTGGTTCGAAAACCTTGAGGTCGGCGAAAACGGCTTTGCGATTACGTTGAACTTCGGCGATGCGCCGGAACCGCTCTACATCCCTTACACGGCCATCAAAACGTTCGTGGATCCGTCCGTCGAATTCGGCCTGCGCTTTGAAGGACCCGAGGATGACGACGCGGAAGAGGAGTTCGTAGAAGAGGCAATTGAGGTCGAAGAACCCGAGGTTCATCACGACGCCGACGTCGTCTCATTGGACAGCTTCCGCAAGTAGTCCATCAAACCCCGTGCTCTTCGCGGGGTTTATTGTTTTTGCAAAAAGGTCTCGACCGCGCGGGATTTGTCTCCGTTGATGAAGCGCGAGAACGACAGATTCAGCCCGCCCTCGGCCAGGGTTCGATCATATTGCTGCAACTCGTAGCCGCCCTGCGCATCAATAAACAGGGAAAACACGGTCATCGTGTCCCCTTCAATCCGGCCCCAGACAAAGGGTTCTCCTTTCATTGGGTCCAGAGGCACCTCATGGCCGAACACATTCCGTTGCATGGCTGCCGAAAACACATCGGGCCGGTCCGAGGGCACAAAGTCGACCGAGAATTTCTGTTGCTTGACCCGCCCGTCCAGCTTGTAGGTCGTTGTGGTCCAGCTGACATTGAACCCGTGGCGGGTCTCATGGATCGAAACGCTCATATCCCGAGGCGTTGCAGTTCCATCTACGTCGACAACATTGGCGGATCCGGTGTAGTCCCCGACGAAGGGCGTGATACTGGATGCGTTTGCCAGCGTGCCCAGCAGGACCAGCCCCATGGCCAACAGCATGGTTTTCAACGGGATCATCCGAGCTGAGATTGGCATTTCATCCTCCACGATGGCCACACATATATTGTAGCTCAGCGGCAGGCGCGCACAATGGGGCTTGCGCGCGCGATTGGAACAATTTCACCCGCCTTGCGCCTATACCTTGGGTTTTGTTGAGTTTAAGCTGCGCGCAACTGGCCGATTGCGTTGCGGCGCTGCCTTGGCTAAACGGCATACAACTGCATACCAGACGGAGTACCCGATGTCTCAGACCCGCACCGAATCCGACAGCTTTGGCCCGCTCGAGGTTCCCGCTGACAAGTACTGGGGGGCGCAGACGCAGCGCTCGATTATGAACTTCCCCATCGGTTGGGAGAAGCAGCCCGTGGCCATCGTGCGCGCTCTGGGCGTGATCAAAAAAGCCTGCGCGATGGAGAACAAAGCGACCGGCAAGCTGGACGCCAAGATCGCCGACGCAATCATTCAGGCCGCTGGCGAGGTGATCGAGGGCAAGTTCGACGACAACTTCCCTCTGGTCGTATGGCAGACCGGCTCGGGCACGCAGTCCAACATGAACTCGAATGAAGTGATCGCAAACCGCGCGATTGAGATTTTGGGCGGCGTCATCGGCTCGAAAGATCCGGTTCATCCAAATGATCACTGCAACATGGGCCAATCGTCGAACGACACATTCCCAACCGCCATGCATATCGCAACTGCGGTCAGCGTGCGCGACGTGCTGCTACCCGGTTTGACCAAATTTGCCGAAACGCTTGAGAAAAAGGCTGCTGAATTCGCGGGTATCATCAAGATCGGCCGCACTCATACGCAGGATGCGACTCCGCTGACGCTGGAACAGGAATTCGGAGCCTACGCCCATCAGATCCGTCAGGGCATTACCCGTGTTGAGGCTGCATTGCCCGGTATCTACGAGCTGGCGCAAGGTGGAACTGCCGTTGGAACCGGGTTGAACACCCATGGTGGATGGGACGAAGCCGTCGCCGCCAACATGGCTGAAGTCACTGGCCTGCCCTTTGTGACGGCTCCGAACAAATTTGAAGCCCTGGCCGCGCATGACGCCATGGTCTTCTTGTCGGGTGCATTGGCGACCATCGCCGGGTCTTGCTACAAGATCGCCAACGATATTCGCCTGCTAGGCTCAGGCCCTCGCTCGGGTCTAGGAGAGCTGATTCTACCGGAAAACGAGCCGGGGTCTTCCATTATGCCTGGTAAAGTGAACCCGACACAGGCCGAAGCCCTCACACAGGTGGCCGCCCATGTAATGGGCAATGATGCTGCGATTAAGTTTGCGGGCTCTCAGGGTCATTTCCAGCTGAATGTCTATAACCCTATGATGTCCTACAATCTTCTGCAGTCGATCCAACTGCTGGGCGATGCCACCGACAGTTTCACTGAACGGATGCTGTCGGGCATTCAGGCCAACGAGCCGCGCATCGACAAGCTGATGAAGGAGTCGCTTATGCTGGTGACCGCTCTGGCCCCAACCATTGGCTATGACAACGCCACCACAGTTGCCAAAACGGCGCATAAGAACGGCACGACCCTCAAGGAAGAGGCCGTCGCACTAGGCTTTGTCGATGAAGAGACCTTTGACGCCGTCGTGCGCCCCGAACAGATGATCGGCCCGAAAGACTGATGGGTAAGCCGGTCAACTTGAACCGGTATCGGAAAGAAAAAGCGCGGGCCGAAAAAAAGGCCCGCGCGGATCAAAACGCGGTCGCGTTCGGGCGCAGCAAGGCCGAAAAACAGGTCGTGAAGCTGCGAAAAGACAAGCAGAACCGCGATTTGGACAATCACGAGTTGGATGAATGAGCGGCCCTCCGGTCAAACGCTCTCTGACCCTCAAGGGGCACCGGACGTCAGTCTCGCTTGAGGATGAATTCTGGCGTGCGTTCCGCGATATTGCCGAAGAAAAACAGCAGCCCATCAATGCTTTGGCTGCCGATATTGATGTTGCACGCGACCCTGATACAGGGCTGGCATCGGCCATACGTGTTTTCGTTCTGAACTGGTATCGCGACAAGCTTTGACGCTTGTCAGAGCCTCAGCTTTGAGTGTAGGCTGAATGAGAACAAAATAGGTACATTCATGAGCAAAACCGTTTTGGGTCCTGATGGCCTCGCCCGATGCGCATGGTGCCAAGCGGCGCCTGAGTTCTTCGACTATCATGACACGGAATGGGGTTACCCGGTGTCCGATGATCGACGATTGTTCGAAAAACTGTGTCTTGAGAGTTTTCAGTCCGGCCTCAGCTGGCGAACGATCCTGAACAAGCGCGAGAACTTTCGCCGGGCCTTTTGCGATTTAGATTTCAACAAGATGGCCGAGTTTTCTGAGGCTGATATCGAACGCCTTCTGCAAGATGCAGGTATCATCCGCCATCGCGGCAAGATCGAAGCCGTGATCAACAACGCCCGTCGTGCGCAGGAGTTGGTGGCGAAGGAAGGTTCCCTCGCGGCATATGTCTGGCGGTATGAACCAACCTCACCGCCAGAGCCACAGACAGCCAGCACCTCAGCCGAGTCAGTGGCGATGTCGAAAGACCTGAAAAAGAGGGGCTGGAAATTTGTCGGCCCCACCACCGTTTTTGCCTTCATGCAGGCAATGGGGCTGATCAATGATCACGCGATAGGCTGCATCAGCCGGGAAAAAGCGGCGCAGATGCGCCGCGATTTTGTCAAACCGGTTTAGGCGTCACGCCGACGCTTTGAAGATCTTGTCGATATTGCTGCCGAGGGCGGCGTTGAATTCGGCATCCGATTGCTGTTTCGAAAGCCCCTCGGTCAGCGCGCGCGAGAAGGACGCGATCATTTTGCCGTTTTGCCCCAGCAGATCACAGGCCTGCTCGGTCGAGTAACCACCTGACAGGGCCACTACGCGCAGAACACGCGGGTGATCGGCCACTTCGTCAAAGAGGTTCGCGACGCTTGGAATAGTCAGCTTCAGCATGACCTCCTGCCCTTCGGCCAGTTGGTCGAGGTTTTTCAGGATTTCGGCTTTCAGAATATCTTCGGCTTCGACCTTGGTTTCCGAGTTGATGTTCACCTCGGGCTCGACAATCGGCACCATGCCAGCTTCGGTCACGACGCGGGCCACGTCGAATTGCTGGGCAACAACGGCGGCGATACCTTCGGCGTTGGCTTCATGAATGACCGAGCGTTCCTTGGTGCCAAACACGCCTTCCGTTTGGGCCAATGTCTCGGCCAGCCCCGGGATGGGCTTCATCATCTGCACACCGTTTGCAGTATCTTCCAGACCCTTGTCGATTTTCAGGAACGGCACGATCCCTTTGACGGACCATAGGTAATCGGCGACCTTGCGACCTTCGATCTCTTCGCCAAGGGTGCGTTCGAACAGGATCGCGCCGATCACTTTGTCCTTGGTGAAGTCATCCGCCAGGATGATCCGCGCGCGCATGTTCTGGATTTCGCCGAACATCTCCTCTTCCGAGGCGTATTGCGCGGCATCCACGCCGTAGAGCGCCAGAGCTTTCGGGGTTGATCCGCCGCTTTGATCCAGTGCTGCAATAAAGCCTGCTCCATCTGACATCTGCGCGCGCTGTTCTGCTTTGGACATAGTATTTTCCCGTTCAAGACTGATTCCGATTTCCTTCACCGCATACAGCACAGTTATGGGTGATGGTAGTTTGTTAGCGCTCAACCACGCGCAACCATATGCCATCCCGCGATCTGACCGTCAGATGAGCCACCGGAACGGGCGTTTTGTCCGGGATTGTTTCGAATCTGAAATGGCGCAGCAAAGTGGAAAGGATCAAAGGCCCCTCGACCATCGCAAACCCGGCCCCGGGACAGACGCGCGGGCCTGTCGAGAAGGGTATATAGGCCTCACGCTGACAGGTTTTGCCGTTTTCCGTGCTCCAACGATTGGGATCGAAACCATCCGGGTTGTCCCACAGCCGCTCTTGCCGATGCAGATGCCAGGGGCTGATCACGATCTGCGACCCTTTTGGAATGTCTCTGTTGCGAAACCTCTCGGGGCAACTGGCCTGCCGGACCATCATCGGCACTGGCGGATAGAGCCTGAGGGCCTCACGGAACACGTCGCGGCTGAGTTTCAGCTTGGACATCACCGCGAAAGAACGATCGTCAAGTGCTTCAGCTTCCTTCGCTAGGCTCTCCTGCCACTCGGGGTAAAGCGCCATCAGGTAGAGCGTCCACGCCAAAGCCGAGGCGCTGGTTTCGTGTCCGGCCAGAAAGAAAATCGCAACCTGATCGACCATCTCCTCCGGCTCAAAACACTTGCCGGTTTCCAGGTCAGGTGTCGTCATGATCTTGGTTGCCAGATCATCGGGCGCGCGATGCGCAGCAATCGCCGCAGCCCGATCTTTCGTCAGTTTGGCAATCAGGGCGCGGATCTCTCGCGCGGTTCCACGCGTCTTTCGCGAATGAAACCGGGGCAACCAACGTGGGAGCGGTACAAAAGCGGCGAGGTTCAACAAAGGCTGCTCGCGCTGATACGCTCGGAACCTGTCGAAGACCTGTGCGGCGATGTCGTGTTCGATGGGCACAGAAAACAGGGTTCGGAAAATCACGTCAGCGGCGGCATGGCTGGTGATCTGTTCGCACTCGACCTGCGTTCCTGCCAAAGGGCGCAGCCGATCCACACAAGCATCCGCAGCGGCGACCATGG
This sequence comes from Ruegeria sp. AI3, assembly GCF_056541245.1. Taxonomy (NCBI): domain Bacteria; kingdom Pseudomonadati; phylum Pseudomonadota; class Alphaproteobacteria; order Rhodobacterales; family Roseobacteraceae; genus Ruegeria; species Ruegeria sp. AI3. The sequence continues at coordinate 282,576 of NZ_JBQFYA010000001.1, forward strand.
CCGGGAACGTATCCTTCAGCCGTCCGCCCTCAAAAGCGGGGTCAATGATACGGCGCTGGTGTTTCCATGTCGCGCCGTTGGTCAGAAACACGGACTCCCCCAGCAATGGCCGCAACCCTTCGCTGATGCGGTTGGATTTCGGAAACTCATCCGGACGTTTCTTGAGGACCTCATCCACCAAATCCGGTTGATTGATCATGTAGGACCGGAAAAACGGCGTGCGAAACTCGGCCATCCACGCGCGATAGAGGCGTTGAGGCTGCGCCGACAACAGGTCCTGCCGGAACAGTTTCAGATAGCGCCAGAGAGAGACTCGATCTAGGCGAGACTGCGGCTTGGGCGGCTTCATCGGCTCGTATCCGTGTATTTCGAGACCGGCGTCTCAATCCGGCTGTTCGACGGCGCGCGGTCTTTGAACCGTTCTGCCAATGTCAGAGGTCCCGCCGTGAGGCGGAAATAGTCATAGGTGCCCGGTCGGTCAAAGGCGCAGAGGTATTGAAAATGCAGCCGAAAGAACCTCCACCGCAGGGCTTTCCATCGCTCGGGTGACAGTGTTTGGGTGAAGGCGGCGGACAGGACCAGAGGCCATGTCTTGTCGTGGCCCGCAACACCGCTAACGGCGACCGGATCACATAGGGCGAAAGAACAGCCATCCCCGGGCGCTGAGACATCCACCCATGTCAAAGTGGTTTGCGTGGACAGGAACTGAAGGTCCGACCTGAGTTTCTGAGCCTTGGGCAGGAACGAGACCATCGGCACCACTTGCCCGAGTGTCAGAAACGACAGTGCTGGCCCACTTGCGGTCTGTCTACGCAGAACATCCGCCAGAACAGAAACGCCAAGATGCGCGCCCGAGCTATGGCCGACGACCAGAACCTCATCAACATCCGTCTTTAGCGCGGCCTCGATCAAATCCGCGAACTCCTCCAGGCGGTGTTGCAGTTTGCCCGGAATCTCCCCCTGAAATTGCGCCGAGTATGCGTAATCATGCATCAGGTAATAGGCGAAAAGGCGATTGTCGATTTTGCGGAACCAGCGCAGCAAGCCATAGGCCAAAGCCAAACCCGGCAGCAGCCCCCACCATCCAGCCAGAGTGACCGCAAGGATCACGATCAACACGGCAGCGAGAAGTTGCAACAGCAGCATCCCCACCGGATAGAGCGCAGCAATCACCGGGCCCTTCCTGAGCTGCCGCAGCCTTTTTAACGTACCCGATGAGATATAGGTCCACGCCGTCTGACCAAGCTGCAAATAGGTCGCGAGAATCGAGCCCGACATGCTGTCCTGCACGATATCGGACCAGACCAGAACCTCGACATCTGTTTGAACCTCAACCCCATCCTGAACAGATGAAACATGCCAGCCAAACGGGCCGTCGCCCGTCTTTGGCGCAAGGTTGATCTGGTATCCCGAGATCTCAGCCTGCGCTTGCGACTCGGTCCGATACAGCTCGCGGTAACGCCGCGCGGGGATCGGGTCGTAGCCGGGAATGTAAAACACATGCCGCCTGCGCAGCTGTGGCTGATTTATCTGACTGCTCATGGCCTTACCTTCTGCTGCGCAGGTTAACGCAGCATTGCGGCCAAGGTAAGGTGGATCAGCCCAGAACCGCCAGCGCCGGGAAGGTTTCCAGCAGCCACCAGCTGAATTCGGTGAAGAGGCCCGTGATCAGCATGATGCCCACGAACAGAAGAAGCCCGCCCATGACCTTCTCGATCGTGCCCATATAGGGTTTGATCCGGTTCATGACACCCATTGAGCGATTCAGGAACATCGCAGCCAGCAGGAACGGAATACCCAGACCCGCCGCATAGACGCCGAGCAACAAAGTGCCCCGCGCGACCGATGCCTCAGACGCGGCCAACGACAGGATTGCACCCAACTGAGGGCCAATACACGGCGTCCAGCCAAAGGCAAACGCAAGACCCAGAATATAAGCGCCAAAGACCGAGCCGCCGGAGTCTCCGGTTTCAACCCGCGCTTCGCGATCCAGCAGAGGGATACGGAACACGTTCAGAAAGTGCAGGCCAAAGACAATCACCACCGCACCCGAGAGCTTGGCGAAAAGCACCTGATTTTTCAGAACAAACGCCCCGAAGGCCGAGGCGGTAAAGCCAAGCAGCAGGAACACGGTCGACAGCCCCAGAACGAAGAACAAGGCGGTCAAAGTCGCCTTGCGCCGGGCGCGGGCCTGATCCTGCATCTCGTTGATGCTGACGCCGCTCATATACGCCAGGTACGGCGGCACGATCGGCAGCACACAAGGCGACAGAAAACTGATCAAACCGCCGATCAGGGCGATGAACATAGCAGGCAGCAGACCCGCGTCGATGATATCTATTCCGAACATGTTTCAGCACATATGGTATGAAGGCGGCTTCGTCACGGGGCTATTCGGTCACATCCTCGTGGTTGCGCGCTGGACACTGCGCCTTGGGCGAAATATCTGAGCCTTATGTCTAATCCTACTGAAACCCTCGATGCCCTGGGCCTGTTGTGCCCTTTGCCTGTGTTGAAAGCGCGCAAAAGGTTGAAGTCTTTGCCCGGTGGTGCCGTGTTGCGCGTGCTGGCAGATGATCCTGCGGCGATAGTTGATGTCCCGCATTTTTGCGCGGAGAGCGGCCACACCCTACTGTCCCAAGAGGAAGAGAACGGCTATCAGGTCTATCTGATCCAGAAAGCGGGCTAAGACCTTGGCTGTCAAAACGAAAAAGGCGGGCCTCAAGCCCGCCTTTTCATTTTAGCTTCTCGCTTTAGCTTCCGAGCGACCACCAACCACGCCGTTTAGGCTTGGGCGGCTCAGCCGGTTGTTCCGGCTCTTCCGAAACCGTCTCCAGAACGGGTTCGGCTGGGGTTTCTTCTACTTCGGGTGCGGCCTCAACCTCGGCAACCTCTTCGACCGGAGCGGGCTCCTCAGCCGGTTGAGTATCGACTGGTTTTTCTGCTTCCACCGCCTTAGTAGGCTCTGCCGTTTCAACGGCCTCAAAAGGTTCTTCGGCGTCTTGCGCCAGTTCCGGTGCCGCTTCTGCAACCTCAGCGAAGTCCGCCGGAGCTTCTTCGACCTGTTCCGGAGCTGTCTCAGCCTCGGCAACCACATCGACTGCTTCCACTGGGGCGTCTTCCTTGGCCTCTGCCTCCTGTTCGGGGGCATCCTGCGCTTCGGCTTCCACGTCTTTCTTCTTGCGACGCGGCGCACGGCGACGCTTGGGCTTGGCAGGCTTTTCGTCCTCGTCCGATGCCTCAGGAGCGTCGTCCGAGGGAGCCTCAGCAGCCGCGTCTTCAACAGCTTCCGATGCCTCAGCCTCCTGCTGATCGTTGCCGCCCTTCTTGCGGCGACGCCGACGACGCTTGCGCTTGGGCTTGGCGTCTTCTTCGGCCTGAACCGCCTCTTCTTCGACCTCTTCTTCTTCGGTCGCGTCGACCAGATCCATCAGCGACGCATCGACCGAGACGACCGGAGCTGTCGCTTCGGGCACGATCCGGCTAGCGGTCTTGAACTTCTCCAAAGAGAAATCGGGGCTGACCAAATGCATGTCGCCTTCGACACGCACGGACAGACCATAGCGCCCTTCGATCTGGGCGATATGTTCGCGTTTCTGGTTCATCAGGAAGTTGGCAATGCTGACCGGGCAGCGCACCAGAACCTCGCGTGAGCGGCGGCGGGTGCCTTCCTCTTCGATCTGACGCAGAATCGACAGCGCCATGTTGTCGTCCGAACGGATCAGACCGGTGCCATGACAGGCCGGGCACGGCTGCGTCGTTGCTTCAAGCATACCGGGGCGCAAGCGCTGGCGGCTCATCTCCATCAGACCAAAGCCCGAGATGCGGCCCATTTGAATGCGCGCGCGGTCGGTCTTAAGCTTGTCTTTCATCCGCTTTTCGACGGCTGAATTGTTCTTGCGCTCGTCCATATCGATGAAGTCGATGACGATCAGACCGGCAAGGTCACGCAGACGCAACTGGCGTGCCACTTCCTCGGCGGCCTCAAGGTTGGTCTTGAGCGCGGTTTCCTCGATCGAACCTTCCTTCGTCGCCCGGCCTGAGTTCACGTCGATCGCCACCAGCGCCTCGGTCACGCCGATCACGATATAGCCGCCGGATTTCAGCTGCACGGTCGGGTTGAACATCCCGGCCAGATAGCTTTCCACCTGATAGCGCGCAAACAGAGGCAGCGCGTCCTCATACCGTTTCACATTCTTGGCGTGGGACGGCATGATCATCTTCATGAAGTCCTTGGCGATGCGGTAACCGCCCTCGCCTTCGACCAGAACCTCGTCGATTTCGCGGTTATAGAGGTCACGGATCGACCGTTTGATCAGGTCACCTTCTTCGTAGATTTTTGCGGGCGCGATGGATTTCAGAGTCAGCTCGCGAATCTGCTCCCACATGCGCTGCAGGTATTCATAGTCGCGCTTGATCTCGGATTTCGTGCGTTTGGCGCCTGCGGTCCGGATGATCAGGCCCGCGCCAGTTGGCACGTCGATCTCGGCTGCGATTTCCTTCAGCTTCTTACGGTCGGGCGCATTGGTGATCTTGCGGCTGATGCCGCCGCCGCGTGCGGTATTGGGCATCAGAACGCAGTAGCGGCCGGCCAGCGACAGATAGGTGGTCAGCGCGGCACCTTTGTTGCCCCGCTCTTCCTTGACGACCTGCACCAGCAGAACCTGGCGCACTTTGATCACTTCCTGGATCTTGTAGCGACGCGGGCGCGGCTTGCGCGGAGGACGGATATCCTCGCTGTCGTCCTCATCGGCGACCGATTCAATCGAATCATCCTTGGCAGTCGCATCAGGTTTTTTCTCTTCGTCGTCTGAGTCGTCACCTTCGGCAAGCTCTGTCTCAGTGGTTTCTGCCTCAGGCTCAGCCTGCGCGGTTTCCTCAGAGTCAGCCTCGGCTTCTTCCGCATCAGCAGTAGCTTCGGGCTGTTCTTCCGCCTCGGTTTCAGCCTGCTCATCAGAGGTCGCCTCAACGGTCTCGACCTCAACAGCCTCAACCTCAGCAGTCTCTTCTTCTGCGGTCGGCGCGTCAGTGGTCTCAGACACTTCATCCTCAGAAGGTTCTTCTACCGGCGTCTCGGCAACCGTCTCCATCGGAGAGGTCCCCTCGGGCACTGTCAGATCATCGCTCTCTTCGCTGTCGTCGAGATCAATGGTCTCCATACCCGTCGGCTCGGACGTGACATCCAATGTCTCGACCGGATCGTTCGACTTGACGTCCGCTGCCTTGCTGCGCGACCGCGAACGGCGTTTCTTGGGCTTGGCTTCCTCGGCCTCGTCACGCGCCTTCATCGCCTCGGCATAGGCGCGCTCTTCCTCCATCAGCGCCTCACGGTCGGCGACGGGGATCTGATAATAGTCGGGATGAATTTCCGAAAACGCCAGGAAACCATGACGATTGCCGCCATAGTCCACGAATGCCGCCTGCAGAGACGGTTCGACCCGGGTAACTTTTGCTAGATAGATATTGCCAGCGAGCTGGCGTTTATTTTCGGATTCAAAATCGAACTCCTCGACCTTGTTTCCGTCAACCACCACAACCCGAGTTTCCTCGGCGTGGGTGGCATCGATAAGCATTTTCTTAGCCATGTGTCCTTGATGCACCGCGCCAAACGCGTTGTCCTGACCCATCCAGGCGGACAGGCACTTTTGGGGAGGTGTCTTGTACGGGCGATATCAGACGGCGCGCGGCAGGGTCTGGCGCTGTGGCCCCCTGCCCGGTCTTTCAAACGTTGCGCGCGCGTCATCGCGGTTCTTCTCCGACAGGCGCGATCTTGGTCGCCGCCTGCCCATTTATTCCTTTCGCCCGGAATTTTCCGGGCTCAGGCACTCCATTGCCCCGATCGGGGCACAATCGGTCTGCCATGCCGTGAAAGATGGATCATCACATGCGGCACAGCAGCGAAACTCAAAAAAGCGGGACTTATGGGCGTCAAAATCGCCATGCCCGTTCGGACACAATAAAAGCAGTCCTGTGGAAAAGACAATGGGCAAACGTCACGCGACCGAGAAAGCAACATAATTGACAGCGAGGTCGCAAACAGAACAGACTTAAATCTAGCGCTGCTCAGGATGGGCGTGCAAGTCCGAGGAACTGAATGCACAACGAAGTTTGGAAAATACGTCTGATCAGCCGCACGATTGGCGCGGATCGTGGGCGTGCGGCACGGGGACGCCCAGCACAGGTCTGATTTTGCTCGCAATCTCAATCACCTGAATAATCGGATATCTAAAATGAACGAACAAACTCGCAGCTCTGCAAGAACTGGCGGACGCGCAGCGCGTCGTGCTGCCCGCGCCGCAGCCCTGCCCGACCACCTGCGCCCGGTCCGCCCGGGGATGGAGGGCGGCACCTACAAGCCTCTGACCCAAGCGCAGATGGAGCGTATTCACGAAGCGGCGCTTCAGGCTCTGGAAACTATCGGGCTGGCGGACGCCCCGCAAAGCGGGATCGACTATCTGGTGGGCGCTGGCTGCACTCTAGGCGACGATGGGCGCATTCGTTTCCCTCGCGCACTGGTCGAGGACACGATCGCAAAGGCAAACCGCTCGGTCACTCTGTATAGTCGAAACGGCAAGACGGATTTGGAGCTGAGCGGGACAAAGGTTCACTACGGCACGGCGGGTGCCGCGGTCAGCATGGTCGATGTGGATGGGCGGAATTACCGCGACTCGACCGTGCAGGACCTGCACGATGCTTCTCGCATCTGCGAGCAGCTCGACAATATCCACTTCGTTCAGCGCCCCATGGTGTGTCGTGACATCGCCGACAACCTCGAGATGGACCTGAACACGATCTACGCGGCATGCGCAGGTACGTTCAAACATATCGGCACATCCTTTACAGAACCCAGCCACGTCGCCCCAGCGATGGAGATGATCTACATGATCGCCGGCGGTGAGGATAAATGGCGCGAACGTCCTTTCATCTCGAACTCGAACTGCTTTGTTGTGCCACCTATGAAATTCGCGACCGAAAGCTGCGAGGTCATGGAAGCGGTCATCAAAGCGGGAATGCCGGTCCTGTTGCTGTCGGCTGGCATGGCCGGAGCAACCGCACCGTCGACCATCGCAGGGGCCATCACTCAAGCCACAGCGGAATGCCTGGCCGGTCTGGTCTACGTAAACGCCGTCGTGCCTGGCGCGCCCGCCGTGTTTGGCACGTGGCCATTCGGTCTGGACCTTCGCACCGGAGCAATGTCCGTGGGATCGGGCGAACAGGCCCTGCTGAGCGCGGGATGCGCCCAGATGCACAATTTCTACAACCTTCCGGGTGGAACCGCCGCCGGAGCATCGGATTCGAAACTGCCCGACATGCAGGCTGGGTGGGAGCAGATGTGTTCCAACGTCATGACCGGCCTGTCTGGCGCCAACATGATCTATGAGGCCGCTGGCATGCATGCGTCCCTTCTGGGGTTTTGTCTTGAAAGCCTGATCCTGGGCGATGACCTGATCGGACAAGCGCAGCGCTGTGTGCGCGGGATCGAGGTTTCGGACGAAACTCTGGCGCTGGATCAGATTGCTGAGGTGTGTATGGGCGGGCCCGGCCACTATCTTGGCACTGATGCGACGCTCAGCCGGATGCAGGCGGATTATGTGTATCCGACCTTCGGCGACCGCACCTCACCTAAGGAATGGGCCGAATTGGACAAGCCTGACCTGATCGAAAAAGCAATCGAGCGCAAAAACGAAATCCTCTCCAGCCCGTCTGCAGCGAATTTCGACCCTCTGCTCGACGCGGAAATTCGCGCCAAATTTAACATCCACTTACCGTTGTAAGGCGATGAAAAGCGGCCCGATTTTACTCGGGCCGCTAAAATATCTCAGCAATCAACCGTTGCTTGGGGGAAGCAGACCAGCTTCTTGTGCAATGGCGATTTCATCCGCGTCCAATGCGCCATCCCCATTTGCATCCATGGCCGAGAACGTGTCGGCGTTAACCTCGGGCACGACAGCTTGAACCTCTTCGATGGTCAACACGCCATCTCCATTTGCGTCGGCTGCCGATTGCGCAGTGGCCAGAGTGGGCAGTGCGAGTGCTACCGCCGCGAGAGCGGTCAGATATTTCGGTGTCATAAGTTTGCCTCCTGAGTGAATATTTGGATTTTGCGTCCGGACGAGCGCAAGAAACCTCAGGACTGGGCCAGCGTCACCCGCATAGCGAGATCGAGGCCACTTCGCGCCAATCTCCGCGTGTTTGGCCGAGTCGCCTCTGCGGCTTGTTGCCGGGCAAAAATCCCCCATCGCGCCTCGGCAGAACTTGCCCGACGGTTTTGAGGTGATCTGGCAAAACTCAGCTCAGCGACCGGTCTTTATAGCGTTTCGGGTTAAACCTGAGACACGAATACCCTGCCACGCTTTCAGCGTTCTCGGGACATTCGTGTCACTTGATGGTTCAGGTAAAACCCGAGACGCTTTAGACAAAAAGAAAGGGGGCCGAAGCCCCCTGTCAGTTTCGCCTTCCAGGCTCATTTCGTTGACCGCCCGGTATTTTTTTGCCTGCGGCCTGGACTGCGCATGGGGCGAGCGCACCCGCCCCGTGAAAGAGTGGGAGGGAGCAATATTCCGCCCCACCCTGTTCCCGGCCAACACGGGCATGTCGGCCGAGTGGAACATGGCTTTGATGGTAAGTCTCAGCGCCATGCTCCGTATTCGTCGGGGCCGGTACATAAGGCAGCGACCGACCCCTGCACCCCGGGTTGCCGGGGCGCTAAACTCAGCTACACCCGCTTGTTGCGCCGCAAGTGTTGCATTTCATGCAGGTGCCGTTGCGCACCAGCGTGTAGTTTCCGCATTCGCCGCAGGGGTCTCCCTCATAGCCCTGCATCTTGGCTTTGGTCCGTGCGTCCATGCCGGTCGCCACAGCGGTTTCCGCCGACGCTTCAAACGCGGCTGTCGGTTCGGACATTCCGTTGAGTTCGGCCTGCGGGTTGAACATCGCCAGATCCTGCGGCAAGCGTTTCCGCAGATACCCGGTCGAGCTGATTTGCTTCAACACTTCCAAAGACTTGGACGCCGCGCTGTCGCTAACCTCGGAGACGTTGGAAACGCCTTCTTCCTCACCGCGACCCAGATCATCAAAGCTCGCGCCTTCGGGTTTCACGTGGGCCAGATCGGTGCGGTCCAGATAAGACACGGCCAGTTCGCGGAAGATGTAGTCGAGGATCGACGTCGCGTTCTTGATCGAGTCGTTGCCCTGTACCATCCCAGCCGGTTCGAACTTGGTGAACGTAAAGGCGTCGACGAATTCCTCCAGCGGCACGCCGTATTGCAGGCCGACCGAGACCGCGATGGCAAAGTTATTCATCATCGCCCGGAAGCCAGCACCTTCCTTGTGCATGTCGATGAAGATCTCGCCCAACTTGCCGTCTTCGAACTCACCGGTCCGCAGGTAAACCTTGTGGCCACCGACGATCGCCTTCTGGGTATAGCCCTTGCGGCGATGGGGCAGTTTCTCGCGATGGCTGCGGATCATTTCCTTGACCACGACCTTCTCGATCACCTTCTCGGCCAGAACGACAGCTTTTTCCTGCGTCGATCCGCTTTCCAGCACTTCTGCCGCCTCATCATCATCCTCGACCAGCGCTGCGGCCAGCGGTTGCGACAGTTTCGAGCCGTCACGATACAGCGCGTTCGCCTTCACACCCAGCGACCAGCTGAGTTCGTATGCTTTCTGGCAATCCTCGATGGTTGCGTCATTCGGCATGTTGATCGTCTTCGAGATCGCGCCCGAGATAAAGCTCTGCGCAGCCGCCATCATAGTGATATGGCTGTCAACACCAAGGAAACGCTTGCCTTTCTTGCCGCACGGGTTGGCGCAGTCGAAGATCGAATAGTGCTCTTCCTTCAGATGCGGCGCGCCCTCTAGCGTCATAGTTCCGCAGACATGATCGTTCGCTGCGTCGATATCGGCTTTGGTAAAGCCAAGATGGCGCAGCAGATCAAAGGTTGGATCGTTCAGCTTGGTCGCCGGGATGCCCAACACGCCGGTGCAGAAATCCTCACCCAGTGTCCATTGGTTGAAGACAAACCGGATATCAAAGGCGCTTTCCAGCGCGGCATCCACCTTGGCCAGCTCATTCGGGCCAAAGCCATGACCGGTCAGCGAGGTGTGGTTGATCCCCGGCGCGTTGCCGATGGTGCCGTGCCCAACCGCGTAACCCACGATCTCTTCGATCTGAGACGAGGAATAGCCCAACTTCTCCAGCGCCGACGGCACCGACCGGTTGATGATCTTGAAGTAGCCGCCGCCCGCGAGCTTCTTGAACTTTACCAGAGCAAAATCCGGCTCGATCCCTGTGGTGTCACAATCCATTACCAGACCGATGGTGCCGGTGGGCGCGATCACGGTGGCCTGCGCGTTGCGGTAACCGTTCTGTTCACCAAGGCTCAGTGCCTCGTCCCATGCCGACATGGCCAGATCGACCAGACGTTTGTCCGGGCAGTTGTTGTGGTCCAGAGGCACGGGCTTTACGGCCAGTTTCTCATACCCATTGGCCACGCCTTGCGCTGCACGGCGGTGGTTGCGAATGACGCGCAGCATGTGGTCCGCGTTGCGCTCATAGCCCTTGAACGGACCCAGCTCTCCGGCGATCTCAGCCGAGGTCGCATATGCCACACCAGTCATGATTGCGGTCAGCGCGCCACAGATCGACCGACCCTCGTCCGAGTCGTAGCTGTAGCCCATGTTCATCAGCAGACCGCCGATATTGGCATAGCCCAGACCCAAGGTGCGGAAATCATAGGAGAGTTTGGCGATTTCCTTCGACGGGAACTGCGCCATGGTCACAGAGATTTCCAGAGTCAGGGTCCACAGGCGCGCCGTATGCATGTAATCGGCCGCCTGGAACTCACCATCCTTCAGGAAGGTCAGCAGGTTCATGGACGCCAGGTTACAGGCCGTGTCGTCTAGGAACATGTATTCCGAACACGGGTTCGAGCCGCGAATCTCACCGTCTTCGGGACATGTGTGCCATTCGTTAACGGTGTCATGGAACTGGATGCCCGGATCGGCGCAGGCCCAAGCGGCGTGACCGACTTTCTCCCACAGATCGCGGGCTTTTACGGTCTTGGCGACCTTGCCGTCGGTCCGGTTGATCAATTCCCAATCGGCGTCTTTCTCAACAGCGGTCAGGAAGGCATTGGTCACGCGGATCGAGTTGTTAGAGTTCTGACCCGAGACCGAGCTATAGGCCTCCGAATCCCAGTCCGTATCGTAGGTGGGGAATTCGATGCTGTCGTGGCCCTGTCGCGCATAATCCAACACGCGCTTGATGTAAGTCTCGGGGATCGCGACTTTTTTGGCTTCGCGCACCGCTTTCTTCAGACTGTCGTTCGTATTAGGATCATACGCATCGTCCTGCGCCCCGTTCCAGCTGCGGATGGCCTCGAAAATGCCGTTCAGCATCTTCTCGTGCATCTTCGATCCGGCAACGATCGAGGCCACCTTCTGCTCTTCGATCACCTTCCATTCGATGAATTGCTCGATGTCCGGGTGATCCGCATCGACGATTACCATCTTTGCTGCTCGACGAGTTGTCCCGCCTGATTTGATCGCGCCAGCGGCGCGGTCGCCGATCTTGAGAAAACCCATGAGGCCCGAGGACTTGCCACCACCCGACAGCGCTTCGCCCTCTGCACGCAGGTGGCTGAAGTTGGTGCCGGTGCCCGAGCCATATTTGAACAGGCGCGCCTCGCGCACCCACAGATCCATGATGCCGCCTTCGTTCACCAGATCATCATCGACGGACTGGATGAAGCACGCATGCGGCTGCGGATGCTCATATGCGGATTTCGATTTGGTCAGTTTGCCGGTTTTGTAGTCGACATAGTGGTGCCCCTGCGCCGGGCCGTCGATGCCATAGGCCCAGTGCAGACCCGTGTTGAACCATTGCGGCGAGTTCGGCGCGGCGCGTTGAGTCGCCAGCATGTAGCGCATTTCGTCAAAGTAAGCGCGCGCGTCTTCCTCGGTTGAGAAATAACCGCCTTTCCAACCCCAATAGGCCCAAGCGCCTGCCAAACGGTCAAACACCTGTTTCGAAGATGTCTCACCTTCGAACTCGGCATCGTCAGTCGGGACCGAGCGCCACAGGAATTCAGGAACGTCCTTTTCTTTGACCTTCTTCAGCTTGCTGGGAACCCCCGCCTTGCGGAAGTACTTCTGTGCGATGACATCGCTGGCCACCTGGCTCCAGCTTGAGGGGACCTGGATGTTGTCCAGACGAAAAACAATTGTGCCGTCAGGGTTTCGAATCTCGGACGTTGCCGAGACGAAATCGAGGTCCGCATACGCATCCTGCCCTGATTTGGTAAATCTTCTTTCAATCTTCATGTCCGCCGCCTTTTAATGTCCGTCAACCCTCGCCGCGGCTTGGGAAATGCAAAGCCACCAGCAATGCCGAACCTGACAGACGCAAAGGACCACCCGCTGCCCGTATGAGCGCGATACCGCCACTGCGGTTGCACAAATGTACTCGTGTGCGTTCCGTCCCTGCCCTGCGCCCTCTCCGGCTTTCATACCAGATGTAGTAGCGTCATATTCGGCCCATACAATCTGGCGTATCTTTGCATATCAGGTCAACGACCTTTTTAAGTCATTTTTGAAATCTTTTGTGTTGACCTGTTTGTCGGGTGCTCGGCGATCTGATTCCTCCACAGAATGATCCACGGCGAGACGACGCCGATCGCAAAACCGGCCAGATGAAATTGCCTTTTTTACCAGCATGGTTATCCGGGTTTGATCATCCAGACCTGTGCTGGCTAAGCTGGCAGGGAATCATGTTGTGGCCTTTCGGCCATATCCTTGCGTCAACCCATTGAACAAAGAGCAGGCAAAACGATGAAGTTGCTTCACCTCGCCCCGATAGGCGCCCTGATCGCGGCCTGCACAGCGCAAGAATTGCCAACGGCGTCGCTCAGCGCTCAATTCAGCGCCTACCCCGACAGATTGTTCGAAACCTTCCAGACCAGTTGCGAAGGCCCCGGCGAGACGTTCCTAAAGATCGACGCCAATTCTTTTGAATGCCGCGAGTTTCTACCACCGGACACAACAGCCTTTTTGATTCTCAGCTATGATGGCTCGCCTGAGGATCTGCCGCAGAGCATTATGCGCATGACCTCAACCAAGACCTCTGGCGGGTATCGCGTGGACGCGCGGCTGTTCTTTCAAGTGCCGCAGAAAAGCGGCGCAACCGTCGAAGTTCCCGTTGAAAGCAAAACGCTGGATAAAGCGCTGAGCGCGCTCTACCAAGCGATGGGTGGTTCACCAACATAAGTGAAGAAGTGGTCGGGGCGGCAGGATTCGAACCTACGACCCCCTGTACCCAAAACAGGTGCGCTACCAGACTGCGCCACGCCCCGGACCGTGCGCCGTTCCTAACGATGCTGATCTGATTTGAAAAGCCCTAACAGGGCCAAATCGCACTCGCTTGTGAAAAAATTTCGTGCCGCATCTGGGTGCCGGGCTGAATGCCGTAACGCGCGGACAAACCGGCGTTGATTTCAAGCACGGCAAAGATGTCGCCACCCCCTTCAATCGGGGTCAGATCACCGGGAATCGCACCTTCATGTACGCGCGTCACGACGCCCACCTGGTCCACGAAAATCATATCCAGAGGAATCAGTGTGTTCTTCATCCAGAACGCCACCTGTTGCGGTGGATCGTAGACGAAGAGCATGCCCGACCGGTTCGGCAAATTCTCGCGAAACATAAGCCCACGCGATTTCTCGGGGCCGGTCACGGCCAGTTCGACGTCAAACCGGACATGAGTCTGATCGTTGCGCAACTCGACCCGGTCAGGGCGACATTCGGCGGCCACGCCTTCTGCCAGAAATGTCACACATACTGCCAGAGAAGCCCAAAACCGCATCATGGTGTTAGTGATCCAGCGCCGCTTCCCAAGCCAAGACCTGAGCCGCCATACGGCCCCGTTTGCCATCAATCACCCGCATGGCAAGCGCTTCGCCCGGCTGCAGATCGGCAAGGCCAGAACGGCGGAGAACTTCGATATGCAAAAACACATCCTCATCCCGACCGAACACATTGGCGAATCCGAATCCCTTGCCTTTGTCGAACCATTTCACCCGTGCAGCTTCCAACGGCGCGGCCGCAATCGCCGCCGGATCCAGCTCGGCAAAGTCGGCCAACATCATTGAGTCGGCGCGCACCGGAGGATCGACAGCAACAACTTCGACCGCCTGAACACCGCGATCCGTACGATGGGTCATGATCTCGATGCCTGCCCCATCGGCGACCGAGCTCTGCCCGAAATTCCGCAACACGTTCACATGCAACAGAATATCCGGGCCGCCTTCATCAGACACAACGAACCCGTATCCCTTTGCGGGATCGAACCATTTTACGTGTCCACGAACGCGGTACATGTTGTTCAGGTCTTCAGGCACGGTGTTCCCATCGAATGATTTAGTAGTGCGTTAAGGTTTCGGTTTTTATGGCAATGGCAGGCAAATTCAAGCTGAAAAAAACCTTTGATTTCGGTCTGTTGCATTTCGCGATACGTGAACGTCATGGATTTAACCTCTGCACATCCCAAGCGGAACCCGGATCAGCCCTCCGCCATCTGAACCGATCATGCAGGCGAAATGCGCCATCGGCCCAGAATTCAATTTCAGTCGGAACCAACCGGTATCCTCCCCAAAATGGAGGGCGCGGCGGATTGGATCCAAGTTTTGCCGTCACCTTGGCAACCTCGGCCATCAGTGCTGTCCGGCTGCTCAGGGGTCGCGACTGCTTTGACGCCCAAGCGCCCAGCCGACTTTTCAGCGACCGTGACGCGTAATATTCGTCCGCCTTGGGCCCGCTTTCTCGACTGACTATACCACGAACACGAATCTGACGCCGCAAAGATTTCCAATGCATGACAAAAGCGGCTTTTTCAGCCTGATCCAACTCAGCCGCCTTGGCACTTTCATAGTTGGTATAGAAAACAAAGGCCTCCGGCTCGATGTCTTTCAAAAGAACCATGCGCGCGTTTGGCATGCCATCTTTATCAACGGTCGCCAGCGCAATCGCGTTCGGGTCATTCGGTTCATTCTGTTCGGCCTCACCCAGCCACCGCGCCGCTATTTCAAACGGATCGGAGCCAGCAAAAATGCCATCACGCTCGGTCATTTCCATCCCCTGGAAAGTATTTGTCGGAAGCCTAGGGCGATTACCCGCCGCGGGCAAGACCACACGGCCTTGAAGCAGGGCAGTCAATGGCATAAACCCATCGCAACATAACGCGACGACAGGCGGAGAACCAATCATGTCAAATCAGTTGATGGCCGGAAAACGCGGCCTCATCATGGGACTGGCCAATGACAAATCAATCGCATGGGGAATCGCCCGCGCCTTGTCCAACGCCGGGGCCGAGCTGGCCTTTTCTTATCAGGGTGATGCTCTGAAAAAACGTGTTGACCCTCTGGCAGCGCAACTCGGCAGTGAAATCGTGCTGCCATGTGATGTCAGTGACGAGGGGTCGATCGACGCTCTGTTTACTTCACTCGAAGAGAAATGGGGCAAGCTGGATTTCGTAGTCCACGCCATCGGTTTCTCGGACAAGAACGAACTGCGCGGTCGCTATGTCGACACCAGCCGTGCAAATTTCAAACTGACCATGGATGTGTCGGTCTATTCCTTTACCGCCGTGATGCAGCGGGCCGAAAAGATGATGTCCGAGGGCAGCAGTGCCATTACGCTCACCTATTACGGTGCCGAGCAGGTCATGCCCCACTATAACGTGATGGGTGTCGCCAAGGCTGCGCTTGAGGCTTCGGTCAAGTATCTCGCCGAAGATTTGGGCAAGGACGGTATCCGCGTTAACTCGATCTCGGCCGGACCGATCAAGACGCTGGCCGCCAGCGGCATCGGAGATTTCCGCTACATCATGAAGTGGAACGAATACAACTCGCCCCTGCGCCGCAACGTGACGATCGACGATGTGGGCAACTCGGCCCTGTATCTGCTGTCCGACCTCAGCAGCGGTGTCACCGGTGAGAATCTGCACGTGGATTCGGGGTATCACATCGTTGGTATGAAAGCCGTCGATGCCCCGGACGTTGAAAAGGGTTAAGATAAAATGAGCGCCAAAGACCGCCTGCCCCACGAAAAAGGCTTCCACATCAGCTGGGACCAAATTCACCGCGACTCGCGCGCTCTGGCGTGGCGGCTGGATGGTCAAGGCCCGGATGACGGCGCATGGCGCGCCGTTGTCGCGATCACCCGCGGCGGCATGGCCCCCGCCATGATCGTCAGCCGCGAGCTGGACATCCGCACCGTCGATACAATCAGCGTACGCTCGTATCACCATCAGGAACAAGGCGAGGCCGAAGTTTTGAAGGCACCAGATGCAAATCTGATGGGCGATGGTGAAGGCGTTCTGATCATCGACGATCTGGTCGATAGCGGCAAAACGCTGGAACTGGTGCGCGCGATGTACCCTAAGGCGCATTTCGCCACCGTCTATGCCAAGCCCAAAGGCCGCCCCATGGTGGACACGTTCATCACCGAAGTCAGCCAGGACACGTGGATATTCTTCCCCTGGGATATGGCCCTGCAATATGTCGAGCCTTATCGCGGCACCGACTAACTTCTTCTGTTCAAAAATACCTCGGAGCGCGAGGCAGAGCCTCGCAAAGATTCTGCCATGTCCCAAACACGCACCCGGTCCACCTTCCCGCCACCAGTGATGGAGGCACGGCGTTGGTTGGACGGGGTCGTGTTTCCTGATGACCGGCCCCTCATCAATGTCAGCCAGGCTGCACCGGTTGACCCTCCGCCGTTGTCCATGCGGGAGGCCATGGCAGAGTTCGCTGTAAACGAAGACAGCGCCCATCTCTACGGGCCAGTGCTCGGCAATGCCGATCTCCGCGCCGAATTGGCCGCGGAAATCAGCAATCACTATGCCGGGCAGGTTTCAGCAGATCAGATCGCCATAACGTCGGGCTGCAATCAGGCATTCTCAGCTGTGATTTCATCGCTCACCGACGAGGGGGATGAGGTCATCCTCCCAACCCCATGGTATTTCAATCATAAAATGTGGTTGGACATGGCAGGCGTGCGGGCCGTTGACCTGCCCACGGGCGACGATCTGCTGCCCGATCCAGAGGCGGCGCGCGCTTTGATTACCGAAAAAACCCGCGCCATTTCTCTGGTGACCCCAAATAACCCGGGCGGCGTCGAATACCCGACCGAACTGGTCAGCACCTTCTACGATCTCGCGCGCGATGCAGGTATTCGCCTGCTGGTCGACGAAACCTACCGCGATTTTGACAGCCGCAGCGGTCCTCCGCATGACCTGTTCCAAAAGCACGGCTGGGATGAGACGCTGGTGCATCTTTATTCCTTCTCCAAAGCCTACCGCCTGACCGGACATCGCGTCGGCGCGGTTGCAACCAGCGCAAGCCTGCTGGCCGAGGCCGAGAAATTTCTAGACACCGTCGCCATATGCCCCGGTCAGATCGGCCAGTTTGCCGCCCTGTGGGGCATGCAGAACCTGTCGCAGTGGCTTGCCGGAGAGCGGGACGAAATCCTCGACCGCCGCGCCGCGATTGCTGAAGGCATGCCTCAGCTCGAGGCCCAAGGGTGGCGCCTGCTGGGACTCGGCGCTTATTTCGCCTATCTCGAACACCCGTTCGACCTCCCGTCGGACGAGCTGGCGCAAAGACTGGTGCCCGAGGCCGGTATCCTGCTGCTGCCCGGCACCATGTTCATGCCTGATCATGACCCGGCCGGAAAACGTCAGGTGCGCATCGCCTTCGCCAATCTCGACCGCGCCGGGATCGCCCAATTGTTCGACCGGTTGCAGGCTCTGTCCTTCTAAGCTTGCCCCCCGGCGGTGCCCGTCGTATTCAGGGCCGCAACCAACAGGGCAAGCAGTAAGAGGGCATCATGGCCGCAGGCAAAAACAGCATCTCGAAAACCTTTGTCTGGATTCTGATGGGCCTTCTGTTCGTAGGCCTCGCAGGGTTTGGCGCCACCAGCCTGACCGGCACCATCCGCACGGTTGCGCAGGTCGGGGATGAGAGTATCTCGGTCGACGCCTATGTCCGCGAGCTTCAACGCGAAATCCGCGCGGTTGAGGCGCAGACCGGCCAAGCCCTGCAGATGTCTCAGGCGCGCGAACTGGGTCTGGAACAGCTCGCCCTGTCCCGCCTGACCGCTCTGGCCGCGCTTGATAACGAGGTTGGTCAACTGGGTCTGTCTATCGGCGACGAAAACCTGCAGGACGAGATCGTCTCGATCCCGGCCTTTCAAGGCGTGAACGGCACGTTCGACCGCGAAGCTTATCGCTTTCAGCTGGAACAGATCGGGATGACCGATACCGAGTTCGAATCGGACCTGCGCAAAGAATCCTCGCGCACCATCGTGCAGGGCGCGATCATCGGCGGTGTTGAAATGCCTGCAACGCTGACCGACACTCTGACAGACTATATTGGCGCGCGCCGCAGCTTTACCGTGGCGACTTTGGGTGCGGATGCGCTGGAAACGCCAGTCGGCGATCCGACCGATGCGCAAATCCAAGCCTACTATGACGAGAACACCGACCAATTCACCCTGCCCCGCACCAAGCGTCTGACCTATGCGATCCTGTCGCCAGAAATGCTGCTGGATACGGTCGAAGTGGATGAGGACACGCTGCGCCGCCTCTATGATGAGCGCGCCGACGAATACCAGCAGCCTGAGCGCCGCTTGGTCGAACGCCTGAATTTCCCGGATGAGGACGCCGCGAACAACGCCAAAGCCCAGCTTGAGGTCGGCGGTACAACCTTCGAGCAACTCGTACGCGAACGCGAGCTGGAGCTAAGCGACATTGATCTGGGCGACGTGACTCGCGACGATTTGGGCGAAGCTGCAGATGAGGTCTTTGCCGCGGAGCTGGACTCGGTCGTTGGCCCTTTGCCCTCCGTGTTCGGCCCGGCGCTGTTCCGCATCAACGGCTCTCTGGCGGCCAACAACGTCCCGTTCGAGGATGCCGAGCCTGCCCTGCGGGAAGAACTGGCCTCGGACCGCGCACGTCGTCTGATCGAAGCACAATCCGAAGACATCAACGATATGCTCGCCGGTGGCGCCACGCTGGAAGAGCTGGCCCAGGAAACCGATATGGAGCTGGGCCAAATCGACTGGACCCGCGACAGTGTGGATGAAGTCGCCGCATATGACGGCTTCCGCAGCGCGGCTGAGGCTGTACGCGACGGCGACTTCCCCGAGATCGACTTCCTGGAGGACGGATCAATCTTCGCCCTGCGTCTGAACGAAGAACTGGCGCCGCGCCCGGAGCCTCTGGACAGCGCCCGTGACGGCGTGGCCGCTGCATGGGTTGCCGCCGAGACCGCCAAAGCACTGCAAGAGCAGGCCAATTCTGTTGTCACCACCCTGGCAACAGATGGCGATTTCACCGCCACCGGCCTGCCGTTCCGCGTGGAAAACGCCCTGACGCGGACTGCGTTTCTGGATGACGTCCCCGCAAACTTCATGAACGAAGTTTTCGAGATGGAGCCGGGCGACCTGCGCGTCATTGGCGGCGAAGGAACGGCCCTGATCGTTCGCCTGGACGAGGTTCTGCCTCCTGCAGAAAGTGGTGAGCTACGCCAACTGAGCGACGCCCTGACCGCGCAAATGAATCAGGCACTGGCGCAGAATATCTTTGATGCCTATGTCCGCGACGCCCAAACCCGCGCTCGCCCGGTTGTCGACCAGCAGGCCCTGAACGCCGTGCAGGCGAGTTATTAAACGAGACCCAAATGGCCCTGACACCCGAATATGAAAGCTTCGCGCGCGCCTATGAAGCGGGCGAAAACCAGGTTGTATATACGCGCCTTGCGGCCGATCTCGACACACCTGTCTCGCTGATGCTGAAACTGACAGGGGCGCAGAAGGATGCCTTTGTGCTTGAATCGGTCACCGGTGGCGAAGTGCGCGGGCGCTACTCGATCATCGGTATGAAGCCCGATCTGATCTGGCGTTGCCGGGGCGAGGAGTCCGAGCTGAACCGCTCGGCCCGATTCGATGGCGAAGCCTTCACGCCGCAAGACGGCAATCCGATGGATAATCTGCGCGCGCTGCTGGCCGAAAGCCGCATCGACCTGCCCGATGATCTGCCTCAGGCGGCGGCTGGGCTGTTTGGTTATCTGGGCTATGACATGGTCCGTCTGGTCGAGCATCTGCCCGACGTGAACCCCGACCCACTGGGCCTGCCAGACGCCATCATGCAACGCCCCTCTGTCATTGCGGTGCTGGACGGCGTGAAGGGCGAAGTGACCGTCGTGTCCCCGGCGTGGGTGACCGATGGCCAGTCCGCCAAGGCCGCCTATGCGCAGGCCGCCGAGCGTGTGATGGACGCGGTGCGTGATCTGGAACGTGCCATGCCCGCCGAAACCCGCGATCTGGGCGAAGCGCATGAGGTTGCGCCTCCGGTGTCGAATTTCACCAAATCCGGCTATATGGAGGCGGTCGAAAAGGCCAAGGAGTACATCCGCGCAGGCGATATCTTTCAGGTCGTCCCAGCCCAACGCTGGACGCAGGACTTCCCGCTGCCGCCTTTTGCGCTCTACCGGTCGCTCCGCCGTACGAACCCGTCGCCCTTTATGTTCTACTTCAACTTCGGAGGCTTTCAGGTCGTGGGCGCCAGCCCCGAGATCCTGGTGCGCGTCTTCGGCAGCGAAGTGACTATTCGCCCGATCGCCGGCACCCGCCCTCGCGGCGCGACCCCGGAAGAGGACAAGGCAAATGAACTTGACCTGCTGGACGACAAAAAGGAACTGGCCGAGCATCTGATGCTGCTGGATCTTGGTCGCAACGACACCGGCCGCGTCGCCAAGATCGGCACCGTTCGCCCAACCGAAGAGTTCATCATCGAGCGCTACAGCCACGTGATGCATATCGTCTCGAACGTGGTCGGAGAGTTGGCCGAAGACAAAGACGCACTGGATGCGTTCTTTGCCGGGATGCCTGCGGGCACCGTATCCGGCGCGCCCAAAGTGCGCGCGATGGAGATCATTGATGAGCTGGAGCCCGAAAAGCGCGGCGTTTATGGCGGCGGTGTTGGGTATTTCAGCGCGGGCGGCGACATGGATATGTGTATCGCCCTGCGCACGGCCATCGTGAAGGACCACAAGCTTTATATTCAAGCCGGCGGAGGTGTTGTCTATGACAGCGACCCCGAGGCGGAATATATGGAAACGGTCCATAAATCCAACGCCATACGACGCGCGGCGGCTGATGCGGCCCGGTTCACGGGCAACCGCAACTCATAAAGAAAGGGCGGCTGATCACAGGATCAACCGCCCTTCTCTTTTCTGCGGAAACGTTACTGAACTTCGCGTTTCATAACCGCCGAAATCGGCGCCATGGCAACCCGGTTGCCGCGATCCTCAAGCCCCCACAGCAGCAGAGCCGAGATCGTCTCGGGGCGAACGCGTCCCAGCATCACAACCGTCCCCTCCTGCCCGGCGCGGAACGCTGCCTGATCCAGGAAACGACGCATGATTTTCGGGTCCTGCCGCGCACCATCAATGTCACGGAACACCACGCCCGAGGGGATGCCATTGCGTGCGGCCAGTTTCTGGACCGTGTTCAGCCCGTTATCCTGCGTGATCAACCCACGACCGGTGGCCGCCGCAATCGACGCAACCTGATCGGCCAGTTTGCGATTGCCCTGAATTCCGCTTTCGACCCCTTCCAGAATCCCGACTGTCTCGTGCAGCGTGTCCAACCATACGGCCATCGACACCTCGGCGTCCTGCGCGCTGGCGGATTCATGCAGATCGGCCATGGCCAGAACCTCAAACCCGGCGGCGCGGTGGCGGGCCATTTTCTCGGCGGCGTCGGGATCAGAGGGGCTGATCGCAAAGCTGACGGGATATGGGAAATCCTGCAAAGCTTCGGCTCCGAAAGAGCCCTCATCATCGATCAGGATAATCGACATCAGCGGCTTGGCTTCGGGGTTTTCAAAGCTGGCAGCGTAGTCCTCGATCGGCTTTCCGGTCATCTCTTCTACGACTGCTTCATCGGCTTCGACCGGGGCATCGTCTCGTTCGGTCAGGGGGACAACGCGCGTGCCAACCAGTGAGTTGGTCGAGGTCGTATCCTCTCCGCCGATTTGGGGGAGTGCGGCCAGTTTGGGCAGATTGCGGGGTAAGGTGTCCTCATCCCCTTCCACAGCGATTGGGCTGTTTTCAAAGGGATTCTCTTCATCCAACTCAGCCTCTTCCGGTGCAAGCTGCGACGGCAGTTCAGGCAAAAGCGTCGCCACATCTTCTGGCTCGTCAGAGGGTTCCGGGGCTTCATCCACAACAACAGGTGCC
Source organism: Ruegeria sp. AI3 (assembly GCF_056541245.1). Taxonomy (NCBI): domain Bacteria; kingdom Pseudomonadati; phylum Pseudomonadota; class Alphaproteobacteria; order Rhodobacterales; family Roseobacteraceae; genus Ruegeria; species Ruegeria sp. AI3. The sequence goes on from NZ_JBQFYA010000001.1 coordinate 304,877, forward strand.
GCGTCTGTTTCCGGCAAGGTGGGGGCGGTAATAGGTGCCTGCGGAGCAGCCGGCGCGTCGGTCATGACGGTCACGCTGGTTTGATCTTCGGCCTCAGGTTCCTGCAACGCGTCCTCGGCCTCAGCCACGACGGGCTGTTCGTCGGGCACCGTTTCCAGATCGGACAGATCAAGCGCCTCATCCGGCTCTTCGGCGGGTTTCGGCCCAGCAGGCGGCAATTCGACAAGATCCGCATCCGACGGGGTCTCGGCGATTTGTTCCGGTGCTTCGGGTGTTTCCACATCCACCGGTTCGGGAGCCTGGGTCTTGACCACCGGCTTATCGGCCAGCGGTGTGTTGAGCGACAACATCACCCCTACGATCAAAACAACGACCGCCCCGACGATCATTCCTCCGAAAAATCCACGCATTGCTCGTGCCTCTCGCCTTCTTATCTTGCCTCGCCCATCCTACGCCATCTTCTGTGGCGCTCGACCTGATGGCGTGTCAAGAACGGGATGTCCTCTTGACGCTGCCTCACAAGCCTGAGCATGTATGTCCGGACATTATACCGTGGCCCGGGGCTGCATCGCCAGCCTGAAATGCCCAAGCGAAGACAAGTGCCAAATGCTGCTGCTGATCGACAACTACGACTCGTTTACCTACAACCTGGTGCATTATCTGGGCGAACTTGGGGCCGAAATGGTCATTCGCCGAAATGATGCGCTGGACGTGCAAGAGGCCATGGCGATGAATCCCGCCGGTATCCTGCTGAGCCCCGGACCCTGCGACCCGGATCAGGCGGGCATCTGTCTTGCCCTGACCGAAGCTGCGGCCGAAACCAAAACTCCGCTTTTGGGTGTCTGCCTGGGGCATCAGACCATCGGGCAATCCTTTGGCGGCAAGGTCGTGCGCTGCCATGAGATCGTGCATGGCAAGATGGGCACCATGAACCACACCGGCAAAGGTGTTTTCGCCGGGCTTCCTTCACCCTTTGAGGCCACGCGCTATCACTCGCTGGTGGTTGAACGCGAGAGCCTACCCAACTGCCTCGAGATCACGGCAGAGCTGGAAGACGGCACCATCATGGGTCTGCAACACAAAGAGCTGCCCATCCACGGCGTCCAGTTCCACCCGGAATCCATCGCTTCCGAGCATGGCCACGCCCTGCTAAAGAACTTCCTGCAAGAGTTGAAAGTCCCCGCATGAGCGACGCCCTGAAACCGCTGATCGGAGCGTCCGCCGACCGCCCCTTGACCCGTGCCGAGGCCGAGCAGGCCTTTGCCATCCTCTTCGACGGCGAAGCCACGCCCAGCCAGATTGGCGGTCTGTTGATGGCGATGCGCACGCGTGGCGAGACGGTCGAGGAGTACGCCGCCGCCGCCGCCGTGATGCGCGCCAAATGTAATGCGGTGAACGCACCCGACGGCGCGATGGACATCGTCGGAACGGGCGGTGACGGCAAGCACACCCTCAATATCTCCACCGCGACGGCCTTTGTGACTGCCGGGGCCGGTGTGACGGTCGCCAAACACGGCAACCGCAATCTCAGCTCGAAATCGGGGACCGCTGATCTGCAGTCGCAGATGGGGATCAACGTGATGGTCGGCCCTCAAGTGGTTGAAAAGGCGCTGAATGAAGCCGGTATCTGCTTCATGATGGCCCCCATGCATCACCCTGCGATCGCTCATGTCATGCCCTCGCGACAAGAGCTTGGAACCCGCACGATCTTCAACATTCTCGGGCCATTGACCAACCCTGCAGGCGTGAAGCGTCAGCTAACCGGTGCCTTCACGCGCGAGCTGATCCGTCCTATGGCCGAAACGCTGGGTCTGCTGGGGTCCGAGCGCGCGTGGCTGGTACATGGTTCAGACGGCACGGATGAACTGACAATCACCGGCATCAGCTGGGTCGCCGCTTTGGAAGACGACCGCATCAAGGAGGTCGAACTGCATCCCGAAGATGCTGGCCTGCCCGTCCATCCGTTCGAAGACATCGTCGGCGGCGCACCCGAAGACAACGCCGTCGCGTTCCGCGCTCTGCTCGACGGCGCGCCCTCGGCCTACCGCGATGCGACGCTGTTGAACGCGGCGGCCGCTCTGGTCGTGGCTGATGCCGCGTCAGATCTGCGCGAAGGTGTTGAAATGGCTGCTGAAAGCATCGACAGTGGCAAAGCAAAAGAAAAAGTTACCGCACTAGCGCGGATCACACAGGAAGCTGCATGACCGAGACCGTTCTGGACAAAATCAAAGCCTACAAGCTGGAAGAAATCGAAGCGGACAAGGCGCAAAAATCCCTGGATGAGCTTGAAAGCGAAGCCAGGAGCGCACCCGAGGTTCGCGGCTTTGCCGAAGCTCTGCGTAAAGCCGCCCGGTCTGGCTATGGCCTGATTGCCGAGGTGAAAAAGGCCAGCCCGTCCAAAGGTTTGATCCGTCCCGACTTTGATCCGCCGCTTCTGGCGAAGGCCTATGAAGAAGGTGGTGCGGCTTGTTTGTCGGTTTTGACGGATACGCCCAGTTTCCAAGGTGCCAAGGAATACCTGACCGCCGCACGTGCCGCGACCAACCTGCCTGCGCTGCGCAAGGATTTCATGTATGACCCTTATCAGGTGGTCGAAGCACGCGCTTTGGGCGCTGACTGCATTCTGATCATCATGGCCTCGGTCGAGGACAGTCAGGCCGCCGAGTTGGAGCAAACGGCGTTTGACTGGGGCATGGACGTCCTGATCGAGGTTCATGATCAGGAAGAGTTAGAGCGCGCAACGGAACTCAAGAGCCCGCTGATCGGGATAAATAACCGCAATCTCAAGACCTTCGAGACCACTCTGGATACAACGCGCCGCCTGTCCAAGTTGGTGCCTGGAGATCGCACCATCGTCTGTGAAAGCGGCTTGGGTACACCCGAGGATCTGGCGGATATCGCTCGTTACGGCGCGCGCTGCTTTCTGATCGGTGAAAGCCTGATGCGGCAGGATGACGTTACCTCGGCCACCCGCCACATCCTCTCCAACCCGCTGATACCCGGGGTGATGTGATGCCTCTCACCCATTTTGATGCGCAGGGACAGGCTCATATGGTCGATGTCTCGGAGAAAGAGGTGACCGACCGCGTGGCCGTGGCCGCCGGCCACATCAAGATGGCCCGAGAAACCTTTGATTTAATTTCAGAAGGTCGCGCCAAGAAAGGTGACGTACTGGGTATCGCACGGCTTGCGGGAATCATTGGGGCCAAGAAAACTCCGGACCTGATCCCGCTTTGCCACCCTCTGCCGGTGACCAAGGTCGCGGTCGAGTTGACGCTTGATCCCGACCTGCCCGGCGTTCAGATTGAGGCGACCGTCAAGACCTCGGGCCAGACAGGCGTTGAGATGGAGGCCCTGACCGCCGTCTCGACAGCGGCGCTGACGGTCTATGACATGACCAAGGCGGTCGACAAAGCGATGGAGATCGGCGGCATTCGCTTGTTGTTGAAAGACGGCGGTAAATCAGGGCGTTACGAAGCGACATGATCACTGTCGAAGACGCCCGCGCCCTGCTTTTTGATCTGGTTGAGACCCTTCCCGTAGAAACCGTCCTTCTGGCCGAGGCCGCAGGTCGTGTCCTGTCGCAGGACGTGAGCGCAACGCGCGATCAACCGCCTTTCGCGGCCTCATCCATGGATGGCTATGCAGTCAAAGCGGCCGAGGTCGAATTGCACGCCATGTTCAAACTGGTGGGTGAATCGGCAGCCGGAAACCGCTTTGACGGCGTGGTGGGTCCGGGTCAGGCCGTGCGGATATTCACCGGCGCGCCGGTGCCGGAAGGTGCTGATTTCGTTGTGATTCAGGAAGATGTTGATCGTAAGGGCGACCTGATCACCATCAGCGACGATCCCGGCCAAAAGACCAACATCCGACCGGCGGGCATTGACTTCACAAAGGGCACCACAATCACCGCCCCGCGCGTGATCCGCCCCGAGGATATGGCGCTTATGGCGGCGATGAATATCCCTCAGGTCCCCGTGACGCGGAAACCTCAGATCGCGTTGATCTCGACCGGGGATGAGTTGGTGATGCCCGGAGAGGTTCCGGGTCCGGATCAGATCATCGCGTCCAATACGTTCGGCCTGAAGGCGCTGTTGGAGCGTGAGGGCGCGCATGTTCGCATCCTCCCCATCGCGCGGGATACCGCATCGTCGCTGGAAACCGCCTTTGGGCTGGCCAAAGGTGCGGATCTGGTGGTCACGATCGGAGGCGCCTCTGTCGGCGACTATGATCTTGTTTCTGACGTCTCCGAGGCGTTGGGCATGGATAGGTCCTTCTACAAAATCCGTATGCGACCCGGAAAACCTCTGATGGCGGGTCGCATGGGGGATGCAGCGATGGTCGGACTGCCTGGAAACCCTGTGAGCGCAATGGTTTGCGGCTATTTGTTCCTTGTTCCTCTGGTACGGCGGATGCTGGGGCTGGAGGCCATTCTCAACCCGTTCAAAACGACCGTATTGACGGAACCGCTTGCAGCCAATGGTCCGCGTGAACACTACATGCGCGCTGTTTTCGATGAAAACGGCATTCGGGCCTGCGCGGATCAGGACAGTTCTTTGCTGAGCGTTCTGGCCGACGCCAATGCTCTGCTGATGCGCCCGCCTCAGGATCCGGCCTTGCCCGTAGGGGCCAAAGTTCAGTACCTGCCGCTGTAGAACATCCTCAAAATCGTTGACACAAAACGTGAACATGCGTAGAACAAATGCAAACGCATAAGCGACGAGGTATGAGCGATGCTGACCAAGAAGCAGCTGGATTTGCTGGAATTCATCCACAAACGCGTACAAGCAGACGGCGTTCCGCCCAGCTTTGACGAAATGAAGGCGGCGTTGGACCTTCGATCCAAATCCGGCATCCACCGACTGATCACAGCGCTTGAAGAACGCGGCTTTATCCGGCGTCTGGCGCACCGCGCCCGCGCGATTGAGATTGTCAAACTTCCAGAGAGCTTAGGCGGAGAGCCCACGGCGGGCTTCACCCCCCGCGTGATCGAGGGCGACAAGCCCGAAGGCCCGCGCCCTGCCAATTTCGAGCCGGTTTCGGTCGACGCGATGGAACTGCCGGTTATGGGCCGGATCGCAGCCGGTGTGCCGATCGAGGCGATCAGCCATGTCTCACACCGCGTGGCGGTGCCCGGCCCGATGGTCTCGGGTCAAGGGTCGCATTACGCGCTTGAGGTCCGCGGAGATTCGATGATCGACGCCGGGATCAACGACGGCGATGTTGTGGTGATCCGCGAAACCTCAACCGCAGACAATGGCGATATCGTTGTTGCTCTCGTCGAGGATCAGGAGGCGACGCTGAAACGGTTCTTCCGCCGTGGCAAAGCCATTGCGCTGGAGGCCGCGAACCCCGCCTATGAAACCCGCGTTCTACCGCAGGAAAAGGTCAAGGTTCAGGGCCGTCTGGTCGGGTTGATCCGGACCTACTGATTGTCCGTTTTCGCGCGGGTCCCCGTGGCTTTCGGGGACCACAGCCGGTTGCCGGATATGTCGGCGCTTGAGGTCATTTTCCCGCCTGAAATTGACAGGCTTCCGGTTTCATACAGCCGGTCCGGGTCGAAGATGGTGCAACCTCCACTAAGTTTCAGATCGACCGAAGACACAATGATCTGACCGGTTTTGCATTCGTCAAACTCAAGCGCCGCGCGTTTGCCGGTGAGGTGGATCACCTCGGCCCCGGTTAGAGCGATCCTTTGAACCCGATCCGCATTGCCAGGCCATCGACTGGCCGCCTGCCCTTGCGTCAGACCGTCTCCGTCATTCTCAAGCCAGACCGTGGCCACGAATCCACTGCCCTTTTCTTTGCTGAGCGCGCGGCCCTCTCTGGTCAAGACGCCGACCAGCCCACCGGATTCGGCGATCAGAACCTCAGGCCGACTGTCCGAGGTCCAAAGCGCGAAAGCCACGACCACCGGAGCCACCCCGACCCATCGCGCACGGCCCTGCCACAAAGCCAGCCAAAGCGCCCCTAACGCGATCATGGGCAGAACAAACCATGGCGGGCCGACCACATAGCCCTGAGATCCGTCCAACCCGGACACCCAGTTCGCGATCATTAATATCCAACGCAGTCCAAGCCCCATGACCTCAAGCGCGATCCACTCCAGCCCGAAAGGTGCCAACAGCGCCGAGACAACGGCTGCGGGCACGACGATGAACCCCATGACCGGCACGGAAAGCAGATTGGCCAGCAGGCCGTAATGCGACATCGTATTGAAATGCGCAGCTCCGATAGGTGCGGTTGCAAGGCCCGCGATGGCAGAGGACATCAGAAGGCCAATAGCGGCTTTGGACCATTTCGGCCCCGGCATCGGCCCAAAATCACGCAGCGCTCCGAACACAGCGACCAGAGCGGTGGTCGCCGCGAAAGACATTTGAAAGCCGGGGCTGAGCAGGGTTTCGGGGCGAAGGGTCAACACGATCAATGCAGCCACCGCGACGGCCCTCAGCGAAATGGCGCGCCGGTCGATCAGAACTGCTCCGAACATGACGCTGACCATGACAAAGGCCCGTTCGGTCGCGACATTGCCGCCGGACAGCATCAGGTAAATAACGGCGGCCAACAACGCACATCCAGCGGCGAGTTTGCGGACGGGTACACGGAGGGCCAGCGCGGGGATTGCAGACAATCCAACGCGGCAGACCATGAAGACAAACCCGGTCAGAAGCCCCATATGCAGGCCCGATATCGCCAACAGATGCGCTAGATTTGACGCGCGCAGCGCATCGAGCGTGTCCTGCCCCATGCCGCTGCGGTCGCCTGTTGTAACAGCGGCTGCGAACCCGCCGACCTCACCCGGAAGATGGGCCCGCACGTGGTCTGAGATTGCCATGCGAATGGCCGTGACCCGAACGCCCTTCACCGCGTCCTGCGGCGGCGCGATGGTCATCACCGGTACCCGGGTGTACCCAACGGCACCCAGTCCCTGAAACCAGGCGTGACGACGGAAATCGAACCCTCCGGGCTCGACAGGGCCTTGCGGCGGGGACAGATGCGCCGTGGTCATGATCCGTTGTCCCGGCGCGATGGGCCCGACCTGGGAATGAACGGAAAGACGGATGCGCTGCGGACGTCGGTGCTCTGGCACGTCCCCTACCCGCACCTGATCCAACGTCAATCGCAGCGCATCCGAGGCGGAGCGGTCCATGGCAACGACCCTCCCCTCGACAGGGCCATAGTATCGCCACGACAGAACCGGTTCCGCCACCATGTGGGCGCGGGCACCTGCCAGCAGAAAGCCAGCCGCCACCAGCGCCCCCCCGATTGCCAACGCGCCCCATCCGGCGGGCAACACACGACCCAAGCCGATCAAAGCCAAACCTGCGACGGCCAAACCCAGGTACAAAGGCCCCTCAGGTTCGAACCGCAATCCGAAATAGAGACCGATCCCAAGGGCCAAACACACCGGAGACCACGGAAACAAAAACCCGATCTGGTTCAGCAGCGCCAACCGGATCTGTGCGAGAACGCGCATGGTTGCCCCCGTCCTTGAGGCTCGTTAGACAGGCGCCAAGCTAAGCCCATCGCGGTTACCAAAAGGTTAATCAACACAATGTCCGATCAGGTCGTCACCCGTTTCGCCCCTTCGCCTACCGGTTTTCTTCACATTGGCGGCGCGCGCACTGCGCTGTTCAACTGGCTCTATGCGCGTGGACGCGGCGGTAAGTTCCTGTTGCGGATTGAGGACACGGACCGCGAACGTTCGACCCCTGAGGCCACGGCGGCCATCCTGCAAGGGATGGAGTGGCTAGGTCTGGATCATGACGGAGATGTCATCAGCCAGTTCGAAGGGGCTGCGCGCCACGCCGAGGTGGCGCATCAGCTTCTGGCCGAAGGCAAAGCCTACAAATGTTTCTCGACTCAGGACGAAATCGCGGCCTTTCGTGAGCAGGCGCGGGCCGAGGGTAAATCGACCCTGTTCCGCAGCCCGTGGCGCGATGCTGATCCGGCCACGCATCCGGATATGCCCTTCGTGATCCGCATCAAGGCCCCGCAAGACGGTGCCACCGTGATCCGTGACCAAGTGCAGGGTGACGTTACCATCCGGAACGACCAGTTGGACGACATGATTCTGCTGCGCTCGGATGGGACACCGGTCTATATGCTCGCGGTTGTGGTGGATGACCACGACATGGGGGTGACCCATGTGATCCGGGGTGACGATCACCTGAACAACGCTGCGCGCCAGATGATGATCTACGAGGCGATGGGCTGGGATGTTCCGGTCTGGGCCCATATCCCACTGATACACGGGCCCGACGGCAAGAAGCTGTCGAAACGTCACGGGGCCCTCGGCGCGCAGGAATATCAGGCGATGGGCTACCCCGCCGCAGGGATGCGCAACTATCTGGCCCGGCTCGGCTGGAGCCACGGCGACGACGAGTTCTTTACCGATGAACAGGCCAAAGAATGGTTCGATCTGGGCGGAATCGGCAAAAGCCCGGCGCGGTTCGATCTGAAAAAGCTCGAGAACCTGTGCGGCCAGCATATTGCGATCTCAGATGATGCTGCGCTGCGGCGTGAAATCGAAGCCTACTTGGCGGCGGCCGACCTGCCACCTCTCTCAGAAACACAATCCAGTGATCTGGAAAGCGCGATGTATTGTCTCAAGGACCGCGCTCGGACTTTCCCGGAACTGCTTGAAAAAGCGTATTTTGTACTGACCTCGCGCCCCATCGAGTGCGATGAGAAAGCCCAAAAGGCGCTGTCATCTGTATCCGATGGTATACTGAGTGAATTGACGCCGCAGCTGCAAAATGCTAGCTGGTCCCGGAACGAGCTGGAGGAGGCTCTGAATTCCTTTGCAGAAGCAAAGGAGGTCAAGTTCGGTAAGCTGGCAGGCCCGCTTCGGGCGGCATTGGCGGGTCGGGCAGTCACTCCTTCGGTTTTTGACATGATGCTTGTGCTGGGGCGCGATGAAACCCTGGCGCGGCTTTCTGAAGCAGCGGATTAAACCCAATCTTCATATTCGGGTAACGCTGCACCGCTAACACACCCGGGCTGCGCGCCCGCGCGCAGCCATTGCCCGCAGGTCAGGGCAATGAACTGACCTGCGCACAAATGAAGAAGGGACAACCATGACTGATAGCAATAAGACAGCAACTCTGACCGTCCATGGCAAAGAGTATGAGTTGCCCGTTCACTCTCCAACTGCCGGGCCTGATGTTGTCGATATTCGCAAGCTTTACGGTCAGGCAGGTGTGTTCACCTACGATCCCGGCTTTACTTCGACTGCCAGCTGCGACAGCACCATCACCTATATCGACGGCGACAAAGGTGAGCTGCTGCACCGCGGCTATCCGATTGATCAGCTGGCCGAGAAATCCCACTTCCTCGAAGTCTGCTACCTGCTTCTTTACGGAGAACTGCCGGGCGCGAACGATCTCGAAACATTCGAATCCACGATCACGCGTCACACCATGCTGCACGAGCAGATGCAATATTTCTACCGCGGCTTCCGTCGCGACGCGCACCCGATGGCCATCATGGTCGGTGTTGTCGGCGCGATGTCGGCCTTCTATCACGATTCGACCGACATCTCGGACCCGCATCAGCGTGAGGTCGCCTCGCACCGCCTGATCGCCAAGATGCCGACGATTGCGGCCTGGGCCTACAAATACCACACAGGTCAGCCCTTCGTGTATCCGCGCAACGATCTGGACTATGCGTCGAACTTCCTGCGCATGTGCTTCAGCGTTCCGGCCGAAGAGTATGAGGTGAACCCGATCCTCAGCCGTGCGATGGATCGCATCTTTACCTTGCACGCGGATCACGAACAGAACGCCTCGACCTCGACCGTGCGTCTGGCATCGTCTTCGGGTGCGAACCCGTTTGCCTGTATCGCCGCCGGTATCGCCTGCCTCTGGGGTCCGGCGCATGGTGGTGCGAACCAGGCTTGCCTTGAGATGCTGGAAGAGATCGGCACCGTCGATCGTATCCCCGAATACATAGCCCGCGCCAAGGACAAGAACGATCCGTTCCGCCTGATGGGCTTCGGTCACCGGGTTTACAAAAACTTCGATCCGCGTGCGAAGGTCATGAAGCAATCGGCGGATGAAGTGTTGGATCTGCTGGGTGTCGAAAACAACCCCAAGCTTCAGGTCGCAAAAGCGCTGGAAAAACAGGCGCTGGAAGATCCGTATTTCGCCGAGAAAAAGCTGTTCCCGAACGTGGACTTCTATTCGGGCATCATCCTCGAGGCGATGGGCTTCCCAACCTCGATGTTCACACCGATCTTCGCCCTGTCGCGCACTGTTGGCTGGGTTAGCCAGTGGAAAGAGATGATCGCCGATCCTCAGAACAAGATTGGCCGCCCGCGTCAGCTGTATCTAGGCGAAACACTCCGCGACTACGTGGATATCGAAAAGCGCTGAACCGCGCGTCAAACCAAACAGAACCAAGGCTCCGGACGTTCTCCGGGGCCTTTTTTGATCCTGAGTTGTTGTAGCGCTGCGTCACTTGCCCCGTCGGTTTTTGCACCTGCTTCTCTCAGCCTAAGACCATGGATATGGTCTCGTGAAATTGTAGAAACCCTGTGTTGCGATGGTATGTCGGTTCCTTCAAATAGCCTTTCTGGCGTTCTTTGCCTTTCCGGCGTCTGGCTTGGCGCAAGGGATTCTTGAGGACATTTTCAAACAGGTCCAGCGCGAAAACGCGGCGGGTTCTCTGGCGATTTTAGGCCTTGCTGGCATCCCTGATGACTCAGCCAGTGCGATCTCGCTGCAATCGAACACGGGAAACCGCGAGTACGACTTCAAATCCGCGCAATTGGGCGGGGGCTTTCGGCTGAGCGAAGGCGTACCCATCTACCTTGAAGGCTATATCGGCTATGCGCGCTATGACCCGGTCCTGTTCTTCTCTGGCTCCGGCGAGACCACCACGTTGCCACTCAAATGGACAAGCGCCGCTGTAACAGGCGGTATCGGCTACCAATTTGACTTGGGAGAGCGATGGAAACTGACGCCCATGGCGCATATCTCGATCGGGCGCACCCAATCTGACACGTCAGTCGCCGCTCAAGTGATCGCCGAGCGGCTTGGCATAGAAGCTGATTTCCTCGAAAGCGGCGGTCTCTGGGCCGGAGGTGCGGGCGGTTCGCTGACGCTGGATTACGCACGCCCTCTGACCAATGACCGAGAGTTCGAGATGAGCCTTCGCTACACGCATATCGAATACTGGCCCATTGGTGACGACGAAGACCTCCTCGTGCAATCGACGGCTGCAAATGCAGTGCTTTGGTCACGGTACCGGTTTCCGACAGGCGGTCGGATGTTTGGCCGACCGGTACGTTGGGTCGGGGATCTGTCTATCTCTTACCTGGCCGGGGATCAGTCGATTGTTCTGGGCACAGATTGGCTGGCCCGCGTCGGCGGCGGGATCGAGGTTGATCTGTCCGACACCTGGGTGCCATGGGTGAGTACCACACGGATCATGGTCCGCTACTATGGCAGCGACACGGTCAACGGGTTCACAGCCGGGATCGGTATCAGTTTCTGACGCGCGACCTAAAACAGGCTCATCTGATCGCCCGGCTGCGCAGGTTTTGCGAAAAGATCGCGACGCAGTTCGTCGGACTTCACCTTCAGGCCCAAACGTTTAACGGCTACCTTGAAGCGCTTTGAGATCAATTCGGCATACTCGCCTTCTCCCCGCATCCGGTGACCCCAGCGCGGGTCATAGTCGCGACCTCCATGCATCTCGCGCAGCCGCGTCATGACCTTTTCGGCCCGCGCGGGTTCATGTTCGGCCAGCCAGTCCTGCCACAGCACCGAAACCTCTCGGGGTAGGCGCAACATGATCCAGCTCGCGGTGTCGGCACCGGCCTCATGCCCGGCCTCCAGCAGAGCCTCCAGTTCATGATCGGTTAGCCCGAGCACAACGGGCGAGGTCATTACCCGCACCGGCACCCCTGCCCCGGTGAGACGTCGAATGACCTCCAGCCGCCGTTTGGGAGACGGCGCGCGCGGCTCCATCCGGCGAGAGAGGCCCGCGTCCAAGGTTGTTAGGGATATCCCGACCCGAACTAGACCCTGCGCGGCCATGGGGGCAAGAATATCCAGATCCCTCTCGATCAGGGTCCCTTTGGTCACGATCGCTACGGGGTGGTTGAAATCCCTCAGAACCTCAAGACAGGCCCGCGTGATCCCGCGTTCTTTTTCAACGGGTTGATAAGGGTCGGTGTTGGTGCCCAAGGCAATCGGCGCGACTTTGTAGGACCGTGCGGACAATTCCTTGCGCAGTACCTCGGCTGCATTGCCACGCGCGGTCAAACGGGTCTCAAAATCCAGCCCTGCCGACAGTCCAAGGTAGGCATGACTGGGCCGCGCAAAGCAATAAACGCAGCCATGTTCGCACCCCCGATACGGGTTGATCGAGCGGTCGAACGGCAGGTCGGGAGAGCGATTATAGGTGATCACACTGCGCGCCACCTCGTCCCGGACCTCGGTCCTCAGAAGCGGTTGGTCTTCTTCGATGTCCCAGCCGTCATCCGTTTGGACCGTGGCAAGTTTTTCAAAGCGACCCGCGTCGTTGGATGCGGTCCCCCGAGCGCGGATATTGGTTTGAGGTTGCATTTGTTCACCATACGTTCTCATACTATAGGTAAGCGAATACTGAACGCGAGGCAACCACCCCCTGTTTTAGCTAACCTGAGCCAGACACAGGATGATCATGCATATTATTCTGTCGCCCGATGCCGATTTTTGACATAAACGTCGGTCCCGAAACCGCCGAGGTCGCAATCGTCACAGTAAATCTGCGACGTTTTGGCCAAAACGAAAAAAATGCCACCCCGGACCAAGGGTCCGCACAGCTCAGGAAAACACCCCATGTCCGACGAAGAAGACATCATCCTGTCCGAACTGAACGACGAAGAGCTTGTTGAACAGATGTTCGACGATCTCTACGACGGCTTGAAAGAAGAGATCGAAGAAGGCACCAACATCCTTCTCGAGCGCGGCTGGACCCCCTACGACATCCTGACCAAAGCTCTGGTCGGCGGCATGACCGTGGTTGGCCACGACTTCCGCGACGGTATCCTGTTCGTGCCCGAGGTTCTGCTGGCCGCCAACGCCATGAAGGGCGGTATGGCGATCCTGAAGCCTCTGCTGGCTGAAACAGGCGCACCGCGCGTGGGCAAGATGGTCATCGGCACCGTGAAGGGCGACATCCACGACATCGGCAAGAACCTTGTTTCGATGATGATGGAAGGCGCTGGCTTCGAAGTTGTAGACATCGGCATCAACAACCCGGTCGAGAACTACCTGGAAGCGCTGGAAAACGAACAGCCCGACATCCTGGGCATGTCGGCCCTGCTGACCACGACCATGCCTTACATGAAGGTTGTGATCGACACGCTGGTCGAGCAAGGCGTTCGCGATGACTACATCGTTCTGGTCGGCGGCGCACCGCTGAACGAAGAGTTCGGCAAAGCCATCGGCGCTGACGCATATTGCCGTGACGCGGCTGTGGCTGTTGAGACCGCTAAGGACTTCGTCTCGCGCAAGCACAACCAGCTGGCGGGATAAGAACACCGTTTCTGTTCTGAAAGGGCCGCTCGATTTCGGGCGGCCTTTTTGTTTCAAGCCGCGTTTTCGGGCAAAATCACCCGGACCAGCCAGCCAGAGGACTCCGGAATGTCACAGAACCAGCATCCCGATGACGCCCGTCTAACGACCGATGGATATGACGAAACCGGCAAGGGGCGTATCCTTTTGCTGGCCTGCGGGGCCTTGGCGCGCGAGATTCTGGACCTCAAGAACCGCAACGGCTGGGACCATATGGACCTGACCTGCCTACCCGCGATCCTTCATGTCCACCCTGAGAAGATCACTCAGGCCGTTGAAGATGCGATTGCCAAGCATCGTGAGCAGTATGATCAGGTCTTCGTCGTCTACGCGGATTGCGGCACCGGTGGCCTGCTACAGCAGGCCTGCGACCGGCTTGGTGTCGAGATGGTCAAGGGCCCGCATTGCTATTCGTTCTTCGAAGGGAATGAAGCCTTTGCCGCACAGGGCGAGGACGAGACAACCGCCTTTTACCTTACCGATTTTCTGGCCCGGCAGTTCGACGCATTTGTCTGGAAACCGCTGGGTTTGGATCGCCATCCCCAGCTGCGAGACATGTATTTCGGGAACTACACCAAACTGGTCTATCAGGCCCAAACGGATGATCCCGCGCTAACGGCGCGCGCGCAGGAATGTGCCGAGCGTATGGGACTGGATTTTGAGCGCCGCTTGACCGGCTATGGCGATCTGGAAACCACGCTAACCGATTGGGCGACTAGAACGCGCTGACGCTACGCTTTTTCCTGCGCGACTTCGCGGATGCGTTCGATCATCGCCCTCAGACCGTTCGACCGCTGAGCGGACAAGTGGTCATTCAGGCCCAGCCGCGCCAACTCTCCGCCGGCGTCGACCTTGATCACCTCAGCAACCGGCAAGCCGTTGTAAAGAAGACGTAAAACCGCAATCAGACCACGAACGATCAGCGCATCGCTATCCCCATCGAAACGAAACACGCCGCCATCGATCATAGGGTGCAGCCACACCTGGCTGGCGCAACCGTCCACTTTGGTGGCTGGAACTTTGAGCGCATCGTCCAGCGGCTCCATCGCTTTGCCCTGCTCGATCACATGGCGATAGCGGTCCTCCCAATCTTCGAGGAACTCGAAGTCTTCGACAATTTCTTCAAAGGCGGGCGTTGCCATGGCGCGGCGGTCCTTCTGTTTCATTCACAATTGTGACCTATGCCGACGATAGCCACCTGTCCAGCCCTCGCCGTGGCTTTTCAAGGCAAGGAAATTGCGCTAACCCATTGCGTGAATGACTGTTAAAGCCGTGGGTCCATGCAAAAATCACTGTCTCTTCTTATCATCGCCGCGTTGACCCTGTCTGCCTGCAACAGCTGGCGCAATTCTCGAGCGAACCCGTCGAACTGGTTCGGATCCAGCCAGCCCGCCCCAGTCGAAACAGCCCCGGTAGACGAGGCCTATGCGCTGGTGCCAAGACAAAGCGATGGCATCGGCCTTTTTGACCGTCCCATAGAAGAAGACACCAGTGTTCCAATTGCAAAAATTGACGAACTGCGGATCGACGCAACACCGACCGGAGCGATTGTCTATTCTTCGGGCACGGCGCAACGCCAAGGCGCGTTCAACGCCCGTCTGGTGCCCGTGAATTCGGAGGAAAACCAGAAGAACGCCGTGATGGAGTTCACCTTCCTAGTGAATTACCCCAAGGCGCAGACTGCGCAGGGTACAGAGCGTTCGCGCATGGTCTCCGACGCCATCAACGTCTCCCGGCAAGAGCTAGAAGGCATCCGTCTGGTCCGCGTGGTTGGGCAGCAAAACGCCTTGGAATCGCGTCGCCGCTAAGCGATCAGAGGGGCACGACCTTCACGTTTTGCCCCATTGCAGCCAGTGCGATCTTGCCTTCGCACAGCTTCAGAGCATCCTCACCGAACACCTCGAACCTCCAGCCGGTCATTGAGGGAAGGCCGCGCTCGCCCGCTGCGATCTGGTCCAGTTCGGCGCTGGTGGCGATCAGCTTTGCCGCCACGCCCGAGCTTTCGGTTTTCGATTTCAGCAGCACCCGCAACAGATCAGCCAGCGCTGGGTTCACCTTCAGTTTGTCGCGGCTCGTGTCGACCTTGGGCAGCTGTTCGAGTGGGCAGTTCACACCCTTTTTAACGGCCGCCAGAATGCCTTCCGCAATTGCCCCTTTGCGCGCCTCTCGCAGCAGTAGGCGCGAGCCGCCAAGGTCCGATGGCGTTTTGGGTTTAGTTGAGGCCAGTTCGATCAGCGCGTCATCTTTGAACACGCGGTTGCGCGGGATGTTGTTGTCCTGTGCGTGAGTTTCGCGGAACTGCGCCAACTCCCGCACAACCGCCAGAAACTTGGCCGAGTTCGTCCGCGTTTTAACACGCTTCCAAGCATCCTCGGGCCGGATGTCATAAGTGCCGGGCTGGGTCAGGATGCGTAGTTCCTCGGACACCCAATGGCTGCGCTTGGTTTTCTCAAGCTCGGCCGCGAGATGTTCGTAAATCTTGCGCAGATGGGTCACATCGGCCAGCGCATAGGTCTTTTGCGCATCTGTCAGAGGACGCCGCGACCAGTCGGTAAAGCGCGAGGTTTTATCCACCCCCTGCTTGCAGATCTTGCGCACCAGCGTCTCATAGCCGACCTGTTCACCAAAGCCGCAGACCATCGCGGCAACCTGCGTGTCAAACAGCGGGGTCGGGAATACATGCGCATCGACCCAGAAGATCTCAAGGTCCTGACGTGCGGCGTGGAACACCTTGACCACGCTCTCATTCCGGAACAGCTCATAGAGCGGCTCAAGCGAGATACCTTCGGCCAGTGGGTCAACCAGAACGGCACTGTCTTCTTCCTCGGAGGGGACGGCCAATTGCACCAGACATAGTTTTGAATAGTAGGTCCGCTCGCGCAGAAATTCTGTATCTACAGTGACATAGGGAAAGGCAGCAGCAGCCCAGCAGAAATCAGCCAGCTCTTGCGTCGTTGTCAGAGTTCTCATGCGCCGTACTATTCTTGTTCTTTGTGTGACTGCCCGTTTTTCTACCGTCCCGAGCGTTATCGGCGACCATAGGACGAATTTCCGCCGGGTGTAAATCACCCAAGGACGATCAGGGCAGCATAAGAACGGACCTGTTGCCTTCCGCATACCGCCGCAGCACCGGCGGGTAGAGCTGATGCTCAAAAACCAACACTTTGGCGGCCAGGCTGTCGGGGGTGTCCTCGGGTTCAATGGCGACCCGCGCCTGCCCCAGAATTGGGCCATCATCCAGCGCCGCGGTGACCTCATGCACGGTGCAGCCGTGTTCGGCGTCACCGGCTTCGATCGCGCGGGCATGGGTGTGCAGGCCTTTGTATTTCGGCAGCAACGAGGGGTGAATGTTCAGCATCCGCCCCTGAAAGCGCGAGACGAAATCGCCGGTCAGGACCCGCATGAACCCGGCCAGACATACAATATCGGGTTGCGCGGCCTCAAGCGGCTTCAGTAACTCCGCCTCAAACGCCGCTCGATCCCCATTAAAAGGGCGGTGATCAACCACAGCCGTTTCTATCCCGCGATCCCGCGCCTTTGCCAGACCACCGGCCTGCGCGTCGTTAGACAGAACCAGACATGGGCGCGCAGGGTGATCTCCGGTCATGCTGTCGACCAGAGAAACCATGTTTGACCCGCCGCCGGAAATCAGGATCGCGACGCGCTTGTGGCTCACAGCAGTTTGCCCGAATAGGCCACGCCAGCCTTGTCAGTCACGGTGCCGATGCGCGACACGGTCTCACCCGCCTCAGTCAGCAAAGCAGTCAGCGCGTCGGCCTGATCTTCGGCGCAGACCACGATCATGCCGATGCCGCAGTTGAAAGTCTTCAACATCTCAGCTTCGGCAGTCCCGCCAGTTTCGGCCATCCAACCGAAGACAGGCGGCAAATCCCATGCGTCCAGATCGATCTGCGCGCCCAGCCCTTCGGGCAGAACACGCGGCAGGTTTTCGGTCAGACCGCCGCCGGTGATATGAGCCAGCGCATGCACACCCCCGGCGCGGATCGCGGCCAGTGCAGGCTTTACATAAAGCCGCGTCGGCGTCAGCAGCGACTCGCCCAACGTGCCGTCGCTAAAGGGCGAGTCGGCCTCCCAGCCCAGCCCGGAAATCTCGACCAGTTTGCGCACCAGAGAGTAGCCATTGGAATGCACCCCGTTGGAGGCTAATCCCAACAGAACGTCGCCCGCCGCTACGCCGTCGGGCAGATCGGCACCGCGCTCCATCGCGCCGACCGAGAACCCGGCCAGATCGAAATCGCCATCGGGATACATGCCCGGCATCTCGGCAGTTTCGCCACCGATCAAGGCGCATCCCGACTGCGCACAGCCTTCGGCAATCCCTTCGATGATCCGCGCGGCAGTATCGGTGTCCAGCTTGCCAGTGGCGAAATAATCGAGAAAGAACAATGGCTCAGCGCCCTGGCAGATCAGGTCGTTGACGCACATGGCCACAAGATCAATGCCAACGCCATCCACAACACCAGTATCAATCGCGATCCGCAGCTTGGTGCCGACACCGTCGGTGGCCCCCACCAGAATCGGATCTTCATAGCCAGCGGCCTTGAGGTCGAACAGCGCGCCGAACCCGCCCAGACCGCTCATGACACCGGGGCGATTGGTGCGTTTTGCAGCAGGCTTGATGCGGTCGACCAGAGCGTTGCCTGCATCAATATCCACACCCGCGTCGGCGTAGGTGATTCCGTTCTTGCCCGCTGTCATGGCCTATCCTTCATGAATGGTTTGCGGGCGAGTTAGTCGATTGTGCGCTTTGATGCAACGGTCAGGCTTGACGCGGGCGTTCACCGTGGTACTCAAAGCGCTCAGGCGGGCCTGTAGCTCAATTGGTTAGAGCAGAGCGCTCATAACGCTTTGGTTGCGGGTTCAAGTCCTGCCGGGCCTACCAAATTCCGCTGTTTTCATAAGAACGCCGCGCCTCTAGCGCCCTACAATGATGTCGGCACACAGCCCGCCTAATCTCTCGCTTTTGCCAAGGCGCAAGACGCCGCCATGGGCACGGGCGATGTCGGCCACGATGGCAAGGCCCAGACCAACACCGCTGCCTTGGTTCTGATTGCGTGCAGGGTCCAGCCGGGAAAAAGGCTTAACGGCCTCGGTCCGCTGTTCGGGCGGGATACCTGGCCCATCATCCTCGACCCGGATGCGTAGAGATTTGGGCGTCAGCGTCAGGCTGACATCCGCCTTGCTGCCATACCGCACGGCATTACCGATCAGGTTCTCGACCGCCCGGCGCATGGCTGATGGTCGCAACATCGCTGTCCCCTGCCCGTCGACGGTAACCAGTTCCGCCTTATGGCCAGCCCGTCTTGCATCGCTGACGATCTGCGTCAGCAAAGCTTCGGGATCGACCTCTTCGGGAGCACCTTCGGCAGCACCGCGGGAAAAGTCGAGGAACGCATCCAGAAGCGATTGCATCTCGGTTACGTCCTGCTGCAACGGCGCAGCCTCTTCTTCGGGCAGCATAGACAGGCCCAGTTTAAGCCGTGTCAGCGGAGTACGCAGGTCATGGCTGACACCCGATAGCATCATTGTCCGCTGCTCCATCTGCCGCTCAATCCGCGCCCGCATGTCGAGAAAAGCGTTGCCCGCGGCCCGAACCTCGACCGCGCCGCCGGGGGAATACGGCACCACCCGTCCGCGACCAAAAGCCTGTGCAGCATCCGCAAGCCGCGTAATGGGTCGCAGTTGGTTGCGCATGTATAGAAACGAGATCGAGGTCATGATGATGGCAAAGAAAACCATCGTCACAATCAACTGATGCGGCGCCGCGGGGGACAGACGCCGTCGATCAAAGGTCAACTGCAACAGGCCCAGATGGGTGGGCATATAGAGGCGCGCCTCTTGCCCACTAGGCAGGGCAACCGCTTCAAGGTCAGGCAATTCTGCAATGAGATCTGCCTCAACCTGTGGCGCAATAAAATCGTACCATCTTCGCCGGCCGATTTCTGGCATCTCATCCGCATCGAGGAACTGCATCTTCATCGACAGAGCGCTCAGATCAGGACGCACAGCGGCCAACGCCTGTTGCCGGGTCTCAGACTCAGCCATCGTCTGAGTGATCAGTCGGACCTCACGCGCGGCAGCTTGCGTCATTTGCGCGGTCACGTCCTCCAGATGCTTTTGCAGGAACGCAATGCCCACCACCAGCAGCAAGGCCACCACCGGCAGGACGAGAATCAGCGCGGCCCGGACATACAGGCCGCGCGGCATATAGGGTTTGAGCCATTGCGTGGACATGCGCTAAACCTAGCGGGCTGCCCGGACAAGAGAAAGAGGACAGAATGCAGGCACCTGACGAATTCAACCCGCCGGCTGGCGTGGCGCAGGAGTTGCACCCGGGTTTACGGCGCATCCTGGCTCCGAATCCTTCGCCGATGACGTATCGGGGCACAAACACCTATCTTCTGGGGACGCGGGATCTGGCGGTGATCGATCCCGGACCACTGAGCGACGCGCATCTGGAGGCGATTCTGGACGCGCTGACACCTGATCAGAGAATCAGCCAAATCCTCGTGACTCACACCCATCTGGATCATTCGCCTCTGGCTGCCCCGCTCGCGGCCCGCACGGGTGCACCAATTCTGGCCTTCGGAGGACCCGAGGCCGGGCGCAGTCCGGTCATGTCCGACCTCGCCAAGAGTGGCATGGTGCAAGGCGGAGAAGGCATCGACACCGCATTCCGGCCAGATATCGAATTGGCGGACGGAGAACGCATCACAGGTGACGACTGGCAGCTTGAGGTCATTCACACCCCCGGCCATCTGGGCAATCATATTGCGCTGGCCTGGGGCGATGTGTGCTTTACGGCGGATCACGTGATGGGTTGGGCCAGTTCGCTCGTCTCTCCCCCTGACGGAGACCTCACCGATTTCATGGCGGCCTGCCATAGGTTGCAACAACGCGACTGGTCCGTCTTTCACTCGGGTCACGGCGCGCCGATCGAAAATCCTGCCGAGCGGCTGCAGTGGTTGATTCAGCATAGGCTAGGACGAGAAGCGCAAATCCTCGCGGCGCTGGCAGATCGGCAAGGCTCGGCCCGGCAATTGGCCGAGCGTATCTACACCGACACCCCGAAAGCTCTGCTGCCCGCAGCCGAGCGTAACGTCCTGGCGCATTTGATTGATTTGACGGGAAAATCCAAGGTCACCTACGATGGCGCCCTCGCATCAGATGCGGTTTTCCGGCGACTTTCGTGAGCATGAGAAAAAATTCTGATTTCGCGCGCTTCCCCTCTGGACGTCAAAAATCGGGGTTGTTATACGCCCCTCAGTTCCGGCGTAGCTCAGCGGTAGAGCAGTTGACTGTTAATCAATTGGTCGTAGGTTCGATCCCTACCGCCGGAGCCAATCTTCTCAGCAAGTTGGTTAGTTTTCCTCTGCGTAGAACCTTCGCAGGTCTTGGTGAGAAAAAGACAAATAGGGTTAGAGCTTTTTCGGGTATTAATCGGACAATAAAGCCCACCGCCTCCGTTTGGTAGAACCCACACTATCCTAACGCCTATGAACAAATCATAGCACCTACAGAGCCACACAACGTGGGGTCGAAGGATTCGACTAGGCGGTTGTCAACAAACGAATCACACGAACCAACCGATCTACTGGAATTTCCATAGGCTCTACGTCAAAAATCGCCATCCGACCGACAAACTTCGGAGCCCTAAGAAACTCTTCGGCAGCGCGCATACGCGGGCGGTGAAGGTAGTCATCAAACAAAAGTGTCACCGGTCGCTTGATGTTAAAAGCCGTCGCCAGGGCACAACCGACGCGAAACCGTCCGTCCACCAGCACTACATCAGGATGCTGAAACCCATCGCTTTGCCAAATTGACAATGGGTATCTGGGAAACAGGTTCGATTCCTTCGTATTTACCGGGAAACCCCATTTCTTTGTCTTCCCAATGTTCACCCATGAAATATTGACTTCAGTACTCGTCTTAGGAGGATTTTCCTGGAACCACCGATGCATCATTTGAGCCCAGTATTGATCACTTTCCACACTAAAGACTTTTTTATTCTCCAATTCCCCTGCCAATACAGTGGATCCCCCGGATCCATACTCCAGAATGACAGAAGATTTTTGATAATGCTCGCGCAGTACTTCCTGCACGTCATTAGGCATAGTTAGAACTGGTTTCTTGAGCTGAGCTGTGTTCAATTCGGTCTCCAAGTTGTTGCAATGCATCTAACTGACCTCCAAAGAAAAGTATCATGAACGACAGTGATTTGAACCAGATACTGCGCTCCGCAGCTGACAAACAAAAGAAAACTAAATCAAGGTCAAGCGTACTAAAATACGCGCAGAGGCCTTTGGGTTCTGAACTCATTGAGTTCTTTTGCAGCTAAATGAGTGTCAAAGCCAGGGCGATGGTCTAGGAAGAGGTTTTTGAGTCATCGGTCGCATCGCTCTACTTCGCGACGCCAGTGTTCAAGCCTGACAAACACTGTCTCGAAACGGCTGTTGCGTTTTATGCCGACGAGTGCCGTATTTGGCGTACTTCTTGTGCCTTTTTCGAACGACGATAGCAAATTGCAATTCGTTCTCGCGGCAAACGAACCGGGGGTTGAACCGAAGTCTGAAGAGATCAGTGCCGGGGAGAAGCGGCCTGTTTGATAATTTTACTCAAAATCCCACAAGATGATCTAGACGCCATGAAAACAGCTTGCTATACGGCGCGAACCGTTCCGGCGTAGCTCAGCGGTAGAGCAGTTGACTGTTAATCAATTGGTCGTAGGTTCGATCCCTACCGCCGGAGCCAATTCCCCCAAATCACCCCGTCAACGCGTCGGCAAACTGCGTGCGCAGGGTCCGTTTCAGCACCTTTCCTGTTGCGTTCAACGGCAAAGCGTCGATGAACACAACCTTATCCGGCACTTGCCATTTGGCGATCTTGCCATCAAAGAAGGACAGCAGTTCTTCCTCTGACGGCTCCTCTCCCTCGGCCTTCACGGCGACCAGAATCGGACGCTCGTCCCATTTGGGGTGCGAAACCCCGACCACTGCAGCTGTGGCGAGTTTTGGATGAGCGACTGCGATGTTTTCCAACTCAACCGAGCTTATCCATTCGCCTCCCGATTTAATGATGTCCTTTGACCGGTCGCGGATCGTCATGTAGCCGTCGGCATCCAGTGTTGCGACATCCCCGGTGGCGAACCAGCCATCCTGTAAAAGCGCCTCGTCCTGCATCTGGAAATAGCTGTCCAGTACCCACGGGCCGCGCACCATCAGGTCGCCCTGAGTTTCGCCGTCATGGGGCAAATCGTTACCGTCGTCATCCACGATCTTCAGCTCAACCCCGTAGGGAGGCCGCCCCTGGCTTTCGCGTAGACGGTGTTGCTCTTCGATCGGTAGGTCGCGATGTTTGGCAATCGGGACATTGGTTGTACCAAGCGGGCTCATCTCACTCATGCCCCACGCGTGGACGGTGTCGACGTCGTAGACCTCACGGAAGGTTTCGATCATCGAGGGTGGGCAAGCGGCACCTCCGATCACGGTGCGATCAAGGCTGGCGAGTTTGCTGCCGGATTGCGCGGCATGGGCCAGAAGGCCCTGCCAGATCGTGGGAACACCCATCGCGACCGTCACGCCATAGCTGTCAATCAGATTGACCAGCGCCTCACCATGCAGTCCCGGCCCCGGCAGAACCATGCGCGACCCGGACATGGCACAGGCATAGGGCGACCCCCAGGCATTGACATGGAACATCGGCACCACGGGCATCACGACATCCATGGCCGAATAGCCAATGACGTCTCGCGCATTCGAGGCAAAGCCATGCAATACGGTCGAGCGATGCGAATAGAGCACCCCCTTGGGATGGCCCGTCGTGCCCGAGGTGTAACACAGGCCGGAGGCAGTGTTTTCATCCAAGACCGGCCATGCGAAATCGGTATCACCCGTCTGGATCAATTCAACATAGAATTGCAGCCCGTCGATCTGCGCCGCCGCTTCGTCATCACGAGGGCCCATCAAAACAAAGTGATGAACCTCGCCTAGCCCTTCTTGCAACGCGGCGACCAGAGGGATGAAGGTGGCGTCGAAGAACAGAACGCGATCCTGGGCGTGGTTGATGATGTAGGTCAGCTGCTCGGGGAAGAGGCGCGGATTGATCGTGTGACACACGAAACCGGCGCCCGAAGTCGCATAGTAGATCTCAAGGTGGCGGCGGTTGTTCCAGGCCAGGGTGCCGATGCGGTCTTGTGGTTCCAGTCCAAGCTTGGTTAATGCCGATCCCAACCGGCGAGCGTTGCGTGCCACTTCGGACCAATTGGTCTGCGTTACGGTGCCGTCTGTTTCAACCGACACGATTTCCGTCTGACCGTGGTAGCGCTCGGCGTGATCAATCAGTGACGAGATCAGCAAGGGCTGCGTCATCATCTGTCCCAGCATGGACATACTCCCTTTCTTGTTCAGGCCACGCTGTCGGCGGCCATTCCGTACATTGAGAGATACGCGGGCCTGTGGCAGGGCGATCAATCATGACGGTTCATTGGAAAGAACCCTGCCAAGCAATTATTTGTCTGACAATAAAAAGATTGCGGCCCGAGATTGGCCCGGGCCGCATTTCAGCACGTCAATTGCGGTGGCGCAGGGCATAGGCGACAAGGGCGGCGGTCGAGCCATCCTTGTCGTCGGCGCTTTCTTCTCCGTCCACGATCGGCCCGAGTGAAGTGGCAAGTTCTTTACCCAGTTCGACGCCCCATTGATCGAAAGAATTGATGCCCAGAAGAACGCCTTCGACGAACACCCGATGTTCATAGAGCGCAATGATCTGCCCCAACACAAAGGGCGTCAGTTTGGGGTAGATCAAGGTGGTCGAAGGCCGGTTGCCCGGAAACACCCGATGCAGTGCCTGACGGTCGAGTTCATCGCCCTGCAGGCCTTTGGCAGCCATACGGGCGCTGGCTTCGTCGAGAGACCTGCCGCGCATCAAAGCCTCGGACTGGGCAAGGCAATTGGCGAGAAGCAGGCGGTGATGATGGGCCAGTTCAGGTTCATGCCCTTCGGCAGCGACCATGAATTCGCAGGGGATCACGTCGGTGCCCTGATGGATCAACTGGTAGAAGGCATGCTGACCATTGGTGCCCGGCTCACCCCAAACAACAGGCCCGGACGGCACCGAAAGCGCGCTGCCATCCATTGCAACCGATTTGCCGTTCGATTCCATCTCGAGCTGCTGAAAATAGGCCGGTAGGCGCAGCAGC
Source organism: Ruegeria sp. AI3 (assembly GCF_056541245.1). Classification (NCBI taxonomy): domain Bacteria; kingdom Pseudomonadati; phylum Pseudomonadota; class Alphaproteobacteria; order Rhodobacterales; family Roseobacteraceae; genus Ruegeria; species Ruegeria sp. AI3. The sequence goes on from NZ_JBQFYA010000001.1 coordinate 329,663, forward strand.
CTTTGGTCATAGGGCAACACCGCTCGGCTAGCATGGCCCAGCACCTGACGATGCCAGATTCCGACCAAAGCCAGCATTACCGGCACACTCTCGGCCCATTCGGCCGAACGGAAATGCAGGTCCATCGCCTGTCCACCCCGCAGGAAAGCATCGAATGCATTCGAGCCGATCGCGATCATCACCGGCAAACCGACAGGTCCCCAGACAGAGTACCGCCCGCCGACCCAATCTGCGAAACCGAATACGCGATCCTCGGGGATGCCGAAGGCGTGTGTTTTGTCCAACGCGCTTGAGACGGCGGCAAACTGCTTAGAAGGATCGCCTCCGCCCTCGCTCATCCAGGCCCGCGCGGTGAGGGCGTTGGTCATGGTTTCAATCGTCGTGAAGGTTTTCGAGGCCACGATCACCAATGTCCGGGTCGGGTCCAGCTGGCGCAACGTATCAGCGATATGCGCGCCATCGACGTTCGAGACATAGCGCAAACGCGGCCCATCATGGTAGGGCGACAGCGCGTGGGTCGCCATCACCGGCCCCAGATCCGAACCTCCGATACCGATATTCACAACATCGGTAAAGCTGCCCCCTGCCCCGGCAGCGGTACCTCCGCGCACTTCCTCAGCGAAGACGCGCATCCGCTGCAAAGTGTCCAGAACGTCCGGCATGACATCCTGACCATCGACCTGCACCGCGTCGCCGTCCAGGTTTCGCAACGCCGTGTGCAACACCGCGCGATCTTCGGTCTCGTTGATTTTCTGGCCAGAAAACATCGCCTCGCGGCGTGCTTCCAGATCGGCTTGGTCACATAGTTGGATCAGAGCGTCCCGAATCTCGCCGTCGAGCTGCGTTTTTGAGTAGTCGAACAGCATATCGCCGGTTGTGGCGGAGAAATTCTGTGCACGATCCGCGTCCGCTTCGAACAGGTCTAGAATGCGCGCCTGCTGCGATGCTGCTAGTGCTTTCAATCTATCCAGTCGCATGGCTCACTCCGCCCAATGCACGGTCATGCCGCCCAGAACGGCCGCGATCGGCGCCTCTTCGGGCGGCAGAGACATGGCCTTCTCCAGCGCTTCCCGCTTCTCGGCGCTGAAGATGATCAGATGTTTCGACAAGGCCCCATCTAGGACCGGAGCCGTCAGGGTGATACGCGGTTCCGGCTGCACATCCGTCCGCGCCACAGCCAGCGTCGGCGCGTTGCTGTCCAACGCTTCGGCCAGCCCCTGCATTCCCGGAAACAGCGAGGCGGTGTGCATATCACCACCCATCCCCAACACCAGCACCGACAAAGGCAGCACTGGTGCGATCAATGACTCGATCTCAGGCAGTGCGTCCTCAGGAGCGACCCCAGGGACATAGAGAGGTACATATTGCGCCACCGAGGCACGGTTGGTCAGAAGACGTTCGCGGATCAGACGCTCGTTCGAGCGGTCACTGTCGGCAGGTACACAGCGTTCGTCGGTCGGCAGCACGCGTATCCGCGCCCAATCGAGATCTGCAGCGCAGAGGACATCGAAAACCGGCCCCGGAGTCGTTCCGCCCGGCACTGCAAGGGCCACCTTGTCGTCATGCAACAACGCGGCCTCCAATTCTCCGGCCAATGCGTTGGCCACGTCGATCGCCAACATGTCGCGGTCGGCATATTCCTGAATATTCATGGCTTGATTCCTTGCCAGTGGCGACCGTCTCGTTTCATCAGCAGCTCGGCGTCGCCCGGCCCTGTGCTGCCACTGTCATAGGGTTTGGGGACATCGCCCCGCGCCTGCCATCCGGCGATGATCGGATCGGTCCAGGCCCAGGCGGCCTCGACCTCATCACCACGCATGAACAGGGTCTGGTTGCCCCGGATCACGTCCATGATCAGGCGTTCATAGGCATCGGGCGGGTCTTGATTTTCCGGCCCGAGCGCCTCGGCAAAGCTCATGTCGAGCGGGACGTCGATCAAACGCATTCCACCTTGCCCCGGTTCCTTGATTGTCACCTTCAGGGTGATCCCCTCATTCGGTTGCAACCGGATAGATAACGCATTGGCGTGTCGCCCCGCCGCCTCTCCAAAGATCGAATGCGGTGCATCCTTGAACTGCACGTTGATCACCGAGGAGCGCGCCACCAGCTGCTTGCCGGTGCGCAGGTAGAACGGCGTCCCGGCCCATCGCCAGTTGCTGATATGCGCCTTCAAGGCCACGTAGCTTTCCGTAGTCGAGCGGGGATTTCCGACAACTTCACGATAGCCCGCCCCATCAGCCTCGGCGGCGAACTGCCCGCGTACAATGTGGTGCGGCTCAACCGGATCAAGCGCGCGGATGACCTTGAGCTTTTCGTCGCGTACAGCGTCCGGATCGAATTTTGCGGGCGGCTCCATCGCGATCAGGCACAGCAGTTGCATCAGGTGGTTCTGCACCATGTCGCGCATGGCTCCGGCGCGCTCGTAATAGTCTTCGCGCCCTTTGACACCGACCGTTTCGGCCACGGTGATCTGGATGTGATCCACATACTGGCTGTTCCAAAGCGGCTCGAACAGCATGTTGCCAAACCGCACGGCCATCAGGTTTTGGACGGTTTCTTTCCCCAGATAGTGGTCGATCCGATAGATCTGCCCTTCGTCGAAATGCGCCGCCAGCGTAGCGTTCAAATCCCGTGCGCTATCTAGATCGTGGCCAAAGGGTTTCTCTACCACGATCCTTGTATCCTCGGTTGCAAGCGCATGCGCGCGGATACGTTCGGCCAGAGGGGCAAACAGGCTGGGACCGACCGAGAAATAGAAAGCCCGCACCCGGTCCGGGGTCAGTTTGCCTGCCAGCTCATCCCACCCGCCGGTTGAGAGCGCATCCAGCCGAACATAGTCGAGGCGCTGCAGGAAACCTTGGAGATTTTCAACCTCACCCGACCGCCTGGGCGCATAGCTCCGCAACGACTCGGCCACGAGGATCCGGAACGCATCCGCCGAAAGCTCACTGCGTGCAACCGCAATGATGCGCGCGCTTTCGGGCCACTGCCCCGCGCAGAATCTGCGAAACAAAGCGGGCAGGATCTTGCGCTGCGCAAGATCCCCGGTGCCGCCGAAAATGACCAGATCGAACGGATCGACGGGAATGACGCGTGAAACCATGAGTTGTCCTTAACCTGCACCTAAGGTCATGTCCAATGTTAGCGCAATCATATTGCGTCTTTTTTCCGTCGCATGACCTGAAAACCGCCTCTTATTCGACTGGTACAGCCAAAGTAATCCAAATCACTGAGGGACGCGGCGGTTTTCCGATATAGATGTAACAGGATCATTCCAGTTTGGGTTGTTGAGATGAACAAGTTTCTGTTTTTTCTGTTTGCATGTTTCGCCGCCCCGCTTTGGGCGCAAGAGCGTTTGGCGCTGGTGATCGGCAATGATCAGTACAACTCGGTCGTTGATTTGAAGAAAGCCGTCGCCGATGCCGAGGCTGTTTCCGACAAGCTGGAAAATCTGGGTTTTGAAACTATCCAAGGTCTCAACCTCGACCGGCGCGGCATGAACCAGAAAATCGCCGACTTTACGGCTCGGCTTGAGGCTGGCGATACCGCTTTTGTGTTCTTTGCCGGTCACGGCGTCGAGATTGACGGAGAGAATTACCTGCTGCCCACCGATATTGTCGCGCCCTCGTCCGGCGAGACCGATTTCGTGAAGTCCGAATCCATCGCCCTGTCGAACCTGCTAGACCGCGTCCGTGCCACCGGCGCGCGCACCTCAATCGCCATTATTGACGCCTGCCGCGACAATCCGTTTGAAACCGTATCGGGGCGCAGCGTAGGGCGTACGCGTGGCTTGGGCCGCATCAACGCGCCTGAGGGTATGTTCGTGATCTTCTCCGCCGGGGCTGGCCAGATGGCGCTGGACCGCCTGAGCGATGATGAACCCGCGAAGAACTCGGTCTTCACCCGCGCATTGCTGCCGCGTCTGTCAGAACCCGGTCTTGAGCTGCGCAGCATGGTCTCAGACCTGCGGCGCGAGGTGCGTGATCTGTCCCGCACCGTTCAGCATACGCAGATCCCCGCCTACTATGATGAACTGTTGGGAGAATTCTATTTCACCCCAGCTGTCGCAACGGTCCCGCGGACCGCACCAACGCCCCCGACAGATGACATGCGCGCCGATCTAGAGCTTGCGCGCTCGGTCGGAACGGTGACCGCACTGGACGCATTTCTTGAGAAGTATGAGGATCGGTCCGAGAACTACTCCTACGAGGTGGCTCTGCAATTGCGCGACAGCCTTGCCTCGGTTGAGCTGCCAATCGAGACAGAGCGTACTCCGGCCCCCGAAGCCCCAGACACCCCGATTATTTCAGATTCGCGCGAAGTGATGCGCGCCACGCAATCGGCCTTGAACGCGCTGGGCTGCAGTGCAGGCGGCGCAGATGGTGTCGCCGGACCGCGCACCCGTCAGGCCTTTGCGCGCTACCGTGAAGCGAGCGCGTCGCAATTGGGGGCGGATGATTTGGGAACTCAGCACGCATTGGAAGAGTTGCAGGGCAAAAGCGGCACGATCTGCAAAGTGGTCGCTGCTCCATCCCCCACACCGTCCCCTGCGCCGTCGGTATCCACCAGCCTTTCTATGGCTGGCACCTGGCAGTTCAAGGCCACCTGCGCGGTGGTCGTGAAAGTGACCGGAACAGTGCGCTACTCTCATGCCGGAGGCAACAAATACACCGGAAGCCTCACCGACTCGTTGGGTCAAAAAGCCAACACGGTGATCTACGTGAATGACCAACAGATCAGCGGCACCGACTATTTCCCTGGCATCACAGTTCAATGGCGCGGTCGTCTGGCTGAAGATGGCAACAGCTTCACCAGCTCGGGCTCAACCGGGTGTTCGGTCTACGCGTGGCGGGCGGGATAAGGCGTCAGTTCACGCGGAACTCACCCACCATATTGCGCCATTCCCCCGGCGCGATCATCTTGCGGTGGGTGAACTTGACCGAGTGCAAAGGCCCCTCAATCTCTCGCTGCCAAAAGTCGATAAATTCGAACAGTTTTGGATGATCTGGCGCCAGATCATATTCCTGCCAGATGAACGTGTTCAGGACATGGATATAGTCAGGCATATGGTAGAAGAATTCCGCCGTCGTCAGACCGTATCCCTTCAGCATCAATTCGGTTTCGCTTTGCTGCATTCAGACCTCCGATTTCATTCAGGGTCTCTCCATGATAGCAGCAAAACCACCTAACAGTTGGATAACAAGATGTTACCCGAGTGTTACTTTGGATTTTCACGCGCGGATTCGTTGCTTGCTTGCACCTTATGTGCTGGGTCTGATAGAGTAGAACCACAAAATATAGAGTCTGCACAAGAAACGAGCAGTTTACGTGAGCGATACGCCAGAAACACCTGAAAACATGGATGAAACCCCGCCCGAGCGCCCTGTCTATGACGGCCCGACGGTCTCCATCGAATCCGAGATGCGCACGTCCTATCTGGACTATGCCATGTCGGTCATCGTTTCCCGCGCGATCCCAGATCTGCGCGATGGCCTGAAACCCGTGCATCGGCGGATTTTGTACGCCATGCACGAGACGGGTAACACGCATGAAAAGGCGTATCGCAAATCGGCCCGTCCGGTCGGCGATGTGATGGGTAAATACCACCCACACGGCGATAGCGCGATCTATGACGCGCTGGTGCGGATGGCGCAGGATTTCTCGATGTCTTTGCCGCTGCTGGATGGTCAGGGCAACTTCGGCTCGATGGACGGCGATAACCCGGCGGCCATGCGTTACACCGAAGTGCGGATGGACAAGCCCGCCGCCGCCCTGCTGGCCGATATCGAAAAAGAGACGGTCGATTTTCAGGACAACTACGACGGCAAAGACAAAGAGCCCACCGTCCTGCCCGCCCGCTTCCCGAACATGCTGGTCAATGGTGCTGGCGGTATCGCCGTGGGTATGGCCACGAATATCCCTCCGCACAATCTGGGCGAAGTGGTCGACGCCACTCTGGCTCTGATCGACGACCCGGACCTGACCTCCGAGCAGCTGATCGAATACGTCCCCGGCCCCGACTTCCCGACTGGCGGTGTGATGCTGGGTCGTTCCGGTGCGCGCAAAGCCTACTTGGAAGGCCGTGGCAGCGTCATCATCCGTGCCAAGACCCGTGTCGAGGAACTGCGCAAGGATCGCTACGCCATTGTCGTGGATGAGATACCGTATCAGGTGAACAAAGCCTCGATGATCGAAAAGATTGCCGAAGCGGTGCGCGAAAAGCGCATCGAAGGCGTGGCGCATGTGCAGGACGAATCCGACCGCAACGGTGTGCGTGTGGTGGTCGAGTTGAAGCGCGACGCGACACCTGAGGTGGTATTGAACCAGCTTTATCGTTTCTCGCCAATGCAGACGTCGTTTGGCTGCAACATGCTGGCCCTGAATGGTGGTCGGCCCGAGCAGCTGACCCTGCGCCGGTTCCTGACATCCTTCATCGACTTCCGCGAGGATGTGGTAGCCCGCCGCACCGCATACGATCTGCGTAAAGCGCGCGAGCGTAGCCATATCTTGTGTGGTTTGGCCGTGGCCGTCTCGAATGTGGACGAAGTGGTTGCCACCATCCGTTCGTCGGCAGACGCGGCTGAGGCACGCGAGAAACTGATGACCCGACGCTGGCCCGCCGCCGAGATCGAAGGCTATCTGCGCCTGATCGACGATCCTCTGTCCAAAATGAACGACGACGGCACCTATAACCTGACCGAGGTTCAGGCCCGTGCGATCCTCGAATTGCGCCTGCAGCGCCTGACCCAACTGGGCGTCAAAGAAGTCACGGACGAGCTGGAGCAACTGGCTGCCAAGATTAAGGAATACCTGGATATCCTCTCCTCGCGCGAACGCATCATGTCGATCATCGGCGATGAGCTGCGCGAAGTACGAGATCAGTTCGCCGTGCCCCGTCGCACCGAGATCGTCGACTGGTCCGGCGACATGGAAGACGAGGACCTGATCGAGCGGGAAGACATGGTCGTGACCGTCACCTCGGGCGGCTATATCAAGCGTACTCCGCTGGCCGATTTCCGGGCGCAGAAGCGTGGTGGCAAGGGCCTGTCGGGGATGCAGACCAAGGAAGAGGACGTGGTTACCACCCTCTTCGTGGCCAACACGCATACGCAGCTGCTGTTTTTCACGACCGACGGGATGGTCTACAAGCTGAAGACTTGGCGCCTGCCGCAATCAGGGCGTACCGGCAAGGGCAAGGCGATCGTCAACATCCTGCCGATCCCGACCGGAGTCTCCATCGCGGCGATCATGCCGGTCGACGTTCCGGACGAGGAATGGGAAAACCTTCAGGTCGTCTTCGCCACAAGCGCGGGCACCGTACGGCGTAACCGCCTGTCGGACTTCACCAATGTGAAGCGCAACGGCAAGATCGCCATGAAGTTCGAGGATGAGCATGCCGAGACGAAGCTGATCAACGCGCGCATCTGCTCGGAAGAGGATGATGTGATGCTGGTCACCAAATCCGGCCGTGCGATCCGCTTCCCGACGACAGATGTGCGAGTGTTCAACAGCCGCTCTTCGGTCGGTGTGCGCGGCGTGCGCCTCTCCGGCAATGACGAAGTGGTTTCGATGTCTGTCATCCGCCATTTCGATGCGACCTCGGATGAGCGTGCCGCCTACCTCAAGATGCGCCGTCTGATGGCGGGCGTCACTGATGAGGCCGAGGGCGATGAGGAAGAAGGCAATGCCGACAGCGTCTTGCCTCAGGAGCGCTATGCCGAGATGTCGGCTGCGGAGAACCTGATCCTGACCATCACAGCGGGCGGTGCAGGCAAGCTGAGCTCCAGCCACGACTACCCCGTCCGCGGACGTGGCGGCATGGGCGTTGCGGCAATGGACAAGGCGATGCGCGGCGGCGAACTTGTCGCCTCGTTCCCGGTCGAGATTGATGACCAGATCATGCTGGCCACTTCAAAAGGTCAGTCAATCCGCGTGCCGGTCGATGGAATTTCCTTCCGGTCCCGCAGCGCCGGCGGTGTGCGGGTATTCAACACCGGCAAAGGAGAAGAGGTCGTCAGCGTCGCCTGGATCGCCGATCAGGGCGATGAGGACGAGGCCGAAGAATAATCTTTCGGCTAGAGCACATGAAACAGGCGCTAACTGGACCCGGGCAGCGCCTGTTTTGATTCAGTGCCCAATAGATCAGCCACAGCCCAGAGCCGATCCTGACCCCAAATGCTCTGACCGTCGACGTGGAAGCTGGGAACACCCCAAAGGCCAACGTCTTGCAGCCTGTTTTGGTTCTGCTCAACCCGCCGACGCCAAATCTGTGATTTCAGCTCATCGCGTGCCGTGGGCCAATTCAGACCGGCGGCTTTGACGATTTGAGAGAGGCCCTTGTCGCTGGCCGCGTCTACGCCTTCCGACCAGACTGAGCGCATGAAGGTAGAGCAAAACACTGCCATCCGACCTTCGGATTCGGCGTAATCGAACAAGGCATAGCCGCGCTCGACCCCGGCGCCCAAAGGATCACAGATGCGGCCAAACGGGATACCCAGCCGCCGCGCCTCACGCGAGCAATCCTGCAGGATGTATCGGGATTTCGCCTTGGGCACTGGCAGGCCGCGCATCAGCATTGGCAAAACAGGGCTCAGGATCAGTTCCGCGTTGCATTGTTCTGCCAAGTGCTGGACCCGGTCAAAAGCCAGATAGGAAAAAGGGCTGCGGAAGGAGAAAAAGAACTCCAGAGTTTTCGGGGTGGCGGCATGGCCGTCGAACACCGGCTCTGGGGGTGGCACCAGAAGGGGGCCTGTGCCCAGCCCGGCATTTTGCAACCTGTCTTCAAGATAGTGCAGCCGATCCACACCCCAGTACCATTCGCCGCCATAGTAAAACGTGCCACCGAGGTAGTGCCCCATGGCCCGCAACGCCTGATCCCCGGCGTGCATGGCAGCGGTGGGATCAATCTGTTTGCCCGCAGGTAAGTCCCGCCCGGCCCATTGGGCGGAGCTGATGGCTTTGAGATGTTGGGCGAAATCCGACTCTCCAAGATGGGCCGCCAGACCAGCGTTGACCTCTGGCGTCACACTATCCGCCTTCGGCGCTTCCAAACCTAGCTTTTGGGCCAAGCGCGTTGCATCTTTGAGCGCGTTCTCGCGATGCGCTTTCGGATCAGGAACCGCCTCGGCTGGCGGGCCTGAGATCAAATGCGGGCGTAGCGCAATGTCATAACGCGCCTCAAATGCTGGCAAAACCTGCGCCGTCAGCGCGCAATACGGGTCTGACGCATCGTGAAAATAGTGAACCTCGCGTCGCGCACCACGCGCCCTACAACCAAGTTCGTGCAGGCCACGACGCGCGTTTTGCAGACCTCGGCTGGTGATAATTTCGGCCAGCCGGGGTTTTACCAAAGATGTGAAGGGCACAGTCGTCTCCGCCGGGGTCAGATGCCCTACCCTAGCCACTCCCGCGCGGAATACCACGCGGGCACACGGCAACGTGAGTGGCCCGGGTTACAGCCCGTAGAGCGCGCCGAATTTCTGCTCAAGATAACTCAGCAGCGGGTCCGGCCCCGGTTCAACACCACTTGCACGCTGGATGACCTCACGCGGGGCGTAGAGTCCGCCATATTGCTGGACATTCTCGCGCAACCACGTGGTCGCGCCCGAGGTATCACCCTGGGCTAGTTGATCGTCCAGCCCAGGCACGGCGCCGCGCAGCGCCTGATAGAGACACCCGGCATAGACGTTGCCCAGCGAGTAGGTCGGGAAATAGCCGAACAGACCCACGGACCAGTGGACATCCTGCAAACACCCATTCGAGGGCTTGTCGACCCCATAACCGAAATCTGCCTTGAAGCGGTCGTTCCACGCGGCCTCAAGGTCCGAGACCTGCAGTTCCCCAGCCATCAACGCGCGCTCCAGATCAAAGCGCAGCATGATGTGCAGGTTGTATTGCACCTCATCCGCCTCGGTCCGGATATAACCGTTCTGGACGTGGTTCACAGTCGCGTAGAAGGCGTCGGCATCCGCGATCCCGAAATCTCCGAAGGCGTCGCGCATCTGGGTGAACAGCCATCCGGTGAAGGCGCGCGAGCGGCCAAGCTGGTTTTCATAAATCCGGCTTTGGCTTTCATGCACGCCCATCGACACGCCCTGTCCCAGAGGCGTCAGCGCGTAGTCGGGGTTGATACCCTGTTCATAAGCGGCGTGGCCGACCTCATGAATAGTTGAGTAAAAGCAGTTGAACGGGTCAGTCGCGCTGGTTCGGGTCGTGATCCGCACGTCCGAGCCACTGCCCGAGCTGAATGGATGCACAGCCTTGTCGACCCGGCCTCGGTTTAGATCATAGCCGAAGGCACGCGCCAGTTTTTGCGACAGGCGCATCTGTTCGGTTTCGTCGAACGAGCCATCCAGAGCCTTTGGGGAGGGTCGATCCAGAACCGCCGCCCGCAGTGCCACCAAGCGGGGGCGCATCTGATCGAAGATCTCGGCAATCTGAGCTCCGGTCGTATAGGGCTCATAGTCCTCGACCATAGCGTCGTAGACGTCACCACCTTGTGCCAGCGCGGCCCCTTCCTCGCGTTTCAGCGCGACGACTTCTTCCAGCACGGGCAGGAAGGCCGAGACGTCCTCATCCGCGCGCGCCTGCGCCCATTTGCCTTGCGCGGCAGAGGTGACCCGAGCAAGCGCCTTGGCCAGATCGGCAGGAACTTTGATGGTGCGTTCATATGACCGGCGGATTTCACGCAGCTGGGCCTGACCCGAGGCATCACTCGCGTCGGCTTGGTCGAGCCATTCGGCCACGCGCGGGTCGGACTTGCGAGCGTGCAAAACGGCCTCGATCGCGGCCATTTCCTCGGCCCGTTGCGGGGCGGCTCCGCGCGGCATCATGGTTTCCTGATCCCAGCCGAGCCGGCCGGCAATCTGACCAAGGGCCGAGGTTTCACGTTGAAAGGCCATCAGGTCATCAAAGGCGCTCATCGGGTCACGCTCCACGGATTGAGGTTGCAATGGGGTAGCCGCTCAGGAAGCGCGCGCGCAGGATCAGGGTCCAGACCACGACGGCCATGAACTGGTGAAAAATAGCGATCTGCCAAGGGGCTGCGTAGACGACCGTGACGATCCCGACCACCACCTGCAGCGACAGGGCCGCAAAGGTTGCGTTGAAGGCGAAACGGGTCTGCGGGTGGGCGCTGGTCTGCCCCCGACGCCAGACGATGATGGCAAAGATGAACAGCAGATATCCCGCGCAACGGTGGATGAACTGCACCAGACCGGGGCTTTCGAAGAAGTTGCGCCACATCGGTTCAAGCATGGTCGCATCAGGCGGCAATAGCTGCCCCCCGATCAGGGGCCAGTCGGTGTAGGATCGCCCTGCGTCGATCCCGGCGACCAGCGCACCGATGAGTATTTGTAAAAAGGTGAAATGCAGGAGGCCGGTCGAGAGTGAGAACAGTTTCGCCTCTTTCGCGCGGCGCGCCTGCATCAGGTCGCGCTCGTCCCGGCCCAGTTCAAAGATATACCAGGCGAGGAAGCCAAGGATCACGAAGGCCAAGCCGAGATGTGTTGCCAGACGATAGCTTGCAACGGCCGTCATGCCTTCGCCCTGCGTGACGCCCGAGGCGACCATCCACCAGCCGACCGCACCCTGAACGCCACCCAAGGCACCGGGGATCAGCAGTTTGCCGGTCCAACCCGTCGGGATTTTGCGCGCGATCAGGAAGCAAAAGAAGCCAATCGCCCAGACAAGACCAATCAAGCGGCCCAGTTGGCGGTGGCCCCATTCCCACCAGTAGATGAATTTGAAATCATCCAGCTCCATCCACTGGTTCTGGATGCGCCACTGGTCGATTTCCTTGTATTTGTTGAATTCGGATTGCCAGTCGGCCTCGGTCATCGGCGGAATGGCCCCAGTGATCGGACGCCATTCGGTGATCGACAACCCGCTATCGGTCAGGCGCGTCAGGCCACCCACGGCGATCATCACAACGACCAGAGCGAACAGGATCATCAGCCACGCCCGGATCGCCCTGCGTGCCCCGCCCCGGCCCTTGTCGATCATACCGGGTTGAACGGCTTGTTGTTTTTCGGTGTCTGAGACTTCTTCGAAGATGCTGCGCTTGGCGCTCATGCTGTCCTCATATGTCCTGGATTTTGTCGCAAGCTAGGGCCAGTGAGGGGCAAGGTCCAGCCTTACCCATTGTCTTTCCAACGGACCATCTGACGCATGACACCGTGCAACATCTGCACATCCGCCCGCGTCATCCGCATCCGCGACCACAGGTTGCGCAGATTGGTTTTCATGCCTTCGGCCTTTTCCGGCGGGTAGAAGAAACCAGCCTCTTCCAGCCGATCTTCATAGTGTTCGACCAGCTTCTCGACCTCGATCCCGGTCGCCCAGTCGCCCTTGCCCAGATCGGTGGCCTCATGCACCACATCACCGGTCTGACGCATCCATTCATAGGCGGTCAGCAGCACGCATTGCCCAAGGTTAAGCGAGGCATATTCCGGGTTCACGGGCACGGAGATGATGGCATTGGCCTTGGCGATATCCTCATTCTCAAGCCCGGCGCGTTCGGGGCCAAAGAGAACCGCCACCTTTTCGCCCGCAGCAACCTTTTCAGCCGCGATCTGCATGGCGCGTTCCGGGCTGTAGACGGGCTTGGTCAACCCGCGTTGCCGTGCGGTGGTCGCAAACACGAAGGTTGTGTCAGACAGCGACCCAGCCAGATCTTCAAACAGTTGCGCTTCATCCAGAAGCCGACCAGCGCCGCTGGACATCGCCACCGCCTTAGGGTTCGGCCACCCGTCCCGAGGGGCCACGATCCGCATCCGGTCCAGCCCGAAATTCCACATCGCCCGCGCGGCGGCCCCGATGTTTTCGCCCATTTGCGGGCGCACGAGCACAAAGGAAGGCTGAGAGGTGTCACTAGGCATGGCTGTCTCCGAAAGTTCCGCCTGCTCTAATCACCCAGCCTCATCAGGGCAACCCGATCCTCTTCTTCTGTTCCCAAATACCCGCTCGGCAGGCATAAAAGTTTGCTTCCCCCACTCAATCCGCTAAACCGCGCCAAAGAATGAAAGCGAAGGACGCGCTAATGGACACCCCCGAGCAGCCTCAGATCTATCTGATCACACCGCCGACCATCACGCTTAGTACCTTCCCCGACCAATTGGCGCGGGTTCTGGACGGGACCGAGATTGCCTGCATCCGGCTGGCCTTGGCTGGCAGCGACGAGGACACGATCGCCCGCGCCGCAGATGCCTGCCGCGAGGTTGCCCATGCGCGGGACGTGGCCATCGTGATCTCGAACCACGTTCTACTGGCGCAACGGCTGGGGCTGGACGGCGTGCATCTGGACGATGCAGCGCGCTCGGTCCGGGCTGCGCGAAAGGAGCTCGGCACAGATGCGATTGTCGGCAGCTTTTGTGGGGCCTCCAGCCATGACGGCATGACGGCTGGCGAAGCAGGCGTTGACTATGTCGCCTTCGGCCCGGTCGGAGCATCGTCATTGGGCGACGGCACTCTTGCCGAAAAGGATCTGTTCCAATGGTGGTCGGAAATGATAGAGGTTCCGGTCGTGGCCGAGGGCGGGTTGACCCCAGACCTGATCCGCAGCCTGTCACCGCATACGGATTTCTTCGGCATCGGTGATGAAATCTGGTCGGCCGAGGACCCGTCGGCAGCACTGAACGACCTGTTGTCCCATATGGCTAGCTGAGTATCAGCGGCTCGGCCAACCAATAGACGGAAATTCCCGCAATCAGGATCGAGGCCAGAACCGATATCCGGCCTCGCATCCTCTCAGACGCTCCGGCAATCAGCGTTGAAATCGCAAAACACGCGGCGGCTATGGCGTAAAGCGCCACCAGCACCCCGCCCGCATAGCCGAATATCGCGGGTGGCAAATGATCCGGTGGGACTCCAATCGTCGCCAGCGAGGTGTTTAGCGCGATCCCACACAACAATCCGGCACCAAAAACAGCGAGCAAGCGGAAAACGGTCAGACGCCTGAGAACCAAATTCCACAGCGCCAACAAAAGCGTTGCAGCCGTAAGCGCTTGAGAGGCAAACGGCAAAGCAACCGCGCCGTAGACCGAAACCGCCAGACCGAAGATCAGCCCGAGGGACACAAACAACATCTGCGCCAACAACGGACGCAGGCTGAGGGTCAAAAAGACCAGCGACAGCACAAGGGCAATCTCGTGATAGCCATACGGCAGGATGCGAGAGAGCCCCTTTGGCAGAAACACCTGCAGCACCTGTTGCGGGCCGAGCGCGGCACCGCCTTGCAACGGGATTAGAGGGCTGACCTCTCCGGCGACCAGATAGCCCGTGTAGGGTGCGTCGACACGCTGTTGTTTAACGACGGCAGGCCCATGCCCCTCGGGCCATGTCAGGCGCAGACTGGACGCGCCTTCCGGCAGCGGCGCAGCCAGCAGCAGCTTTGACAAACGCGGAGTATCAGGATCACCGACAATGGGAATGCGCACGCCCTCATAGGACAGCCGGACCGGGCCTGCGAGTTCGACCCTCAGCGTCTCGGCCCAGTCTTTGACAAACGACCGAACCTCAGGCTCCAGCTCTGAGGAGACCCGCCGGCGCAACTCTCTGTACCGCGCGTCATCGGCGAAATCCGGGCGGGCTTCTGGGTCGATCCCGGCCACGAACATCTCGGCATTCAGCGTGACCTCAAGGAACAGAGTGTCTGCTTTCGTCCAGAACTCGACAATCGTCGGAGTGGTCTGAGCCTTCGCGGGCCACGCCGAAAGCACCAGAAAGACAGGTAAAATCAGGAGAAAACGGAAAATACCGTTCATCTGCGACGCTCATCAATAAAATCATCAATCATACAGGTCGAGTGTCCCGCCGAACGCGTCGGATCGCAAGTCGAAACGACCGCGGGCGAGATCACAGAGGCCTTATCTCTGTTACCGCTGACGTTCTGACTTGCACGGCCCTCGGTGCTGCGGCATGACAACACCATGACTCAGAACAGTGAAATCCTGTGTATCGGCTCGGTCCTGTGGGACGTGATCGGACGCTCAGCCAGTGCCATGCGGCAAGGATCGGACGTGCCGGGGCGGATCACGCGCCTGCCCGGCGGCGTCGCCATGAACATCGCCATGACGCTTGTGCGGTTTGGCATGACCCCAACCCTGCTGACTGCCATTGGCCGCGACCCGGAGGGTGACGAGCTGGTCCACGCTTGCGCCCGGCTCGGCATGGTCACCGACCATATCTACCGCTCGCAAGACCTGCCGACCGATCGCTACATGGCGGTCGAAGGGGCCAACGGTCTGATCGCGGCCATCGCTGATGCCCACTCGCTTGAGGCTTCGGGGGCGAAAATCCTGCGTCCGTTGATGCACGGGCCGCTGGGCTATGAGAACACGCCGTTTGAAGGGCCCATAGCGCTAGACGGCAACCTAACGCTGGACCTTTTGGAAGAAATCGCCCAAAGCCCCGCCTTCGCCAAGGCGGACCTACGGGTTGCACCCGCCTCACCCGGCAAAGCCGAGCGACTGCTGCCCTTCCTAAAACATGCCCGCGCGACGCTCTATGTGAACCTCGAGGAGGCTGGCCTGCTGTGTCAGCGCGAGTTCACCGATTCCGAATCCGCCGCCAAAGGCCTGCTGGACCGGGGCGCGCTGCGCGTTCTCGTCACCGATGGCGGCAATTCGGCCACCGTTGGCTCGGCCTCGGGCGTTCTGACCCAGACACCTCCGTCTGTGCTTGTAACTCGCGTGACCGGCGCGGGCGACACATTCATGGCCGCTCATATCGCTTCAGAATCAGACGGCGCCGATGCGCAAACGGCATTGACCCGCGCGCTCCACGCCGCTGCAACCTACGTTTCAGGAGAAACTCCGCTGTGATCCCTATCCACTACTCTGCCGAGGTCCGCGCCGCGAAAGACGCAGGCCACCCCATCGTGGCGCTTGAAAGCACCATCATTACCCACGGCATGCCCTACCCTCAGAACGTTGAGGTCGCCGCGCAGGTGGAACAGGACATCCGCGATGCCGGAGCTGTGCCAGCCACCATGGCTGTGATCGAAGGCGTACTGCATGTGGGCCTTGAACCCGACCAGTTGCAGGCGTTGGGCCAGGCTCAGGGTGTTGCGAAAATCTCACGCGCGGATATGGCGGCGTGCATCTCGACCGGCGGGACCGGAGCCACAACCGTGGCCGCAACAATGATCGCCGCGCAATATGCGGGGATCGAGGTGTTTGCGACCGGCGGGATCGGTGGCGTCCATCAGGGGGCCGAGACCACGTTTGATATCTCAGCCGACCTGCATGAGCTGGGCCAAACCCCTGTGACGGTCGTGGCAGCGGGTGCCAAAGCGATCCTCGATCTCGCCAAAACGCTGGAAGTGCTGGAAACGCTGGGCGTTCCGGTCATCGCCTATGGTCAGGACACGTTTCCCGCCTTCTGGTCCGCGCAATCCCCATATGCCGCACCGCTGCGCATGGACAGTGCCGACGCCATCGCCAAGGCTCATGCGACGCGCCGCGCGCTGGGCCTACCGGGCGGTCAGCTGGTCGCGAACCCAATCCCAACCGCAGACCAGATCCCGGCCGAGGAACTGGCCCCGATCATCGCTGCAGCCCAAGCAGATGCCGATGCCCATCGGATCACCGGCAAGGCCGTCACACCCTACCTACTGCAGCGGATCTTTGAAAAGACCAAGGGCCGTTCACTCACCGCGAACATCGCCTTGGTACGCAACAACGCACGATTGGCGGCGAATATTGCTAAGGCACTGGTAAACGGCGCGTAAACCTGCCCTATTGCACCGGCGCATCGGACTGCTTAGGTAGTTTTGCAAACCACTCGGACCTGTAATGAACACACCGTTTGACGAAGAGCCCCACCGCCGCCCCGGCCTGTTCTCGCGCCTGCGCGGTTCTTTTCTGACGGGCATCGTTGTTATTGCGCCAGTCTGGCTGACAATCTGGCTGATCTGGTCCGTCGTGGGCTGGATCGACAGCGCTGTGTTGCCGCTGGTGCCACAGCAGTTCCGCCCTGAGGAATATGTGGGAATCAACCTGCGCGGCGTCGGGGTCATCATCTTCCTGGTGTTCACCATTCTGGTCGGCTGGGTTGCTAAAGGTATCTTGGGCCGGTCCTTCATCTCGTTCACCGAGAGCCTCGTCGATCGGATGCCCATCGTCCGTTCGATCTATTCCGGGATCAAACAGATCTCGGAGACGGTATTTGCGCAAACCGAGCGCTCCTTCGAGAAAGCCTGCCTGGTGCAATATCCACGCCGTGGCATCTGGGCCATCGGGTTCGTTTCGACCACAGCAAGGGGTGAGGTTAGCAATCGCGCGGAAACAGGCGGCAACCTCCTGAGCATCTTCATCCCGACAACGCCCAACCCAACTTCCGGCTTTCTGCTGTTCTTCCCGGAAGAAGATGTGATCCTGCTGGACATGTCGATAGAAGAGGCCGCAAAGCTCGTAATCTCGGCCGGTCTGGTCTATCCCAACGAAAAAGACCCGACGCAGCCGCCAGAGTAATCAGCCAAACATCGCGGGCAGATCGACGGTACTGTGCTGTCCAAGATCATCCTTGTGGCGCGCCAGAAACCCATCTGCCGCGTCGCGGCCCGCGTGCTTCAACTTGTGCAGGATCACCGGATTGGGCACCGTTTTGGTCGCCACAGACAAGCTGTTCATCAGCTCATTATCCGCAATCATGTGGACCAAAACGCGGCTCATCTCACCGGCTTTCAGCTTGCCTTCTTCCAGCAGTCGCTGAACAAAATTAATCGCCCGCAGCTCGCGGAACAGGGATGAGTTAAAGCTGATCTCATTGATCCGGTTCTGGATTTGCTGCGGCGTAACCGGCAACTCGTCCCGTTCCAGAGGGTTGATATTCACGATCACCACATCATCCGGCAGGTCGTCCTCGAACAACGGGTACAGCGCCGGGTTGCCGGTATAGCCGCCATCCCAATAGGCCTCAGTCCTGTCGGTCTTGGTATCATAAATCTCGACCGCTTTGAACAGCGTCGGCAAACAGGCCGAAGCCAAAATTGCATTTGTCGAGATCTCATCGCCCGTGAACACGCGGATCTTGCCGCTGCGCACACAGGTGGCGCACACAAACAGACGTGGCCCCTGATCAGCGCAAACCTCATCAAAGTTGAACCGGTCCACCACGGATTCCAGAGGGTTCGAATAGAATGGACCATAAGCATAGGGCGACACCATCCGCGACCAAGCATCGCCAATGGAGTAAGGCAGCGAATACTCCATCGCCTGCGCAATGCTCGCAGGCTCAAGCCCCCTGAACCAGTTGGCAATACGCATATCACCAAGGGCCCCCATGCGTTTCCACAATCCGTCCAGCCGCGCCCGCGCGCCCTCGCGCCCATTTGCAACCATGCCTGACTTGAACGCAGCCCCGTTCAATGCCCCGGCTGAAGTTCCGGTGATCGCCGCGACCTCGATATCCTCTTCATCCAAAAGCCGGTCGAGAACACCCCAGGTGAACGCCCCATGCGCCCCACCGCCCTGTAAAGCCAGATTGATCCGTTTCATGGTTCCGCCTCTTCATCTGGCCAACAATACCTCGGGGGTTTGGGGGCAGAGCCCCCATGAAACCTCACAAAGCCGTCCAGCCCCCATCGACCGAGATCGTCGTACCAGTGATCTGCGCCGCTGCATCCGAGCAGAGGAACTGTACCGTCCCGCCCAATTGCTCGACCGTGGCGAACTCCTTGGACGGTTGCCGCTCCAGCATGACGTTCTTGATCACGTCCTCACGGCTCATGTTGTATTCCTTCATCGTGTCAGGGATTTGCGCTTCGACCAGAGGGGTCAGCACATAGCCCGGACAAACCGCATTGCAGGTGATCGGCTCTTGCGCGGTTTCCAATGCGACGGCCTTGGTCATGCCAACAACACCATGCTTGGCCGCCACATAAGCCGCTTTGAACGGAGAGGCCGTCAAACCATGGGCCGAGGCGATATTCACCACGCGCCCCCACCCGCTCGCGCGCATCAACGGCAAGGCGGCGGCGGTCGTGTGGAAGGCCGAGTTCATGTTGATCGCAATGATCGCGTCCCATTTGTCGATCGGGAACTGGTCAATTGGCGACACGTGCTGAATACCCGCATTGTTCACCAGAATATCGCAGGAGCCCGCCTTCTCGATCAGGGCGCGACATTCATCCCCTTTGGACATATCGGCCTGAATATAGCGCGCGCTCGTACCGGTCTCTTTCGAAATCTCTTCGGCCAAAGCGTGATCTTCATCCCGATCCGTGAACGAGTTCAAAACCACGTCCGCCCCGGCCTTCGCCAGTTCGCGCGCGATGCCCAGACCGATGCCCGAATTTGATCCCGTGATGATTGCCGTTTTTCCCGAAAGGCTCATGACTGCATTCCCTCTGAGTTCACCTGAAACGCAGAGTGCCATGCTGCACCTGCAAAGAAAACGGGGAACTGCAGAATGAGTGGCTGCAAATCTGCAAAAAAAAACGCCCGCACGAAGCGGGCGTTAAGTTATTGAGGCAGGTTTCATACAGGCAAGAAACCTATCGAGCAGTGAGACCTTTATAAGCAATTCTGCGCTTTCGTCCAAGCTAAAAGTTTGAAAACAAGAAAAATCATCGCTACGATGAATCCCAACAAAATAAGGCCAGAGCAGGATTGTTTCCAAAATGAGCCCGTATTTTTCACACCCGCTTCGTGGTTTGGCAGCGGGAATCGCCCTGCTTTTTGCGTCCTCACTGGCACAGGCAGAATCGACTCATGGCATAGCTATGTATGGCGACCCGGCCTTACCACCGGATTTTGTGTCTCTACCCTATGCGAACCCAGAGGCACCCAAAGGCGGCAAAGTCGTTTTCGGAAATACCGGCGGCTTTAACAGTTTGAACCCGTTTGTGCAAAAAGGCACCCCTCCGTGGCAGTTAAGATTTTGGACCCACGAGAGCCTGATGGGCCGCTCCTGGGATGAACCTTTCACTCTTTACGGGCTGTTAGCCGAATCGGTTGAGACTGCACCAGACCGGTCATGGGTGGAATTCACCCTCCGGGAAGAGGCTCGATTCTCCGATGGCACCCCGGTCACAGTTGACGATGTGATCTGGTCTTTCCAGACCCTCGGGACCGAAGGGCATCTGCGCTATCGTGGTCTCTGGTCCAAGATCGACAGTATCGAACAGACCGGTCCGCGCTCGGTCCGGATCAGCTTCAACGAGGCTGACCGCGAACTTGCATTGATCGTGGGGCTGCGCCCGATCCTTCAGAAAGCTCAATGGGAGGGGAAGGATTTTGCCGACGCGCAGCTGCACGACGTTCCTGTCGGAAGCGGACCCTATGTGGTCGAAGATTACGAGGCCGGTCGCTACGTGAACCTGCGTCGAAATCCGGACTATTGGGGCGCTGATGTTCCGTTTCGCCAAGGCACGATGAATTTCGATGACATCCGGATTGAATTCTACGGCGATGCCACCGTTCTGTTCGAAGCCTTCAAAGCCGGAGAGCTTTCCGCCGTGCGTGAGTTCAACGCCGACAAATGGGACACGCAGTACAGCTTCCCCGCCGTTCAACGTGGCGATGTGATCAAGACCGAGATCCCGCATGGTAAGCCCTCGGGCATGACCGGGCTGGTGATGAACACCCGCAAAGCTCCGTTCGACGACTGGCGCGTGCGTGAAGCCCTGATGCTGGCCTTCAACTTCGAATTCATCAACGACACGATCACCGGCGGTGCGCAGTCGCGGATCTCATCCTATTTCTCGGGCTCTGATCTGGCGATGCAACCGGGACCCGCGACGGGGCGCGTTGCGGACCTGTTGGCGCCCTATAGCGCAGACCTGATCCCCGGAACGCTTGAAGGCTACGCCCCACCCGAGGGCGACGGCTCGGCCCGAAACCGCGCGAACCTGCGTAAGGCGGCAAAACTGTTGGCCGAGGCTGGCTGGACCATTCAGGACGGCGTGCTGCGCAATGCAGCGGGTGAGCCGTTTCAGATCACCGTTCTGCTGCAACAAGGCGATGGTGAGATGCAGACAGCGGTCGAGATCTACACCCGTGCGTTGGAACGTCTGGGCATTCAGGTCACGACTGAGCGTGTCGACAATGCGCAATATACCGGGCGGGTATCTGAGCTAGATTTCGATATGACCCCGTTCCGCCGTGCCCTGTCACTGTCACCAGGCAATGAACAGCGCCTCTATTGGGGCAGCGAGTCCGCTGATGCACCGGGCACGCGCAACCTGATGGGCGTCTCCTCACCCGCTGTTGACGGGATGATCGACTCCATGCTGGCTTCGGAAAGCCGCGAGGATTTCGTGGCCGCCACCCGCGCCCTCGACCGCGTTCTGACGGCTGGCCGATACGTGATCCCGATCTGGAGCTTCGACGTCGGCCGCATCGCCCATGTCAGTGCGCTGAAATACCCCGAAACTCTGCCGATCTACGGCGATGGCCCGCAATACCTGCCCGAGGTCTGGTGGTACGCTCAGTAGAACCACGCGCATAGGGTGTAGCGCACCGGACCTAACACCTTATGCACGCGATGATCGGCAAAAACTGGCACATTCTGCGATGAACAAAATCATGGGTTCATAGCACAAAGGCTCCCTATATATGGGCGTTTCACCGGATTTTGCACCAGACCCGCCGCGCAAACCTGACTCTGATCGGCATAATTCTGATCAGGCCAGGGGTGCGACATCTTGTCATGTCTTACGCAACGTTAACTCCTCCGTACCCTACTCGTAGGGGAGAGCCGTCCTGAAACCCGAAGAAGGAAAGCTCGCAGATGCTGAACTGGACCGATCTGACACAAGACTGGAACGCGTGCTACGCCCGCGCGAAACGCCGTTTTCCCAACCTGAGGGACCAGGACATGCCGCGCGTTGGCAAGGATCGCAAACAGTTCGAAGCTTATCTGGCCGAACGCCATCACCTGACCGTCAATGAAGCTCACGAAGAGGTCGAGGATTTTCTGTTCACGGAATCGCTGAACCGCGAATTGAACTGATCCTAGGCCAGTGACGTCACCCAGAGGATGGTCGCATCCTCATCGCTGACCGAAATCACATTATGCCCCATACTGCCGTCGTAATAGGCGCTGTCGCCCCGGCGCATCTCCACTGGTTCGTAGAACTCGGTGTACAACCGCACGACGCCGGTCAGGACGTACATAAACTCCTCCCCGTCGTGACGCACCCAACCTTCGAACTCATCCATCGAACGGGCGCGGACGCGGGCGCGATAGGGTAGCATCTGCTTTTTGGTCAGGGTTTCGGCCAGCAACTCATGTTCATATGTGGCGGTGGCATGTGCAGCCCCTTCGCCAGACCGGGTCACGGCCATACGGCCAATCACCTGCTCACGCTGCGGCGGGGTGAAGAGCTGAGGCACCGAGATCTCCAACCCGATGGCCAGCTTTTTCAGCGCATCGTACGTGGGCGACATCTGGCCATTTTCGATCTTGCTGAGCGTAGAACGCGCCAGACCGGCCTGCGAGGCCGCCTGCTCCAGCGTCCAGTTGCGCGCCTTGCGCAATTCGCGCACGCGGGCGCCCAGGTCCAAAGGCTCGGGTTCCGTGTGTTCGCCTGCATCGCGGGCAATGCGGATCAGGGATTTGGGATCTTGGGTACTCATGCCATCGTCTATAGGGCGCACAAGCCGCGCTTGCAACGCGCCATGGGCCGGGTTAGCCAGTTGCCATGCTGTCAATCTTCGATCAGGGGCCACCGACGCCCTGCCCGACCCCGTTCAATCTGGCCGCTCATGTGTTGGGCAAGGCGGATGCGTTGACCGATAAAACGGCCCTGTCCGTGTTGCGCCAAAACGGGTCCGAAAACTGGAGCTATCGCGCATTGAAAGCCGCCGTTCTGGGAACGGGTCAGGGCCTGTTGCAGGCCGGACTGCACCCCGGGGACATCGTGCTGATGCGTCTTGGAAACACCGTCGAGTTTCCGATCGCCTATCTTGGGGCCATCGCCGTCGGTATCGTTCCTGTTCCGACCTCATCGCAACTGACCGAGCCGGAAACCGCGCGGATCATCGCGGAGCTTTCGCCCGCCGCCATCTTGCGCGACCCTTTGGTGGATTGCGCCCAGCATCCACGTCAGATCCATCTGGACGACCTGATCGCCATGCATGACCTACCGCCCGCATCGTTCGATATGGGCGACCCCGAGCGTCTGGCCTATGTGGTCTATACCTCGGGGACCTCCGGCAAGCCCCGCGCAGTCGCCCATGCTCATCGTGCGATTTGGGCGCGTCAGATGATGGTCGATGGCTGGTACGGGCTGACTGAAAAGGACCGCCTGTGCCACGCGGGTGCGTTCAATTGGACCTATACGCTGGGCACCGGCCTAATGGATCCGTGGACGATCGGCGCTTCGGCCCTGATCCCTGAACCCGGCACCGATATGTCTCAATTACCGCAAATGCTGCGCCAAAACCGCGCGACGATCTTTGCTGCGGCACCGGGTGTTTTCCGCAAGATGCTGTCCGGTACGGATCGGATTGAGCTGCCCGATTTGCGCCACGGCCTATGCGCCGGGGAAAAGCTGTCTCGGTCGCTGCATGCCCAGTGGGAAACGGCCACCGGAACGGAGCTCTACGAAGCGTTCGGCATGTCCGAATGTTCAACCTTTATCTCGTCGAGCCCGACCCATCCTGCGCGCGGGGATGCCCTCGGACAGCCGCAACCGGGCCGCCGAGTCGCGATCCTCGGGCCGGAGGGACCCGTGCCGCAAGGGACCGAGGGGACCATCGCCATTCACCGCTCCGACCCCGGCCTGATGCTGACCTATCTGAACGCACCCGACGAGGCGGCCGACCGACTGCAAGGCGACTGGTTCCTGACCGGCGATCAAGGCGCCATGGCCGTCGATGGGCAGATCACCTATCTGGGGCGCGACGATGACATGATGAACGCAGGCGGCTACCGCGTCTCGCCGGTTGAGGTCGAATCCGTCCTGTCCCGCTATCCCGGCATCACTCAGGTCGGGGCCGCAGCCGTCGAGGTTAAACAGGACACATTTGTGATAGCGGCCTTCTACTCCGGCCCCGATAGACTGGACGAAGACGCTCTGCACGCCTATGTCCAAGCCAATCTGGCGCACTATAAACAGCCGCGCGCCTTCGTTCACCTTCCCGAGTTGCCAACCGGCGGCAACGGCAAACTCCTGCGCCGCGCGTTGCCGGCCTATTTCAAGGCGTCCACCCCATGAGCCAAACAGACACCCAGACCGTCAAGCTTGATATCCTGTCCGATCCGATCTGCCCGTGGTGCTACATCGGCAAAACCCATCTGGACAAAGCTTTGGCAAAACTGCCGGACCATCCGTTTGTGATCGAGTGGCACCCATTCCAGCTGAACCCCGACATGCCCGATGCCGGCATGGATCGGCGCGAATATCTGGAACGGAAATTCGGCGGCAAGGACGGTGCGGTGCGCGCCTATGCGCCCGTGGTCGAACATGCCGAAAATGCGGGCCTCAAAATCGACTTTGAGGGGATGAAGCGCACACCAAACACTCTGGACGCGCATCGCCTAATCCACTGGGCTGGGATCGAGGGCAAGCAGAACGCCGTTGTCGATGCTCTGTTCGACGCTTACTTCGTTCAAGCGCGTGATATCGGCGACCCAGAGGTCCTGTCCGACATCGCTGACAGCGCTGGTATGGACGCGGCAGTGGTGATGAAACTGCTCAAATCCGACGCCGACCGCGAGGATATCCGCAACCGCGACACCCACTCACGTGAGATGGGCGTCAGCTCGGTCCCGACCTTCATTGTTGCCAATCAGCATGCCGTTCCGGGCGCGCAACCTCCTGAAATGTGGGAGAAAGTGATCGGAGAAATCATGTCTCAACTTGAGGCTTCCTCTGCATAGAAGCACAGAGGTCTGTGCGAAATTCCGGTCTGGCGCAACCTGATCTGCCGTGATAGCGCGATCAGGTAAGGAGTCCCCATGACCAACCGCATGTCTCGTGGAGAGTTCATTGCGCTGATCGCAATGATGTTCTCGACCATCGCCTTTTCGATCGACTCGATGCTGCCCGCCCTGCCCGAGATCGGCGCGCAGCTCAGCCCGGATGACGTCAATCGCGCACAGCTGATTCTGACGTCTTTCGTGCTTGGGATGGGGATTGGCACGTTCTTTACCGGCCCTCTGTCGGATGCGTTTGGCCGCAAACCGGTCATCTATGGCGGTGTTGCGCTCTATATTGCGGCCTCGGCCGTAGCTTGGGCCAGTTTCTCGCTTGAACTCGTTCTGGCTGCCCGTGTGGCGCAGGGGCTGGGTGCTGCGGGTCCACGGGTTGTGGCTATGGCAGTCATCCGCGATTTGTACTCGGGCCGGATCATGGCGCGCATCATTTCGATCGCGATGCTGCTGTTCACGCTTGTACCCGCCGTGGCGCCCATGTTGGGGGCCGGAGTGATCGCCCTGTTCGGCTGGCGCGGTATCTTTATGTCCTTCATTCTGTTCGCGCTGATCGTCTGCGTCTGGATGGGAACCCGCCTTCCCGAGTCGCTGGCCGTAGAAAACCGTCGCCCCTTCCGCCTTCCACTGATGGTCGCCGCAACGAAAGAGATGTTCGCCCATCCAACCGTGCGTCTGTCGATCATGGTGCAAACGCTGTGCATGGGGATATTGTTCACCATGCTGACCATGGTTCAGCCCGTCTATGACGTCATCCACGACCGGGCCGAGAGCTTTCCGTTCTGGTTCGGGTTCGTCGCCCTGATGTCCGGATCGGCCAGTGTGTTGAATGCGGCCCTCGTGGTGCGCGTCGGCATGCGCCGCATGGTAACATGGGCGCTCGGGGCGCAGATTGGCATCACGGCGCTGGTGATCGTGACCAATTCCTTCCCGCTGTCGCCCGACGCCTCGTTTGGCCTGTTCGTTGCCTGGCAAACCACCGTTTTCTTCATGGCGGGTGTCACCATGGGCAACCTGAACGCCATCGCGATGGAGCCGATGGGGCATATTGCCGGCATGGCGGCCTCTGTCATCGGCTCGGTCTCGACCGTGCTCGCCGCGGCCATTGCCGCTCCGGTCGGGCTGCTGTTCGACGGCTCAATAGTGCCTTTGACCACCGGCATTCTGACCATGTGTATCCTGGCCTTTGGCCTAATGATCCACATGGGGCGCATCGAAAACAGACTGCTCGCCTGAGGATTTTCAGCCCGGATCAAACGCGCTACGCTGTCCCGACAAACATGGCGGAGGGTCAGTTATGAGCGAGTACTACGATCTGGGCACCTATTCCTGCCCTGTTTCTACAGCATCCGCTGAAGCCCAACTCTGGTTTGACCGAGGGCTGGTCTGGACCTATGGCTACAACCATGATGAGGCCGTCGCCTGCTTTGAAAAAGCCGCCGAACATGACCCAAACTGTGCCATGGCGCATTGGGGCGTCGCCTACGCGGCTGGCCCGAACTACAACCTGCCGTGGGATTTGCAAGATGACCGGGGACGGCAAAAAGCCCTGACCAAAGCCTTTGACGCCACGCAAAAGGCGCTGAGCCTAACCGATAGCTGTACCGAAGTTGAAAAGGCTCTGATCCACGCCCTGCCGTCCCGGTATCCGCAGCGCGACACGACCGAGGGCATGCATGATTGGGACTATGATTTTGCCGACGCTATGCGCGCGGCCTTCAAAGCTCAGCCAAATCACCTGGACCTGCGTACAATCTATGTTGAGGCGCTGCTCAACCTGACGCCGTGGCAAATGTGGGACCTGTCAACTGGTCAACCCGCCGACGGGGCCGCCACGCTTGAGGCGCAAGAGGCGCTGGAATGGGCTATGCAGAACGACACCGACGCCATGTCTCACCCCGGCCTTCTGCACCTGTACGTTCACCTGATGGAGATGTCCCCAACCCCCGAAAAGGCCCTCAAAGCGGGCGATATCCTGCGCACTCTGGTCCCGGATGCAGGCCACCTTGTGCATATGCCGACGCATATAGATATCCTCTGCGGCCACTATCAGAACGTGGTGCATTGGAACCAGAAAGCCTCGGAAGCGGACCTGAAATACTATGAGCGTGAAGGGGCGTTCAACATCTACACAGGCTACCGCCAGCACGACTATCATTTCACCATCTATGGCGCGATGTTTCTGGGTCAGATCGAACCGGCCCTGCGGGCCAACCAGGGTATCTGGGACACGACCCCCGAAGAGATGTTGCGCATCGAGAGCCCGCCCATGGCGGATTTCTTTGAAAGCTACATGTCCATGGGGCCTCACATCCTGATCCGCTTTGGCCGATGGGAAGAGGCAAAAGCGCTGGCGCTACCCAACGACCCCAACCTGTACCGCACGCTTACAGCAACCACCCACTACGCCCGCGCGCTTGCTTTCGCCGCGACCGGCGACGTGCCCAAAGCCGAGGCCGAGGAGCAGCTTTTCCTTAAAGCAAAGGACCGAGTGCCCGAGGCTCGGCGATTGCACAATAACCGCGTCATCGATCTGCTGGAGATCGCGACCGAAATGCTGCGCGGTGAGATCGAATACCGAAAGGAAAACTTCGATCTCGCCTTCGCCCACCTGCGCCGATCTGTCGAATTGGACGACACATTGCCCTACGACGAGCCTTGGGGATGGATGCAACCCACCCGCCACGCGTTGGGCGCGCTGCTCTTCGAACAAGGCTATTTGACCGAGGCGGAAACCGTTTACCGAGAAGATCTGGGCCTTGGTGGAACTCTCAGTCGCGCCTCGATCCATCCGGACAATATCTGGAGTTTGAAGGGCCTGCACGATTGCCTGAAAGCCCGCGGTGATACGATTGAGCTACCTCAGATCAAACAGAGGCTGGACTTGGCCCTGGCAAGGGCCGACCGCGCAGTCGCCGCATCCTGTTTCTGCGCCCAGTCCGCTATGCAGACCTGAATCGCGCTACGCGCGATGCCTCCGGCGGAGGTATTTTTAGCCAGATGAAGTCCGGATCCAATGCTTCATCTGGCCGGAAATATCCCGGGGGAGTCGCGGCTTGCCGCGGCGGGGGCAGCGCCCCCCTTCCTAACTATCCGCCTGTTTTGGCCTTTTTTCTTTCTGCCACGACTTTCTCAGCAAGGTCACGCGCAATCGCAAAAGCGCCTTTGATCTTGTCGCTGTCTTTCTTCCAGTCGCGCCGCACAACGATTTTGTTGTCTTTGACCTTCGCCATGCCGCGCTGGTTCTGGATGAATTCGACCAACCCTTGCGGCGAGGCGAATTTATCATTGTGAAACTGGATCGTCGCCCCTTTCGGCCCGCCATCCAGTTTTGCAATACCCGCGCGCTTGCACATGGCCTTGATGCGGACGACCAGCATCAGGGTGTTCACCTCTTTTGGCAGCGCCCCGAAGCGGTCAATCAGTTCCGCGGCAAAGCCCTCAAGTTCGACCTTGGTCGAGAGCGATGACAAACGGCGATAGAGGCCCAGGCGGACATCGAGGTCAGGCACATAATCCTCGGGGATCAGTACCGGTACGCCCAGATTGATCTGAGGCGCCCATTGGTCATCGGCGTCCGAAAGCCCTTCCATCTCGCCGGCCTTGATCTTGGCAATCGCCTCTTCAAGCATCGACTGGTAGAGTTCATAGCCCACATCGCGCATCTGGCCGGATTGTTCTTCGCCCAACAGATTTCCGGCCCCGCGAATATCGAGGTCCTGACTGGCCAGCGTGAACCCGGCCCCCAGCGTATCGAGCGACCCCAGAACGCGCAGGCGCTTTTCGGCGGTGGCGGTCAGCTTCTGGCGCGGCTTGGTTGTGAGGTAGGCATAGGCGCGGGTTTTTGAGCGCCCGACCCGACCTCGGATCTGATAGAGCTGCGCGAGGCCGAACATATCGGCCCGATGCACAACCATGGTGTTGGCCGTTGGGATATCCAACCCACTTTCCACAATGGTCGTCGCCAGAAGCACGTCATATTTACCATCGTAGAACGCGTTCATGCGGTCGTCGAGTTCACCTGCCGCCATCTGCCCATGAGCGACGACGTATGTCAGTTCTGGCAATTGCTCCTTCAGGAACTCTTCGATCTCAGGCAGATCCGAGATGCGCGGCACAACGTAGAAGCTTTGCCCACCGCGATAGTGTTCGCGCAGCAATGCCTCGCGGATCGTCACAGCGTCGAACTCGCTGACGTAGGTGCGGATCGCCAGTCGGTCGATGGGTGGTGTGCCAATGATTGACAGGTCGCGCACTCCGGTAAGTGACAGTTGCAGCGTCCGAGGGATGGGCGTTGCGGTCAGTGTCAGAACGTGGATATCCGAGCGCAGTTGTTTCAGGCGCTCTTTGTGGCCAACGCCGAAATGCTGTTCCTCGTCGATGATCAGCAGGCCGAGATTGTTGAAACGGACACCTTTCGCCAGCAGAGCATGGGTGCCGATCACAATATCGACTGTCCCGCGCGCCAGCCCGTCTCGAGTCTGTTGCGCCTCTTTCGCCGAAACAAAACGCGATAGCTGCCGGACCTCCAGAGGGAAGCCTCGGAAGCGTTCCTTGAACGAGGCTGCGTGTTGACGAGCAAGCAGAGTGGTCGGCGCAACGACGGCTACCTGCACGCCTGACATGGCGGCGACAAAGGCCGCGCGCATGGCGACTTCGGTCTTGCCAAAGCCCACATCGCCGCAGATCAGACGATCCATCGGCGCGCCGGAATGCATGTCCTCCATCACCTCGGAGATTGCGCGCAGCTGGTCGTCGGTTTCCTGATAGGGGAAACGCGCGCTGAACTCCTCCCACGCGTGGGGCGGTGGGTCCATCACGGGAGCTTTGCGCAGGGCGCGTTCGGCCGCGATGCGGATCAGCTTGTCCGCCATCTCGCGGATGCGCTCTTTCAGCTTGGCCTTTTTCGCCTGCCACGCGCCGCCGCCCAGACGGTCCAGCAGCCCTTCGTCGTGGCCGTATTTGGACAGCAGCTCGATATTCTCGACCGGCAGGTACAGCTTGGCTGCTTCGGCATATTCCAGCAGCAGGCATTCATGTGCCGCACCGGCGGCTGTGACGACCTCCATCCCCATGTAGCGACCGATGCCGTGGTCAACATGAACGACCAGATCGCCGGGGCTTAGGGATTGGGTCTCGGTCAGGAAGTTCTCGGCCTTGCGGCGTTTCTTGGGCTGACGGATCAGGCGGTCGCCCAGAACGTCTTGTTCCGCAATCACGGTCAGGTCAGCCGTCTCAAACCCATGTTCCAAGGCCCAGACCGCCAGATGGAGGCCCCTTTTGCCGATGCGCGTACCATCGGTGACCGGGATCGCCTCGGCCAGACCTTCGTCTTCGATCAAGCCGGTTAGACGCTCTCGCGCGCCTTCGGAATAGGACGCGATCAGCACCGGCCCCTTGTCCAGCTTGCCCTTGATGTGATCCGCCAGAGCACCGAACAGGCTGATGCTTTCCTGTTGGCGTTCGGGCGCAAAGTTCCGCCCGATCCGCCCGCCCGCGTCGATCACGCCGGGTCCGCTGGCCTGCGGCAGAGGGCTGAATTGCAGCACGCGCCGATCGCCCACGGCCCGATCCCACGCCGCGTCATCGAGATAAAGCAAACCCGGCGGTGTCGGCTTGTAAACCGTATCCATGCGTGAGCGGTTTTCCAGCGCCAGCCGCCGTGTCTCATACTGATCGGCAATCGTATCCCACCGCGCCAGACGCGCGGGTGAGACCTGATCGTCCAGAGAAATCGTCGCCTCCGGCAGATAGTCGAACAGGGTTTCCAGCTTTTCGTGGAAGAACGGCAGCCAATGTTCAATGCCCTGATGTTTTCGGCCCGCACTGACGGCCTCATAGAGCGGATCATCCGTGCCCGCCGCGCCGAATTCGATGCGATAGTTCTGACGGAACCGGGTGATGGCGGCCTCGTCCAGAATAACCTCGGATACGGGGGCAAGCTCGATCACGTCAAGCTTTTCGGTGGTGCACTGCGAGACCGGATCAAAGCGGCGCGCGCCGTCCAGAACGTCTCCGAACAGGTCCAACCGGATGGGGCCGGATTCGCCCGGAGGGAAGATGTCGATGATCCCGCCCCGGATCGCGTAGTCTCCGGGCTCCATCACGGTCGGGCTTTGGGTGAACCCCATCCGCACCAGAAACTTGCGCAGAGCGTCTTCGTCCACGCGTTGGTTGACGCGAGCGGTAAAGGCGGCCTCGCGCAGAACCTCGCGCGCGGGGACACGTTGAGTCGCAGCATTCAGCGTGGTCAGCAGTACGAAACGCTCGGGCATCTGGTGGACCAGCGCCGCCAGCGTCGCCACCCGCGCTGCGGCAATATCCGCGTTGGGCGAGACCCGGTCATAGGGCAGACAATCCCAACCGGGGAAAACGAAAACCGGCATATCTGGGGCAAAGAACGCAAGTGCTGCCCGCATCCCCTCGAGCCGCTTGTCATCGCGCGCCACATGGCAAACCGGCCCGCCCGAGCGCGCAATCTCGTTCAGAACAAGCTGTGCGTCATACCCTTCGGGGGCGCCGCCGACTGTCACGTGGTTCGGAGCCTTCATCCCTGACCCTTTCAGATTTCGCTATCCCAGAACGCCGATTGAAAGGTTCTGATACATACCCCACATCGAAGTGACCAGTATCGAGATCATGCCGATGATCTGCGTGTACAGGCGGCATCGTGACAGCGTCTTGGAGACCCGCTCCAAAGTCAGCTCGTGCCGCCGCAAACGGCGTGCGTGAAAGATGTTGATGAAGGTCACGATCACTAGGGGAAACAACAGTAGGAACACGGCCTGTGCGAATTCAACCCAATAGTAAAAGCCAAGTGTCGCCAACGCCGTAAAGACGAAACACGCCATTGCCAGCATCACCATGCCCGACACCTCGACATAGTAGAGCATACGGTTGGTGTTGATGCGCACGATGTCCAGCAGGTCAGCCTCAAGCTGGCCTCCGACGCGGCGGGCGCGGACTACCATGTCGTAGGGTACACCCATCGACCAGTGACTGGCCGAAGACCAGATCACAGCCAGAACAATCCAGAACCACAGATTCGAAAAGCTGCGCATGTCGATGAGTTCGAAAATCTTAGAGTACCAGTCCAAACGCAGCCCTTTATTCACAATCCTCAGAGGGTTCTGTCGCGATGGCGCGTCCATTGATGCCCTTGAGCCCTTGGCAAATTCATGCCACCCAATGCGGCAATGTTCAAGGAGGACGCGCCATGAAACCGACCATCGCCCCCTACCCCCAAACCCGATTTCGCCGGGCGCGTCAGTCCGATGCGATCCGCGGGCTGGTGCGCGAGCATACACTGACCAACGATGATCTAATCTGGCCGGTTTTCGTGCGCGACGGCGAAGGCGTTGAAGAGTTGGTGCCCTCGATGCCCGGCGTGATGCGGCGGTCGGTCGACCTGATCGCTAAAGCAGCGGTCGAGGCGCAAGCCCTTGGAATCCCCGCGATCTGCATCTTTCCTTATACCGATGCTTCACTCAAGACCGAGGATTGCGCCGAGGCCTGGAGTCCTGACAACCTCTCGAACCGCGCGATCCGCGCGATCAAGGCCGCGGCGCCGGATATCGCGGTCATGACCGACGTGGCGCTGGATCCGTACAACATCAACGGCCATGACGGCTATGTAGTGGATGGCGAGATCGTGAATGACCAGACCGTTGAGGCGCTGGTCAAGATGACACTCGCGCAGGCCGAGGCCGGGGCCGATATCATTGGTCCGTCTGATATGATGGACGGCCGGATCGGCGCGATGCGCTCGGCGCTTGAGGCGGCGGGCCATCACAACGTGATGATCCTCAGCTATGCCGCGAAATATGCCAGCGCCTTCTACGGCCCGTTCCGCGATGCGGTTGGTGCCTCTGGCGCTCTGACCGGCGACAAGAAAACCTATCAGATGGACCCTGGAAATTCGAACGAGGCCCTGCGCCTGATCGAGCGTGACCTGACCGAAGGGGCCGATATGGTGATGATCAAGCCGGGCATGCCCTATCTGGATATCTGCCGCCGTGTGAAAGACACGTTTGGTGCGCCCACCTACGCTTATCAGGTCTCGGGCGAATACGCGATGATCCAGGCGGCGGCGCAGAACGGGTGGATCGATGGCGACAAGGTGATGTTGGAGAGTCTGCTGGCGTTCAAACGCGCGGGTTGTGACGGAATCCTGACCTATTTCGCGCCGCAGGTCGCGCGGGTTCTTCAAGGCTAAAACCCCGACACCTCGCGATTTTTCGCCGATTGTTTCGCGGGTCGCGGCAGCTTTGTCGTGACATGCAGGGCCAATCGGCGTATTCTTGCACATAAGATCGGGAACACCCGACATATCAGGCACAGTTACAGAGACAAAAACCATGAGCAGTTCCACCCTTCCCCGACTGAACCGTCGCGGCTTTGCCTTGGGCATGGCAGGTCTGACCCTGACCGCAGCCTGCGGCAACGGCGTCGGCAACTCGAACGCGGCCACCCTTGATGCCCGTGTCGACGCCACCCTGACTGAGATGTTTGCCCGCTACCCCAACACGGTCGAGATCGCAGAAAAAGCCAATGGCATGCTGGTCATGCCCCTGATCACCGAGGCCGGGTTCGTATTCGGCGGCGGGTATGGTCAGGGCGCACTGCGCATCAATGGAGCCACGGTTGACTATTACTCGGCCGTCAAAGGCACCGCGGGTCTGCAGATCGGCGCGCAGCAATACGCACATGTCCTGTTCTTCATGACCGAGGACGCACTGAACGACTTCCGCCGCTCCAGCGGGTGGACCGCCGGTGCCGATATCGGCTACGTGGTCAGCGATCAGGGTGACCAGTTGTCGACCGATACGACAACCCTGCTCAGCCCGGTCTTGGCAGCCATCTTTGGCCAGGCGGGCCTGCAGATCGGCGCAACCGTCGAAGGCATCAAATACACCCGCATCATTCCTTGATTTTGCACTACCACGCCCCTCACTGAAGGACCTCGTCCCCTCTTGGGGCGGGGTCTTTTTCATTGCCACTTCAAGGCAGGTTTCCGCAGTGTTCCTCTTTCGGTCGGGGCGGCCTTGAAGTAACCTCTCGCCACGTGAAGAACGAATACAAGTGGGACGTCCATGGCTCTTGTCTTTCGCTGGTTGATACGCATCACCACGGGTCTTGTCCTGCTGGTACTTGCCGCCATCGGACTGGTCTATTTTCTGGCCAGCCAATCGCTGCCCGAATACGACCAAACCCTTGAGGTACAGGGTGTCACTGCCCCGGTTGAGATTATTCGTGATACGGCAAACGTGCCCCATATTCTTGGCGAAACCGACCCGGATGTGTTCTTTGGCTTGGGCTATGCGCACGCGCAGGATCGTTTGTGGCAGATGACCGTTATGCGCCGAACCGCCCAAGGCCGTCTGTCCGAGGTCTTTGGCGCGCGCACCGTTGCCATCGACAAGCTGCTGCGTAGGCTTGACCTCTACGGTCTGGCCCATCGCTCGGTCGAGGCGCAGGACGACTACACAAAGGCCGCGCTGCGCGCCTATTCCGCAGGAGTCAACGCCCGCCTCAGACAGATCAACGAAGAGGCTTTGGGCCGTGGCGCGCCTGAGATGTTTCTGTTCAACGCCCCAGTCTCTCCTTGGCAACCAGGCGACAGCCTCGCCGTGATCAAACTTATGGGGTTACAGCTGTCGGGCCACCTGAAAGATGAGGTTCTGCGCGCCCGTACCTCGCTGATGCTGGACGATCCGGCGCGGCTGGCCGACATTCTGCCGGACGTGCCCGGTGCTGGTATCGCCGCCCTGCCCGAATATGCCCAGTTGTTTCCCGGCCTGCCGCGCTATGCCACTGGGGCGCCTATGCCGGATACGCCGCTGTCGCCATTCCCCAAACGTGGTCTAGCCGGAGCGTCAAACGCATGGGTTGCCGCGCCGTCCCGCTCGGCCAGTGGCGGAACCCTGCTGGCCAACGACCCGCATCTGGGTTTCACCGCACCCGGAGTTTGGTACCTCGCGCATCTGGACCTTGCAAAGGGCGGCGTGATCGGTGCAACGATCCCTGGTATTCCCGCCGTGATGAGCGGCCGCAGCGACCGTCTGGGCTGGGGCCTGACCTCCTCTTATCTGGACGATCAAGACCTGCATATCGAGCAGCTCAACCCTGACAATCCCGAGGAATACCTGACCCCCGACGGGTTCAAGGAATTCCAAAGCCGTCCTTCGATCATCGAAATCAAGGACGAAGCCCCCATCACTCTGACCCTGCGCTGGACGGAAAATGGCCCGGTTCTTCCCGGCAGCCACTATGATCTGGAGACGATAACGCCACCCGGACATGTCGCGTCATTGTCCTGGACCGCACTCAGCCCGAATGACACGTCGATGAGCGCCTCAATGGCGCTGATGAACGCTGATACCGTGCGCGAAGCCGTTGACGTCGCAGAGAAATTCATCGCGCCGTCGCAGAACTTGTCCCTGGTCGACACCGAAACGATTGGCCTGAAACTGATCGGAGCAGTCCCTAAGCGCGACCGCCTGAACCAAAGCAAAGGGCGCATTCCAACGCCCGGCTGGATTGCGGAAAACCGGTGGCAAGGCCGCATGCCCTATGCCACCAACCCCGAGTTCACCTCACCCGCCGGTGGTCTGTTGGGCAATACCAACAATAAGATTATCGACCGTCCATTTCCCAACCATGTCTCATTCGAATGGGGTGACACGCAGCGCGTTCACCGCTGGGAACGGCTGATGCAATCACGCGAGGTCCATACCCGCGACAGCTTTATCGAAGCACAACTGGACACCGTCAGTTTCACCGCGCGCTCGCTGCTACCGCTGATCGGGGCTGATCTTTGGTTCACCGGCGCCTCGGCCCCCGAAGGCACGCCCGAGCGCCAGCGCCAGATCGCCCTGTCCCTGCTGGCCGACTGGAATGGCGAGATGAACGAACATCTGCCAGAGCCATTGATCTATGCCGCTTGGCTGCGTGCCTTGCAGATCCGCCTGATCGGCGATGAACTCGGCCCGCTGGCCAGTGAGTTCAAACATGTCGAACCTCTCTTCATCGAACGGGTTTACCGCGACATTGATGGCGCGTCGGTCTGGTGTGACGTACGCCAAAGCGCCCCGGTCGAGACCTGCTCGGACATGGCAGAGCTGGCGTTGGACGACGCGCTGATCTGGATCGCCGAGACCTACGGCACCACGCTGGAATCCCTTCGCTGGGGCGATGCCCATCAGGCCACCCATGATCATCCGGTTCTTGGGAGGGTTCCGGTCCTGCGCTATTTCGTTAACATTCGCCAATCGACCAGCGGAGGCGACAACACTCTGCTGCGTGGACGGACCTCGGGTGAAGGCCCCGATCCCTTCCTGAACGTGCATGGTGCTGGCTATCGCGGAGTCTACGATTTCGCTGATCCCGACAGTTCGGTCTTTATCACCGCAACCGGGCAGTCCGGGCATTTCCTGTCTCGCTACTATGACGATCAGGCGCAGCTGTGGCGGCGCGGAGAGTATATCCCGATGTCCCTCGACATTGATCTGGCGCGGGCCGCCGCGGTGGGTGTCACCACCCTCACCCCGCAATAATCCGCCCACTTGGCAATTCCCCGCCCCGAATTCCGAGGTGCCGTGGCATGATCTGTGGTTTCGTCCTACCATAATCGGGCGAAACCGCATCTAAAGGGGGGGATCATGGCCAGCATACGGGATACTCTGAACACGCTTGCGCGCGACTATGCCATCGCCTGGAGTTCGGGCGACCCAGATTCGGTCGCAAGTTTTTATGCACCTGACGGGCAGATCATCATCAACCGAGGCGACCCTCTCAAAGGCCGGGACGCCATCGCCGAGATGGCCCGAGGGTTCTATGCCGAATTTCCCGACCTCGAGGTCCGTTGCGACATGCTCCGCTGGGCCGGGTCACATGCGATCTTTGTCTGGACCCTTGAAGGGCACCATGCGGAAACCGGCAATCACGTGGTCACGCGAGGTTGGGAAGAGTGGGAGTTGACCGAAGACCACAAAGTACGGTCCTCATTGGGATGGTTTGACGCCGAGGACTATCAAAGACAAATCGACGGCAAATAGCCTTCAAAGCCCGGCAAACTGCGCCGCCTGTTTGTCGGTCCAAAGTACCGTAATCTCAAACCCGTCTTCCGTCTGCTCTTCGGATCGAACCACATCTTGTCGGAACAGCCACGCGCGCTTATTCCCTTCGGCGAAGCTCAGCGAGAGAGTAGTTTCGCGCCGGACCCCCTGCAGTTTTGTCGCGATATCAGCCAGCAGAGGCGCGATCCCTTCCCCGGTCACGGCCGAGATCGCGAAGATCAACGGATCGCGGTCAGCGCGCGCCAAAACCGCCTCGCGCTCATCCGCTTCCAGCAGATCTGTCTTGTTCCAAACCTCCAACATCGGCCGCTCATCATCCACACCCAATGAGGTGAGGATGGCCTGAACGTCATCGGCCTGCGCTTGTGACTCGTCATGGCTGATGTCGCGCACATGCACGATCAGGTCCGCGCCCAGAACTTCCTCAAGCGTTGCCCGGAACGCAGCGACCAGCTCGGTCGGCAGGTTCGAGATGAAACCCACCGTGTCCGACAGGATCACCTCGGGGCCGTCGGGAAGAACAACGCGGCGCATGGTCGGGTCCAACGTGGCGAAAAGCATGTCCTTGGCCATCACCTCAGCCCCGGTCAGGCGGTTGAACAGGGTGGATTTGCCCGCGTTGGTATAGCCTACCAGGGCAACGATCGGATACGGCACCTTGGCCCGCGCGGCCCGATGCAACGTGCGCGTTTTGACCACCTTTTGCAGTTGCCGACGCAAACGCACCAGTTGCTCATCAATGGCACGGCGGTCGGCCTCGATCTGAGTCTCACCGGGGCCGCCAACAAAACCCAACCCGCCCCGTTGACGTTCCAGGTGAGTCCAAGCCCGGACAAGCCGTGTGCGCTGATAGCTGAGCGCGGCCATCTCGACCTGCAAAACACCTTCACGTGTACGTGCGCGGTCGCTAAAAATCTCAAGGATCAAACCCGTCCGGTCGAGGATCTTGACCTTCCATGCTTTCTCTAGATTGCGCTGCTGAACCGGTGTCACGGGGCCGTCGATCAGAACCAGCTCGACCTCGCTATCGTGCAACCGTTCGGCCAGTTCGTCGATCTTGCCGCTGCCGAACAGAAGACCCGGTTGGGCGCGCGGCAGGCGCACGATCTCGGACCCGATCACATCCAGATCGGGCAATGCGGCAGCCAGTGCCACCGCCTCTTCCAGCGCGGGTCCGGGGACGCGGCGCTGTTCATCTGATTTGATTTCAGGATGCAGCACCCAGGCCCGGGTGCGCTTCCTTTCATGTTCCATCAAGAGGCGTCTTCGCCCTCATACAGGTTGATCGGCTGCGATGGCATGATGGTTGAAATCGCGTGTTTGTAGACCAACTGCGACTGTCCGTCGCGGCGCAACAATACGCAGAAATTGTCGAACCAAGTGATCACACCCTGCAATTTCACGCCATTGATCAGGAAAATCGTGACCGGGACTTTTGCTTTCCGTACATTGTTCAGGAACGCGTCCTGCAGATTCTGTCTGTCCGAAGCCATATTTTATTAACTCGCCATTGTTCTTGCTACGCGCTGCGGACCAACGCGCTCCCTCTGGCAGAGTATGGAGTGACGCGCACAGATATTCCAGACGAAAAATCAGGCAGTAACGCCGGGCACGCGCAGTGGTTCAATCCCGCCACAGGGTCGGCGTGATCAGCGCGATGATCGCCAGCGTCTCAAGCCGACCGATCACCATCGCCGCACAGAGTGTCAGTTTGGCCCCGCCCGACAGGTCAACCAGGCGGATCGGGACATCCGTCGCAAGCTCGATCAACGGTCCGGTTGTGCTGAGAGCAGCGACACTCAGCACCATGGCCTGCTCAAACCCCGACCCCATCAGGGCCAGTAGGAGGTTAAACAGGGCAAGGGTCAGCGCGAACATCATCAGGAAGATCCACGCGATGAAAGCTCCGTCGCTTTGAATGCGGCGGTTGCCGCCGCCGGTACCACTGACCGAGGACGGGTGGATCAGCCGGTCAATCTCGCGCGCACCATTGAGGTAGAGCGCAAAGACCCGCAGCAATTTGACCCCACCTGCCGTTGTCGCGACACCGCCGCCCACCAGCGCCAGCCCCATCAGAACCAACCCCGGAGTCCCCAGACCCGAAAGCTGCTGGGCATCGTTCCAATTGGCACTCTCGAACCCAGCTGTGGTCAGGAAAGCAAGGCCCGTGAACAGCATACCCCAAATGACGTGTAGGGCTTGCAAGGGTTCCAGCTGGCCTCCGATTTCATTCACCCCTGCCCAAACGCGGAAGAACAGCAGCACAGCGACAGCCAACACGATGAACAGCCCGATCCGGAACTCGGGGTCTTTGTCCAGCCGGGCAAAGCCGCTGGCGGCCGTGTCGGTTGAAAAGGTCAGGCGCGACAGGGCGAAAAGCAAAAACAGAAACAGGATCATTTCTCCTGTGATGCCCGCCTGCGCGCCCTCCAGCCCGCCAACAGGAGAGATACCCGAGGTCGCCATCACCGACATCGCATGGCAAATCGCAGTCAGGCCCTGCTCTCCGGCGATCAACAACAGGATGCAGACCACGGCGGTCAGGCCCGCATAGATCGGCGTCAGGGTGCGGGTCACACGCAATAGGCGGCCACGCGGATCGACCTGTTCGCTCTGGGCCACGCCCGAGACCGGCCGACCGGGTTGACCGCGTGCCGTGACCTCGAACCCGCCCAGTGACAACGGTGCCAAGATCGCAGCGGCGGCGATCCACATCAGCAGACCTCCCATCCAGCCCACCAGCGCGCGCCACAGATGCAACGGTGCGCTGAGGCGGTTGGGGTCGGGGAACAGGTCGGCTCCGGTCGTGGTCAAGGCGCTGACCATGTCGAAATAGGCGTTCAGAAAGGTGGTATTGCCAAGCGCGTCGTGGAACGGGATGGCCAGAAAGATCGGCAGAATGGTGAAGCAACCCAGTAGCACCGCCAACTGCCCCAGCGTCCCCCGCCGCGGCACCCGGTTCGAGGCCGCCAGCGCAATTGCGGATACCAGAAACAACCCAAGCAACCCGGAATAGAGGAAAGACCGCGAGGTATCGTGATCATCCAGCGCCAGCGCATAGCCCGCTGGCACCCACATAGACAGCGCCGAAATTCCCCAGATCAGCAGAAACAGCGGCAAGCGCCGCAATACCCCGATCCGAGCTGTGACCACACGCGCCATCAGAAGAAATCAATCGAAACCTGCAGCAGCCGTTCGACCTCGGGGACGTCCTTAGCCATGGCAAAGATCGACAGCACGTCCTTTTCGTCAATCCGCAGACTGCCCGTTGGGCGCAACAGTTCATCGCCTTTGAGAACAGCGCCAACCAGAACACCCTCGGGGAAGTCGATGTCGCGCAGTTTCTGCCCGGCCATGGGCGAGGTCGAAAGCACCTCGGCCTCAATCACTTCGGCCTCGGCGTCGCCGATGGAATAGACCTGCCGCACCCGTCCATGCCGGATATGGCGCAGGATCGAGCTGACGGTCGTGGCCCGTGGGTTGATATAGGCGTCAATGCCCAGAGGCCCCATCAACGCGACCATACTGGGGTCATTGATCAACGCAATCGCCAGCGCACAGCCTTCGGCCTTGGCGCGCACGGCGGCCAGCATGTTGGTACGGTCATCATCTGTGACGGCCAGCATCGCATCGGCACGCTCAATGCCCGCCTCGTTCAGCAAAGCCGAGTCCAGCCCGTCGCCATGCAGGACAATGGTCCGCTCAAGCGCTTCGGCGGCTTTTTCGGCACAATGGCGATCCCGTTCGATGATCTTGGCCCTCACGCGGCTTTCGCGTTCTTCCAGCGTTCGCGCGACCTCAAGCCCGACATTACCGCCGCCGACGATCACCACACGGTCTTGCCGCTTTTGCGCTTTGCCGAACACCTCCATCGTCCGGTCGACATCCTTCACGCTGGTGAAGACATAACATTCATCACCAACGAACAGCTGATCTTCGGATTCAGGCGCAAACAGGCTGCCCTCGCGCCGGACCCCGACCACGATCGAACTGAGGGTGGAAAACAAATCGGTCAATTGCCGCAGAGGCGTGTTCACGATCGGGCAATCCTCGTCGATCCGAATGCCCAGCAGCTGCGCCTTGCCGTTCATGAACATCTCGGTGTCAAAGGCGGACGGGGCTGACAAGCGGCGCATAGCGGCGGCGGCGACCTCACGCTCGGGGCTGATCACCACATCAATTGGCAGGTGGTCGCGGCGATAGAGGTCCGAGTGGATCGCCTGAAGGTAGGATTGCGACCGCAAACGCGCGATCTTGCGCTGGATGGCAAAAACCGAATGGGCCATCTGGCAGGTGACCATATTCACCTCGTCCGAGTGGGTCGCGGCGATGATCATGTCGGCATCGCGCGCCCCTGCCCGTTCCAGCACATCCGGGTAGCTGGCAAAGCCCGCAATCCCCTGCACGTCCAGCGTTTCCGTCGCCCGGCGCACAAGATCAGGGTTGTTGTCCACCACCGTGACGTCGTTCAGCTCGCCCGATAGATGCCGCGCGATCTGCCAGCCAACCTGACCCGCACCGCAAATGATGACCTTCATGTTTCTGGCCCTTCTGCCTGAAATCTTTGAATGACAGATGGTCCTGAGAGGGTCAATTGAATTGTCATACCCGACCTTTTCGGGCAGAATAAGCATATGAAAACACTCGTTC
This sequence comes from Ruegeria sp. AI3, assembly GCF_056541245.1. Taxonomy (NCBI): domain Bacteria; kingdom Pseudomonadati; phylum Pseudomonadota; class Alphaproteobacteria; order Rhodobacterales; family Roseobacteraceae; genus Ruegeria; species Ruegeria sp. AI3. Next base: position 371,269 of record NZ_JBQFYA010000001.1, read on the forward strand.
CCCTGCTTGTTCCAGTGATGCTGCTGACCGCCTGCGGCCCGCTTTCCATATACTATCGCGAGGGGGAAAGCGTGTCGAAGATGCAGGAACAAACCACTCAGTGTAAGGTTCAGGCGCTTGAACAGGCACCGGTTGCCAACCAGGTCCGTCAGGGTCCGCCGACCTATTGGCCGGGCCGCACCTATTGCGACGGAAGCGGACGGTGCTATCGGTCGGGCGGTTGGTGGGAGCCTGGGCGCATATACACGGTCGACGTCAACCAACCCCTTCGCAACACGGTTGAGGCACAGTGCATGGCGCAGAAAGGGTTTCGCCCTGTCAGCCTGCCGCCCTGCAAATCCGGGGTGAAATCCCGCGTTCCGGCAACCCGCACAACGACCCTGCCTCCGCTGAATACGGAATCTTGCTTCGTCAAATTCGATGACGGGTCGTTTCAGATCATCACGCCCGGTCAGGCCGGCTGACGGAGCGCTCGTTTTCGCGCCAATGCGACATGCGCAAGGATCGCAACCGCGTAGATTCCGATCACTGTGATCAACATACCGGCCTCGCCCGTCCGCCCAAGGACAGCCAACAGAACAGGCGTTCCCAACAGGTTCCCCGCATTGCCCATCTGCGCCATAGCGCCGTAGCTGAGGGCCTGCGTCTCGGGCGTTTGGTTCAGGATCGGCACGGCGGCAAAGCTACCCCCTTGCACCAGGCCCAGCACCGCAAACAAACATATACAAACAAGTTCGAGCGGCACGCCGAGAAAAACGCCGACGATAGCCAACATTCCGAGCGCAAATCCCAGATTGACGACCGCGACGCAGGACATGCGGGATAAGAGGATCGGGACCGCGAGCCAGCTCAGAACAATGCCCGCCAAAGGCATGAGGCCCGCAACCGTCGCGGCATGCTCCTCGGGCAGCCGACCCGGCAGGATGGCCAGCAAAGAGACGAAGGTTAAAGTGTAGAAGAACCAGCCTATGGCCGGGGCCGACACAAAGGGCGACTGGTAGGTGCGCAGATGCACGTCAAAGAGTTCGACCCAACGCCAAGGGGCAGCACCCTGAGATGGTTGAACGTTTAGTCCACAAAGCAGGATCAGACCCGCGATGGTGATCATCAGACCACCGTGCAGAGCGAAGAAAAAGGGCAGCCCGAAATGCTCAACGACCGGCAGGCCGATCCAGGCGTTCAGCGCAAAGGCCACACCGAAGAATGTGCTCCAAAACACCATCGAGATATTGCGCGCCTTGCCGCTGGTGATCTGAGCGATCAACGTGGGTGCTGCGACAACGATGGCGAGATGTGAGACCCCCTCAACAAACCGGGTGGCCAGCATGGTGTAAAACCCGGGAAGGCTCGCCTGAAAGATCGACAGCGCGCCGCCCAGACACAACCCGCCTATAAGCAGTTTCAACGCCCCAACGCGCCCGACGACGGCACCGGACACAGCACCCAGAACCGCGCCCAACAGGCTGATGATTGACAACAGCCACCCCATGCTCTCGGCATGGCTGGCATAAAGCAACACAAGCTCAGGAAACGGCACGGCAATCTTGGCAAATTGCGTGGCCGCGCCCAGACCGGCCAACCAGAGAAGAAGAACCTGAGATGCTTGTATCATGGAGCGCTTCTACAGCGCCTGCTCAGCCCACGGAACGCATAAATTATGCGCCCGCTTTTGTCCCGCTGACCAGACGAACCGGCGTGCCGTCAGACAGGTAGAGACGTTCCCAGAAGATTTCTCCGGCACTGATCCGAATACGATCGTGGATCGCTTCGGAGGTCTGGAAGGCCTTGGGCGCGGGCGTGTGCGTATCCCACCATCCTTCGGCCTCCAACTCGGCCTCGGCCTTCTGGATTTCTTCGGTCGCAAACTGCCAGAGCGACACGCCCAAAAGCGCGTTCTGGCTGGTTTTCCAGTCCCTTGACCGACTGGCAGAATAGGCAAGGCACTTGTGGCTCGCCTCTTCGACTAGATGAAGGCAATCGGAGGAATTCAGCACCAAGCGCCGCAACGCACTGTCATCCGATCGCTTTGGACCAAGCGCGGCAAAGACCGCTTGTTGCGTGTCCGGAGGCGGCGTCTGCCCGCCTCTCTCCCAACGCGAGATAGTGGCCTGATCCACCTCAAGCAGCTCGGCCAGATAGGCCTGTTTGTACCCGACGGATCGGCGCAACCGTTTCAGGCGTTTGCCGAAGCCCGGATAGCCCCGACTCTCTAACTGCTTGCCCGAGGTTGGTGCGCCAATACCCATCGTGATCCTCCCGGCAGATTACTCCGCCGGTTCCGGCTCATCAATTTGGGCAACGCGCGCGCCCGATTTGTTCGAGGTCACAACGCCCAGCGATTTCAGCTTGCGGTGCAGCGCGCTGCGCTCCATCCCGACAAAGCTGGCCGTGCGGCTGATATTGCCACCGAACCGGTTGATCTGGGTCAGCAGGTATTCCCGTTCAAACGCTTCACGCGCCTCGCGCAGTGGCAGAGTGGCCAGTGCCCCGGACAGGACCACACGACCCGAATCCTCAGCCTTGTCCTCATCGCTCGGCAGCTCGCGCGCCTCAATCGGACCCGTGCCATCGCCGAGGATCAGGACACGCTCGATCAGGTTCTTCAACTGACGGACGTTGCCGGGCCATGTCATGGTCTGCAGCAGAGCAACCGCTTCCTCGGACAGCTCCCGAACCGGCAAGCCCTGAGTTTCATTGCACATTTCGATGAAATGCTGTGCCAGAACCGGAATATCCTCGCGACGGTCCTCAAGCGATGGTACATCAATCGGGACAACGTTCAGGCGGTGATACAACTCTTCGCGGAACCGCTCGGCCACGATCTCATCATCGAGGTTTTTATTGGTCGAGGAAATAACGCGCAGATCGACCCGCACCTTGTCCGAGCCGCCAACGCGTTGGAATTGCTGATCGACCAAAACCCGCAAGATCTTGGACTGGGTACCCAACGGCATATCGGCCACTTCGTCGAAATAGATCACGCCGCCATGCGCTTCTTCCAGCAGGCCCGGCTCTACGCCGCGCTCGCTGCTTTCGCGCCCGAACAGAACCTCTTCGACCCGCTCTGGTTCGATCCCGGCGCAGTTGACCGTCACGAAGGGCGCGTTGGCTCGGTTGGAATGCGCGTGGACATAGCGCGCCGCGATTTCCTTCCCCGACCCGGCCGGACCGCTCAGCATCACGCGGCCATTCGACTTGGTGACCTTGTCCAGCTGGCCCTGCATCGCCCGGAACGAGGCCGATTTGCCGATCATATCCGAACAGCTGACTTCTTTGCGTTTCAGCGAGGCATTTTCGCGACGCAAGCGCGAGGTCTCCATCGCGCGGCGGATCACGACCATCAACTGGTCGATGTTGAAGGGCTTTTCGATAAAGTCATACGCGCCCTGTTTGATGGCGGCGACGGCGATTTCGATATTTCCGTGACCCGAAATAATCACCACCGGCACATCCGGGTTGTCGCGCTTTACCGCCTTCAGAATATCAATCCCGTCCATGCGGCTGTCTTTCAGCCAGATATCCAGGATCAAGAGCCCCGGCGGCTCGGAATTAATAGACGACATGCACTCATCCGAGTTCGCCGCCAGTCGGGTTGAATAGCCTTCGTCCTCCAGAATGTCGGACACCAGTTCGCGAATATCGCGTTCGTCATCTACGATCAGAATGTCGCTCATCTTTGGCCTGCTTTCATTATGTTGGTTTTAATCGCCTGCTTCTGTGGCGCTGAATTGGGTGGGAGGTTCGCCCCCGGTAAACGGATCACAGCCATCGCGCCGAAATGGTCCTGTCCGTCAAAGGTGGGCGCGTCTTCTAGCGTCAGCGCTCCGCCGTGTTCTTCGATGATTTTCTTGACGATAGGCAGGCCTAGCCCGGTCCCTTCGTCGCGTGTGGTTACATAGGGCTCAAACAACCGCGCACGGTCTTCCGGCAGCCCGATCCCGTTATCCGCGATGGTGATGATAGTCCCAGCATCGTCGCTGGAGACAGCCACCTTGATCTGCGGCTTCAGGTTTTCAGGAGCGCCCTTTTCTTTCAGGGTTTCAATGGCTTCCCCGGCATTCTTGATCAGGTTGGTGAAGGCCTGATTTAGCATTGTCGCGTCCACATCCACCGGGATCGGTTGGTCTGGAAGATCCGCATCAATCTGCACTTCGGGTTGACCAGCCTGTTGCAGCAGCACCGCCTCGCGCACCAGCGCAACAACATCTTCTTCGCTCCGTTCAGGCTCGGGCATGCGCGCGAACTTCGAGAACTCATCCACGATCCGGCGCAAGTCATTGGTCTGACGCACGATCACGTCGGTCATGGAGACAAGGATATCGCAATCCTCTTCATCCAGCTTGCGCGAGAATTTCCGCTTGATCCGCTCAGCGCTCAACTGAATCGGGGTCAGAGGGTTCTTGATCTCGTGTGCAATCCGCCGGGCCACATCGCCCCACGCGGCCATACGCTGCGCGCTGACCAGATCGGTGACGTCATCAAAGGCGACAACATAGCCCTCAAGCCCGCCATCCTCGCCCCGCCGCGTGGCCATCCGTACCAGCAGGTTCTCCAGCTGGCCTTTGCGGGTGACCTTGATCTCACCTTGCACGGCCTCTTGTCCGCTGTCTTTCAGGCTTTCGAACAGAGGCAGGAATTCAGGCACCGCGATGCCGATGGCCAGATGCTCCTCGCCCCGGGACCAATCCAGCAGCCGCTCGGCTGAGCGGTTGACGAAGGTCACGCACCCTTCCGGGTCCACGCCCACAACGCCCGAGGTCACCGAACTCAGCACCGAGTCGAACAGGCGTCGGCGGCTTTCGATTTGGCGAGTGTTTTCGAGCAGCGTGTCCCGCTGGCCCTTCAGCTGCCGTGTCATCTGGTTGAAGTAGCGACCCAGCATAGCAATTTCGTCATCGCTGGCCTCTTCGATCACCTGCACGCTCAGGTCGCCCGCCCCGACCCTCTGCGCCGCTGTGGTCAGGCGCCCCACGGGCCGCGAGAGGCGTTCCGCGAACCACATCCCCAGCGACATCGCGGCAAGGATCAAGATCAGCGCAAAGCCCAGATAAAGAAGACCGAACTCGAACAGCACCCGCCCGCGTTCGCTTTCAAGCTGTTGATAGAACTGAGCTGTTTCCTTGGTGTCATCCAGCAGCGTCAGCAATTGGCCGTCGACCTCACGACTGACATAGAGGTATCGGTCCAGATACGCCTGCAAGGGCACCAGCGCGCGAAATTCGTTGTTCTGCCAGTCCGCGATGATCAGAAGGCCACTTTCTGTGGCTGCGGCCATCTGCTCGGGGGTCGGCGCTTCGTAGTTGAACAGGTAAGAGCGATCACCGCGCGACCGGATCTCACCGTCGCCGTCTATTACATAGGCCTCACGCAGGCCACGCTGGATCTGAGCCTGCCCCTGCGCCAGAACCTCACGCAGCTCGGCGTCCGAGATGTAAAAATCGCGCGCGCGCGCATTATCGAGGAAAAGCGCCAGAACGGCGGCGTCTTGTGTCAAGCCCTGCCGGTGCTCAAGCTCATACGCCTCAGCTGCGGTGAGGGACGATCCCACAACCTGCCGAACCCGGTCCGAGAACCAGCCTTCAAGGCCGATATTCACCGTCAGACCAGCGAAGATCGCGACCGTCACCGTCGGCACCAACGCCAGCAGTGTAAACGCGCCGATCAAACGCAAATGCAGGCGCGAGCCAGCCGATTTGGCCCGCCGCGCTGCGATCAGACTACCCAATTGCCCCAGCACAAGGGCCGCAACGACCAGCACGTAAACAAGGTCGGCGAGCAGAATCAGGCGCAACGTCGGGGCAGTTGCGCCCAGATCGAACGGACCAATGACAAGATACGTCGCAAGCGCCAACACTGGCCCTAGAAGAACCAGCCCGAAGGTGCTGTAATTGCGCAGTTTCCGGGATCTGCGCCACCGGTTAACCGATGGGAGAATCCCGCTCTGTGCCCGGGTTGCCACCGTCTGCCCTCATCCTGATGTGCTGCTTTCGCAGCGAACCGCCATATCTCGTGGTCTATTCCCGGGCGATACCCGAATGCCACGCTTTGTGTGGCGATATTACATCAGTTTGCGACGGCGTGTCACCTGAATATCGAGGTCCGTGATCTTTTTCCGCAGCGTATTTCGGTTAATCCCAAGTAAATCCGCGCATTTTGCCTGGTTTCCGCCGGTGGCTTCCAGTGCAATTTCGATCAACGGCGCCTCAACCTCGCGCAAAATGCGCTGATACAGGCCCGGAGGCGGCAACATATTTCCATGCAAATCAAAATAACGGCGCAGATGGCGCTCAACCGACGTTGCCAGCTTCTCACGCTCTCCTCCGCCCAGAACGGGCTCGGCTTCGGGCTGGCTGCCCAGAACCATCTCAACCTCGGCTTTCGAAATCTCATCGGACCGGCTGGTCAGACTGAGCCTGCGGATCGCGTTCTCCAACTGCCGCACGTTGCCGGGCCAGGAATAGCGCCGGACCAACTCAACCGCATCAGCGCTGAGCCAGCGTTTGGACCCAAGGTCCTTTTCCTCACGGGCCAGAAAATGCTCGGCCAACAGGGTAATATCATCCACTCGCTCGCGCAGGGCTGGAACGTGAATCGTTGCGCCGCAAAGGCGGTAGTAGAGGTCCTGACGGATACGCCCGCCCTCCATCCCGGCAGTCAGATCCGATTGGCTGGTCGCCATGAAGCGGGGCACGTGGTCGCCTGGCGTATCCATCATCCTCACGATCCGCGCCTGAATCTCGTCATCGATATCGGCGATCTCATCAATCAGCAGCGTCCCGCCACGCACCCGCGCCATAACGCGTGCGGGGCCTTCGAGGTCGCGCAAATCAGCCGCAGTTGCCGTCACAAACGGAAGCGTCCGACGATCCGAGAAGTCATGGATAGCCCGCGCAATCAGTGACTTACCGGTCCCACTTTCACCAGAAATCATAACCGAGAGATCGGTGTTCATCACCCGCGCCACCAGACGATATAGCGACTGCATCACCGGCGTGCGCCCGACCAGAGGCAACTCATCCGGGCGCTCATTCTCTTGAGGTTCGGGATCGCTCTGCAGGCGTTGCTTCTGCTCCAAAGCTCGCGCCGTCCGCTTCATCAGATCCGGCAGGTCAAACGGCTTGGGCAGGTAATCGTAAGCATCCGCCTCGGCCGCCTGGATCGCGGTCATGATCGTGTTCTGAGCCGAGATCACGATCACCGGCAATCCCGGCCGGTCCTCGGCGATCTTTGGCAGCATTTCCAAACCGTTGCCGTCCGGCATGACCACGTCCGAGATCACCACGTCCCCTTTGCCTTCGCCAACCCAGCGCATCAGCGTGGTCAGCGAGGATGTGGCATGCACCTTACATCCGGCGCGCGTCAGAGCCTGTGTCAGAACGGTGCGGATCGTGCGGTCGTCATCCGCGACCAGAACGGTGCCATCCATCAGATACTCTCCTCTTTAAGTTTTTTATTTTCAGCCGGCGCACGGCGCAGCGACAGTTTGAAAACGGTCCGCCCCGGCACGGAATCAACGGAAATCCAGCCGTCATGGTCCGAGATGATCTTGCTGACCAAGGCCAGCCCCAGCCCTGTCCCGTTTTCCTTGCCCGAGACAAAGGGGTCAAAGATGTCACTGCGGATTTTCTCCGGCAGGCCCGGACCATCGTCGATGATCTCGATCTGCAGCGGCAGCGAGTGCCCCGATCCATCGCTGCGGCGCAGGCGGAAGGAATGTTCGAAATAGGTGCGCAGGCGGATTGTACCTCCCTGCGGACCCGCCGCCTCGGAGGCGTTTTTCAACAGGTTCAGAACAACTTGCAGAAGTTGGTCCGGGTCCCCAAAGGCCAGCGGCAGCGAGGGGTCATAGTCTTCGACAATGGCCATATCCGCGCCGAAGCCTAACAAGGCCGAACGGCGGGCGCGGTCGAGAACATCGTGGATATTCACCGGCTTGAAATCCGGTTGCTGCAGGTTTCCGAACTGCTCGACCTGCTCCAACAGCTTTACGATCCGGCGGCTTTCGGCAACGATTAGATCCGTGAGTTCTAGGTCTTGCGGCGCGATATTCATGCTTAGCAATTGCGCGGCACCCGTGATCCCCGCCAGTGGGTTCTTGATCTCATGCGCCAGCATTTCGGCCATTCCGATGGCGGATTGCGCGGCGGATTTGACCGTATTGCCCCGCGTCATACGCCCCGCCAATTCGCGCGGGGATATTATCATGATCATCGATCCGGGATGCCCAACCAGCGGCGCAATCTGTAAGGCACATTGCAGCGGTGCGCGGTTGCCCGACCCCGCGTCCACATCGTTGACGAACAAAGGCGTTCCCTGAGCGCGCGCGCGGTCAAAGGCTTCCTCTAGCGGCGCATCAACGGCGATCTGATCCCAGACGGGGTGGCCGATCACCGACTTGCGCGAGGCGTTCAGAAACCCTTCGCCCGAGGAGTTCACATCCGAAATCCTGTCGTCTTGGTCGATGATGAAGGCTGGAACGGGTAGCGAGTTCCAGATGCTCTGATCCGAGGTCATGCGGCCACTCCCTGCTGACTCTCAAGCGCATCGCCCAACAGGCGCAGCACCTCATCCGTATCGCGCGAGGTCAGGACTGCGCGACGCAGAGGCGCAGGCGTTCCGGCGTCATCCATGTACCAGCCAAGATGTTTGCGAGCGACGCGGAGGCCAAGGTCGGTACCGTAAAAACTCAACATCGCCTGATAGTGCGCGCGCACCATGTCGATCAGATCCGCGTTTTCGGGGATCTCCGGCGCATCGGTGCCATAGACCTCATGGCAGATTTGCGCCAGCAGCCATGGCTTGCCCTGCGCCCCTCGGCCAACCATGACGCCATCCGCGCCCGATTGCTTCAGCGCTGTGCGGGCCGCATCCGTATCCACGACGTCCCCATTGGCGATGACAGGGATTGAGACCGCCTCTTTCACTGCTCGGATTGCCTGCCAATCGGCATGGCCTTTGTAAAACTGACAGCGTGTCCGCCCGTGGATCGTGACCATCTGGACCCCCGCCTCCTCGGCCCGGCGCGCCACGTCAGGCGCGTTCAGCAACGCGTCATCCCATCCAAGCCGCGTTTTTAGCGTCACGGGGACATCGACGGCCTCAACCACAGCCTCGATCAAACTCAGGGCGTGATCCGGTGTCTTGAGCAAGGCCGAGCCGGAATAACCGTTGGTCACTTTCTTGGCCGGACAGCCCATGTTGATGTCGATCACGCGCGCGCCACGATCTGCCACCTGACGGGCAGCCTCAGCCATCCAATGCGCCTCACGCCCGGCCAGCTGAACCGCTGTGTTCTCCACATCTGCCGACAGCTCGGCCCGCTCGCGCACGCCAGGTTTGGCCTGAACCATTTCCTGACTGGCGACCATTTCACTGACCACCATGCCCGCGCCAAAGCGCATCACCAGATCGCGGAACGGGCGATCCGTGATTCCAGCCATCGGGGCCAGTAACACAGGCGGAGATACGGTTTTGTCGGCGAGGTGCAGCGTCAACGTGCTTAATCCTTGGGCAATTGCGGATTTGATATCGAATTCGAAGCATATGAACAACAAAACGACGGCCATCAAGCCTGCAAAATCATCACTTGCCCATTTTTTAATCACAATACCATGGGTGATTGCCTCTGCATTCACCGCACCCTAAACAAAGCGCAGCATTCCGGAGAAACCCGACCATGACCACAGCCGCCATAATCGTTGCCGCAGGGCGCGGATTGCGCGCCGGAGGCGGCACGCCCAAGCAATGGCGCGCGCTTGCCGGTCGACGCTTGGCGGATTGGACGATCGACCGGTTTCGCGACCTTGTCGATCACATCGTTTTGGTCTTGTCGGAAGACGACGCCCGGGCTTGGGAGGAGTTTCGCGACACCGACCTGATACTGGCCGCAGGTGGCGCGGATCGGGCAAGTTCGGTTCGTAACGGGTTGCACGCATTGGAAAATCACCAGGTGAGCCGCGTGCTGATCCATGACGTCGCACGGCCCTGTGTCTCAGCGCATCTCATTCAGGACGTTCTGAGCGCGCTGGATACCCACCAGGCTGCCGCCCCCGGTTTGCCCGTTACGGATGCGCTTTGGATCGGGCATGATGGCTCGGTTTCTGGGACGCAGGACCGCAGCAACCTGTTTGCCGCGCAAACCCCTCAGGGATTTGACTACGATGCCATTGTCAAAGCACATGCCGCGCATCCGGGTGGCGCTGCGGATGATGTTGAGGTCGCACGGGCCGCAGGTCTTGAGGTTTGCATTGTACCGGGCGATGCGGACAATTTGAAAATCACCCGCCCCGAGGATTTCGAACGGGCGGAAAGCATAATGGGAACGACTATGGATGTGAGGCTGGGCAACGGCTATGACGTGCATCGTTTTGGCAATGGCAATCACGTGATCCTCTGCGGCGTGAAAGTTCCGCATGAGCGCGGGCTGCAAGGGCATTCCGACGCGGATGTCGGCATGCATGCGGTCACCGACGCGATTTACGGCGCGCTGGCGCAAGGGGATATCGGCCAGCACTTCCCACCCTCCGACCCGCTGTGGAAAGGCGCGGCAAGCGAGATCTTCCTGCGCCATGCAGTCGAGCTGGCCGAGACGATGGGCTACCGCATTTCGAACGTCGATTGTACGCTGGTCTGCGAATACCCCAAGATCGGCCCTCATGCCCCCAAAATGAAAGAAGAAATGTCTAAAATCATGGGATTGCGCGCCGATCAGGTCTCGGTCAAGGCCACCACGTCTGAGCGTCTGGGCTTTACCGGTCGTAGCGAGGGCATCGCGTCGCTCGCCACTGCTTGTCTGGTGAAAGCATGAGTATCGCGCGTCTGATCGGAACTGTCTGCGGCGTCGGATATCTGCGCCCTGCCCCCGGCACATGGGGATCGCTTGCGGCTTTACCCCTAGTCTGGGTCCTGCACGTTTTGGGCGGCTTCCCCCTGCTCATCCTTGCGACGCTCGTTGTGTTCATCGCAGGGCTGTGGGCCACCAAGGTGATGACCGCCGGGCAAGAGGATCACGACCCTTCCGAGATCGTCGTTGATGAGGTCGCGGGCCAATTCATCGCGCTCTGGGCCATTTCCTACCCAAGCTGGGCACACGGGATCGAAATCACTGCGCTCTGGCCCGGTTGGGTCGCGGGTTTCCTGCTGTTCCGGCTATTCGACATCACCAAGCCCGGCCCGGTCGGCTGGGCCGATCGCAAAGGAGACGCGATGGGCGTGATGCTGGACGATGTGATCGCCGGGATCTTTGCCGCCATCGGTGTGATGGTTCTGGCCGGGATCGCACATGGAGTGTTGGGCCTATGACCGTATCCGAGCTGCTGGACCAAGCCAAAGCCCAAGGCATCATGATCGCGACTGCAGAAAGCTGCACGGGCGGCATGGTGGCTGCTGCTTTGACCGACATCCCCGGCAGCTCGGCCGTAGTGGACCGCGGGTTCGTCACCTACACCAACGACGCCAAGCAGCAGATGCTAGGCGTGCGCGGCGAGACACTGAACGCCTATGGCGCGGTCTCAGAGCAGGTCGCACAAGAAATGGCCGATGGCGCACTGAGGCAGTCGCGCGCGCAACTAGCCGTGTCGATCACTGGCATCGCAGGCCCCGGAGGGTCAGAATTCAAACCCGAAGGTCGGGTGTGCTTTGGCCTCGCTGCCGCAGGGCAACCCACGCGCACCGAAACTGTCGAGTTCGGCGCTCTGGGGCGCGAAAGGGTTCGTCAGGCCGCGCGGGATCATGCACTGAAAATGCTTTATTTCGGTCTTTCGCAAACCGCTTAAATTTACATCAAAGACGTCACCATGACGCAAAATTATGCGTCAGTTGACAAAAAGCTGCCAAAATAGGCGTCTTTTTGCACCTCTGCCTCTTTTTTCCCCGATCCAGCTCAGCTTCAACCCGCCGCACACCACTCACGAGGTGTCGGCCGTGGCGGTTTGCCCGGCCGACGCCCAAACGGCAAAAAAGGAGACCGGCCCATGAACGGAGCCGATACAGCCTGGATCATTGTGGCAACCGCACTGGTCCTGTTCATGACATTGCCGGGCCTTGCCCTGTTCTATGGCGGGCTTGTGCGTGCCCGAAATGTCCTCAGCGTGTTTATGCACTGCTTCTCGATTGCCTGTTTAATGAGCATCCTTTGGCTGGTCGCGGGCTATTCCATCGCTTTCGGGCCCGGTGAAAGTGGGTTCTGGGGTGGATTGGGCAAAGCGTTCCTGAGCGGTGTCGATACCGACAGTCTGGCGGGCACCCTACCCGAAATCCTATTCTTTGCCTTCCAGATGACCTTCGCGATCATCACCCCCGCCCTAATCGTCGGCGCCTATGTCGAGCGGGTCGGCTTTGGCTTTGTCCTCACCTTCTCGAGCCTGTGGATGCTGCTGTGCTATGCACCGGTGGTCCACTGGATCTGGGGCGGTGGGATGCTGTCCGATGGCGGCATTCTGGGTGAGATCGGCGTGCGCGACTTTGCTGGCGGCATTGTTGTTCACGAGACCGCGGGTCTGGCCGCGCTGATCATCGCCGTGATCCTCGGCCCACGCCGCAACCGCACGACGCCTCCGCACAATCCGGGCTTTGTCATGATCGGCGCCGCGATGTTGTGGGTCGGCTGGTTCGGTTTCAACGGCGGTTCGCAACTGGCCGCTGACGGAGGCGCCGCGATGGCCATGACCGTCACACATCTGTCCGCCGCGACTGCATCCCTGACCTGGGCACTGTGGGAGAAGATCCGCTTTGGCAAAGCGTCAATGGTCGGTCTGGTCACAGGCACCATTGCTGGTCTGGCCTCGATCACTCCGGCCTCGGGCTTTGTGGGTCCGGTGCAAGCGCTGAGCATCGGGGCCGTTGCAGGTGTTCTCTGTCAGGAGGCCGTCTTTATCATCCGCAACAAGCTGAACATCGACGACACGCTGGACGTTTTTGCCGTGCACGGTGTCGGGGGCATCTTTGGCACCCTGATGATTGCGCTGTTCGGTCTGGGCACATGGACAGCACAACTTGGAGGCCTTTTGATTGTGGGTGCCTTTACGGCAGTTGTCACCTTTGTGTTGATTAAGGTGGTTGCAGCCATCACTCCGCTTCGCGTAGACGCCGAGACCGAGACAAACGGCCTCGACCTGTCGGTACATGGCGAGCGTGCCTATGACATGAGCAGCTAAGCCCACCTTGGTTGCCCATTGCCCGTAAGGGCAAAAGCGGACCTATCGCGGGTCCGCTTTTTCTTTGTTCGGCCCTCTCGACTCCGGGCCGATGGACAGGCTATCAGCCCGCAACACTCTTTCAGCCCCGAGGTTTGCGCCATGATCCCCAGTTCATTTCCCGACAGCTCTGAAATTGCCCGCCTGACCGCGCGGATGCTGCTGGAGATCAAGGCCGTTCACTTCAACTCGCGTGAGCCGTTCACGCTGGCCTCGGGCCTGCCAAGCCCGACCTATATCGATTGCCGCAAGCTGATCTCATACCCCCGCATCCGCTCGACCCTGATGGACTTCCTGACCGTCACAGTGATGCGCGAAGCCGGGTTCGAGGCGTTCGACAATATCGCGGGCGGTGAAACGGCGGGCATCCCCTTTGCCGCCATGGTCGCCGAGCGTATGGCCCTGCCCATGACCTATGTGCGTAAAAAGCCCAAAGGCTACGGCCGCAACGCCCGCATCGAAGGCGCGATGAGCGAAGGTGAACGCGTGCTGCTGGTCGAAGATCTGACCACCGATGGCGGCTCCAAGCTGTCCTTTGTCGATGCGATCCGTGAAACGGGCGCGACCTGCGGCCATACAGCGGTGATCTTTTACTACGGCATCTTTCCAGAGACCGAGAAGACCCTGGGCGATCACGGCGTGAAGCTGCATTCGCTGTGCACTTGGTGGGACGTTCTGGCCGAGGCCAAGGCGCAAAAGGCCTTTGACGAAGAGACCCTTAGCGGTGTCGAAGCCTTCCTGAACGACCCGCGCGGGTGGCAGGACGCGAATAAATCGTAAAATTCGGCCTGTGGGTAAGCTGGGGATAGTTGATTTTCGAATCGATCCAACGCGCGCCTATCTAGTCGAATTTCGCGCCCATCACACCAAATGTTGCGATAGCTTTCGTCCCGTGCAAAACTGGGCGGAAGTTATCCCCATTCAGATGGGCAGTTATCCCGAAGCCGGGGGCGGTTATACCAACTTACCCCCATTCATTTGCAGATAGCTTGAACCGGGGCTTGGCGTGTAGAACCTCGGAACGGGCAGCGGGGACAATATGAACGAGATCAGCAGTATCGAGCAGGCAGCGGCGCAGATTCAGAACGCCGAGACCATGCCGCATTCCATTGAGGCCGAACAGCAGCTTTTGGGCGCGATCCTAACCAATAACGACCTCTATGACCGGGTCGCTTCGATCATCGGGGCCGAGCATTTCTACGACCCAGTTCACTCGCGGATTTACGAGGTCGCAGCCACGCGCATCGCCAAGAATGCGCTGGCTTCACCCGTGACGCTGAAATCCTTCATGGCGGATGACGAGGGCCTGAAGGAATTGGGCGGACCCGCCTATCTGGTCAAACTCGCCGGGGCCTCGATCAGTGCCTTCGCGGTGCATGACTATGCCCAGATGATCTATGATCTGGCGATCCGGCGCGAGCTGATCCGGCTGGGTCGCGACATCTCGGACAAGGCCGCGCGGGTCGATGTGTCCAGTGAGCCCAAAGAGCAAATCGTCGAGGCCGAGCAACAGCTCTATCAGCTCTCCGAGCAGGGCCAGACCGAACAGGGTTTCCAATCCTTCCTAAAGGCGGTCACAGAAGCCGTCAACGTCACCAATGAGGCGTACCAGCGCGGTGGCGGCATGGCGGGGATTTCCACCGGTCTGGCCGACTTGGATAAACAATTGGGCGGGTTGCACCCATCGGACCTGATCATTCTCGCGGGTCGTCCGTCGATGGGTAAAACCTCGCTAGCGACCAACGTGGCGTTCAACGTGGCCAAGGCCTATAAGCGCGGGCTGAAACCCGATGGCAGCGAAGGCGCGATTGATGGCGGTGTCGTGGGTTTCTTCTCGCTCGAGATGAGCGCCGAACAGCTGGCAGGTCGTGTTCTGGCCGAAGCCTCGGAAATCTCCAGCCACAAGATCCGTCAAGGTGACATGACCGAGGCCGAGTTCCGCCGCTTCGTTGATGCCGCCAAAGAACTGGAGGCCTGTCCCCTGTTCATTGACGACACGCCTGCCCTGCCGATTTCGCAGTTGGCAGCGCGTGCGCGGCGGTTGAAGCGGACGCACGGGCTGGACCTGCTGGTCATCGACTATCTGCAGCTGTGCCGCGGCATGTCGGACAACCGTGTCAACGAGATCGCCGAGATTTCGATGGGCATGAAGGCAATCGCCAAAGAGTTGAACATCCCGGTGATCGCCCTGTCCCAGCTATCGCGTCAGGTCGAAAACCGCGATGACAAGCGCCCGCAACTGTCCGACCTGCGGGAATCGGGCTCGATCGAGCAGGACGCCGATGTGGTGATGTTCGTGTTCCGCGAGGAATACTACAAGGAACGCGAAAAGCCCGGCGATCACGAGTTGGAAAAGATGGAAGAGTGGAAACAGGCCATGGAGCGCCTGCATGGCAAAGCCGAGGTCATCGTCGGCAAGCAGCGCCACGGCCCCATCGGCACGGTCGAGTTGTCGTTCGAGGCGCAGTTCACCCGCTTTGGCAATCTTGTCAAACCCTGGCAACAGGGCGGCGAGATCGAAGGGTACTAATAGTCACCTTTCACATTCAAACAGCCGATTTTGAATGCCAATCGTCCTGTGTTAGTGTGTACTGAATGACGGCACGTACTGCCGGATTTTAGCAAGGCCTACGTCATTGCCCGCAATCATCTCGGAAATACGATACAGAAACGGGCCGAATTTTGCGCCGGACGGCGATTTCATCGAAATCCGCGTTCCGACCGGTACGGATGTCTCGGGCCTGAGGGTGCAGGTTTACAACGCCAATGGCTCCGTCCGGAGCTCCACGGATGTCGACACTGCGCCGGTGAACACGGTCAGCGGTTTCGACTATTACGTGGTCTCTGCCCGCATCAACCGGCTGGGCGCGGTGTCGCTGGATGACAATGGCGCTGTGCTCAGTTTTGTGTCCTTCGACAATGAGGTCACTGCAACACAAGGCGCCGCCAGCGGGCAAACCTCTACCCAGATCGGCAGCAACGGAACAGATGACACCTCGTCCCTTACCTCGACCGACGGGGTGAATTTCGTCGAGAACCCCAACCCGAGCCCCGGCGCGCCCTGTTTCACGGCAGGCACTCTGATCGGCACGCCACGTGGCAACGTTCCCGTTGAGGCACTCCGCGCCGGAGATCAGGTTCTGACTGAAGATGGCCCGCCCGAGGCGCTGCATTTGACCCTGTCGCGCAGCCTTAGCCGGGCCGAGTTGATAAAGACCCCGCGGTTGTTTCCAGTTCGCATCGTCGCTGGCGCGCTTGGGCAATCGCTGCCGAAACGTGATCTTATGGTCTCGCGCCAGCATCGGATGCTGATCCGATCTCCGATTGCGCAGCGCATGTTCGGGACCGAATCCGTTTTGGTCTCGGCTATTCAATTGACCCGAATGCCCGGCGTTTTCGTCGACACCAGTGTCTCGCAGGTGACCTATCACCACCTTGTGTTCGACCGCCACATGGTGCTGTTTGCCGAAGGCGCGCCCAGCGAAAGTCTGTTTACCGGCCCGCAGGCGCTGCAATCCATGGATGACGCCTCACGCGAAGAGTTGATGCTGCTGTTCCCGCAACTGGCTCTCTTTGCCGCCCCACAGCCTGCTCGCTACATTCCAAGCAATAAACGCCAACGCAAATTGGTGACCCGGCACCTTAACAACAACAAGCCCCTGCTTGACGAGCGGCGATAAGACGGGTCACCCGCGTGGGTCACTCTGAACGATCCGCCGTTCAAAGGACCTTTGACTTGTATCGCTGCACAATCCCGTTACGCGCATCACTGCCAGTCAAAAGCCCCTCAAACCTGCCCAAATTCCTGCGTCAGATGGCCGTATGCCGCCTATCTTGCGGATTTTCCAGACAGGTTGTGTACGATCCCCTCTTGACCTGCCGCGTTCCAGTGTCATGAACAACTCCATGAGTACCGCACGTTTGACGATCAATCTTCAGGCGCTCGCCAGCAACTGGCGGGCGCTCGATGCTAAAACGGATGTCGAAACCGGCGCCGTCGTTAAGGCCGACGCCTATGGTCTTGGGGCCGAACCTGTCGCCTGGTCTCTGGCCGAGGAAGGTGTCCGCAAGTTCTTTGTCGCCGTCGCCGAAGAAGGCGCAGACGTTCGCGAGGCGGTCGGGCCCGGTCCGATGATCGCTGTATTCTCAGGTCATATGGACGGGGATACCGAGCTGCTGCGCGATCACGACCTGACACCCCTGATCAACTCGGGCGAGCAATTCCAACGCCACCAACAGGCTCTGCCTGAACATGGGTTCGGCATCCAGCTTGACACCGGCATGAACCGTCTGGGGTTGGAGCCCGCCGACTGGGCCGAGTTGCGCCCCAAGGCCGAGGCGTTGAACCCGGCGGTTGTGATGTCCCATCTGGCCTGCGCGGACGAGCCGGACCACCCGATGAACCAGCAGCAGCTGACCGCGTTTCGCGGGATGACTGATGGTATGACGGCCCCACGGTCTCTGGCCGCGACCGGAGGCACTTTGCTGGGACCTGAATTCCACTTTGACTTCTGCCGCCCGGGCATCGGCCTATATGGCGGGATGCCCTTTGCCGATGCCAAGCCCGTCGTCACCGTCGATCTGCCGGTCGTGCAGGTGCGTGACGTCGCGGTCGGAGAAACCGTAGGCTATGGCAACAGCTGGACGGCACGCCGCCCGTCGAAGATCGCAACCGTCACAGCAGGATACGCAGACGGCCTGCACCGTGCCATTGGCGGTGGCATTGACGCCTTCGCAGGAAACCAACCCTG
The DNA here is from genome assembly GCF_056541245.1 of Ruegeria sp. AI3. Lineage (NCBI taxonomy): Bacteria > Pseudomonadati > Pseudomonadota > Alphaproteobacteria > Rhodobacterales > Roseobacteraceae > Ruegeria > Ruegeria sp. AI3. Next base: position 389,213 of record NZ_JBQFYA010000001.1, read on the forward strand.
CCCGGTCGTCGGTCGCATCTCGATGGACCTGATCACCATCGACGTCACCGATCTGGGCTTTGAGCCGGAGAAACTACGCATCCTCAACGGACATCAAACCGTTGACGATCTGGCCGAGGCTGCAGGCACAATCGGCTATGAAATCCTGACCTCTATGGGCCGCCGTTATTCACGAGGGTACGTGGAATGAACCCGCTGTCTCTGCTGGGTGGGCTGGGCCGCACAGTTCTGACCCTGCTGGCCGCGTTTGGGCGCGTGACCCTGTTCGCTCTGGACTCGCTGTCGCACATCCTGCGCCCGCCCTACTACCCGCGCGAGATCGCGATGGCGCTGCTGAATATCGGCTGGCTGTCGCTGCCCGTGGTCGGCCTGACCGCCATCTTCACCGGCGGCGCGCTGGCCCTACAGATCTATGCAGGCGGCGCACGGTTCAATGCCGAGGCCGTGGTCCCTCAGATCGTCGCCATCGGCATGGTGCGAGAGCTTGGCCCGGTTCTGGTCGGGTTGATGATCGCCGCCCGCGTGACCTCCTCCATCGCCGCCGAAATCGCAACGATGAAAGTGACCGAGCAGATTGACGCGCTGGTCACCCTGTCGACCCATCCGATGAAATACCTGACCGCCCCACGCGTGCTGGCGGCGCTGATCACGGTGCCGATCCTTGTCGGTATCGGAGACATCATCGGCATCATGGGCGGCTATACGGTGGCGACACAGAACCTCGGGTTCAACCCGGCCGCCTATCTGCAAAACACGGTCAACTTCCTTGAGGCCCGCGACATCGTCTCATCCCTTGTCAAAGGCGCCGCCTTCGGCCTGATCGCCGCCATCATGGGCTGCTACTACGGCATGAACTCGGGCCGAGGCGCACAGGGCGTGGGTCGCGCCACCAAGGGTTCGGTCGAAGCCGCCGCCGTGCTGATCCTCGCCGCCAACTTCGTTCTTACAGGAGTGTTCTTCTCGCTATGATCCGGATGGAGAACGTCAAAAAGTCCTTCGATGACAACCACGTGCTGCAGGGCATGAACCTTGAGATTCCCAAGGGCACCTCGATGGTGATCATCGGAGGATCCGGCACGGGTAAATCGGTCGCGCTGAAATGTATCCTTGGATTGATCAAGCCCGACAGCGGCATGATCTATGTCGACGGCAAGGACGCCAGCAAAGGCGACCGAGACGCATTTCTGGCGCGCTTTGGCATGTTGTTTCAGGGCGCGGCCCTTTTTGACTCACTGCCCGTTTGGCAGAACGTGGCCTTCCGTCTGCTGCGCGGGTCGCTGAAACGCCCCACGGATGAGGCGCGCGAGATCGCCATCGAGAAACTCCGCCGTGTTGGCCTGAAATCCAACGTCGCCGACCGCTTTCCGTCCGAGCTGTCGGGGGGCATGCAGAAACGAGTGGGCCTTGCCCGCGCCATCGCCGCCGAGCCCGAGATTATCTTTTTCGACGAACCCACAACCGGGCTCGACCCGATCATGTCTGGCGTCATCAACGATCTGATCCGAGAGATCGTGACAGAGATGGGCGCAACCGCCATGACCATCACCCACGACATGACCTCTGTCCGCGCAATTGCCGACAACGTGGCGATGCTGCATGACGGGGTGATCCAGTGGACCGGGCCTGTGGGTCAGATGGATGCCTCGGGCGATCCGTATCTGGAGCAGTTCATCAGCGGAAGCGCGGAGGGGCCGATTGAGGCGGTGCGGTGATAAAACCAGTCGAACAATTCGTTGAATTCGAGTAGAGTTTGCTCTCAAGCAATTTTGAGCATCCATATGGTCGACAGTATAAAAGTTGGCTCCATTGTAGACTGGCTAGTCGCGGGAGCACCCCCGCCCAAGTCAATTGAAGAACTTTTGTTAGAGTGCTCTTCTCGTCTTATCGACGCTGGGGTGCCGCTTTCTGCATGTGTGGTTAACGGTATTTTCGTACATCCTCAAATCAGAGGTATTCGGTACAGCTGGACACGAGAAAAAGGCGTCAGAAGAAGAACTTTTGATCATTCCTTTATGAAATCTCCAGAGTTCCTCGAAACGCCGCTTTCCAAGATGATTGAAAATCCAGAAGAGATTCGTTTTCGCTTTTCGAGCGGAAAAACGCGAGTTACGTCAAGGTTTCAAAGAGCCTACAAAGACTTGGGGTATAGCGACGTCTTGATTTTACCTCTAGTGAACACTGACGGAAGCGCCACGGGAAACATAGAGTTTTCGACTAAAGACGCAGGAGGCTTCAATGGCCAGCAAGTTGAGGCTCTCAATGCGCTCCGGAACCCAATTGCAAGGCTGAAGGAATATCACACCGAGCATTTTGACAAAAAATATGTTCTCGAGTCCTATGTCGGACGCGAACCATGCAAAAAAATCCTTAGCGGCAAAGTAAGTCGAGGTGAAGGCGAAGTGGTTACAGCGGTCGTCTTGTTTGCGGACCTTTCGGGCTTCACTCAGATTGCTGATGCATCAAATTATGAGAGCGTGTTGGGAACTCTTAATTCCTTTTTTGGAATCGTCGGGCAGAACGTCGAAAAGTACCAAGGTGAGATTTTAAAATTCATTGGAGATGGAGTTTTAGTAATTTACAGCTCTTCATTTTCTAGAGACGCGCAAAAAGCAGCTGCGCAATGTGCCTTAGCAACTGTTGAAGATATAAAAAAAGAAATGGAAGCTCAATTTCCAGAGAAGCATCTTTCGTTCAAATCGTCCCTCCATGTAGGCGAAGTGTTCCTAGGAAACATTGGAACAGAGTCGAGATTAGACTTTACTGCGATAGGGCCAGCAGTGAATTTAACAGCGCGGATGCTCGAAGAGGCGACCAAACAAGGTATCAAGATGATATGTTCTGCTGCTTTTCAAGATCTTCTCGACGACATCGAAACGGTTGCGATGGAGCGTGAGCTTCGTGGTTTCAAAAAAAGCCAAAAAGTCTACCAAATTCGAAACTACTCCATCCCTGCAACGTGGAAAGGATTCTCATAGTGTCAGCCAGATCAGTTTGTACATGACTAGTAAGGACTCAGTACTTTGTACGTTTTCGTGTATCCGCGTTCTTGTTCGAGACTATGACCCTCCGCCTCGCCACCCTCTCTCTCCTGATCCTCTACCCCATCGCGTGGTTCGCCCCTCTGATGCGCGCAGGCCTGCTGCCGATCTTCGGACTTTCCGAAATCAGCGTCATCACCGGCCTCCAATCCCTGTGGAAATCCGACATCTTCCTCGCGCTGGTCGTCACCGTCTTCGCCCTCTTCGCGCCCTACATCAAAACCATCGGCACCGCCCTGATCCAATGGGACCTGCTAGATGCCCGCGTCCAACCCGCACTGAACATCGTGGGCAAGCTCGCCATGGCCGATATCTTTCTCATCGCGCTCTATATCACGCTGGCCAAGGGGATCTCTTACGCGACCATCGAGACGGCCTGGGGCCTCTACCTGTTTACCGGCTGCATTCTGGCCTCGATCGCGCTGGGATATATTACCGAGATGACATCCACTTCACGAAAAGCTTAGACCGTGTTGATTGAAAACACATTTCTAAGTATCATCTTTATATTTCGAGCAGCAAAATTCTAGTGTGTACGGGTCCGCAGAGGATCACCTTGCGTGTTTGATATGTCCTCCGCTTCGGCCCGATTTGTATCGGTTTGAGAAGGAGATGGACGACCATGCCCGCCCTCAACAACATTACATTGCAATTTCAGAATGCCTTTTTAAGACTGACTTTTTTCATGATCTGCATCGCGGCCCTTGGCGCGGTGGTTGCAACTTCACTCTCGGCGCTGGGGGTTTTGCCCTGGCTGTCCCTTCAGGCCGGATTCGGCCAGACCGGCGTGATCGACGCCGGGATTTTTGTTCAGATCGGCCTGACCTGCTTGATTCTCATGCTGGGCTTCTACCTACCCTCCAGCGCCCGGATGATGGCGCTCGAGAACGCGCACAGGAAGTTTTCGCTGAACATGCAGGACATCGTCGAGGCCTACCAGATCGCCCATGCCGCAGACCGCAGCGGCGTTTTCGCTCTGGCCTCGGAGTTCGATGCGGTCAAAGAGCGTATGGCCTTTCTGCGCGACCACCCCGACCTTCAGGCGTTGGAACCTGAGATCCTGGAAACCGCCGCTCAGATGAGCCAGATCAGCCACGAACTGGCCGAAACCTATGGCAACGAGCGGGTCGAACGCGCCCGCACATTCCTGAAACAGCGGCAGGAAGAGGTCGAACTGTTCCAACAACGGATTGAAGACGCCCAGACCATCCTGCACGAACTCAGCCAATGGACGCGAGATATCGAGATCGAGGAATCCATCGCCAAATCCCAACTGACGCGCCTGCGGGATGAACTGTTCGACCTTCTTCCTGAACTTTCGGCGCAATTGCAGACACCCCCCGACGGCAGCGACCCAAGCGCGTCCAGCGTGGTCGCCATGTCGCCCCCACGCGCTGCAGAATAGGCGCGTCAGCGCCCGCCGCACCCGATGGCCCGCAGGGCCTGAGGGCGCGGCGCGCCACCGGCGGAGAGGAAAGCCCGCAAGGGCTTGAAGAACCGCCCATCCTCGGGCACCAAAGGCCTCATGGCAAAGACGACTTCTTTCTCCTGTTCGGCCTGCGGCGCGACACATACAAGATGGTCCGGGCGATGCGACGCCTGCGGCGAATGGAACACGATCACCCAGGACGTGCCCCTGTCGGCGGGCCCGGCAAAGAAATCCCTCGGCGGTAAGCGGGGCCAGTCCATTGCACTCACGGACTTGTCGACCGAGGAGACCCCGCCACCCCGTACACTCAGCGGGGTGGATGAGCTTGACCGCGTTCTGGGCGGCGGCCTCGTCCCCGCCTCGGCCCTGCTGGTGGGCGGAGACCCTGGCATCGGCAAATCCACCCTTCTGCTGCAAGCCGCCGCTCGGTTCGCGCGCGCGGGCGTCAAAACGATCTATGTCTCGGGCGAAGAAGCCAGCGCGCAGGTCCGTATGCGTGCTCGCCGTTTGGGGCTCGAGGACGCGCCGGTTCAACTGGCGGCTGAGACCAACCTGCGCAACATTCTGACAACGCTTGAGGCTGAAAAACCCGGCCTCGCCATCATCGACTCGATTCAGACCATGTGGGCCGACAATGTGGACAGTGCGCCCGGCTCGGTTTCACAAGTCCGGGCCGCAGCGCATGAATTGACCACGTTTGCAAAACGACACGGTGTTTCGATCGTGATGGTTGGTCATGTCACCAAAGAGGGCCAAATCGCAGGCCCGCGCGTTGTCGAACACATGGTCGACACCGTTCTCTATTTCGAAGGCGAACGCGGCCACCAGTTCCGCATCCTGCGCGCGGTCAAAAACCGTTTTGGCCCCGCAGATGAAATCGGCGTGTTCGAGATGACGGGCAAAGGGTTGGCGCAAGTCACTAATCCCTCGGCCCTGTTCCTGTCCGAACGCGGCACGCCGAGCCCCGGCTCGGCCGTTTTTGCCGGGATCGAAGGCACTCGCCCCGTCTTGGTGGAATTGCAGGCACTCGTCGCCCCGTCACCGCATTCGCAACCCCGCCGTACCGTCGTCGGCTGGGATAGCGGACGGCTGGCGATGATCCTTGCCGTGCTCGAGGCCCGCTGCGGCATCCCCTTCGCGGGTCTCGACGTCTATCTGAACGTCGCCGGAGGGCTGAAGATCAGTGAACCCGCCGCCGATCTGGCCGTTGCCGCAGCGTTACTAAGTGCACGAGAAGACAGCGCCCTGCCCGCTGATACCGTCGTTTTCGGAGAAATCTCGCTGTCCGGGGCACTTAGACCGGCCCCTCAGACCGAAAACAGGTTGAAAGAAGCACAAAAACTTGGTTTCACATCGGCAATCGCTCCGGCGGGCGGCAAGACCGGCACTGTGGCAGGTCTGACACTCACCCGACCCTCTGATTTGGTCGGGTTTGTTGGCGAAACCTTCGGAGCAGGTTAAAGTCCGGCCCTGAGGGGCAGAAAAGAACAGGCGAGGGCCATGGAAGGTTTTACAATTATTGACGGGGTTGTGGCCCTGATCATCGTGCTGTCAGGCATTCTGGCCTATTCGCGCGGGTTCATGCGCGAGGTTCTTGCCATCGCGGGCTGGGTGGCAGCAGCCGTTCTGGCATTCATCTTCGCACCGCAGGCCGTGCCGCTGGTCAAAGAAATCCCGGTGGTCGGAGATTTCCTGCGCGACAGCTGCGAATTATCGGTCATCACCGGCTTTGCGGCCGTGTTTGCAATTGCCCTGATCATCGTCAGCATCTTCACGCCGCTATTTTCATCGCTGGTGCAACGGTCGGCACTGGGCGGTCTGGATCAGGCGCTTGGCTTCTTCTTCGGCATCGCGCGGGGCATCTTGCTGGTCGCTATCGCGTTCTTTGTCTACGACACCGTGATGACCGGCCAGTCCTACACGCTTGTAGACGAAAGCCGCTCGGCCAAGGTGTTCGAACAGTTCAGCACCCAGATCGAAGAACAAAACCCCGAGGCCGCGCTGGGTTGGGTCACTGCACAATACGAAGAGCTGGTGGCCAGCTGCACCGCAGGCGACTCGGCCCCTGCTGCGGAAACCACCGACAGCTAAATCACACAGACAGTTAATCGAAAAGCCCGGCCTCGCGCCAAGGCCCTATAGGTAAATGTTGAAAGAGGTTGAGAGTTCAGCCTCTTTCCTTTTGTGCTCAGATTGAGAAGTTCGAAAATTGCCGCCAACTATCAGACGTTCGATTTTGGTGCAGCGAAGGATCGCTTCGAGCCCAAAGGAGACAACTTCATGTGCTGCGCAGGTTGGCTTCGGATGGCGAGCAATTTCACCGCTAAGGGCAGATGAAGATCGAAGACCTAGCTGTCGCGCTGTTTCGCAAATTTGGGCGGAGCAATGCCAGGAACGATTGGCACACGCACTCCATCTACGCGATCATCAGTGCCGCTTTCAAAGGTCATGGTCATGTGGTGCAGGTGGTTTTCAGTAGATTGGTACTTGGTTTCGAATGTTTCGCCATCGTAGGGCTCTAGGGGGAAGGATCTTCCATCAAATGTTTGAAGGAGCGCATCTCCCTGCCTCTTCACTACAAATGTTCCGTATCCAGGATGATGGTACGTTCCCTCATATGCATCGAAAGGAAGACGCGGTTGGTTCGCAGAATTGCGTCCCGCTTCAAAGGCCGCCTCCGCGGCAGCTTCCCCTTCTGTTCTTGCCTGATCGAGTGCCAGAAAATGTGCAATAATACGGTCGGTATCCGGTTCACCGAGCAGATGGGCAAGGACCACTTGATGGGTTGCGATTACGCCATTGGTTAAGTTCATGTTCATCAGAACGGCCACACCCAGACCAGTATCCGGTACGAAGGCTATAGACGTCCGAGCACCGTTAAAGGACCCGCCGTGATCAAAGGTCAGATGTCCCATAAACATGCTTTGAGCGAGGCCCAACCCATAATTGTAGAGCGCCCCGCCAACCAAGGGCCGAAATACTTCAGCTGGCATGTGAGATCGTCTGATCCAAGAAATGCTTTCCTCAGAAATCACCTGATCATCACCGGCCCGTCCGTTCGCCAAATGGCACTTGATCCACTTGATCATTTCATCGGCGGTCATATAGAGGCCAGCAGTGGGCGCGAAGTAGCGCGTGTCACAAAATTCGATCTCTTTGATCTGCCCGTCAACGAGACCGTAGCCCTTGGCCAGACGACCGGTTGCGGTCGCTTCCGCGCGGACAAACGTTGCCTTCACGCCGAGGCGGTCTAGGAGGCGTTCCTGCATTAGGTCTTCAAAGAACTCACCGGTCGCGGCCTCAAGTATCGCACCCGCCGAGGTGTAAATTATGTCTTGGTATTGGAAATGGTTTCTGAAACTGTGAGATGGAGCGAAATGCTGCAGCCGGTCCAGAAGGTGGCGGCGAAAATCTCGGCCGTCATCCGGAAGTTCGCGCGCAACTCCGTGTGCTAGCAAGTTTTCATGATAGGGAAGGCCTGATCGGTGGCACATCATGTCCGTTAGCGTCATGTCGCGAGTAGCGGAAGGGTCCATCATTTGAAAATCTGGGAAGTACTCCCTGACAGGCGTGTCCCAAGAAACTATGCCATCATCGACAAGACCTCCGACCAATCCGGCTGTATAGGATTTCGTGGTGGAAGCCACCAGCATTACCGTTTCCGGTGTGAAAGGCTCATTGCGTGCCACATCCCGAAACCCAAAGCCCTCACGGAAGACGATGTCTTCGCCACTACACGCGACAACTGCCATTCCAGGTGCGGAGAATGCACCAAGGACTTTTTCGAGATCGTCTCTTAGAGCATCTACGTCAAATCTGCTCGAAGAATGAGAAGCGGAAATCGCCGGGGTGGCAAGTGCGGAAACGCCAAAAGTTGTTGAAGTTAAAATGAACTCTCTACGGTTCGGCATCTCGTTCTCTCCATTTGGGTTATCGAAGTGTATCGCGTGAACGAAGTAATTAAAGTAACAAGTTGCATTGCAAGTATGCGGCGAATGATTTGATGCTCTCAGCTCGAATTCTTCCTTTAAGGGATGAAACCTCCGACGTCGGTTTTGTCCGCAGAGCAGCCTTAGCGCAACGCAAAAACGAACGGCGTTTTTTTTGCTTGCCGAGTTCAGAAACTGAAGAGATCCCGATCATACACAAAGCCCTTTGCAATACCGAGTTTCATAGCTGGGCTCTTGTGTTCTTTTACCATGAGGTCGGTGTAGTTATGGGCAAACCTCAGGATATCCACCAGCTTCATGACCATGACCGGATTGTAGTACTGCTTGTAGTACCACAGGCTTTTGCGGCCCGAGGTTGACAAACCACGCTCAAATCCCATGACCTTGGTCCGTGCCCGAGCGTGATACATGTCCACCGGATGCGTTCCCGCCCGAACTGCGAACTGTGCCATCTGGGCAAAATCTAATCGTGTTGGGTCAGTGCGGAAAATCACCCGCTTATGCGGCTCGTTGATGAAGTGGAACGGATAGTGAATGCCGGCCGATTCAGACTGACCGGTATGATCCATTAGGAGCGCCCTGATGTCGGAGAGCGCCACATTGCCAAAGGAGGCTTCCAAAAGGTACTCCATGGCGCCGTCCTGTGGCCTGGAGACAGCCTGATCACCGTCTCCAGGCAAGTACCCTGCCTGACGCATCAAATACTCCACGCGCTCTAATTCCTTGTTACCATCAGCCACAAACCCCAGGCGTCGCGGATGGCTTTCATTCTTTGCCATGGTGACGTCTGCAATCCGCACCAATCTCTTCTGCACTTCATTTTTGAACACAGCCAAAAAGGCTGAAGAGACACCCGTATCGCGGTCAACTGAAAAGTTCAGCAGTCGATACTTCCGACCGATCTTCTTCTTGAGCAGCATGATATGTGCAAACTCGGCCGCGTCTTGTCGAACCCTAGCGGCCATCTCAAGGAGCCTGATATCGTCATCAAGTTCTCTTGGCTTTTTGTTACGGTGCCACCTACTTGATTTTGGGTTGGTCGCCTTGTGTCGCTTGCAAATGTACTCGATGTACTCACTGGCAAACCAAATCCGAGCGTTCTCCCGCATAGAACGAGGCTTTTCTTTGTCTCCGACAATATCCATCGCCTTTTCGACGGCAAGCGGGTGAACGTCAGGATCAACATCTGTTGTAGACGCAATGACATACTTGCTGTCGCTGTGGACGGTGCACATGTGGCGCACTTCTACAAGTTTACGAATACCTCTGTCGGGCCAGTTCACCTGAAGGATTTGTGTGTCCGTGGCGAAGTGAGGACTATCCCCTTCAAATACTTCGGGCAGTCGCTTCTCCCGATCTGCCGCAAAGGCTTGGCATTGCTCGTGGATGAAGTCGATCTTCGAATAGACTTCCGGAAGTGATGTATCGAGTACTCGTGAGATAGCTGAAAGCGTCACGCCATTAACCAGCGATCTAAAGACTTTACCATTTAGGTCACTACGCTTATGTCGCCTCGTCGAGCGACCAATCGAAAAGGTCTTCTTACACGCTTTGCACTGATATCTTGGATCTCCTTTGGCCGTCTTACCAAACTTTCGATACCGGCTCGGCATGAGCCCAACGGTCGCTCCATGATTGATACATGCAACACTCGGACAACTTTCACGTTTTGTTCTTCTATTCAGGCGGGAGAGCCTTGCGTATTCTTCCGCCAATGCCTTGTTGGATTTGAGGATGCTAGACCGTCCGCAACTTGGGCAAATATAGGTGCGCTCACCTCCAGACCCGGAGACCTTGCCCCGCGCCAAGTTCGAACCAGGGTTAGCTGGTCGGCCGCGCCCATCTCGTGGGTCAGGTAATACGCCGTAAAGGTCACAAAGTGGATTGCGGCAAAAATTGACTGAGAAGCCGCCAGGCAGGCGAGGAAGCCGAGTTCTCATTTTGTTCGCAGATTTTTGCGAAGCTTTCTTGGGGTCCGGCATGTCACAAGCTCTTATTTCTAAACGAAAACGACCAGCAGGTTAGCTGCTGGTCGATAGCTCGTCAACATTTACCTATAGTGGCTTGGGCCTCGCGCCGGGCTTTTTCATTGAACGAACCCCTCACCCCCGCAGACCGTGCAGCGGGTGGTTTTCAAGCCGAAACAGCCATCACACCGGCTGGAAATCGGTTTACCCAGAATATCACGACTTTTGACCACTTCACCTGCCCCATTGCAGATCGGGCACGGCGCACGCCCCATGCCGCGGCACCGATGGCAGCGCCTTTTCGGCGGCTCATCTTTCTTGTTTGGTGAGCGTTCCTGCCACATTCTGGCCCCCTCCCCGATAAGATCCGCGATGAAATTATGCATATGTCAGCACAAATGAATTCATATGTCACCACGCCGCAACTGAAGAAATCGGAACTGCGGCCTATAGAAATGTGATCCTTTGATGACAGCCGCGTTCTAAGGCAGTATGTGGAGGCCAAAATGCCACGGAATCGGAGCTGTCGGGTTTGTCCTTTCAATGTTCATCTGCCTGCAATGCGGTGATAATGCACCGTCTGGCCTGCAAGATACGAACGGTACGACCCCTCCCTATCCGGCCGTCACTCAACCCTCTGGTCAAAACGTCATAGAAATTGGAGCCCGTACATGTGTGGGATTTTGGGGATCGCAAGCCGGACACATGATGTGTTTGCGGAAATCTATGACGGGCTGTTGATGCTTCAGCACCGGGGGCAGGACGCCTCGGGGATCGTCACATACAACGGTGAGTTCTTTCGCGAGAAAAAAGCAAACGGTCTTGTCAAGGACGTGTTCAACGCGACGGACGCCGAAACGCTTCTGGGCAAGGTCGGCATGGGGCATGTGCGCTATCCCACGGCAGGGTCGCTCAGCGCGTCCGAGGCGCAGCCATTTTTTGTCAACGCGCCCTACGGGATCTATCTGGTCCATAACGGCAACATCACCAACACCGCCGAGCAACGCGAAAAGGTCACCGGCAAGTACAGCCGTCACCTGCGCACCACGTCAGATTCCGAGATCCTGCTGAACGTTCTGGCCGACAAAGTGGCCGACGCGATCAAAGTGAACGGAAACGCCGAGCCCATCCGCAACATCTTTGCCGGAGTTAAGATGACGATGGAGCGTGTGCAAGGCGCTTACTCGGTCATCTGCCTTGTCGCCGGTGTTGGCATGCTGGCCTTCCGCGACCCGCACGGCATTCGTCCGCTTTCGGTTGCAATTCGTGAGACCGAGGGCGATGGCAATGACTACGCCTTTGCCTCCGAGGATGTGGCCTTTGGTATCAACGGCTTTACCAAGATCCGTGACCTGAATCCGGGCGAGGCGATCCTGATTGATCTGGACGGCAATATGCACGAGTTTCACGCCGTCGAAGGCAAGCTGACGCCCTGTATCTTTGAATATGTCTACCTCGCCCGTCCGGATTCCCTGCTGGACGGCGTCTCGGTCTACAAAACCCAGATGCGTATGGGGCAAACGCTGGCCAAACAGATACAAGACTCGGGTCTTCAGATCGACCGCATCATTCCCGTCCCCGACAGCGCACGCCCCGTGGCGCTTGAGGCCGCCAAGATCACCGGCATCCCCTATCGCGAAGGTCTGGTGAAGAACCGCTATGTCGGTCGAACATTCATCATGCCCGGTCAGGCAGAGCGTCAGAAATCCGTCCGCCGCAAGCTGAACGCCATTCCGCTGGAGTTCAAGGATCACAATGTCCTGCTGATCGACGATTCGATCGTGCGCGGCAATACGATCAAGAAGATCGTGCAGATGTGCCGTGAGGCCGGGGCCAAGAAGGTCTACATCGCCAGCGCTTCACCGCCGGTGAAATACCCCAATGTCTATGGCATCGACATGCCCACCAAGCACGAGTTGATCGCCAATGGCAAAGAGATCGAAGAGATTCGCGAAGAACTGGGTGCGGATGCTCTGTTCTATCAGAACCTCGACGATCTGATCTGGGCCGCAAAGGAAGGCAACCCTGAGATCGAGGCGTTCGACTGTTCCTGCTTTGACGGCAACTACATCACCGGCAGCGTCAGCGGTGACTATCTCGACAGTCTCGAAAACAGCACCCGCGTCAGTAAAAAGCGCGAAGACATGCAGGTTGTTGGGGGGTCGTGGAACGCGGCGAAACTGGCGTCGGGCTAAAGAGACAACGCGAATCAGAAAACAACGCAGGCCGTGGGCATCGCCACAGCTTTGGCTGGATTTTGCCGATAGGAATGACCTGATTGCAAAGGCTTCCGGCCCCCTCACCCCGCCGTGATCTGAAGAGAGCGGGGTGATCTTTTGATTTACTTTGCGGTTTGGTAGGCAGCGCTTCACCACCACTCACACAAGGGGTTCGAACCGGGTTCGAGCCGCAGAATATGCCAAATGCCAATGTCAAAAGCGCGGCCACGCAGCGGGGCGCGTTGAAAAGAAATTCGGTCTCGGTTCTGGGTGTCTTTGGCCCGAAAGCCGACCTACGCGCGTTGATGCGCTTGTCATCGGGGCGTGTAAAAGAGGTCAAGCCAGGAAGCCGCGTGGCGTCGGGCACAGTTGTCGCCATTGATGAACACGGGATCATGCTGCGACAAAGCGGCCAGACCCGCCGGATTGGAATTCCGGGGGGCTAGCGCCCTCTTGACGACCCGCGCGCAGGCGTTCAAACCGCTGCCATGACCGATCAGACCAAAATTGCCACCAAAATTGCCCTCGTCACTGGGGCCTCTCGCGGGTTGGGTGCAGCCCTGGCCGAAGCGCTGGCCCCCGAATATCACATCGTCGCCGTCGCCCGTACCACCGGCGGGTTGGAAGAGCTGGACGACCGGATCAAAGCCAAGGGTGGTTCGGCTACCCTTGCGCCCATGGACATCACCGATCCCAACGCGATGGCCACCCTGTGCAGGGGTATTCATGACCGCTGGGGCAAAGTGGATTTGTGGCTTCACACGGCCGTCCACACCTCGGCCCTCACACCGGCGCATTTCGTTGATCCCAAAGAGTGGAAAAAGGCGATGAACACCAACGCCAATGCCACCTCGGTTCTGATTCCTTATGTGACGCCTCTATTGGGTGAGGCCGGTCATGCCGTGTTCTTTGATGACCCCAAGGCGGGCGAGAAGTTCTATGGCATCTACGGCGCCACCAAGGCCGCCCAGATGGGACTGGCACGCAGTTGGCAGGTTGAGACTGAACGGACTGGGCCTAAGGTGTCGATTGTCGAGCCCGCCCCGATGCCGACAGCCGTGCGCGCGCGGTTTCACCCCGGTGAGGATCGCGATGTGCTGACCAGCACAGCGGATGAAGCGGCTCGGATTCTGGCGTTGTTGTAGGGAGTGGCCGGTTGGGCCATGCCTCCGGCGGAGGTATTTTTAGCCAGATGAAGCTGGGATCACGCGATATGGACGCCGTTGCGCCCTGCGAGATCTACGAAGAATTGCCACGCTACACGGCCCGAGCGTGACCCGCGTGTCGCTTGCCATTCAATGGCTTCTGCGCGCAGGGTTTCCGGGTCGACCGACACATTGTAGGCGGCGCAGTAACGGTCGATCATGGCCAGGTATTCGTCCTGGTCACAGGGATGGAAGCCGAGCCAAAGCCCGAACCGGTCGGACAGTGAGACCTTTTCTTCGACTGCTTCCGACGGGTTGATAGCGCTGGAGCGTTCGTTCTCGATCATGTCCCGTGGCATCAGGTGGCGGCGGTTCGAGGTGGCGTAGAAGACTACGTTTTCAGGCCGGCCTTCGATGCCGCCATCCAATACAGCCTTGAGCGACTTATAGTGCTGGTCATCGTGGCTGAACGACAGGTCATCGCAGAACAGGATGAACCGGTGCGGCGCTGCGCGCAGGTGGTTCAACAGCCGCGCGACCGAACTCATGTCTTCGCGCTGAAGCTCGACCAGTTTCAGGTTTGCGTGCTCGGTTTGCAGCGTGCCATGGACGGCCTTGACGAGGCTGGACTTCCCCATCCCTCGCGCGCCCCACAGCAGCGCGTTGTTGGCCTTGTACCCCGCCGCAAAGCGCCTTGTGTTGTCCAACAGCGTATCGCGTGAACGGTTTATGCCGACCAGCAGTTCCAGATCAACGCGGTTGACCTGAGGGACAGGCTCAAGCCGGTCTGGCTCAACCTGCCAGACGAAAGCCGGCGCGGCAATGAAGTCCGGAGCCGCCAAAGGGGCCGGAGCCATCCGCTCTAACGCGTCTGCGATACGGTTCAGGGCTTGGGTATCCATGGTGGCCTCCGGGGTCATATTCCAACGGTGTCAAACCACGTTCGGCTTTTGGCAACAAGGGGTTCCAACGAAAAAGGCGCGCCAGTCATGGCGCGCCTGTCTTGGGAACAGCAAGAGATTACTTCCCGTCTTCTTCCTGCATCAGGTCCTCATCCGCTCCGGCCTCGTCATCATAGTAGCCATCCGCGCGGAGTTGTTCTTCGCGTTTCTTTTCAACACGCGCCACAAGGAAGATCGACACCTCATAAAGGCCGTAGACCACTACGAACAGAATGATCTGTGTGATCACGTCGGGAGGCGTCACAAGCGCAGCAAGCACCAGAATGGCGACTACCGCGTATTTGCGGACACTCCCCAGCCCCTCAGCCGTGACCAGCCCCGCCTTGCCCATCAGCGTCAGCAACACGGGCAGTTGGAAACACAACCCGAAGGCCACGATGAACTTGATCGTCAGGTTCAGATATTCCTGAGCGGAGCCTTGGAACACCACGCTCAGTGGTGCGGCGGTGGCGCCATCCACGACGGCCTCACCTTCAGCGCCGAACTGCTGGAACCCGAGGAAAAAGTCATAGGCCAAAGGCGTTACGACATAGAAGGCGAAGCTTGCCCCCAACAGGAACATGAAGGGCGAGGCCAACATGAACGGCAAGAACGCGTTCTTCTCGGATCTATAAAGCCCCGGAGCAACAAAGCGCCACATCTGCATCCCGATATAGGGGAACGCCAGTATGAAGCCCCCCAGCAGCGACACCTTGATCGCAACAAAGAAGCCTTCCTGCGGCGAGATGAAGATCAGCCCGCAGTCCTGCCCACGCTCGTTCAACACCTCACACAAAGGATGCGTAAGAAAGTTGAAAAGAGGGGTCGCAACCGTGAAACAGATGATCATACCGATCAGAAACGCAACAACGCAGTGAATGAGTCGTGTGCGCAATTCGGCCAGATGCTCGATCAGCGGGGCCGAGCTGTCTTCGATTTCGTCGGTCTTGCTCATGTCTTGTTCTCAGTGTTCAGCGCGGCTTCGGCCTCTTCGGCCTTGGCCAGCGCGTCAGCGGCTTCTTTGGCCTTTCGCTCGGCAGCAGTGCGGGCGGTTGTGGCTTGAATCTTCTTGGCCTGTTCAGCCCGCTCAGCCGCCAGCTTGCCCGTTTCGCTTTCAGGATCGAACTTGGACGGATCGATGCTGCTGCTCAGATCCTGAGCGGCCTTTTTCACACCGTCCATCGCGCTGTTCACGGGATTCGTGGCCGCGTTCAGACCCTTCTTGATCTCGTTCACACCTGCCTGATCTGCAGCCTCGTTCATGGCGCTGGTGAATTCGCGCGCCATGCCGCGGGCCTTGCCGACAAACCGCCCGACATTGCGAAACAGCACGGGCAGGTCTTTCGGCCCCACCACAATCAGGGCAACGATGCCGATGACCAGAAGCTCGGTCCAGCCCAGATCAAACATCCGGGTTTAGACCTTGTCTTTCTCGGTTTCGGGCGTGACGTCCTTGGCCACTTCCGCTGCGTCCTGCTCCAACTCGTCCGCGCCTTCCTTGACGCCTTTCTTGAACGAGGTGATACCCTTGCCCACTTCACCCATCAGCGAGCTAATCTTGCCGCGGCCAAACAGCACCAGCACCACAACAGCGATCAGCAGCAGGCCGGGAAGTCCGATATTGTTGAGCATGTTTATTCTCCTTCTAAAAGGCGCACTGCGCCTGAACCCTTGTCTGACCCCGTGTTTACGCGGCAAGCCGCGTTCTCAAAAGGTGGCCGAGCCAATTCGGGCGGCAAATTTGATGTGATCTTGCGGATTCATGGCTCTCGCTTTTCTCAACTGACAGGTTTATGTCAGTTGTAACAGGCTAGGACAGCGGTATTGCAACCTGGTCAACGGAGAAACACATGACCCATGTCGCCGAAATCGTCACCTTCACCCTGGCCGAAGGCACCTCGCCCGAGGCCTTCGTCAAACTCAGCCAATCGACCGAAAGTTTCGTTCGCGCAGCGCCCGGCTTTGCCCATCGCCACCTCAGTCAAGGGGAAGATGGTCGCTGGACGGACTATGTCGTTTGGCAAGATATGAAGGCCGCTCAGACGGCGGCTGCAGAATTCCCGCAACAGGAGTTTGCACCGGCCCTGATGGCAGCCATCAACCCCGAAAGCCTGCAGATGCGGCATGAGGCAGTACTATGGAACATGACCTGACACAGGTCAGAACGGCGTATCATGCGCCGGACTGATCGCCTGTTCGACATCATCCAAATCCTGCGCGACGGTAAACTGCACCGCGCGCAGGACATCGCGAACCGGCTTGAGGTGTCGGTCCGCACGATCTATCGCGACATGGACACGTTGGTCGCCTCGGGTGTTCCCGTCGAAGGCGAACGTGGCGTGGGTTACATGGTGCGCGAGCAGATCACCCTGCCCCCGCTCAACCTGACCACGGCCGAGCTTGAGGCGCTGAACCTCGGGATGGCCATCGTCGCCGAAGCAGCTGACCCGGACCTGAAGGCCGCAGCCGAGTCTCTGGCAGAAAAGATCGACGCCGTCCTACCCACGCAGGTCGTGGCCGAGGCCGATACTTGGAAATTTGCGGTCTACCCCTTCGCCGATGCTGCGCGCGGATTGGCACATATGGCCCCGCTCCGCGCCGCCATCAAAACCCGCCAGAAACTGCACCTGTCCTACCGCCGCATCGACGGCGCCCTAACCGAACGCACCATCCGTCCCCTCCATATGGAGTATTGGGGCCGCGTCTGGACCCTCACCGCATGGTGCGAGCTGCGCAACGGCTTTCGCGTTTTCCGCATCGACCTGATCGAAACCGTGACTCCCCTGCCCGAGCTATTCACAGACGAGCCGGGAAAACGCCTAAGCGACTTCGATCCACACGGGTGATCCGCCCTTCATCTGGCCAAAATATCCCCGCCGGAGGCATGGCCCGGAACGGGCCATTCTGGTCACCTGAGATACGGCTCAGGATCAACCGACTCGAAGCCTTTGCGGACTTCGAAATGCACATAGGCGTTGTCGCCACCGCGCAATTCCGCCAGTTTCTGCCCCCGCCGCACGCGATCACCTTTCTTGACGGTGATATCCTCAACATTGGCATATACCGTCAGCAAGTCATTGTTATGCTTAACAACAATGATCGGCACCTGATCGGCATCTGCGGTAATCGCAGCTACGGTACCTGCCTCGGCTGCAGTGACCGACGTACCCGGTGCGGCTGCGATGTCGATGCCTTCGTTCTTACCCTTGTCATAGGTCCGGATAATGTTGCCCGCGACCGGCAAGGACAGCGCTGAGGAACTGGAACTGCGGGTTGGCGCTTCGGCAGTGACATCCGGCGCCTCGGGCGCCTCGGCCAGCGGCGCGACCTGTTCATCCGGGAGCGGCTGGGTCGCACTCGGCGGTGTCGGCGTCGGAGAACCCTGCCCCGGCTGCGTCACCTCGGTCGCAGCGACCGGAGCCGCTGCTGCCGCCTGACGCGGGGCGGCCTGGTTCTTCACCGGAATCAGCAAATACTGCCCCTCACGAATGGCGAAATCCGGGCCCAACCCGTTCCACTCTCCCAAAGCCTCAACCGGCACCTGATAGAGACGCGAAATGGTAAAGGCCGTCTCGCCCCGTTTCACCTTGTGGCGCACCGGCTCCGGTCCAGAGGCGACCGGCGCAGGCGTTGGCGCCGGTTCAACCGGCTTCAGCAGCGTCGTCTGCACCCCGCCCGTATCCGGGGCTTGATCAATCGCGTTTCCAGCGATCGAGGCAATATCCACACCGCTTGACGCGCCAACAGATCGCGGCAAGGCCAGAACCTCACCCTCGCGCAGCGCGTCGGTTGTCTGCAAGCCGTTGAACCGCGACAGCTCACCTTCGGGCAGGCCAACCCGGGCCGCCACATCGCGCACGGTATCGCCCCGGCGCGCTACGGCGACCTGATAGTTCGGGTAGGTGATCACCCCGCGCGCATCAGGCGCAGGGCGACTGGTGGTTGCGGATTGCGCAGCATCCGTGGTGGAAAACCCACCGAGCTGTCCGCGCAGATCGTAGTCCAACGGCCCCTCGCACCCGGCCAGAATGGCCAGAGCCGCAACTCCTGTCGCACAACGGCGCATCGTTGATTTGGTAACTGCTCTCATGACTTTTGTCCTCAACACCTGCCCCTGTTATCCGGGGTTCCGGCGATCCATTCCAAAAAACCTGTTACGTCTCGTCCTTGCCAAGCCCTTCAAGCAACGGCACGAACCGAACCGACGTCAATTCATCATAGTCCAAACCGGTCTCGGTGCGCGTCACCTTAATCAACTGCTGCACCGCATCCGACTGCCCGACGGGTAGCACCATGATACCCCCGATTTTCAGCTGCGCCAAGAGCGGGCCTGGCGGGTCCTCGGCCGCGGCGGTCACGATGATTCGATCAAAGGGTGCCTGTTCCGGCAAACCGAACGAGCCATCCGACAGCATCGACGTGACATTGGTCAGCCCCAGTTCGGCAAACAGCTTGCCGGTCTCGCTAACAAGCCGCCTGTGCCGTTCAACCGTGTAAACGCGACGCGCCAGTTTCGCGAGGATCGCCGCCTGATATCCCGACCCGGTCCCGATCTCGAGCACAGTGTCACGCGGACGCACATCCAGTGCCTGTGTCATCAACCCCACCACCGACGGCTGGCTGATCGTCTGACCGCAGGCGATAGGCAGCGGCATATCCTCATAGGCGCGGTCGGCGAACAGGCCGGTGACGAAGCGCCCCCGGTCGACCGCCTCCATCGCGGCCAGAACACGCGCATCGGTCACGCCTCGCTTACGCAGGGCGAACAGGAACTGCATGACGGTTTCTGGGTCCAGTCCACTCATTCGATCGACTTCAATGCCTCTAGCGTGTCATGCGCGGTCAGATCCGCGCGCATCGGCGTGACCGAGATATAGCCTTCCAGATTGACCGCCGCGTCCGTGCCGGGCGCGGTCGGGTTGTGCTGGTATCCGCCCTTGATCCACAGAAACCGCCGCCCCGAGGGCGAGCTGTGTGGCTCGACCGAAAAATGCGTATCGCGGCGGAACCCTTGCGGGGCAACGCGCGTGCCCAGAACCTCATCGGCGGGAACGGGCGGGAAATTCACATTGTAGAACAGGCGGTAGTCGCCCTGTTCCGTGGGCGTCGCGTCCAAAATACGGCGCACCAGATCGGCGCCAAAGCGACTGGCGGCCTCGAACGGATCCTCGAGCCCCAGATTGCGTGGGCCGAAATACTGCGACAAGGCAATGGCCGGCACACCCTGCAAAGCGGCCTCCATAGCGCCGCCAATAGTGCCGGAGTAGAGTGTATTTTCCGCCGAGTTGTTGCCCCGGTTCACGCCAGACAACACCAGATCGGGCGGGCAATCCTTCATCACGTCATGCAGACCCGCCAAAACACAATCCGCCGGAGAGCCTTCGGCAGCAAATCGCCGCTCATCCAGTTTGGCGACCATCATGGGATGGGTGTAGCTTATGCAGTGGCCGACACCGGATTGCTCGAATGCTGGGGCCACGACCCAGACCTCACCGCCAGGTCCGGACAGATCCTTTGCAATCGCCTGAAGCGTGATCAGCCCCGGCGCATTGATGCCGTCATCATTGGTAATCAGAATACGCATGACCGTCCCACCCCCGCGTTTCGCCCTTGATAGACCCGACCCCGCGTTGCGGCAAGCAATGCAGGCCCGCAATCTGCGGCTTTCGCGCACCACTTGCGGGTAAATTGCGTTCTATCTAGGGAAAACGAAACAGCGGTCGCGTCGGATGGTCAGCCACATCGCCCGCCCAGGCGCGGGGACAAACACGTTCGGAACCGTCGCCTTCAGGATCGAGCCGTCATAGTCCATCCGAAACTCGACCAGACTTTCATTGCCCAGGAACCGGGCGCGTTCAACAACGCCCCGCGCGGCGACGCCGTCTGTGGCCGTGGGCAAAGGCCCTTTGCCGTTTCGGTCGAAATCCAGCCGGAGGTGTTGGGGGCGGAAAACAATCTCGACATCGGTGCCGTCCGGAAAGCCCGGTGCCAGGAATTGTCCGAACGGGGTCTCGGCCAAGGCACCATTCACTTGCGCCTGCAACACGTTGACATCACTGAAAAAGGCCACGGCCGCCTTGTCCGCTGGCCGCGTGTAGACGTTGTAGGGCGCGCCTTGTTGCACGATCTTGCCGCCCCGCATCAGGGCGATCTCATCGGCCATGCGCATGGCCTCTTCCGGCTCGTGGGTGACCAGCAGAACGGCGGCGTCTTCCTCTTTCAGGATCGCGAGCGTTTCGTCCCGGATACCGTCGCGCAGGCGGTTGTCGAGGCCCGAGAACGGCTCGTCCATCAGCATGATCCGGGGGCGCGGGGCCAGAGCGCGCGCCAAAGCCACCCGCTGCTGTTCACCGCCTGAGAGTTGATGCGGGAACCCGTCGATGAACCGCATCAGATCGACTTTGGTCAGCAGTTCCTCGACCCGCGCACGTTTCTGATCCTTGCTACCCTTCAGGCCAAAACTCACGTTGTCGGCCACGCTGAGATGCGGGAACAGGGCAAAGTCCTGAAACATCAAGCCAATCTCGCGGCGTTCTGGTGGGACACGGAACACCGTGTCACAGATCAGTTTGCCGTCGACATAGATTTCACCTGAATCCTGCATCTCGACCCCGGCGATCATCCGCAATGTCGTGGATTTGCCGCAGCCGGACGGCCCAAGCAGACAGGTCACCCGCCCCGCCTCGACCGTCAGCGAGACGTCATCCACCACAACCCGACCTTCAAACCGGCGGATCATATTGCGAATTTCCAAACGAGGAGGAGGTGTGTTGCCTGTCACAGATGGGTCCTGTTGCCTTTCCCGATCAATTCCATCGGGCTTGAGCGGGGATAGCAACCCCGCCCGTCCGGCGCAAGGGATCAGCTATTCCGCAAGCAGCTCGAAATCGACACCGGCGCGGATTTTTCCATTCACCTGAACCTCAAGCCGATGCGCGCCGGGCACCAGTTTGAACGTGGTCGCATTGCCTTTGAGCTTGTGGCGTTTGTCCAGACGCAATGCGCCGTTCTTCAGCGCGGCCTGTTTCAGCTTGTGAACCTTGGCTGAGGTTTTCCCGTTTGGGCGTTGAAAGTGAATGATATAATCCACCAGAACCGGTTGATCAGCAGACCCTTTCAAATCGACCGCGAACGCCAACGCGCCATTGATCCGCGCCTCGCCGTCTACTGAAATGGCAGCGGTGACATCCGCGTCCGGGTCATAACCCAGCATCTTCATCGCCCCCGGGTGCCCGGCCTTTACAAGGCCGCGCAGGGTATGAGAGATCATCCACTCCAACTCCGCCTCTTCCTGCTCACCCGCCTCGCGCCAGCGCTGCAGGCATTCAAGAACCAGATCCGGGTCCTTTTTGGTGATATCGTTCAGATGGTTCGCAACCGAGCGCGTCACATAACGTGTTTTGTCCCGATGCAGATCATCCAACAACGGCAAGGGGTCTGTCAGCGCAAGACCCACCGCCTGCCCCCATGGCAAACGGGGCCGCGTGCCCTCACTGACGAGACGGCGCACATGATAGCTGTCGTGTTGGCTCCAACGCTGCATCCGCGCCAAGACCAGATCGGGATGGGTGTTCAGGAACGGACGGATCGCCCATTCCATCGAAAAGCGCTGAGTCAATTCCTCCAACACGTCCAGAGCCAGCTCTGGATGCTCGGCTCCAACGGCGACAACCCACTCCCCAAGCGGCGCAAAGATGAAATCGCCAAAATCATCATCTGTCTTGCTGGGATCCAATGGCGGCGGCAAGGCGCGCAGGACCACAGGCGCAACCGCTGGCAGATAGCCCGGAAAGGACTGCTGCAGGCAATCGGCGATCCAGGTCATTCTCTCTTTCAGCTCCAGATCCAACAGGCGCGACATGACCTGCGCTTCGAACGCCTCGGCGTCGAAATCCGGTTCCGCCGACTGGAACAAACCCGCCAGATAGCGGGTCTTTTCCATGTTGAACAATTGGTCCTTCAGAGAGAAATTCTGTGCCATTCCTACATCGTCAAATTGGTTGCGCCACCGTCCAGCAGGATGTTCTGCCCAACGATAAAGCCCGCATGATGAGAACACAGGAAAGCGCAGGCCGCGCCGAATTCCTGACGCGTGCCATAGCGGCGCGCCGGGATCGTGGCGGACCGGGCCGCGCGGGCCTCATCCAGCGAAATGCCCTGTTGATTGGACACACCGGTATCCAGCGACAAGGCGCGGTCAGTGTCATGAATCCCCGGAAGCAGGTTGTTGATCGTCACACCTAGCGGGGCGACCTGACGCGCCGTTCCGGCCACATAGCCGGTCAGCCCGGTGCGCGCAGCATTCGAAAGACCCAGAGCCGGGATCGGCGCACGCACGGATTGCGAGGTGATATTCACCACCCGCCCCCAACCTTTGTCCATCATCCCTGGCAGCAGCGCTTTCATGAAAGCGATCGGCGTCAGCATGTTGGAATCCAGTGCCTTGATGAAGTCCTCACGATCCCAGTCCGACCACAACCCCGGAGGCGGCCCGCCCGCATTTGTGACCATAATATCAATACCTTGCGCGGCCTGGATCACCTGTGCCTGACCTTCGACTGAGGTCACATCGCAAGCCACCGTTTCAACCGCAATGCCATGGTCCGCACGCAACCGCGCTGCTTCGGCTTCAAGCGCTTCAGCACCGCGCGCATTCATCACCAGATCAACGCCCGCTTCGGCCAACGCCTCGGCACAGCCCAGTCCAAGCCCCTTGCTGCTGGCACACACCAACGCACGCTTGCCGCGAATTCCAAGATCCATTCTGATCCCCTCTGTCTGTTGTTGCCCGCATGTCTAGCACCAGCCAGACAGAGAAGACCAGAATTCAACAGGCCTTAGTAGAAGAACTCTTCCCTCACAATCTTGCCATCGGCCACGTGGTAGACACCCACTTCGCTCATATCGAAATTCTCGCCGCTTTCTATGAACTTGCCCTTGATCTCGAAAATCACGGCAAAGCGGTCGTCGCCATGCAACATCGGATCACTGACCGAGACATGGCTGACCTCTGTCGCGCTATCCCACCATTCGTGTTTGCCGCGAATGGCATCCAGACCCTGAACCTCACGCCCCATGCCAACGTCATCCACGGCCTCAGCCGAGACAGCATCTGCGGCGTAGAGTTTACCCAGATTTTCGGCGGTCCGGTTTTCGCGGCAACCGGCGACAAGCTCGTTTGCAATCTCTTTCAATTCCATTGGTTCACTCCCATAATTTGTTCACTATATGTTCTCTTTGCCACAGCTAGCCGATTCGAACCAGTCCGTTTGTCTTGCTTCGGCGGGTTTCCCCGCCTATACGCGCGCTCATGCTTGATATCGCCTCGAACCAACCCTCTCTGCCGCCCGAGATCGCCCGGCGCCGGACATTCGCCATCATCTCGCACCCGGATGCGGGCAAGACGACGCTGACGGAAAAGTTCCTGCTGTATGGGGGCGCGATTCAGATGGCCGGTCAGGTGCGCGCCAAGGGTGAGGCGCGGCGCACGCGGTCGGACTTCATGCAGATGGAGAAGGATCGGGGTATCTCGGTATCCGCCTCGGCGATGTCGTTCGACTATGGGGATTTCCGGTTCAACCTTGTCGACACGCCCGGCCACAGCGATTTCTCGGAAGATACTTATCGCACGCTGACTGCGGTGGATGCGGCTGTGATGGTGATCGACGGTGCCAAGGGTGTGGAGAGCCAGACACAGAAGCTGTTCGAGGTCTGCCGCCTGCGCGATCTGCCGATCCTGACCTTCTGTAACAAGATGGACCGCGAAAGCCGCGATACGTTCGAGATCATCGACGAAATTCAGGAGATGCTGGCGATCGACGTCACGCCTGCCGCATGGCCGATTGGCGTGGGCCGCGACTTCATCGGCTGCTACGACATGCTGCGCGACCGGCTTGAGCTCATGGACCGCGCCGACCGCAACAAAGTGGCCGAAAGCATCCAGATCGACGGTTTGGACGATCCCAAACTGGCCGAACACGTGCCCGAACACCTGCTGGAGAAGCTGCTGGAAGAGGTCGAAATGGCGCGCGAGCTTCTGCCCGCGCTCGACCCTCAGGCCGTGTTAGAGGGGCACATGACCCCGATCTGGTTCGGCTCGGCGATCAACTCGTTCGGCGTGAAAGAGCTGATGGAGGGTATAGGCGCCTATGGTCCTCAGCCGCAGATCCAATCGGCAGAGCCCCGTCAGATCTCTCCGGATGAAAAGAAGGTCGCCGGGTTTGTCTTCAAGGTGCAGGCCAATATGGACCCCAAGCACCGTGACCGGGTGGCGTTTGTACGGATGGCCTCGGGCCATTTCAAACGTGGCATGAAGCTCACCCACGTGCGTTCCAAGAAACCCATGGCGATCTCGAACCCGGTGCTGTTTCTAGCCTCGGACCGGGAACTGGCAGAGGAAGCCTGGGCCGGGGACATCATCGGCATCCCGAACCACGGTCAGCTGCGCATTGGCGATACGCTTACTGAGGGCGAAGCGATCCGCGTGACCGGCATCCCGTCCTTTGCACCGGAATTGCTGCAGACGGTCCGTCCGGGCGATCCGATGAAGGCCAAGCATTTGGAAAAGGCGCTCATGCAGTTTGCCGAAGAAGGCGCGGCCAAGGTGTTCAAACCCTCGATCGGCTCGGGCTTTATCGTGGGCGTCGTGGGAGCGCTGCAATTCGAAGTGCTCGCCAGCCGGATTGAGATGGAATACGGCCTGCCGGTGCGATTTGAGGCGTCACAGTTCATCTCGGCCCGTTGGGTCAGCGGCGAGAAACCCGAGGTTGAGAAATTCGTCAACGCCAACAAACAGCACATCGCTCACGACCACGATGGCGACATCGTTTATCTGACCCGCCTGCAATGGGATATCGACCGGGTCGTGCGGGACTATCCGGCGCTGAACCTGACGGCCACCAAAGAGATGATGGTGTGATCCAACTGCCTGATTGCACAGCCAATCCAGGCTGTGCAATTCTGCCCGCATGAGCGATGACGACCTGACCTTTCCCGGCGGCCTGCCCGATATGCTGGAGATCCTGGAAAACAGGCGCGCGCCTTTTGTGTTCGGCACCCGCCCCCTACCCGATCTGGACGTCGATCTGGATGCACTGGCGCAGCAGATCGTGCCGGAACGCGCGACCCTCGCCCCCGAAGGCGACGATGCCACCGCGTGGGACCAGAAGCGTGCCAAGATCGCCACCGAGTTCGTGGGCAATTCGGAACTGGCGTTTCTGAACGCCCAGTTGATCGCCAATCTGCGCAAACGCTCCTACCCGCGTCACACGCCCGCTTTGTTCCGGCGGCTTTGGGCTGAGCAATCCCGGCATCTGCTTGAAGCGCTCGATCTGCGCTGGCTCGTCTCGTCGGTGCAGACCTTTGCCGATCACGGCGACACCCCGACCCAGCGCGAGGTTGGTCAGGCGCTGCGGATGCTGTTCGGGCTGATGAAGCTCTATGAGTTCGAACGGTTGTTCTCCAAACGCGGCCCCGAGGAAACCCATTGGTTTCGCGGCAAAAGCACCGCTCCGCTGCCGTTGCAGATGCAGTCTTTCTCACTGGAGCGCGGCGGGCTGGCCGTATCGCTCATCGCGCCGATCTGGACCAAGGCGCTGACCGATCCGACCATCGCGCCGCTGGCGGATCACCTGATGACCGAACTGAACAAAGACCCCGGAACTGTCTTTCGTCGCCTGAAAAAGATGCGCGAACGCCGTCTCGCCCGGATACAGCGACGATGACCACATGGGGTGTTGTCTCCATGGTGCGAGGGCCCGCGCAGGATATCCTGCGGTTCGCGGCCCATCACCTCGATCTGGGGGCCGACCGGCTATACCTCTATCTGGATGAGCCCAACCCCGAGGCGCAGCACCTGTTGGAGCAGCATCCAAAGGTGCAGGTGACCCTCTGCGATGATGCTTTCTGGCGTGGCCGGAATCGGACGCGCCCGGGCAAGCATCAGGTGCGCCAATCCACTCATGCCAGCTATACCTATCGCAAAACCGATCTGGATTGGCTGGCCCATATTGATGTGGATGAGTTCCTGTGGACAGACACGCCCATCCCGGAGCTACTGGATACCGTGCCCGCAGACATCCCCGCCGTTAGGGTCCGCCCGATCGAGGCCATTGCCGGGGCCGAGGGCCTGTACAAAGCGCATATCCCCAAAAGCCCGGACCGCGAGGCTTTGGTGCAGGCGCTCTATCCCACCTATGGCGCTCATGTTCTTGGGGGTTTCCTCAGCCACGTGCAGGGTAAACTGATCGTGCGCACGGGTCTGAAAAAGCTTAGTTTTCGCATCCACAACCTGTTTCAGGACAAGACCCTCCTGCCCTGCAAATTCGAACTGCCGGGGCTGGAGTTGTGCCACCATCACGCCCCGAGTTGGGAGCATTGGTTCAAACATTACCGTTTCCGGATGGAGCGTGGCTCATACAAACCCGGCATGTCCCCAAACCTGCCCCGCGATCAAGGCGGTGTGAACAAGAACGAGCTGTTCAGTCATATCGAATCCGCCCATGGTCTTGATGGGCTACGTGCGTTTTACGATGAACTCAGCGCTACCGACCCGGACGTCCGTGCCCGGCTTGAAGCGCATGACCAGATCCGACACCGCCCGTTGCAACTGGATGAAAAAGTGGCGAAACACTTTCCCAGAAGCTGCTGAATTGTTGCAAAAAATGCCAATTCCAGCCGGTTGACGCCGTCGGGATTTCAGTTCATTTGACCCCGCCCCACGTTTTTGTTATGTCCCGCCTCAAGCCGAAACGCGCATGGTGCGCATGGTCAGATTGACCCGGCATGACGCAGACGCGCGGGCCAGGTAAAGTGTCCGCAATAATCGGACATATATGACAAAGTTTACCGAACTGAACCTGAACCCGAAGGTCCTCAAAGCCATTGAGGAAGCCGGATACGAAACCCCCACTCCGATTCAAGAAGGTGCGATTCCACCCGCGCTGGAAGGGCGAGACGTATTGGGCATCGCCCAGACCGGCACCGGGAAAACCGCTAGCTTCACGCTACCGATGATCACCCTGCTGGCCCGTGGCCGCGCCCGTGCGCGGATGCCGCGTTCGCTGGTGCTATGCCCGACACGGGAATTGGCCGCGCAGGTCGCCGAGAATTTCGACACCTATTCCAAACACCTGAAACTGACCAAAGCGCTGCTGATCGGCGGTGTCAGCTTCAAAGAGCAAGAGGCCCTGATCGACCGCGGCGTAGACGTTCTGATCGCCACTCCGGGCCGTTTGCTGGACCATTTCGAACGCGGCAAGCTGCTGCTGACCGGCGTGCAGATCATGGTCGTGGATGAGGCCGACCGGATGCTGGATATGGGCTTCATCCCCGATATCGAACGCATCTTCTCGCTAACTCCCTTCACGCGTCAGACGCTGTTCTTCTCGGCCACCATGGCCTCGGAGATTGAGCGTATCACCGACACCTTCTTGTCCGCGCCCGCCCGGATTGAGGTCGCCCGTCAGGCCACCGCGTCCGAGACGATTGAACAAGGCGTGGTGATGTTTAAAGGCGGTCGCCGGGATCGTGAAGCCAGCGGCAAACGCAAGGTTCTGCGCGCGTTGATCGACGCCGAAGGTGACAAATGCACCAACGCGATCATCTTCTGCAACCGCAAGACGGATGTTGATATCTGTGCGAAATCGCTGAAGAAATACGGCTATAACGCCGCCGCGATCCATGGCGATCTGGACCAGTCGCAGCGGATGAAAACGCTAGACGGGTTCCGCGATGGCTCACTGCGCCTGCTGGTTGCCTCAGATGTGGCGGCGCGCGGTCTTGATATCCCGTCAGTTAGCCATGTGTTCAACTTCGACGTGCCCGGCCATGCCGAGGACTATGTTCATCGCATTGGACGCACGGGCCGTGCTGGACGTGAAGGCAAGGCCGTGACAATCTGTTCGGGTCGTGACGAAAAGGCACTGGATGCGATTGAAAAGCTGATCCAGAAGGAAATTCCGCGCCTCGACAACCCGGTCAAGGAAGAACCCAAGCCCGAGAAACCGAAAGCCGAGAAGCCCGCCAAAGCGGCGGAAGGCAAGCGCAGCGAAGGCAAGAAAGAACGCGAGCCCCGCGAACCCAAGGGTCGCGGTCGTGGCCGCAAGGACGATCATGGCCCGGCGGTTGTCGGCATGGGCGATCACCTGCCCAGCTTCATCGCCCTCAGCTTTGATGAACGCCGCGCGGGCTAACCACCCAGACGCTTAGATTGACAGTACCAGCGCCAGTATCGACGCGCCCAGCAACAGCATCCCGGCGATCTCGCGCCGGGTGATGATCTCACGGAAGAAGAGGGTCGAGGCAAGCAGGCTGAGCAATAGCTCGACCTGTCCCAATGCTTTGACATAGGCCGCATTCTGCAGGGTGAAAGCGAAGAACCAGCAGAACGATCCGCACAGGCTGGTCAGGCCAACGAACACGCCGGTTCGGCGAGTGTTCCAGACCGCGCGCAACTCGGCCCGGTCGCGCCACAGCAGCCAAATCCCCATGCTGACGAATTGGAACGTGACTACTGCGGCCAGCGTGACCAACGCGCGAAACCACGCGTCGATATCGCCTAGCTCAAGCGAGGCTCCGCGATAGCTGACCGAGGAGAAGGCGAATAACACCCCCGAGCCCAACCCAAGTCGCGAGGCGCGATTGGTCAGATGTTGCCACCACGCCCCGTCCCCTCCGGGTGTTTTGGACAAAAGCAGCACCGCCAGCAGCCCCACGACGATCGCACCCAACGCCCCGGTCGAGACCTGATCGCCCAGCACCACAAATCCAACGATCGCGGTTTGGATGACTTCGGTTTTCTTGAACGTGATTCCGACGGCAAAGTTGCGCTGCTTGAACAGCGCGACGACACAAATCGTCGCCAAAATCTGGGAGGTGCCGCCAATCACTGCAAACACCCAGAACCGCGCGGACAAATCTGGCAGGCTCAAGCCGGTGACCTGAATCGCGATGACCAACCCCAGCAAGGCCAACGGCAAGGAATAGGCGAAGCGCGCAAAGGTCGCCCCCGCCGCAGACAGTTTCACGCTGCTCAGCGATTTTTGCAGCATAAACCGGACCGTCTGAAAACCGGCGGCGGCGATGGTGATTGGAATCCATAAACTCATGAACTCCCTTCTGTCTTTAAATCAGGGTTTTGGCCAGAGCGGATGCGGCACCGGGTCCTTCGCCCTCCAGAAATACGTCCTGAAGATCTCGGCATAGGATGCGTAGACATAGGCTTCATTGCAATCCTGATACCGCTCTTTTCCCGATTGATAGAGCGCGGGTAGTTCGTACCACGGGGCCGATGGATTCATGTGATGAACCACGTGCAGGTTGTTGTTCAGAAACAAGAAAGCCAGTAAACCGCGATCTTCGACGATCACCGTGCGGGCGCGTGATTTCTCATGCGCGCGGTGTTCAAGGAAGGTGCGGATCTTAACAACACCCAAACCGATATAGGCCGACATGACATAGGCCCAAATCGGCATGGAGGAGTGCGCGACGACCCACAGAACCACCGCAATTCCAGGGATATGCAGCGCCCATGCAAGCGCGACCGAACGGTCACCACCGATCAGGCTGTTCCATTCGTCCCGCAGAAACGTAAGTTGCCCGATCGCAGGCCCCAACACCATGCGCCCGAGCAGGGTGTTGTTGGCGGCAAGCAGCCTCTTTTGCCATCCAGACAGCTGCGCCCAGACCTTTGGGTCATGGTAGTTGCTTTCGGGGTCGTCATAAGGGTCGGTTAGGATCGAATCCTGATGATGCGCAAGGTGTAGGTCACGAAATCGATTAAACGGAATGAAAAGGGTCAATGGCAGGGCCATCAACGCCTCGTTCAACCATTTCGTGCGAAACGGATGTCCGTGCAAAGCCTCATGCGTCAGCGAGGAATGAAGGGCGGCAACCGCTCCCATCATCGGGATAGCAAGCCACAGGCTCCAATCCGCCACGTAGAAAGTGGCAATCAACCAGGCTGCGTAGCATGCGGCGATCACGGCCAGCGTGTCCCATTCGGGCGTTTCAGCTTTCCCCATGACGCCCCCATGAGATACCCGCCCAGACCCGCTCATAGACAATGTAAAGCGTCAGACCGATAGCGGTGTTGACCAGCGCTACTACGCCACCCAAGGCAACCGACCCGGTGGCGATCAGGCCCACCAGCGTCATCATCACCAGCCCCATCACATTCCAAATGAGTGCTTTCACGACCGATCTTCGTCGCGTTTCCATTCCGGACCCCGTTTTTTGTTGTTGTCACAAAAGCGTTACTCAACGGGCCGCGCGTTGGGAATTCTGAATATGATTAACAAAAATCATCAAAAGTGTTAATTTCCATCACATGATAGATAAAATCGACAAACGAGTGCGCGCTGTGCAGTTTCGCCAGCGGCTTTCCCGCGCGATGGAGGACTCCGGTGTCAGCCAAAGCGCCCTCGCCCGACATATCGGTGTCGACCGCTCGACCGTATCACAGCTACTGACCGATGAGGGCGCCCGCCTGCCCAACGCCCATGTGGTCGGCAGTTGCGCCTCTGCTCTGGGCGTCTCGGCGGATTGGCTGCTGAGCCTGTCAGACCGCCCCGAAAGCGCCGCCGAGTTGCTGGCCAGTTCTCTGACCATGACCGAGGCCCCCCGCGCCCTTGTCGATGAGCGTATTTTCCAATGGCATCAAGAGGCTGCGGGCTACAAAATCCGTTACGTGCCCGCCACCCTGCCCGATATGCTCAAGACCCGCGCCATACTCGAATGGGAATACGCCCCGCATTTGGGCCGCACTGCGGATCAAGCCATAGGTGCGTCCGAGGATCGCCTGTCCTGGATGCGCAGCGCCCAGTCGGACTATGAGATCGCCATGCCTCTGTATGAGATCCGCAGCTTCGCACTCGGCACCGGCTACTACGAAGGCCTGCCCTTAACGGTCCGTCTGGAACAGATCGACCACCTTCTGGACCTCAGCGAGCAGCACTATCCCCGCCTGCGCATCTATCTGTTCGATGCCAAACGCCTGTATTCCGCGCCTGTCACGATCTTCGGGCCCTTGCTTTGCGTCTTCTATGCGGGCAGCCACTATATGGCCTTCCGTGACCGCGACCGGATCGAGGTGTTCAGTCGGCATTTCGACACCCTGATCCGCGAGGCTGAAATGACCGCCCGCCGTTTCCCCGAATACCTGCGCGGGTTGCGGGCCGAGATTGCAAAGGGCTGACGCCTCAAACGTGCGGTTTTTCAGATCCTGTAGTATAGTGACACCGCGAACGCGCAGACACTCTACGGAGGATGATCAGAATGGACGCACTACAAACCGCTCAATATGCACGCGCCCTCTATTCCGCGCACGGCGACCGGGCCGAGGCGGAAGCCGCTCAGAAGATGCGCGAATGTGAGGCCGCCGGAAACACGCAAGAGGCCAAAGACTGGCAAGCCGTCCGCCGCACAATCCGCCAGATCCGGGGCCCGAATCAAGGCTGATGCCCTAGCTCTACGCGCTTGTCGCGCCATCAAAAACAACACGCTCCGCCCATCCGGTTCGCGGGCCAATTCGGCTGGCCAGCAGATCGAAACACGGTGCCCGGCCCTCCCTAATGGTTCGGGTCCGAATGGTGCAATAGCTGCCGTTTTCCGGGCAAAAACGTTTTCCCCAAGTTATACCCAGTTTTGACCAAAGTTTTCCCCAGGCTTCTCCCCAGATTCCGATTTGCGCAACCGCCGCCTCTGACGCAGCCTTGTGGGAACACTTGTCAGAATGCGAATCGAACTTGATGAAATCCGCAAAAAACATACTGCAGCCGGAACATCGCG
This sequence comes from Ruegeria sp. AI3, assembly GCF_056541245.1. Classification (NCBI taxonomy): domain Bacteria; kingdom Pseudomonadati; phylum Pseudomonadota; class Alphaproteobacteria; order Rhodobacterales; family Roseobacteraceae; genus Ruegeria; species Ruegeria sp. AI3. The sequence goes on from NZ_JBQFYA010000001.1 coordinate 421,689, forward strand.
CCCTTAAAACGGCGCTGTTGGTCTTGGATGAATGCAGCACGCTCAGCTTTGCCTCGGCCGTGGATCCGATGCGCGCCGCCAACCGTCTGGCGGATCGCCCGGCCTTTGATTGGGACTACGTGACCCCAACGGACGCGCCAGTCATGCTGACCAGTGCGCTCACCGTTCCCGGCATTCCGCTGGCCCGTCTGCAAAGCTGCGACCTGATGATTGTGGTTGCCGGGTTTCAAATGGCCCGCCAAGCAACCCCCAGCCTGATCGCGGGGTTGCGGCGCATCGCGGCCACGGGTGCCACCATGGCCGGCATAGACGGAGGGCCCTGGCTGCTGGCCGAGGCTGGTCTGCTCGATGGTCACAGCGCGACCACCCATTGGGACGATCTCGACAGTTTCGCGAGCCGCTTTCCCAAGGTCGATGTACAGGCAAACCGCTTCGCAATCTCCGAAAACCGCCTGACCTCGGGCGGCGCGATCCCCGCGGTCGATATGATGCTGCACATCATCGCCGCGCGCCATGGTGCGGGTTTTACTGCACGTGTCTCAAACCAGTTCCTGTACCAAGGCGCTTCGGCCCAAACCAAAACAGACGCCCCCAAGGCGAACCACCACTCCGCGCTGACCTCCAAGGCCAATAGCCTGATGGAGGCCGCGCTCGACGACCCGCTGCCACTGAACCATATCGCCGACAGATTGGGCACCAGCCCGCGCACCCTGCAGCAGCAGTTTCGCCTGCGCCTGAACACCACGCCGCAGGACCACTACCTGCAGCTACGCATGGCCGAGGCCCGCCGTCTGGTGACCGATACCGATATGTCGCTGATGGACGTGGCCCAAGCCACCGGGTTCACCTCGCAATCCAGCTTCTCCCGCGCGTTCCGCACCGCCCACGGCCTATCGGCCCGTGACCTCAGACAAGGCAGCGCCAACCCTACCCATCACTGACCGGATCTGCTTCATCTGGCCAAAAATACCTCGGGGGAGGCGCGCGGCACGCGCGGCGGGGGCAGCGCCCCCTAATACGGCATCGGATGCGCTTTGTGCGCCGCCTCGATCTCGGACAGAACCTCATCGGACAAGCGCAGGTCGATACCAGACAGGATATGCTCCAACTGCGCCACTGTCGTCGCGCCAAAGATGGCTGACATCATGAACGGACGGGTCCGGCACCACGCCAGCGCCATCAATGTCGGGTCCAGCCCATGCCGCGCGGCAATCTGCAAATAGACGTCAACGGCATCAAAAACCCGCTCGGACTTGCGCCCCCCCAGCTCCGGCGTCAGTGACATGCGCGAGGCTTCCGGAATGGCACCGCCCTGATATTTGCCGGTCAGCAACCCAGTTCCCAAAGGCGAGAACGCCATCAGGCCCACGTCTTCATGAACGCTCAACTCGGCCATGTCCGTATCAAACAGCCGGCACAGCAGAGAGTATTCATTCTGAACCGACGCCACCCGTGGGGCGCCCATCTGCTCTGACAGGCGCAGCCATTGCGCCGTACCCCAGGCACTTTCGTTGGACAGACCAAAAGCCCGGATATTGCCCTTGTCGACCTGAACCTGAAGCGCCTCCAGACACTCCTGCATATTCTCCAGCACTTCATCGGTGTTGTGCCCCTTCGGGGAGAACGTCCAATTCTGCCGGAACATATAGCTGCCGCGATTGGGCCAGTGAAACTGATAGAGGTCGATATAGTCGGTCTTCAAACGCTGCAGTGAGCCCTCGATGGCCTCGGGGATTGTCTGAGCGGTGATCGGCGCGCCATCGCGGACAAAGCGAAGCCCCTCACCCGAGTGCTTGGTGGCCAGAACATAATCCCCCCGACGCGCAGAATTGGCCGCATTCCAGTTGCCAAGGATTTCCTCGGTCCGGCCAATGGTTTCTTTGGCGACCGGGTTGACTGGGTACATCTCGGCGGCATCGACAAAATTGATCCCGGCTGCCAGCGCCACGTCCATCTGCGTATGCGCGTCGGTTTCCGAGGTTTGCGATCCGAATGTCATCGTCCCAAGACATAGATCAGACACCATGATCCCGGTGCGGCCCAAAGGCTTCATTTCCATTTGTCGCTCTCCTGATTTCCGCAACAGCCGCGCGCTAGGCTTCGGCTTTCTTTTCCCAACGGCCCGATTCCTCGGACCAATATTGCGCTGAACACCCCGCGCTGGTCAGCGCTTTCCACTGGCCGCGCGCATGTTGAACAGCCTCCATGTCATTGCCGTCGAACAGAATGCAAACTCGGTCCAGCGCGGCGACCTCATCCGGGTCAACCGCCGCCCCGTCCACCGCCATTACGCAGCTGGCATCATTTGCGGCCTGCATGTCCGACGTCAACAGGATCGGTTGCATCGCATCATGCGCCCCACCAGCCCGTCCATGCGGCAAGAACCCGTCCTCGGGTCCCAACCAGAGTTTTTCATCCAACCAGTCCAGCCGGGCGGGATCAGTGCCCCGCACGGCGATCTTCCACCCGGCCTGACGCGCCTTGTCCAGCAGGACCGGCAAAGTATGTTCCAGCGGCTGACGGGTCAGGTGATAGAAATAGACAGCCCCCATGGGTTTACTCGAAATTGTCCTGCACAAAACGGCTCAGCGCGCGCACGCCCCAGCCTGTGGCCCCCTTGGGGGCATAAGATGTCTCAGCCGCGACAGAGGCGACACCCGCGATATCGAGGTGAATCCAAGGTGTCTCTTCCTTGACGAAGCGTTGCAGGAACTGCGCCGCGGTGATCGAGCCTGCAGGCCGTCCGCCCACATTCTTCATATCCGCGATGCGCGATTTCAGCTGCTTGTCATAGGCCGCGCCCAAGGGCAGTCTCCACGCGCCTTCGTCCTCGGCCTTGGCCGATTTCAGGAAGGCATCGCAGAAGGTATCGTTGTTCGAAAACACTCCTGCATTCTCATGGCCAAGTCCGATGATGACCGCCCCGGTCAGGGTCGCCAAGTCGATCATGCCGACCGGAGAGAACCTCTCCTGCGCGTACCACATCACGTCGCATAGAACCAAACGGCCCTCGGCATCTGTGTTGATGATCTCGACCGTGTCGCCCTTCATTGATTTCACCACGTCGCCCGGACGGGTCGCATTGCCCGAGGGCATGTTCTCGACCAGCCCTACAAGACCGACCACATTGGCCTTGGCCTTGCGCTTGGCCAGCGCGCGCATGGTACCGGCCACGACGCCCGCGCCGCCCATGTCCATGGTCATATCTTCCATGCCACCCGCCGGTTTCAGCGAGATCCCTCCGGTGTCGAACACAACGCCCTTCCCGACCAGAGCCAGAGGCGCATCGTCTTTGTCGCCCCCGTTCCACTGCATCACCACAACTTTCGACGGGCTAACCGAGCCTTGCCCAACGCTTAGCAGCGTGCGCATGCCCAGTTCGGCCAGCTTGTCTTCCTCCAGAACCTCAACCTCAAGGCCCAGCGATTTCATCTCGTCCAGACGGTCGGCGAATTCGGTAGTGGTCAGGATGTTCGCAGGCTCATTCGTCAAGTCGCGGGTCATCCGCACACCGTCGGCAACCGCATACATCGGGGCGAAGGTAGCCTCAGCCTCGTCATGCTTGCTGTGGCTGATCGTGACCGAACCTGCCGCATCGCTCTCCTTGGTCTTGTGGACATCGAAATCGTAGCTACGCAGAGCGATGCCCATCGCCAGATCCTCCACGCGCACCTGATTGCCCGCCATCACCAACAGGTCTTTGCCGCCGGCCAGTTTTGCCAATGCCGCCCCCGCTTTGCGCGCTTCGTCCACTTCGGGGCGGCGTGGCAGAACCACGATATCCAACGCTTGCGCGGCCATACCAACCGGCCATGCCAGAGAGATCACATCCCCGGTTTTCACCTTTTCGAACCGATCGCTTTCCACCAATCGAGCAACCGCTCCACGGGTCAGTTTGTTGGCACGTCGCACGGCTGGGCTCATCTTGCCATCGGCGGGAATGATGATTGCCACGCGCCCCTCCGCCTGCGCCATGGCATCCACGTCAAAAGCCTCAAAACGAATTGGTACCAGACTGCTCATAGCAAACTCCTCAAAATCTGTTCCCCAAGACCTAGCCCGCGCTGCACGACTTGACCAGATAGCAGTTTTCCCCGCCCGCCATTTGCATTAAAGTCGTGCAAAAATAAACGGCAGGCTCGGGGGAGATCTAAGTGGCACCAAACGGCAGGCATTCGCTGTCGCGCATGATGACATGCATTGGCGAACCGGGCGTGAACCCCTGCGTTTCAAGCCCTGAGAGGGTCTTTCCGTGATCCTCGACCGCTATTTCGCGCGCCGCTTTCTCCAAAGCTTTGTGGTCATCGGCGGCATCTTTCTGACCCTGATGATTCTGATCGACCTGATCGAACAGCTGCGCCGCTTTGACGACTATGACCTGTCCGTCGGCCAACTGCTGGGCCTGACACTGCTGAACACCCCAGCCGCGATCAGCGAAATGCTGCCCCTGCTGATTATCCTGTCCACCATCGCGCTGTTCGTTGGGCTGGCGCGCACCTCAGAACTGGTGGTGACCCGCGCCACCGGGCGCTCGGGCCTGCGGGCGCTGGTGGCCCCCGTCACCCTGGCCCTGATGATTGGCATTCTGGCCGTTGCGTTGCTGAACCCGATCGCCGCCGCGACGTCGGAAGAGTTCGAGCGTCTATCGGATGCCTATCGCGACGATGGCAGCTCTGCCCTGTCGATCAGCCGCGAGGGGCTGTGGTTGCGTCAAAGCTCGGACAATGGCCAATCGGTGATCCACGCCAAGGGTACATCTAACGGGGATACTCTGGGTCTTGACGATGTGACCATCATCACCTTCTCGGGCGGCGGAAAGCCAAACCAGCAGATCGTCGCCGAACGCGCGGAGCTAACCAACGGAACCTGGGTTTTGACCGACGCCAAACTCTGGCCGCTGCGAGACGACCTCAACCCTGAAACAAACGCTGTTTCGCATGAACGTCTTGAGCTGCCGACCACGCTGACGCGCGAACGCATTCTGGACACGCTGGGTAAGCAGGACTCGGTCTCGGTCTATGATCTGCCCAAACTGATCCGCGATTTAGGTGAGGCCGGGTTTTCGACCAAGCAATATGAGGTCTGGCTGCATGTCCAACTTGCCCGGCCCCTGTTTCTGGTTGCCATGGTCCTGATCGGAGCGGCCTTCACCATGCGCCATGTGCGGTTTGGTGGAACCGGTGTGGCGGTGCTGACTGCGGTTCTGTTGGGCTTTGCGATCTATTTCGTGCGCAACTTCGCGCAGATACTTGGCGAAAACGGCCAGCTTCCGATCTACGTCGCCGCCTGGGCTCCGCCCTTTGCAGCGATCCTACTCTCGCTTGGCCTATTGCTGCACGCGGAGGACGGCTGATGCGACGTTTTCTGCCGTTTGCAGCGACCAGCCTGCTGGCCCTGACCCTGCCCCTTGGCCTGGCCGCGCAGAATCTGTCCGATCCGACCGTCACCCAAAGCCCGGCCCAAGAGGAAGAACCGGCGCTGCTTGTAGCCGACAAGATTTTTATAACGCCCGACCGCAAGCTGGTGGCTGAAGGCAATGTCGAGGCGTTTCAGGGCAACGTCAAACTCAGCGCTAATCGCATCGTCTATGACCGCGAAACCGGAGAGCTAACGCTGGATGGCCCCTTCCGCATTGATCAGGGTGGGCAAACGACCGTACTGGCGGAGTCGGCGCAGCTGGACAACGGGCTTCAGAATGGCCTGCTGGTGGGCGCACGGATGGTGTTCGAGCAGCAGGTGCAAATCGCATCCGTTCAAGCCCGCCGCGCCGGAGGGCGCTACACGCAATTCAGCAAGATCGCCGCAACCTCGTGCCATGTCTGCACCGATGGCCGTCCGCCTCTGTGGCAGATCCGGGCGCGCAAGGTCACGCATGACTCGCTAGAGCGACAGCTTTACTTTGAGGGTGCGCAGCTGCGGGTGCTGGACGTCCCCGTTTTCTACTTCCCCTATCTGCGCCTGCCCGACCCGACGCTGGAGCGTGCGACCGGATTTCTGGTGCCGTCCATTCGCACCACCTCGCAGCTCGGAACCGGGGTGCAGGTGCCGTATTTCTTCAAAATTGGCGACCACAAGGACCTGACCCTGACGCCCTATATCTCGCCCAAAACCACAACGCTTGGCTATCGCTATCGACAGGCTTTCGTGAATGGTCGGATCGAGATCAACGGCGCGCAGACCCGGGACGACATACAACCGGATCAGGATCGCGGCTATCTGTTCGCCGAAGGCTGGTTCGACTTTAAAAATGACTATCGCTTTACCTTCGATCTGCAAACGACCTCGGATGATTCCTATCTGGCCGATTACGGCCTGCCCGATTTGGACCGCCTCCGCAGCGAAGTTGCGTTGGAACGGATCAAGCGCGACACAGCGTTCCGGACCAGCTTCATTCACTACAAGACTCTGCGTGACAGCGAAGATCAGGATGAAATCCCCTCGCGCATATTCGATCTGAACTTCCAAAAGCGCTATTTCCCAACCTCCGTCGGCGGAGAAGTTCGGGTAAACGTCATCGCCCACGCGCATGAGCGCACCAGCGATGAGGACGTGGTCGGACGCGACGTGGCGCGCACAACCTTTGACGCCGAATGGCTGCGCAGCTGGACCTTTGCCACCGGATTGCGGGCTGATGCGTTGTTCGGTGCCTCCATTGACGCGTTCAACATCCGCCACGACAGCAATTTCCCCACGCAAGCCACCCGGACGACCCCTCGGGCCGCCCTGACCTTGCGCTATCCGATGACACGCCGCGAAAAATCCGGCGCGACGCAGTTTCTGGAACCCATCGTTCAGTTCGGCTGGACCAATGTTTCCGACAATGATGTGCCGATCGACGAAAGCACGTTTCAGGAATTCGACGAAGGCAACCTACTGTCTCTGTCGCGCTTTCCGGCCGAGGATCGCCGCGAGGATGGCGCAACTGCCGCTGTCGGCGTCAACTGGGCGCGCTATGGTCGCGGAGGCTGGCAGGCGCTTGCCACGGTGGGCCAAGTATTTCGTGCGGATGCCGATCCGGATTTCACTCTGACTTCGGGACTGCAGGGCACATCGTCCGATATCCTGCTGGCCGGTCAGCTCAAAACCGCTAATGGCTGGTCTTTGGCCGGGCGCGGAATTCTCAACGGTGACCTTAGCTTTGCCAAGGCCGAGCTGCGTGGAGAGTGGGCGAAAGAAGGTTCAGCCTTCACCGGCAGCTATATCTGGCTGGAACCCGACCCGGCTGAAAACATCGAAGAGGCGGTCTCCGAGGTCTGGCTGCGCGGGCGCTATCAGGTTGACCAGAACTGGCTGACCCGGGCCGAGGCCCGCTACGACCTGAACGAATCCGAACCCATTCGCCTGGGCCTCGGCGTGACCTACCAGAACGAATGCGTTCGGGTTAACATGTCCGTAAGGCGGCGCTTTACTTCAACATCAACTATTGAGCCTTCGACCGAATTCGGCTTTACCGTATCCCTGACAGGATACGCCCTCGAAGGCGCTGGTAACACTTACAAGAGAACATGCAGTTGATATCAACTTTCTCACGGTTTCTTCGTTCCGCTTCGATCCGGCTGGTGCTTCCGGCCCTGGCCGCTACGACTCTTACCTTCACCGCGCCCCATACGTTTGCGCAAAGCCTGTTTTCGCCAGCGATCCGGGTCAATCAGGACGTGGTAACTTGGTATGAGTTGGAGCAACGTCAGCAATTCATAAACGCACTCGGTATCTCTGGCGGGTCCGAGGCCGAAGTCCGGCAAGCACTGATTGATGACCGCTTGCGCAAACAAGCCGTGCGCGAAGCCGGGATCGAGGTCCCGCCCGAGGCGATTCAGGCGGGTGTCGATGAATTCGCGGCCCGCGGGCGCCTCAGCACCGAGCAGTTCCTGCAATTGCTGGCCAACGAAGGCGTCGATCCGGAAACGGTCCGCGATTTCGTCGCCGATCAGCTAACATGGCGCAACTATATCAGCGCTCGTTTCCTGTCTCAGGCCAACCCCTCCGAGGAAGAGATCAACCGCGCTCTGGGTCAGGGCGGCGGTGGCGGACTTCAGGTCTTGTTGTCTGAAATCATCATTCCTGTAAACCAGCAGACCCTCGCCCAAACCGAGCTTCTCGCTGAAGAAATCGCCAATCTCGAAGGGTTTGACGCGTTTTCGGCTGCGGCTGCGCAATACTCGGCTGCAGAAACCCGCAGCAATGGCGGCCGGCTCGACTGGCTGAACCTGTCCGGTCTACCCCCAGCACTGCAGCCCGTGGTTCTTGGCTTGAAGAATGGTGAGATCACCAGCCCGATCGCCCTACCCAACGCCATCGCTCTGTTCCAGATGCGCGGCCTGCGTGAGGTTGCAACCGGCACGCCCTCTTACTCCAAAATCGACTACGCCATCTATTTCATGGCCGGCGGCCGTAGCGCCGAAACACTGGCCGCCGCCGCGAAACTTCGCGAAGAGATCGACACCTGTGATGACCTATACGGCATCGCGCAGGAGCAACCGGCCGAAGTGCTGGAGCGTGTCGACGCCGCTCCCTCAGAGATCCCGCGCGACATTGCGGTCGAGCTGGCCAAGCTGGACCCGAACGACGTCTCGACCACGCTGACACGCAACAACGGCCAAACGCTGATGTTCCTGATGCTGTGCAACCGCACCCGCGATCTGGGCGAGAACACCTCGCGCGCGGATGTGGCCAATGCGCTGACGCAACAGCGCCTGCAAGCCTTTGCGGACAGCCTGCTGGAACAACTACGCGCCGACGCCAGCATCATCGAACAATGAACGCCCCCATCGCGCTCAGCTGCGGCGATCCGGCGGGCATAGGCCCCGAGATCGCCGCCAAAGCATGGGCGGAATTGCGCAACACCTGCCCCTTTTTCTACATCGGGGACGTCGCGCATCTGCCCTCGGGTACACCGGCCCAGCTGATCAGTGACCCGGCCGAGGCCATCTCGGTTTCCCAAACCGCGCTACCGGTCCTGCAACTGGGATTCCCAGCCCCCAACACGCCGGGTCGACCCGACCCGGCCAATGCACCATCGGTTATCGACGCCATCGAACAGGGCGTTTCCCTTGTGCAATCCGGCGCGGCTTCTGCCCTGTGTACGGCCCCGATCCACAAAAAGGCACTCATCGACGGTGCGGGTTTCTCTTACCCCGGCCACACCGAATTTCTGGCGGCTCTGGCGGGCCGTGAACGGGTGGTGATGATGATGGCCAGCGATCAACTGCGCGTCGTGCCCGCGACCATTCACATCCCCCTCTCCCGTGTCCCGCAAGAGCTGACCCCGGCCCTGCTCCACAACACGATCGAGATCACCGCCACCGGCCTGCGCACCCAGTTCGGCATTGAGGCGCCGCGCATCGCCGTGGCTGGCCTGAACCCCCATGCGGGCGAAGGCGGCAAAATGGGAACCGAAGAACTGGACTGGATCGCCCCGATGCTGGCGAACCTGCAACCCGAGGGCTACAGTGCCACCGGCCCGCACCCCGCCGACACGATGTTCCATGCCGCCGCGCGCAGCCGCTTTGATGCAGCTATCGCGATGTATCACGATCAAGCCCTGATCCCGATCAAAACGTTGGATTTCGACCGGGGCGTGAATGTTACCCTCGGCCTGCCCTTCGTCCGCACCTCACCCGATCACGGCACCGCGCTGGATATTGCAGGGCAAGGCATCGCCAATCCCACCAGCCTGATCGAAGCGCTGAAACTCGCGCAGAAGATGGCACAAAGCGCTTGATCCTTCACCTGGCTGGAAATATCCCCGCCGGAGGCAAAAAATCTCTGGCGCTAACCACCCCAAACGCGTCACGGTAACCGGATCATGAGCGCTATCGACACCCTCCCTCCGCTGCGCGAAGTCATCGCGACCCACCAGCTGTCCGCCCGTAAATCGCTGGGCCAGAACTTTCTGCTCGACCTGAACCTGACCGCCAAGATCGCGCGTCAGGCCGGAGACCTCAGCACTTGTGACGTTCTGGAAATCGGCCCCGGCCCCGGAGGGCTGACCCGTGGGCTGCTCTCTGAGGGCGCGCGCAAGGTTGTGGCGGTGGAAAAAGACACCCGCTGCATCGCCGCCCTGAACGACATCGCCGCCGCCTATCCCGGCCAGTTGGATGTGATCAACGGCGATGCGCTAGAAATTAACCCGCTGGAGCACCTGACCCCGCCCATCCGCGTCGCGGCCAACCTGCCCTATAACGTCGGTACCGAGCTGCTGGTGCGTTGGCTGACCCCGCCGGAATGGCCGCCCTTCTGGCAAAGCCTGACGCTCATGTTCCAGCGCGAAGTGGCCGAACGCATCGTCGCCCAACCCGGAAGCAAAGCCTATGGTCGACTTGCGATTCTGGCCCAATGGCGGGCCGAGGCGCGCATCGCCATGTCTCTACCCCCCGGTGCGTTCACCCCACCACCGAAAGTCTCCAGCGCAGTGGTTCACCTGACCGCCCTGCCCGAGCCGCGCTATCCCGCCGACGCCAGCACCCTGTCCCGCGTCGTGGCCGCCGCATTCAACCAACGCCGCAAAATGCTGCGCGCTTCCCTGAAAGGCGTGACGCCTGATATCGAGGACCGCCTGATCGCAGCCGGCATCAAGCCTACCGAGCGGGCCGAACAGGTCCCGCTTGAGGCCTTTTGTGCCCTCGCGCGCGAAGTCAAAAAAACCTAAAGCGTTTTGCGTTTTAGCTGAGGCAAAGCCACCGAAATGCGCGTACGACCGCAGGGAGAGGCAGCGTATTTCGATTCCAATCAAACGCAAAGCGATCTAGGCGCAACAAAAAAGCCCCGGATAAAACCGAGGCTTTCTTTTTATCCGTGCAGGGCTTACTCAGCCGCTTCGGGCGCGTCCCCGTCGGTTTTTGGCGCTTCCTCAGCCGCAGGTGCAGCTTTGGGCTTGCGAGGCGCGCGCGGTTTACGCGGCGGCTTTTCCTTCTTCTCAGGGGCCTGAGCACCTTTGTCTTTGCTCTCAGGGGTCTCGACCAACCCGCTTTCCGGCGCAGGCTCGGGCGCGCTGAAATCCATTACATCAGGCTGGGGCGCCTCGGCCGGGTCGGCCTGACGGGCGGCTTCACGCTCCTGACGTTCGGCGCGTTCACGGTCGCGCTCGGCCTGCCGTTCACGGTTCTGGCGCTCCTGCTCTTCGCGGCGCGCTTCAATCTCACGCTGCGCCTCGCTCAGCATCCGCAAATAGTGTTCGGCATGCTGCTGAAAGTTCTCAGCCGCGACACGGTCGTTGGACAGCTGTGCATCGCGCGCAAGCTGGTTGTATTTGTCAATGATCTGCTGCGGTGTGCCACGCACCTTGCCCTCGGGGCCCGAGCTGTCGAACACCCGGTTGACGACATTGCCGCCAGAAGGACGATTGCGGTTATTTTTGGCCCGCGAGCGGGATTTGGAAGATCTCATCTTACTTTACGTCAGCCTTATCAATTCGCTGCCGATCAACCCGTACCTTACGCTGCTCAGAGGCCTGTCCCGTAACGTGTCATCGGCTTTTTTGGGCTTGGCGTCAGGGGCGCGCTGAACCAGCGTCAACCTCTCCGACCAGTTCTGAGTAAACATGTCCTGCCGCGTCAGACAAGAGGTTTCTGGGATATTTCGCAGCTTTTTTACAAAGACCGGCGCTTTTCGGCCTCTAACGCTGCGTTCAACCCGGGATTCTGCCCAAAACAACACGGTCGCGCCCATCCAGATCAGGGATGACTCGGATATCCGACAAGCCAGCGGCGTCGAACAAGGCCGACACGTCCTTGGCCTGTGTCGGCCCGATTTCAACCAGCAAGCGCCCGCCCGCCATCAGGAAATCAGGTGCACCCGCCGCGATCCTGCGATAGGCGTCCAGCCCGTCCCCTTCATCGGTCAAAGCCATGCGCGGTTCATGCTCGCGCACTTCGGGCGACAGATCCTGCATCTCGGAAAGCGCGATATAGGGCGGGTTCGAGACGATGAGGTCAAACTGCCCTTCAATCCGCTCGAACCAATCCGAGCGCACAATCTCGGCCCGGTCCTGTACATTGTGCTGCACGGCGTTGGCGCTGGCCTGCAAACAGGCCGCTTCGCTCAGATCTGCACCCAGGCCCGTAGCACTGGCGCGTTCGGCCAGCAGCGTCACCAGGATGCAGCCCGAGCCAACCCCAAGGTCCAGAACATGGTCAAACGGTTCGCTCAACGCGGCTTCGATCAGCGTTTCGGTTTCCGGGCGCGGGTCCAGCACATCGCGGCTGACGCGGAAGTTGCGACCGTAGAATTCCCGCTCCCCCAACAGATGCGACACAGGCACCCGGATCGCGCGCAGCGACACCAGTTGCTCATAGCGTTCGGCGATGTCGGGCGACAGCTCCTCGGGCGCGATCAGAGTGACGCGGCTGGCCTCAATTCGGGCCGCATGTGCCAAAAGGACCCGCGCATCGCGGGCCGGGTCATTGACACCGGCAGCACGCAGGCGGGCTGTTGCGGCAGCCATCGCCTTGGCGGCGGTCAGGGCCGCAATCATTGCGCCATCTCGGCCAGCAACCGGGCCTGATCATCCGCGGTCAGCGCGTCGATCACCTCATCCAGATCGCCTTGCATGACCTGATCCAGCTTGTAGAGCGTCAGGTTGATGCGATGGTCTGTCATTCGACCTTGTGGGAAGTTATAGGTCCGGATCCGCTCGGACCGATCGCCTGAACCCACCTGACTGGCCCGATCCGCCGAGCGTTCGCTGTCGATCCGCTGACGCTCCAGATCATAGAGGCGTGTTTTCAGCACCTGCATTGCGATCTCTCGGTTGCGGTGCTGCGATTTCTCAGAGCTGGTCACCACAAGACCGGTCGGCAAGTGGGTAATCCGCACGGCCGAGTCGGTGGTGTTCACGTGCTGCCCCCCGGCCCCGGACGACCGCATCGTATCGATGCGAATGTCATTGGCGTCGATCTGGATATCGACATCCTCAGCCTCGGGCAGAACCGCGACCGTCGCCGCCGAGGTATGAATCCGCCCGCCGCTTTCGGTTTCGGGCACGCGTTGCACCCGATGCACGCCGGATTCGTACTTCATCCGCGCAAAGACATTGTCGCCTTTGATATGGGCAACGACCTCTTTGATGCCGCCAAGGTCCGAGGCCTGTTCTTCGATGATCTCGAACCGCCATCCCCGCGCCTCGGCATAGCGTTGATACATGCGCAGCAGGTCCCCGGCGAAGAGCGCCGCCTCATCCCCGCCGGTGCCGGGACGGATTTCCAGCATGGCCGGTCGCGCATCCGCAGCGTCCTTGGGTAGCAGCGCCAGTTGCAGCGCATGTTCGGCCTCGGGGATACGGGACTGAAGCTGGGGGATTTCCTCCTCGGCCAGTTCCTTCATATCCGGGTCGGCGAGCATAGCCTCGGCCTCGGCCAGATCCGAGACCAGCTGACGCCAGGACAGGATCTGATCGACAACCGGTTTGAGGTCAGAATATTCTTTGGCCAGGGTCGCAATATCCCCGCCCGAGGCGCCATCAGCCATGGCGGCTTCGAGGTATTGGAATCGCTGGGTTATCTGCTCAAGGCGTTCTTCGGGGATCATCCGGCGGGTGTCTCTTAATCTGGGGCTTTGGTCAAGGGCCAGCCTTGTGCTAAGCTTTGGATCATGAAGGGGTTGGTTTTCATTTTATCGCTGCTCGCACTACCCGCCATGGCCGATTATGTCGGGCCAGATGGCAAGGTTCGCGATTGCTACTGCACCGACAAGTCAGGCTCGCGGATCGAGTTGGGGCAAATGATCTGCCTGCAGGTTGATGGCCGGATTTTCACCGCGCAATGCCAGATGTCGTTGAATGTGCCGATGTGGCGCGAGGTGCAGGAAGGGTGTTTGTCGTCAGATTTGGATTGGCCCGATCTGGATCAGACCCTCAAGACATCCGCGTCCTGAACGCCGCCTACATCTGCGACAGCCACCCATCAACGCGGGTCTTGTTCACTCCGAAATCTTTGCGACCAAAGCGCAAGCGGCCATGGATGCGCAGCAAGTCTCCGTCCTGCTGGGCTGTGGTGTAGTCGGGAAAGCCGATAGTCTTGGTGCGGGTGATATAGGTGATCCGCCCCTCACCCACCGACCCAGCCAGAACAGTTGTACGCGGCGCGTTGCGGGCAATGGCATCCAGCGCGGCCAACCCCTCTGGCCCCGTTTCGACCACGCGCAATACGCCGCCTTGCAGATCCTGGTTGGTCTCGGCTTGAGGGGCAATGTGCCAGTCCGCCGGATCGGAGGGCGCAAGCCGGATATAGGCCCCCAGCGCGATCACCAGACCAACAACACCCAAAACCAGCATGCGTTTCATTCCACCTAAGTCCTTTTCCTGAACCCTATGCGGAACAGATGCGGTTTCAAGACGAACCCGGCCAGCTACCGTGACGTCACACCGGGTAGAATGCACAGAAGCTCGAACAGAAGATTGGCCGCCGTCAGCGCCGTGTTCCCTAACGAGTCGTAAGGCGGAGAGACCTCGACCAGATCGCAGCCCACCACGTTCACCCCTTGCAGCGCGTGGATCAGCTGCAGCGCTTGCGGGGTTGTCAGCCCTCCGATCTCAGGCGTGCCGGTGCCGGGGGCGTAGGCCGGATCCAGACTGTCGATGTCATAGGTGATATAGACCGGGTGATCGCCGACCGTCTTGCGGATTTGCGAGCCGATCTGCGTGAGGTTCTGCTGCCACAACTCCCATGCGGGAAATTGCTGGAAGCCCCAACCCTGCGCCTCGGTAAAGTCGGTTGAGGCATAGCCCGAGCCGCGAATGCCGATCTGAAAGGTCTTGTCCGGGACGATCAGCTTTTCCTCATAGGCGCGACGGAAGACAGTGCCGTGTGTCTCACGCTCGCCAAACATATCGTCATTTACATCCGCGTGGGCATCCACATGCACCAGGGCGACCGGCCCGTGTTTCGCCGCAATCGCACGCAGGATCGGCAGGGTGATGGAGTGATCTCCGCCCATCGCCACAGGGACCACATTCTGCGCGAGGATACCGTCATAGCTGTCCTTGATGATCTTGAGGCTTTCGGACAGCGAAAACGTATTGATCGCCAGATCGCCGATATCGGCAATCTGCAACGTATCGAACGGGGCTGCCGATGTAGCCATGTTGTAGGGTCGGATCATCGCGCTTTCGCTGCGGATTTGCTTGGGTCCGAACCGCGTGCCCGACCGCCACGACGTGCCGATATCCATCGGTATTCCCAACAGCGCCACGTCCAGCCCCGCCAGCGAAGTCGACTGCGGCAGCCGCATGAACGTGTTCGGCCCGGAGAACCGCGCCAGATCATTTCCGCTGATCGGTTGATTAAATTCAGTCATTTGCGGTTGGTTCCCATCCCATAAGATCATGTTTCTCAGCACATACCGGAAACTTGGCTAACCATTGGTTAACGCGTTTCGATCCCCGTTTACTTTTTCTCGGCCATCAGCCGGTTCCACCCCAGCAGGCAGATGATTTGCGTGGCCACATGCGCGCCCGCAATGGCAGTCGCCCCGGAGGTGTCATAGGGCGGAGAGACCTCGACCACATCCCCGCCTTTGATGTTGATCCCGGCGATGTCGCGCAGAATGATTTGCGCCTGAATCGAGGACAAACCGCCCCAAACTGGCGTGCCGGTCCCCGGCGCAAAGGCCGGGTCCAAGCCGTCGATATCGAAGCTCAGATAGACAGGACGGTAGCCGAGAATGGATTTGATCTTCTGCGCCACGGCAGCGGGGCCGGATTCGTAGACCTCGCGCGCGTCGATGATGTTGACGCCCAGCGTATCCTCGTTGCTGGTACGGATACCCACCTGAACCGAGCGTTTCGGGTCCACAATCCCCGATTTGACCGCCTTGTAGAACATGGTGCCGTGATCGACGCGGGACATATCATCGTCCGCCCAGGTATCCGTATGCGCATCGAACTGCAGCAAGGACATCGGGCCATATTTCTCGGCATAAGCTTTCAGGATCGGAAAACTGATATAGTGATCGCCGCCTAAGGTGACCGAGGCCACGTCAGCCGCCAGAATCGTGCGGATATGATCGGTCAGCGTATCCGGAAAGGCCGGGATATTGGCGTAGTCATAGGCCATATCGCCATAGTCAACGATCGCCAGCTCGCTCAGGGCGTCAAAGGGCCAACCGTATGGTGCATCGGGGGATTGCAGCGCACTCGCCTCGCGGATCGCGCGGGGGCCGAGCCTTGTGCCGGGGCGGTTCGTCACCGCCTGATCGAAGGGCACGCCGGTGACGGCGATATCCACGCCCTTCAGATCCTTGGTGTAAAGCCGCCGTAGAAACGAGGTCGCGCCGCCGAACGTGTTCTCGTAGGACAAGCCCTTGAGGTCGGGGTTGGTAAATGCCTCATCGACCTGATGTTTTGCGTCTTCCAGTGCCATGTCTTGTCCCCTCAGCCCAGCGGCTGCGCCTTTTCCACGATCCGGGCAAAGAACGAGGCTCCGACCGGCGCGATATCATCGTTGAAGTTGTATTTCGGGTGGTGCAGCCCGGCGCCCTCACCCTGACCCAGAAACAGATAGGCCCCCGGACGTGCCTGCAACATGTATGAGAAATCCTCGGCCCCCATATCGCGGCCCATATTGTCGACAACGCGGTCCTCGCCCGAAACCTCGCGCGCCACATCCGCGGCAAAGGCCGTTTTCTCGGCGTCATTGATCGTCGCCGGATAGCCGATCTGATAGTCCAACTTTGCCTCAACCCCGTATGAGGCCGCTTGCCCTGCCACGATCTGCTCCATCCGCTCGATCACCATCTTCTGAACCGTAGGGTCAAACGTGCGCACGGTGCCGTTCAGGTAAGCCGTATCCGGGATTACATTGTTCACCGTCCCGGCGTGAATCTGCGTGACGGAGATCACCAGATCCTGCACCGCATAATGGTTTCGGCTGACAATTGTCTGGATGGCCTGCGCAATCCCGCAGGCCGCCATCACCGGGTCCTTTGTCTGGTGCGGCAACGCTCCGTGCCCGCCCTGCCCTTGCACGTGGATCTCGAACGTATCCACGGCGGCCATCAGAGGCCCGGCGGTCGTGTAGAAGGCCCCCTCGGGATTTCCCGGATCATTGTGAATGCCATAGACCTGAGAGATATCGAACCGGTCCATGATGCCTTCCTGCACCATCACATCCGCGCCGCCACCTTCTTCTTCGGCCGGTTGAAAGATCAGCGCCACGCGGCCCGCGAAATTCCGCGTCTCGGCCAGATAGCGCGCAGCCCCCAACAGCATCGTGGTGTGCCCGTCATGCCCGCAGGCATGCATCTTGCCGGGGTTCTTCGAGACATATTCAACGCCCGTCTCCTCGGGGATCGGCAGCGCGTCCATATCGGCCCGCAACCCGATGGTCGGGCCGTCGCCCTGTCCGTTGATGATCGCTACCATCCCGGTCTTGGCAATGCCTTCATGTAGCTCATCCACGCCGAACTCCCTCAGACGCTCGGCCACGAAAGCGGCTGTCTCGTAGCATTCGAACTCCAGTTCAGGGATCGTATGCAAGTGCTGGCGCCACTTGGCCATATCGGCGGCAAAATCGGCAATTCGGTTGACGACGGGCATCTGGGGTGGACTCCTGATCGGGACTGCGGAATGGATGCATTCTGACACCGGAACGAAAGGGTTCGCAATGGCTGAAAATCCTCTGATCCATGACAGCGATGCGGGTATCGAGCGCCTGCTGGAAATCATGCGCCGCTTGCGCGACCCACAAAGCGGCTGTCCGTGGGACATCGAGCAGGATTTCGCCACCATTGCCCCCTACACGATCGAGGAAGCCTATGAGGTCGCCGACGCCATCGAACGGCAGGCCTATGATGAGTTGAAGGGAGAGCTGGGTGACCTTCTCTTCCAATCAGTCTTCCACGCGCAAATGGCTGAGGAAGCGGGGCATTTCACCTTTCAGGATGTGGTCCGAACCATGTCCGACAAGATGGTCAGCCGACATCCGCATGTGTTCGGCGACGAATCCCGAGACAAATCCGCCGACCAGCAAACCAAGGATTGGGAGACCATCAAAGCTGCCGAACGTGCGGGCAAGGAACAGAAAGGCGCGCTGGACGGTGTGGCCGCCAACCTGCCCGCCCTGCTGCGGGCGCATAAGCTGCAGAAACGGGCCGCGCGTGTGGGATTCGACTGGCCCGATGCCAGCCATGTCCTCGCCAAGATCACCGAAGAAGCCGCTGAGTTGGAGGAAGCGCGCAACGCCAAAGACGCCGACGCGCTTGAGGACGAATTCGGCGATCTGCTCTTTGTGATGGTCAATCTCGGTCGACATCTGGGGATCGAACCCGAGGCCGCCCTGCGCCGCACCAACGCCAAGTTCACCCGCCGCTTTGAGCAGGTCGAGGCCCGCCTGGCCGCGCGGGGCAAAACCCCTGCGCAAAGCGATCTGGCCGAGATGGACGCGCTGTGGGATGAGGTGAAGACTGAGGAACACCGCGCCAATGGCAAACTCCCGCCAGTTGGGGCCTGAATCAGGTGGACAAGTCGCGTGACACTTGCGACTGTCCGACCTTCACGCCCCCCGGAGACTCCAATGCCCCGCAAGATCATCATCGACACCGACCCCGGTCAGGACGACGCCGTCGCCATTCTTCTGGCGCTCGCCAGCCCCGAAGAGATCGAGGTGCTGGGCATCACTGCCGTCGCCGGAAATGTGCCTCTTGAACTGACCGCCAAGAACGCGCGGATTGTCTGTGAATTAGCCGGTCACACTGATATCCCCGTCTACGCCGGATGCGATCGCCCCTTGAACCGGCCTTTGGTCACCGCTGAACATGTGCACGGTAAAACTGGGCTCGACGGGCCTGTGCTTCCCGATCCCGAAATGCCTTTGACCGAGGGCCACGCGGTCGATTTCATCATCGAAACCCTGCGCACGCAGGAACCCGGGACAGTCACGCTCTGCCCGCTGGGGCCGCTGACGAACATCGCGACCGCCTTCCAGAAGGCACCCGATATCGTCGACCGGGTGCAGGAAATCGTACTGATGGGCGGTGCCTATTTCGAGGTCGGGAACATCACACCAGCCGCGGAGTTCAACATTTATGTCGACCCCGAAGCTGCTGATATCGTGTTTAAATCTGGCACTCATATTGTCGTAATGCCTCTTGATGTGACCCATGACGCTTTGGTTACACCGCATCGCAATGACGCATTCAGATCGCTGGATAGTAAGGTCGGTCATGCCGTCGCTGAAATGACCGATTTCTTCGAGCGCTTTGATAAGGAAAAGTACGGCTCAGAAGGCGCACCTTTGCACGACCCCTGCGTTACCGCCTATTTGATTCAGCCAGAACTGTTTTCGGGTCGCCACATTAACGTTGAGATCGAAACCAAATCAGAATTAACGCTGGGCATGACAGTCGCTGACTGGTGGCGTGTAACAGACCGAAAACCGAATGCTATATTCATGGGCGACGTGGACGCCCAAGGATTCTTCACCCTCCTCACGGAAAGGCTGGCCCGCCTATGACCGCCGCTTTAAGACTGGCTCGCCCCGAAGATCTTGACCGCCTGATGGGGCTTGTCTCTGCGTTCCACGCCGAACAAGGGATCGCACAGGACGCCGACCAACGGCGCGAGGCGCTTATGCCTTTGCTTGAGGGCATCCCCCATGGCTGCATCTACCTGATTGGCCCGGGTCGCGCGCCTTTAGGTTATATCATCCTGACCTTCGGCTGGTCGGTAGAGTTCGGTGGCATGGATGGGTTCATAGACGAAATCTACGTCCGGCCCGCCGTTCGTGGCCGTGGCATCGCGACCGAGGTTCTGCTGGAACTGCCCAAGGCTCTTGCTGAGGCAGGGCTAACCGCCCTGCACCTTGAAGTCGACCGCACGCACGAGGCGACGCAGAAACTATATCTGCGCACCGGCTTCAAACCACGCGAGCGCTACATGCTGATGAGCAAAGCGCTCTAGCGCGACTCGCCCCGGAAAATCACACTCGGGTTATAGTACATCTCCTGCACCGGATCGTCGGAGGAGACCTTTTGCCCTGTGATTGGATAGGTCCCCGGCCCTGCACAGGCCGCCAGAAATACAGTGCTGAGAACTGTCGCTACGAGAAGGAATTTCGAACCAGTCATGGTGTGCTCCTTTCTGTAATGGCGACAGTATAGAACACGAAACCGTGAGCGCTGTGTGATTAAGTTCACACATAACATCCTATAAACTTCTAAATACCTGCAAATACGGCGAATTCTCATAGCCAGAGAAATTCACTGTCGCAACAGTCCTATTGCTATCAAAAAGACCCTCTTTCCGTGGAAAGAGGGCCTCTTGCAGTGCTCAGAACCGGGTTTGAAATCACCGTTTCAGGATCGATACTCCCGCGTATTCCGCAACTTCACCCAGAGATTCTTCGATACGGATCAGTTGGTTATACTTGGCCAGCCGGTCCGACCGCGCCAGCGAGCCGGTCTTGATCTGACCGCAATTGGTCGCCACGGCCAGATCAGCGATGGTGGCATCTTCGGTTTCACCCGAGCGGTGCGACATCACGTTGGTATAGCGCGCGCGGTGGGCCATATCGACAGCGCGCAGGGTCTCGGTCAGCGAACCAATCTGGTTCACCTTGACCAGCATCGAGTTGGCGCAACCACGCTCGATCCCTTCGGCCAGACGTTCCGGGTTGGTAACGAAAAGGTCGTCGCCGACCAGCTGAACCTTGTCACCGATCGCGTCGGTCAGTGCTTTCCAGCCATCCCAGTCGTCTTCGGACATGCCGTCTTCGATCGAGATGATCGGATAGTCTTTGACCAAGGTCGCCAGATACTCGGCGTTTTCCTCTGAGGTCAGCGAGATATTTTCACCCGCCAGCACATATTTACCGTCCTTGAAGTATTCGGTCGCGGCGCAATCCAGCGCGAGGTGAATTTCCTCACCCGGCTTGTAGCCCGCTTTTTCGACCGCCTGCAGGATGAAATCCAATGCCTCGCGCGTCGACGCGATGTTGGGGGCAAAGCCACCTTCGTCCCCCACTCCGGTGGCCAGACCGGCAGCCGACAGCTCGCGCTTAAGCGTGTGGAACACCTCGGAGCCCATGCGGACCGCCTCGCGGATATTCGCGGCCGAGGTCGGCATGATCATGAATTCCTGAATGTCGATTGGGTTGTCGGCGTGCTCGCCGCCATTGATGATGTTCATCATCGGAACCGGCAGGACGCGGGCCGAGGTACCGCCGACATAGCGGTACAGAGGCTGCGTGGTGAAATCCGCCGCCGCCTTGGCCGCTGCAAGCGAAACACCCAGAATGGCGTTTGCGCCCAGACGACCCTTGTTCTCGGTGCCGTCCAGTTCAATCATAGCTTGGTCGATGGCGACCTGTTCGGTCGCGTCAAAACCCACCAGTTCCTCAGCGATCTCACCGTTGACGGCAGCAACGGCCTCGAGCACGCCCTTACCCATGTAACGCGCCTTGTCACCGTCGCGTTTTTCAACCGCCTCATAGGCGCCGGTGGAGGCACCCGAGGGCACAGCCGCGCGGCCCATTGTGCCGTCTTCCAGAATCACGTCGACCTCGACCGTCGGGTTGCCCCGGCTGTCCAGGATTTCGCGTGCGTGAATGTCGATGATGGTACTCATGAGGGCGGTCCCTGTGGCTGCATTCCGTTGCACGCGTCATAGCAGCACGGAACCAAAAGTAAACCATTTCCGTTATCGCTAACACACATATTCCCGGCCCTTTAGGGCTAACAGCGCCATGTTTGCGCCAACAGGGTTACGCGGCGGCCAAGGCCATTGCTCGCGCCAATTTGCGTTCGCGTAGAAAGGTATACAGGCCCGAGCCGATGATCAGGGACGCCCCGGCCAGTGTCATCAGGTCCGGACGTTCGCCAAAGACCAAGACACCCGCAAGGATCGAAAACAGAAGCCGCGTGTAGCGAAACGGCGTAACGGCTGAGGCTTCGCCGACGCGCATTGCGATCACGATGGCATAGTAGCCCAGAACACCGAACAAGGCCGCTCCGGCAAAAGGCCAGACCTCTGCGCTTTGCATGGCTTCCAAAGGATGGCCGCTCATGATCATCAAGGCTGCACCGCCGACAGCCAAGGCCAGATAGGCCTGCAAGGACACCACCGCCGACGAGACCTTGCTGTCCAACCGCCGTGTAATCAGATCGCGCGCCGCCACGCCAATAACTGCAGCCACTACGTAGAGGGATTCCGGGCGGAAACCTTCAAACCCGGGACGGATGATCATTAGTACCCCGACAAAGCCAACGCCAATCGCGCTCCAGCGTCGCCAGCCGACCTGTTCACCCAGAAACAGCGCTGCCCCCATGGTGACCGCTAGTGGCATTGCCTGAAACACGGCCGCGACGGTCGAAAGGTCCACACGGGCCAGCGCCGTCACAAAGGCCACCGCAGCGACGGCCTCGGACATAGCGCGGATCATCGGCAAAAGCTGCCACGCCTCGGGCACAAAAATCCGTTTGCGGGTCGCGATGGCCATGACCAGAAATACGACAGAGCAGACCAGCCCCAGCATAACAAGAATCTGGCCAGGCATGATGGATGACGTCAGCTGCTTGATGAACACATCCTCAAGCGTGAAAGCCGCCATAGACGCAATAACCAGCAAAATGCCGTTGACGTTGTTCATGGGTCTGTCCGTAAAGAAACGGGCGGCACCAATTGCCGCCTTCTCACTTCAGCAAAACCGTATGTATTGCGTTAAATCAAGACCTATCACATCGCGAGCGATGAATTGTCTTGTTGCCACCCATCGCGTTTGTTGATGGATCACTCGGGCTTGATGGGAACGCCATACAGCTCCAGCCGGTGCCCCTTCAGGCGATAGCCCAATTTTTCCGCGATCTTTTCCTGCAGAGCTTCGATCTCGGGGTCGACGAATTCGATCACTTCCCCCGATTGCATGTCGATCAGGTGATCATGGTGATCTCTCTCGGCATCTTCATAACGGGCTCGGCCATCGCCGAATTCCAGACGCTCCAGAATGCCAGCCTCTTCGAACAGTTTCACCGTGCGGTAGACCGTTGCGATCGAGATACCCGAATCCAAAGCCGACGCACGGGCATAGAGTTCTTCGACATCCGGGTGGTCCGCGCTCTCCTCGAGAACCTGCGCAATAGTGCGCCGTTGGCCGGTCATGCGAAGGCCTTTGGCCTCACAGCGCGAAATGATCGTATCCGGCATGATGCCCCTCAGAAACTACTCGGGTGTCTGTCTTAGTATGTCCACACGCGCCGCGCCACAAGAATTCGACATGCCTGCGCAGATCATCCTTCAAGGCGCAGATCGGCCCAGATCGGCAAATGGTCCGAGGCGATATGGGCCGGGCGATCCTCGTGCACGCCATGCGCATGCACCTCGACCCCCTGCCCAAGGGCGATCCGGTCCAAAGCGCCCAAGGGCTGGGCAGCGGGAAAGCTGGGGAGCGGAGGCAGAAACCGCATCTCGGGCACGAGGTTATCGAGCACCGGTGAGCGCGACCATTCGTTGAAATCCCCGGCCCAGACCGTGGGCATATCCTCTAGATCCGCGCCGAACTGGCGGATATGGGTGATCTGCCGTCGACGCGAGGCGGACAGCAACCCCAGATGCATACCCATCACCCTAAGCGGCCCGATGGGGGTATCGAACTCAACCCGTACAGCGCCGCGCGGCTCGAACCCCGGCAATTCGTGATGCCCAGTCTGACGGACCGAGATCGCATCACCCCGCCAGATCACCGCATTTCCGTGCCATCCCAAACTGCCCGCCCCGCCCAGATCGACGATCTGCCATCCGGCCTCATCCAACATGAACTGAGGCAGCGCGGCAGGCCTAGGCGGCAAGCGTTTGTCAGCCTCCTGCAACACGACGATATCGGCGCGCATTCCTTCGAGAACCTGAAGAATACGCTGTGGCTGACGCCGGAGATCAAGGCCGACACATTTCTGGATATTGTAGCTGGCAAGCCGCAGAACTGAGGGTATTTTCATATCGCTTTTCAGAATCAACGGCACCGATTTGGGACCTTTGGAATGGGCACGCTGTTGCAATTCTCAGCGCGTTCCCTCAAAGGTTTATGAGCATTACATTAAATAAGTTTACACGAAATTAAGCGGGGTTAAACTGCCGCAAAAAGGAAACTCGCCCTTGGACGTTGAATCCACATTCGCCACGATGATCATTGCCGATATCGTGGGCAGTACGCCGCTCTACAAGGCGGTGGGCGATGACGAAGCCCAGCGCTTGATCCAGCTCGAGATCGACCGGCTGCGCTCGGTCCTGCAGGAATTTGGCGGCATTCCGGTCGGGCAAAAGGGCGACGATGTTCTCAGCTATTTCGAGAACCCAAGCTCGGCCTACAATGCAGCCCTGAAGCTGATCGAGCCTTCAACCCATACGCCGCTATCCGTCCACGTCGGCGTACATTGCGGCCCCATCGTGATCGGCAAGCGCGGCATCTATGGCGAGGCCGTCAACGTGACCGCCCGTTTTGCAACCGCAGCCAATCCGGGCGAGGCTTGTTTCAGCCAAGGGATCGCTGTCTTGCTGCCCGCCGAACTACGAACCACGCTTACACCGCTGGGCCAGCTTAGCCTCAAGGGGCTTACCGAGGCTCAGACAGCCTATTCGCTAATCCACCCCGAGTCTGACTCGATCATGCAGACCAGGCTGCCGCAGAATTTCGGCCGCACCGAGGAGAACTGGCAGCCCCGCGAAGGCCTGACCCTGATCCTGCGCCACGAGGACCGCGTCTGGCGCTGTCTCGGAAACGGAGAGTTCAAGATTGGCCGCGCGCCTGACTGCGATGTGGTGCTACCGCAGCCCTGGATCTCGCGCCTGCATGCGGTCCTTGCCATGAAAGCGGGTAAGCTGATCCTGACAGACCGCAGCACCTCGGGGACCTACGTGAAATCAGAATCCGGACGCGAAATCCAACTGAAACGGGAATCGGTCATGCTGGCCGATAGTGGCCTGATCTCACCGACCCTGCCCATCGACATGTCCGAGACCTGCCTGCAATTCGAGCTGCTGGGCCGCAATCAGGTTCCGCAAAACGTGGCGTGAACTACCTCATTTGCACTGGGGGGCCGTGTTAGGTCGGGATTCTCGGGCTGATCCACAAAGGGGCGTGACAACACATCGTTCAAACGATGGAACGGGGCATAGTCCCCCGTCACCGCAGCTTCGATCATCTGCTCAACGCGGTGGTTGCGCGGGATGAAGGCCGGGTTTGTCGCTGACATCACCCCGTGCGGGTCCGCCTCGCGTGACATGCGGGCCTGCCAACCCTCAGCCCAGCTATCAAACGCCTCAGGGTTCGTGAATTGGTCCCGCGCGCGCTCACCGCCCAGCGCCCTGAACGTATTGGTGAAATCCGCATGCTCCTCCGCCATACGCTTCAACAGGTCGGTGATCAGCCCAAGATCCCCCTCCTCTGCGCGCGTCAAACCCAGCTTGGCACGGAAGCGGCGCAACCACTCCTGCTGGAGCAAATCGGGCATGGCGTGTACGATCTCGGTCGCCTCTTCGACACTGTCCTGAGGATCATCGTATTGCTGGATCAAGGCCGTCGCCAGTTGCGCCAGATTCCACACTGCAATTTCGGGCTGGTTGGAATAGGCATAGCGCCCCATCCGGTCGATTGAGCTGTAGACCGTATTCGGATGGTAGCTGTCCATGAAGGCGCAAGGACCATAGTCGATGGTCTCCCCCGCGATCGAGGAATTGTCCGTATTCATCACCCCGTGAATGAACCCAACGCTCATCCACGCCGCGATCAGCTTTGCCTGCGTATCGCGAACGGCCCGCAAAAGACCCATTGGCCCTTCAGCCTCGGGGTAGTGGCGCTGGATGGCATAGTCGGTCAATTGCTTCAGACTTTCGACCTGCCTGCGCCCGGCAAAGACCTGAAATGTTCCAACGCGCAAATGGCTCTGCGCCACTCGGGTCAAAACCGCCCCGGGCATCGGCCCTTCGCGGTAAACGGCTTCACCTGTTTCAACAGCGGCCAAAGCCCGCGTGGTCGGAATGCCCAGAGCATGCATCGCTTCTGAGACCACATATTCCCGCAACACCGGCCCCAGCCATGCTCGCCCATCGCCTTGCCGCGAATAAGGCGTCCGGCCCGAGCCCTTTAGTTGAATGTCACGGCGTATCCCGTCTTCGCCCACAGTCTCACCCAGCAAAACCGCACGGCCGTCGCCAAGCTGAGGATTATAAGTCCCGAACTGGTGACCAGAATACAGCTGCGCCAAAGGCTCTGCCCCGTCGGGTACCGTATTGCCCGCAAAGGCCTGTGCCATCTCCGTGACATCTCCGGGTGAGATGCGCAATATCCGCGCCAACCCCTCGTTAAACGCAATCAACTGAGGCTCTTTCACAGGAACCGGAGACTGCCGCGTGTAAAAGGCATCCGGCAAACGGGCGTAGGAGTTATCAAAGGGGATCGTAAGGGTCATGGCGCAAACATATGACCTTAGGCGATGATTGCCATAGCGGATCGTGCGGACCCATGCATAATCGCGCAAAAACCCAAAAGGCCAAACATGACCGCGCAAGAGATCATCGACCACCTGAACCTGCAAAAACACCCCGAAGGCGGCTGGTACCGCGAGACATGGCGCGCGCAAAACGAAGGCCGTGCCACGGGCACTTGCATCTATTTCCTGCTAGAGGCCGAGGAATCCAGCCACTGGCACCGCGTCGATGCGACCGAGATCTGGCTTTACCATGCAGGCGCGCCTCTGGTGCTATCGATCAGTGAATCCGACCAAGGCCCCGCCACCGATCACCTTCTCACCCCCAACCTGTCCCAAGGCGCACCGCAACTGATTGTTCCTGAAAACCACTGGCAAGCCGCCCGAACGACCGGAGACTATACTCTGGTCAGCTGCACCGTCTCTCCCGGTTTCGAATTCGAAGGTTTCGACCTCGCCGTCCCCGGTTTCGACATCCCTCGCAACCGATAGCAATTGCGGATCCAAACTTCATCTGGCTAAAAATATCCAGGGGGAGCCGCGCAAAGCGCGGCGGGGGCAGAGATCTTAGCCCGTTCGATAGTTGCACTTTCAGTTGTGGTCGAGAAGTTGTCACCCCTGATTGTTTTCTCTGGGGTATTGCCCAAGCGCGAACTTCAAAATCTGCCCAAAGCGGACGACGAAAAGATGGCCAATTGCTATCCGGTTTGTATTGCTTTTTCCAAGCAGCGGCTACTGAATTGCCGTGCGAAATGTTGCGGTAAGCCGTTTGTTCAAACCGTGATGAGGTTCGGCGGAGGAACCGTAGTGCAACTCGGCCAAGGCGGCAATGTCATTGAAAATGACAACGGAGCCGCCTTCTTCATTCGCGTAAACCAATAGTTTTTGGCAAACGGCATCATACACGGTCTGATCAGCAGCCGATTGATCGACATGGCAAAGATTGGTCTTCTCTACACGCCGAGCTGGGACAAGACAGCGTCAGACCGCATTGTTTCTGAAAAGATGATCGGCACGATCCAAACAGCGGGTGTCGCTGAAAACTACATGAAGGGAACGCTTGGGCCGCACCTTACTGAAGCATTCCGTGAACAGCCGATGGCAAACGCATACCAATGGGATGCCGTTTTTGCCGATGGCGATTTTTACAAAAGTGGGATGAATGGCCAAGGCATCTATGTCTCGCCAGGAAAAGACGCTGTCGTGGTTTGGCACGCAACCGGAGGTGCCAGTGTCGACATGGAAGCTTACGCCAGGGCCATTGTGACTTCACTGTAGGTCAGATCACGTACTGGTGTCTCTGGCTGCGGGTCAACAGATTGTCGGTCGTTTGATGACTAGAGCATCCATTCGACCGGCACCCACCTGACAACGGCCGTCAGGGCACGCTGTAAACCGGTGGTTTCCGGGTCTGCTGTGTGAATGGTGACTGTCCCATCCTGCTCTTCTTGCAGCCAGATCATCTCGCCGCTTTCGTTGAGTTCGACGCGGTAAGAAAACTCAGGCCGGTTCAATTGCTCCGCAAGCGACGCAGCAATCGTTGGGCTTTCGATCATAAGGCCCATTTCTGTATTTAGTCGCGCGGACCTCGGGTCGAGGTTGTAAGAACCTATAAATATCCGTTCTCCATCCGATCCAAAGACTTTTGCGTGTAGTCCGGACGCCGATCCAGCCAGCATCTCGGGCAGGCTGCGCTCGCGATGTTCACGCCGCAAAGCTCGAAGCTCAAGCAACTCTACACCGCTGTTCAGCAAGTCTTCCCTGTATCGCATATATGCCGCGTGCACGGGCATCACATCCGTGGCATCCAGTGAGTTGGTTAAGACGCGGACCTTCACTCCGGACTTTGCCAACCCTTCCAGAACCTCCGCGCCTCTTTCCCCCGGAATGAAATACGCAGAGACCAAGTCCAATGAGGTCTGAGAGGTTTTGGCGAACTCGATAAGTTGTTCGACAATCAGGTCTTCACTTTCTACTTCGCCCAAACCTTTTGACGGGTCGTCGACAAAAAGTGTAACTTCGCTCCACTCGAACTTCAGATCATGTGCCGCTATCCGGTCGGCCAGTTCGTTATCCTGAATTGCCCTTTGATAGCCTGCACCAACCGCAGTCTGGCGTGCTGCATCCGCCTTTGCCTTCAGGCTTTTTCCCGCCGGAGGGTCTAAGAAGAGATCAGCATCGTACGCGGAGGCACTGTTCCAATATGCGTCGAATGATTGCGATACCTCATCCACAATCGGGCCGATAGCTATCGCGTCTACATCCAGGTAGTGCGTTCCCGCCCCGTAGTCGAAATAGATGTCACCAATGTTGCGTCCCCCAACTATCGTGGCGACCCCGTCCACAGTCATTGACTTGTTATGCATCCGCCGGTTCAGGCGACCAAAGTCAAATGCATAGGACAGAAGTTTTGGGTTCCTCAAAGTGAACGGATTGAAGATGCGTACTTTTGCATGTTGCAAGGCGTCCAGTTCGGCAAGCAAATCATCCAATCCGGAGATACCGTTATCGTCGACCAGCAATCTGACGCGCACGCCGCGCTCTGCTGCTGCCCTAAGTTCTTCAAGAAGCATCAGGCCGGTAACGTCATCTTGCCAGATGTAGTACTGAGCATCGATTGAGGATGTTGCTTCTCTCGCAAGGATCGCCCGGGCCGCAAAAGCTGCGCGTCCATTGCCCAAAGGCCTTACACCGTCAAGCCCGGGGTTACGCTCAAGTGCATTTCTAATAGTTGCGCCTAATGGTCCGTCCCAATCGGCATCTTGCTTAAACGTTGGCTGAGAAAAATTTTCTTCAGGAAGTGGAAAGGTCCACCTTAACCCGACTATGGCCACTGCCATCATCGCCACCGAAATCAAACATATTCTGATCAGCCGCATTCAGGGTTCCGTAGTTGGCGCGCGGGATTAGCCTTACAGTTGAGATTGGCCTATCGACTGATAGTTTTTCAAGAGCCTAGGTTGGAGCAACAAATTCAGCACAGAAGTTTGTCCACTTTGGGCTCTAAGCTGACGTTCGCCACGGCAATAGCCAATCAGCTCTAGGAGCAGTCCGCGCCGTCCAAATATTCTAAACACATTTGCTTGATAGCGTGGTTATCGCCTAGGCACTCAGCTTTGTGCGGCCGCGCCAAGGTATTTGGCCACAATTGACAAGTGCAATACGGTGCCAACCAAATGTGCAATCGACGACTTGGCAGCACCCTTTGGCGCCTTCTATAGCTTTACTTTCAGTTTTACTCGAGAAGTTATCACTCCTGATTGTGATCTCTCGGGCAGTGGCCAAGCACAAACGAAAAAATCGCCCAAGGCAGCCATTTGCGTCAGCCGAATCGAAGGTTTGGTTCGAACCCTAAAACGACCAATGCGATCAGCGCAGCGTTCATCGAAAAGGGCGGAAACCGGCCATTCGCCGCGTGCGCGAGCTTGTCAGGTCGGACAGTCGGAGGCAGGCATTCAAATGACCCTAAGACCGGTTTTCAATCTGCGCGACTGAATGATGCCGGAGAGTGAAAAAACAGGTATTCTGCAGAGAATTCCGGATTGTGATCTAGGTCTTGTGCCTAGCACTTCGTTGTCTGGTCGAGTAGCTGGTTATTTGATGAGTCTATCGTATTCTAGCCAATATGTTTGAAACTATGCCACTAACGTTCGCCGCGTCGGTAGGGTGCCATCAATGCCGCGGGGACTTCGGCTCTGCGGGCGACAAGGACGAGCGCAACGATCGAAAGTACATACGGCGCCATAAGGAACAATTGATATGGCACACCCTCAACCGTTGTCTGTAATCGCAGTTGGTAGGCATCGAAGAAAGCGAACAACATCGCGCCAATCAAAGCCTTGCTGGGCCGCCAGCTAGCGAAAACTACCAATGCGATGCAGATCCAACCGCGCCCTTGCACCATGCCCGGGAAAAAGCTGTTGAACGCCGTTGTGGTCAGGAAGGCTCCGCCGACCGCCATCAAGGCCGACCCGACAACAACTGCGCCGATACGGATACGGATCGGGTTCAGCCCCTGCGCCTCAACCGCATGAGGGTTCTCTCCGGTCATACGAATAGCCAACCCCAAGGGCGTGCGGGCAAGAACATAGGCCATCACAACCACCGCAGCGAGCGCCAGATAGGTCGGCAAAGCTTGGTTAAAAAGGATCGGTCCCAAAACGGGAAGATCTGACAGGACCGGAATATCGAGCGGCTTAAAAGCCTCGATCGTAGGGGGCAAATCTCCCACCTCAACAAGCAACCTGTACAAGTAATAGGCTAAAGCGGATGCAAAAAGCGTTATGCCCAGCCCTGAGACGTGTTGCGAAAGCCCTAGTGGAACTGTCAGCATGGCATGAAGCAATCCCATCACCGCGCCGCAAAACGCTGCAAAAATGAGGCCTGCAAGCAATGGTGCTCCCATGTAGACGACAAGCCAACCGCTCATCGCCCCCATGGTCATGATCCCCTCGATTCCCAGATTAAGCACGCCCGAACGTTCGCAAAGCAACGCACCCAGAACACCAAATATGAGCGGTGTCGCAATACGCAGCACGGAAGCCCAAAGACTGGTATTCAGCAGCAGGTCAATTGCATCACTCATCTGCGCACCCGGTAGGTTGTGAAAAGAAGGGCCACGATCATGGTGAGTAGGCAAAGCGCCACAATCACATCGGCAATGAAACTGGGAACACCCGTCGCACGGCTCATGGCGTCGGCCCCGACAAAGACGGTGGCGACGAAAACAGCGGCAGCGACCACTCCGGCCGGATGCAAAGCGGCGAGCATGGCGACGACAATGCCTGCATAACCAAATCCGGGGCTCATAGTGGTGGTGACACCCGCAGTGACCCCCATGACTTCGACAGACCCGGCAAGCCCAGCCAGCGCGCCCGAAAGCAGGGCCACACCCATGATCGTTCGGGGCAGGGAAATTCCGGCAAAAGCAGCAGCGCTGGCATTTAAACCTGCGGCGCGTGTTTCAGCACCAAAAACAGTGCGCGCAAGGATCAGCCAAACAGCACCTGCCGCAGCGATAGCAACAAGCAGCCCGATATGGAGACGTGTACGGGGGATCAGATCCGGAAGGCGGTATTCACCGTCTACGGGCACCGAAGAGGGCCACCCAAAGGCCAGCGGATCGCGCATAGGACCCTCAATCATGAGACCAACGAAAAGGATCACGATGAAATTGAGTAGCAGGGTTGTCACCACCTCATCTACGCCGAAACGCAAGCGTAGAAAGGCAGGCCCTGCCAACAGGGCCGCGCCTGCCGCCATGCCTGACAACATCAAGATCGGAATACCTATCCACCCTGGAACCCCGAGTGAATGACCGATCCAAGCGGTGATTAGCGCCCCAACAAAGAACTGTCCCTCGCCCCCGATGTTCCAAAGCCGCGCTCGGAAGGCGACAGCTGCGGCAAGCCCCGTAAAGATAAGCGGAGTGGCGCGGGTCAGCATCTCGGCGATCGAAAGGCGCGAGCCGAATGCGCCATTCACCATTTCACCATAGGCTGCTAGCGGATTTACGTCAGCAGCAGCGATGAGACCTGCGGCCAAAAGCAATGCAGCAAAGATCGCGGCCAGTGGTGCAATGATCGCGAGGTGCAGCGGCACATGTGAGCGTCGTTCAAGCCGCATCGTCGTTTTCCTTCCAGACACCTGCCATCATCAAGCCAAGGCGTTGTGGGTCGGCTTCATCCGCCGATATCGGTTCTGACAAGCGACCTTTTACGATGGCCTGTATTCGGTCTGACAGGGCCACAGCTTCTTCCAATTCTTCCGAGATGAGCAGGATTGCGGCACCTTCCGCCCGCGCTGCCAAAAGCTCGGCATGAACCGAAGCAATTGCCCCTTCATCAAGACCACGCGTCGGCTGATTTGCGAGCACAAAGCGCGGCCCATTGGTCAGAACCCGGCCAAGGATCAGTTTTTGCATATTGCCGCCGGACAGCAGCCTTGTTCGCGTGTCGGGGCTGGCGCCGCGGATATCAAAACGTTCGATCAGCCCTGCAGTGTAATCCCGGGCGGCGCGTTGTCGAACAAAGCCGCGGTGCGAAAATTCCGGTGTGCGCAAGCGCTCAAGCACCGCGTTTTCCCACAAACTCAATTCGCCCACAACGCCTTCTGCATGCCGGTCTTCAGGCACCCTGCCTGCCCCCGCGCGGATCATGCCGCGCGGACCCAGATGGCCGATATCTTCGTCCAAAAGTGTTAACTGACCCGTACTCGGGTGTGCCAATCCTGACAGCAGCGCTCCGAGGGAAGACTGACCATTGCCTGATACGCCAACGATACCAAGGATTTCACCGGCATGGACAGCGAACGACATATCATCCAGCCGCAATTCACCATCTTCTTCTACGCTCACATCATTTGCGATCAGGACTGGCGCTCCAATCTCATGGTCTTGACGCACAGGACGCTCGACCTTGCGGCCAACCATCAGTTCCGCCAACTCTTCTGGAGTGGTTTCGGGTGTTTTGCGTTCCGCGACCATCCTGCCGCCACGAAGCACCGCCACACGGTCAGAGGCTGCCATGACCTCATGCAGCTTGTGGCTGATGAAGATCAGTGAGAGACCTTCTTTCGTCATATCGCGCAGCGTCTCGAACAGGCGCATCGCTTCGGGCCGGGCCAGAACCGCAGTAGGTTCATCCAATATCAAAATACGCGCGTCGCGATAGAGCGCTTTCAGAATCTCGACTCTTTGTCGTTCACCAACAGATAGCGAACGAACCTTGGCCTCTGGGTTTACAGGCAGGCCGAACCGCTCTGAAATCTGCAACAGTTTCTTGCGTGCCTCACCACGAGCGGAACGCGTGCGCGTCAGCGGTTCGGAACCCAGCATTACGTTTTCAAGAACCGTGAGGTTGCCCGCAAGCGTGAAGTGTTGGTGTACCATTCCCACACCCACCTCGATCGCGGCGCGTGGTTGACCCGGGGGCAGCTCTTTGCCAAACACCCTGACCGAGCCTTCGTCGGCTGCGTAATGGCCGAACAGGATATTCATTAGCGTGGTCTTACCCGCACCATTTTCGCCCAGAAGAGCAAGAATTTCACCTTTTTCTAGTGTGAGGGTCACATCATCATTGGCGGTGAGTGTTCCGAAATGCTTGGTTATACCGTTTAGTTCCAGAACCTTGGTCATGTGGTCAGGCCTGCGATTGCGTGTGGAAAAGGGATTGCGGGCGCGCGGGCTTCGATAAGTGCGCCAAGTTTCAGCAGCGCTAAATCCGAGCCGGGGGGACCAATCAGCTGAACGCCGATTGGAAGACCATTTGCCATGCCAAAAGGCAGCGCCAAAGCTGACAAGCCCGCTACATTTGCAAGTGCTGCGTTCGGGGCAAAAGCCTCGAGCCGCGCCATGTGATCGTCTGGGGAGGAGCCGGACAGATCCAAAGCGCCAACAACGGGCGGCGCAGACGAGAGGATCGGCATCAGGACAGCATCGGCAGACTTAAAAAGCTTACGAGATCGATTCGTTAGACGTGCGAGTTGTCGCGAGGCCGCAAAAAGCGCCGTGGCGGACTTCGCACGGCCCTCGGCAGCCATGGCTGCGGCAAGTGGCGGAATCTCATCATCAGTGATCTTGAGCGCAGTCAGCCACTCGGCCAAGGAAACACCTAGTATGGTTCGGGCGATTGCGTGAGCCTCATCCCCAAATTGGTCAGGGGCACGAATATCGCGCACCTCACAACCCGCATCGCGTAGCGCGTCGGCAGCACTTTTCGCGGCCTTGCACTGGTCGACACCGCACCGCTCCGGCAAGGCCAATGCGACACGGGGGCGTTCTAGCGGATATACAGGGGCCATGGGCTGGACTACCGCGTCAAAGGCTGTCTTCACATCGCGGACCGACCGCGCAAGGACCAACTCAGACGCTATGCCCATCAGGTGATTGGCAAAATCAGGGCCTCCGGGCACTGCGCCGCGAGAAGGCTTGAGTCCGGTCAAGCCGCAGCACGCAGCCGGAACCCTGATGGACCCGGCTGCATCCGTGGCATGAGCAATTGCAACAATACCAGCTGCAACCGCGGCTGCGCCACCGCCGGATGAACCACCGGGTGTCAGTGCGGGGTTCCATGGATTACGGGTCACAGCCGCGCCATCGGGTTCGCATGTCAGTGAAAGGCCAAACGGCGGTGTTGCGGTCAAGCCAAAAGGGATCAGGCCGGTTCGGCGAAGACGGTGTAGCAGGTGGCTGTCGCTTTCGGGTCTACGACATCGCGCACGGATTGCCACAGATCCTGCCGCCGCCGGCAACCCTTTTGCGGAACCACCTAGGTCTTTCACCAAAAAGGGAACCCCATGAAATGGCCCGCGCTGGTCTGGTGGCAATGCGTCTGCCACCTTTGCCCCATCGCGGGCCATTTCTTCGTCCAGATATACCACGGCCCCCAAATCCGCCCTTGCGTGGCAGGCGGCAAGACTGGATTCCATCAGTTCGCAGGCAGAGATCTGCCCTGCCGCGATGGCAGCTGCAAGAGCCGTGGCATCGGTCACGTCAAGGCCCTCGGGATCAGGAGGGCTCGCTTTCATCAATCGGCACGTCCCATTCACCGGATTGAATCGCGGCCTGTTTGGCCTCCATCCCCGGGATGGCGTCGGCAGGCACTTCATCGGCGACATAGATCAGTTCATTGCCGCCATGAGCCATAAAGGAATATTCCGTGTAGTTACGACCCGTTGGGTTGCCGGCCTGAACATCCGCCACGATGGCCTCGATTGTGGGACCGTAATTCCAGATCGCATTGGCAAAAACCGTGCCCGGGTAGCGTGGAGTATAGTCGATGAGCGAACCGATGGCCTTTACACCTCGCGCTTGGGCCGCATCCGCAGTACCAATGCGCTCACCAAACAGTATGTCCGCGCCCGCATCGATTTGGGCAATCGCAGCTTCCTGCGCGCGGGCCGGATCGAACCATGCACCGATAAAGCCGTTGACGAAGGTGGCGTCTGGGTTCACTTCGCTTACGCCCATGCGGAAAGCATTGATCAACAGGTTCACCTCGGGGATTGGGTAACCACCGACCGAGCCATAGACATTGCTTTCGGACATTTGACCCGCGAGCATACCGGCCAGATAGGCTGCCTCGTGGTTGCGTGTGCCAAAGACACCGAAATTGTCACCTTCTGGCCCACCGGAAGACCCCATCAGAAACGCAGTGTCGGGGTAGTCACCCGCCACTTCGCGTGCTTCACGCTCCACAGCGTAAGATTCACCCCAGATAATTTGCGCACCTCCCTCGGCATATTCGCGCATCGCGCGGGGATAGTCGGTCGGCGCTACGCCTTCTGAAAACTCATACTCTATCAGGCCAGCGTCAGCAGCTTCCTGCATCGCCAGGTGAATGCGACTGTTCCACGCATTTTCAACCGGAGACATGTGCACGCCGGCGACACGGATCGCAGATTGCGCATTCACGCGTCGGATATAAGCCGGCAGGGCCAGCGTGGCCGCAGCGCCGATCATCAATTGACGGCGGGTTGTTGTGAGCTTCATCGGTAAATCCTCTTCTGTTGGTGGCAATTATTCTTGTTATTGAGCTTCCTGAGTATCGGGCCTGGGCGCGTAATCTGCGGGATCCAGGGTCGTGGGACGGCCAGGCAAAGAAAGCGCGGCCATTCGTGGTTCTGTGCGGGCCAACACCTTTCCGTTTTTTATAACGGCAAGCCGGGTGGCTTTCATGCGAACTGCTTCAATTGGGTCCTGCGCTTGCAGCACAACCATATTGGCAGGGCCGCCTTCGCGGATCGTCGGGTCGGGCAAGCCCATTGCTTTGGCACCATTCTGAGTAACGGACGTAAACGCCCACTCCATCGCCGCGCGGGATGTCATCGGCACGGCATGCACGCCCATATGAGCCACTTCCAACATGTCGGCGGAGCCAAGCGAATACCATGGGTCCATCGTGCAATCCTGCCCGAACGCGACATTTACACCTGCCGCGCGTAGCTCTGGCACCCGGGTCAGCCCCCTACGACGCGGATAGGTATCCGAACGGCCTTGCAGCGTGATATTGATGAGAGGATTGGGCACTACATTCATGCCACTTTCTGCGATTAGCGGTATGAGCTTCGATGCATAGTAGTTGTCATACGAGTGCATTGCGGTGACATGACTTGCCGTTGCCCGCCCGCCAAGCCCAAGGCGCGTGGTCTCATAGGCTAAGGTTTCCAC
The DNA here is from genome assembly GCF_056541245.1 of Ruegeria sp. AI3. NCBI lineage: Bacteria > Pseudomonadati > Pseudomonadota > Alphaproteobacteria > Rhodobacterales > Roseobacteraceae > Ruegeria > Ruegeria sp. AI3. The sequence continues at coordinate 458,263 of NZ_JBQFYA010000001.1, forward strand.
GTGGCGCGACATTGGATCGTCGCTTTCATCGCAATGCAAATCCAGCTTCAGACCTCGGTCTGCCGCTATCTCGGCCAGTCTTCTGACCGACCGGGCGCCTTCCGACATTGTACGCTCAAAATGCGGGATGCCGCCCACTACATCGACACCCATATCAAGGGCTTGGATCAAGTATGTTTCTGCATTCTCCGCGCGGTAAAGGCCATCTTGCGGGAATGCTACCAATTGCAGATCAATATAGGGAGCGACCTGCTTGCGGACCTCCAACAGCGCTTCGACGCCAACCAAAGGTGTGGATGAAACATCCACATGCGAACGGATTGCCAGCAATCCCTGCGATACGGCAAGGTCGCAATATCGCATGGCGCGTTCAATTACTGCCTCGGGTGTCAGCAGGGGCTTCAATTCGCCCCAAAGCGCGATGCCTTCCAATAGTGTACCCGAGACATTCATGCGAGGCGTTCCAAGGCTCAGGGTCGCATCCATATGGAAGTGTGGGTCGGTAAACGGGGGCGAAACCAAGCGCCCAGCCGCGTCAATGACTTCGCCCGCCTCAGCCTCGATCTTGGGGGCAATTTCTGCGACGCGGTCACCCTTGATCGCAATATCCAACGGCCCTCGGCCATCCGGCAGTTGGGCTTGTCTAATGATGATGTCGAGCATTCATCTTCCCCCAAATTTGACCACAAGGTAAAAGTATTCTGATAAAATGCTACATTTTTTTGCTGTGTTTCAGGAAGCAGCGCTTCGGATAGTCTGACGCAATTCGAATGCCTGCAAGGCGGAATGCGAACGCAGCAATTCGTCGTATCGATGGATGGCGGCTTTGGAGCCATCCGCGCTATCCAATTATCCTGAACACATTGGCTTGATAGCGCGGCTATAGCCTTAGCATTCAGCTAGGCGCAGGAGCGCCAAGGCATCTCGCCACAATTGACAAGTGCGAGCGAGTAGCAACAAAAATGCAATCGACGGCTTGGAAGCGCCCCCAACCCCGCATGCCCCTATTTCTCGGCCCGGTTCTTCAAAAGCGCGGTCAACAAGGGCACCAGCAACGCTGGCAAAGACCCCAGCGGATTTGCCCCGATACTTTTGACCGCCTGAACCACCTCACGCGCCTCAGTGGCCATCTCTTCCATCTCGTCTTCAACGTCCGCGATTGCCATGTCGCGAACTTCCACCGCCGGGGCGATTTCATCCTCGACATTGGTCCGCCGCGCAAACAGAACAAGCAGCGCCGCCAAAAGCAAGTTCCCGGCCGCCAGCACCGCTGCTGCACCGGCGGAAGACATCAACGCGTCCAGTGCGAAAAAAATGGCAACATTCAGGGCAACCAAACCAGCCAGCGCCGCGAGACCCGCCAGCACCATCAGGATCGTCTGCTGCTGCATCACCGCAAGACGCCGACGCGCGATCAGGCGTTCCGTGCGATAGATCGTTACAAGATTTCTGCTAAACCTGCTCATCTCACCCTCTCTACCTGCTGGCCCGACCGACCACATACCCAAGCGAGAACGCAATCAGCAGAACCGTAATCGGATAGTCCTTCTGCAAACGGCCAAACTCGGCAACGACCTCCTCACCCATGGCCTCGGCCCCGGATAGATCAACGCCATGCTCCTTCAGCAATCGCCGAATCTCATCGCTGGTCTTGGTCGAGGCCTTCTCTTCCGCGCCCGCCTCGGCGCTCTCTTCCAACTTGGCGTTACGAGCCCGCAACGCCTCAAGTTCGGCTTCCAGTTCCGCTTTTGTCGCCATGAAACAAGACCCTTGTTGAAACACGTTCACACAAGCGTTGCACATTTATGCCCGCTTTTGAACCACTTGGTCCAAGTTCCCAGCTTAGCTGGCCTGATCCACCGAGACACGGCTGACAATGCCACCGCCCACCAGGGCCTGAACCCCCGTCGTTCCGGGGCATGAAGTCGGCAAACCTCGCGCCACGCGGACCGCCAGATAGGCGAAAGCCTGAGCCTCGAGCATATCGCCGTCCAGCCCCACGGCCTCGACCGGCTCAACCGGGCAATCCAACGAGACGCGCAGCATCTCCATCAGAACGGGGTTATGCCGCCCTCCGCCAGTCACCAGCACGCGCGCGGGCGGTTTCGGGCAATGCTGCATCCCCTGCGCCACACCCGCGGCACACATCGCGGTCAGGGTCGCAACCGCGTCCGCATCGCTCAACTCCTGCACCAGACGCACCATCTCGGCGAAGTCGTTTCGGTCCAAGGATTTGGGCGGCATGCGCGCAAAGAATGGCTCGGCCAGAAACAGCTCGAGCGCACCGGTTTCCACGGTACCGCCTCGGGCGACACCACCGTCGCGATCCATTGGCTGGCCCAGACGAACCTGCATCAGATCATCCACAGGCGCATTTGCCGGGCCCGTGTCAAAAGCCAGCAACGCCCCTGGCGCTTCGGGGCCATCAAAGGACGGGTCTACATAGGTCAAGTTGCCGACACCGCCGAGGTTCAGGAAACACAGCGGCTCCTGCGCATCGATCCATTTGGCACAGGCGAAATGGAAGAACGGGGCCAGAGGCGCGCCTTCGCCCCCCAAAGCCACGTCATCACTGCGGAAGTCCCAGACAACCGGTAAACCCAGCGCCTGCGCCAGTCCGACACCATCGCCCACCTGCAAGGTGCCGCGCCCACGCGGTTCATGCGCAAGGGTCTGGCCGTGAAAGCCGATCAAATCCACCTCTTCGAATTCCGACAGGGCCTCGGCATGGGCCACGGTCACCAGCTCGCCCGCGACCTCGACATCCGCCCCTTGCCATTGACCCAAGGCTGCGCGGATCACCGCACGTTCAGCCTCGGAATAGGCGCGATAGCCGGTTTCACCAAAGCTGAAGATTTGATGACCATCGGTTTCGACCACGGCGGCATCCACGCCATCCATTGACGTCCCTGACATCGCCCCAAGCGCCCGGATCGGACCTTGCATCCTGTTGGACTGCCGCACGGCTGCCTCCTGCCTGTATCAGACGTTGCACCTGTCTTCCGAACAATCAGAGCGTGCAACGGCGCCAACCTGCACCGCCGATGGCAGACAAGGCAAGCGCCTTGCGCCCGAGCTGCAAAGAATTCTGCTCCGAGCGCCCTGTATGCGACGCTGGCCCGGGGTGTTTTTCAACGCAAAAGGCACCTTCCCCTTCCCTACGCCGCCGCCTATACAGTGCCCCGCAACAGTAACCCCGAGGGCACGATATGACCTACCACCCCAAATCGGATTTCATCGCCACGATGATCGAGCGCGGCTTTCTGGCCGACTGCACCGATTATCAAGGCCTTGACGACGCGCTGATCGACGGGGTGCAGACAGCTTATATCGGCTATGACGCCACCGCGCAGTCGCTGCATGTGGGTCACCTGATGAACATCATGGTGCTACGTTGGCTGCAAAAGACCGGCCACAAGCCGATAACCCTGATGGGCGGCGGCACCACCAAGGTGGGCGATCCTTCGTTCCGCTCGGACGAGCGCCCCCTGCTGGGGCCCGAACAGATTGACGCCAATATCGCCGGAATGCAGAAGGTCTTCGCCAAATACCTGTCCTATGACGACAGCGAGACCGGCGCGCTGATGCTGAACAATGCCGAATGGCTCGACAGCCTGAACTACCTCGATTTCCTGCGCGATATCGGGCGGCATTTCTCGGTCAATCGGATGCTGTCCTTCGAGTCCGTGAAATCCCGGCTGGACCGCGAACAATCGCTGAGCTTCCTCGAATTCAACTACATGATCCTGCAGGCCTACGACTTCCTTGAGCTGAACCGTCGCTATGGCTGCGTTCTGCAAATGGGCGGCTCAGATCAGTGGGGTAATATCGTCAACGGCATCGACCTGACCCGCCGCGTATTGGATCAGGAAATCTACGGCCTGACGACGCCTCTGCTGACCACCAGCGACGGCCGCAAGATGGGCAAATCGCAGGGCGGTGCGATCTGGCTGAACGACGATATGCTGTCGCCCTATGAGTTCTGGCAGTTCTGGCGCAACACCACCGACGCCGATGTGGGTCGCTTCCTGAAGATCTTCACCGAGCTTCCGGTCGATGAGTGCGAGCGCATGGGCGCGTTGCAGGGGTCCGAGATCAACGAAGCCAAAATCCGCCTCGCCAATGAGGTCACGACCCTTCTGCATGGTGCCGAAGCCGCTACCACAGCCGAGGCCACCGCGCGCGAGGTGTTCGAAAAAGGCGGAGTTGGCGGAGACCTTCCGACCCTCACGCTCAGCGCGGATGAGCTGGGCGATGGCATGTCGATCGTGCAGTTGATCGTGAAATCCGGTCTGGCCAAGTCCGGGAAAGAGGCCAAGCGCCTGATATCGGAAAACGGCGCCAAGCTGGACGACGCGCCGTTGACGGATGCAGGCCTGATGATTGACGCAGGCGCGTTGTCCTCTCCGATCAAACTGAGCGCAGGCAAGAAACGCCACGCTCTGGTTCAGCTAGGCTGATCTTTCTCGTTTCCGGGCGCAAACACCTGCGCCCGGAACGCCTTATTTCGTTGAAGCCCAAATCTATGCTAAACTGCTGACTATTGAAGCGTTTTAGTATGATTTGAACATGGTAGTTGCGAACAAATTCACATCTTCCCGCCGCGCCGACGTTGTCTTTGAAGGCGAAAAATTCTCAACCGGCGCGGATGAGGTCACCTGCATCCTGACAACCGACAGCTTGAAGCAAAAGGGCAGCTCTCCGGCTACCGGCCATTGCGCGATTGTCGAACGGTTCAACTCGCGCTGGGATGTAAAAGACCTGATTGATCTGGCCGCGGTGCAAAAGGCCCTGTCCAGCAAGTCGACGCTACAAAAGCTTGCCAAGGCAAATTCGGTCGACAAGATTTTGGAGCTTCTGGCGCTGACAGAAATTCAGATGCTGTCCGACTACTCGGAACTGCAGGCACAGACATACATCAAAGGACACATCCTGAGCGAAAAACTTGGCGGGCCCGGCACCAATGTCAATCTGACGCCCATGTCGGCCAGCTCGAACTCGACCTACTACAGCGCCTTTGAATCCAAACTGATCAAGAGCTTGCAGGACTTCAGAAAAGAAGAAAAAGCCTCGGGCTATCGGGTCCGCGTCCGGTTTCATGCGAAGTGCAGCGGCGGCATGAAACCCTGGTGGAGCAGTGCGTCGAAGGAAACCTCGCGCATGTTGAGCAAGCTGCCGAGAACCCTGAAAGCAAGCTGGCGGGTCGACAGCTTTTTCAAAGACGGCAAACCTGGCGAGCGGATCGCAAAGTCGAAATTACCGGCATCGGCAGCAAAGAAGATGCCTAAAGCGACTGGCGCTAAACCGGTCACCTACCCGCTGGCGCTGTAAATTACCGAGATGGCGCTAGCTGTATCCGGAGTTTGATATGCTGGTGTAGGTCGCCGGATGTGGCGACCTACAAAAATTTCAGGGACTGCGTCACCATGGGCTACTTCTTGCCCTTTCCTCCGCCGTTCTTGCCGCCGCCTGTACCGCCGCCTTTTCCATCACCGCCTTTGCCGCCTCCGCTGTTTCCACCATTTCCGTTGCCGCCGCCGCCGTTTCCGGAGCCGCCGCCCTGACCATTATTCCCACCACCGTTACCGGTGCCCGGCCCTGAACCTCCGTTATTTCCACCACCGTTTCCAGGGTTTCCACCATTTCCATTGCCGTTGCCGGGACCACCGTTGCTGCCGCCATTGCCACCGTTACCGGGGCCGTCACCGCCGCCACCGTTGCCGGGACCATCGCCGCCGTTACCCGGTCCATCGCCGCCACCATCTCCGGGTCCATCGCCCCCATCACCGGGGCCGTCATCGCCGCCTGGACCACCGTCACCTGCCGGACCTACTCCGCCGCCGTTGCCCGGACCGCTAGAAGACCTGTCCTCGCCTTGGTTCGAAGCGGCCTGCACACTCGCCGTGGGCAAATCGGTCAGCAACGTGGCCAATCCCGGGCATTGCGCACCTGTTACGCTGAGGGTGGTTTCGAAATCGGCCCGCCTCTGCAGACGCTCCAGAAAGCTGGGCGTAACCTGCACGCAATCGCACAAACCTGCGTAGTCTCCGGCATTGGCGAGATCACGCGCTGTTTTCCAGTTGCAGGTTTCAGGCGCGGCTGCTGCGCTTCCGACCATGAACACCCCGACAAACGGCGCAATCGCAAGCGCGCCAAGTTTTTGCTTTGTACTCTTTAACATTTCAGCACCTCCTGACGAAAAAACACCCGACCTCGTCAGGTTGTTCATTCACGAGTTGGCGATCTACCGTGAAGCCAGTCTGAAGGGTTTCTGAGGATTTCTTCAGAACCCAACGCGGGGTCCAAAGCCAAACCTATAGACAGGACGCGGCTAAACTGTTTATTGAACATATGTTCATTAACCCGCGAGGAGGCCTATCATGAACCTGTCCGACACCGCAGCCATCATCACCGGCGGTGCGTCCGGTTTGGGCGAAGCCACCGCCCGGTACTTTGCCGCGCAAGGTGCTCAGGTCACGCTGCTGGATCGCGATGCCGAGCGAGGCGCGAAGGTCGCCGCCGAGATCGGAGGGCATTTCACTGAGACTGACGTAACCCAAGAAGCCTCGGTCGTAGCGGCGGTCGGGCTGGCCACGGCCAAAATGGGCAAGATCACCGCTGCCGTGAATTGCGCCGGTATTGCGGATGGTATCAAAACCGTTGGGCGCGATGGCCCGCACCCTCTGGACGCATTCCAGCGCACAATCGACATCAATCTGGTGGGCAGTTTCAATGTCGCCCGTCTTGCCGCAGCCCAAATGGCCCTGAATGAGCCCGACGCGGACGGTGCCCGTGGAGTCATCATCAACACCGCTTCAATCGCGGCATTCGACGGGCAAAAGGGTCAGGCGGCCTATGCGGCCTCAAAAGGCGGCGTGGTTGGTATGACGCTGCCCATGGCACGCGATCTGGCCTCAACAGGTATCCGAGTGATGACTATCGCGCCCGGCATCTTCATGACGTCCATGCTGGCCGGTCTGCCGGAAGAGGTGCAAGCCCAATTGGCCGCTGACGTCCCAAACCCACCTCGCTTGGGGGACCCGAAGGAATACGGACGCCTCGCCGCCTTCATCGTCGAGATGGGCTATCTGAACGGAGAGGTCATCCGCATCGACGGAGCGCTGCGGATGCGCTAACCCTAAGGACATGAGTGAACGGCAGAAAATGACAGCGGGTGCGTGGTACACCTGCCTCGATCCAGAACTGGAAGACTTGCGCCAGACCGCCCGTCGCGCCGTTTACGCCCACAACACATGCCATCCCGATGATCGCGGCCCTATCGCGCCTGAGTTGCGCGCGCTTTTCGCCGAAACCGGGCATATGTGCTTCATCGAAGCCCCGTTTCATTGCGCCTATGGATTCAACCTATCTCTGGGCGATCGTGTCTATTTTAACGCGGGCTGTACCATATTGGATACCGCGCCTGTCAGGATCGGCAGCGACACAATGCTCGGCCCTAACGTCCAGATCTACTGCGCTGAACACGCCAAGGACCCCGACCTGCGCGCAGACGGTCTTGAAATCGCGCATCCGGTCGCGATTGGAGAGAATGTTTGGATTGGCGGCGGCGCTATAATCCTGCCTGGTGTCTCAATCGGTGACCGGGCCATTATCGGCGCGGGCAGTGTCGTGACCAAATCTGTCGCACCCGATGAAACGGTCGTTGGCAACCCCGCACGCCCGATCCGGGGACGCGCATAAGACGACCTTGAAATTCTGAGGAAACGGGTTTCGGGTCTTTTACTACCCGCCTTCGGCCTTTTCCTCCAGCATCAGCCACTCTTCCTCAGCGACCGACAGTTTCTCCTGCCGTTCGACCAGCGCCTCGGTGGCTTTCTGGAACTTGACCGGCTCGCGCGTGAACAGGTCGGGGTCTGCCATCAGCTCTTCCAGCTTGGCAATCTCAGCCTCCAGCCGCGCAATCTCGGCCGGGAGCTTCTCCAGCCGATGCTTTTCCGAGAAGGACAGGCCTGTCTTCGGCTTGGCTTCCTGCTTCACCTTTGGCTTGGAAGCTTTTGTTTTCTCTTCTTTCTTAGGGGCAAGATCACCCCGCTGAGCGATATAGTCCGACCACCCGCCCGCATAGACGGTCGCGCGGCCATTGCCCTCCATCGCGATGGTTGTGGTGGCAACGCGGTCCAAAAAGTCCCGGTCGTGGCTGACCAGCAGAACCGTGCCGTCATAGTCGTCCAACAGCTCTTGCAGCAGGTCCAGAGTTTCCACATCCAGATCGTTGGTCGGTTCGTCCAGCACCAGCAGATTCGACGGTTTCGCCATCAGTTTCGCCAGCAACAAACGCGCTTTTTCCCCGCCGGACAGGGACTTAACAGCTGCTCTTGCCTGGCGTTCATCGAACAGAAACTCTTTCAGGTAACCCACAACATGCTTGGGCTGCCCGCCAACCATGACCTGATCGGCCTTGCCCGACACCCGCATTTCGGGGTCTCCGGTCAGACTGTCCCACAGGCTCATCTCAGGGTCCAACTGCGCGCGGGTCTGGTCAAACACCGCGATTTCGAGATTGGTGCCAAGGGTTACAGAGCCCTCATCCGGCGCCTCCTGCCCCAGCAGCATCTTCAACAGAGTGGTTTTGCCCACCCCGTTCGGTCCAACAAAAGCAACCCGATCGCCGCGCTGCGCCAATAGATCAAAGCCGCGCACGATCTGCTTGTCGCCATAGGCTTTGGACAGAGCCTTGGCCTCGATCACCTTGCGACCGGATTTCGGACCCGCTTCGAGTGACATAGCCGCCGAGCCCTGACGTTTGATCTGCGCTGCCTTTTCGGCCCTCAGGGCCTGCAACGCCCGCACACGTCCCTGGTTGCGTTTGCGCCGCGCGCTGATCCCTTCGACCGCCCATTTCGCCTCGGACTTGATCAGACGGTTCAACTTGTGCCGCTGCTGATCTTCCTCTTCCCAGACCTTGTCGCGCCAAGTCTCGAACGCCTCGAAACCCTGCTCCTGTCGCCGCACCATGCCGCGATCAATCCACAGGGTCGCGCGGGTCAATGCCCGCAGGAACGCGCGGTCGTGCGAGATCAGCACATAAGCGGCCCGCGTCGCGCCCAATTCGCGCTCGAGCCAAGCGATGGCTTCGATGTCCAGATGGTTGGTCGGCTCGTCCAGCAACATCAGGTCCGGCGCTTCGGCCATAAGTTTGGCCAAAGCGGCCCGCCGCCGTTCCCCGCCTGAGGCGGTCTCAACGGGGCGTGACGGATCGAATTTCAGTCCCTCACCGGCGCGTTCGACCTTGTACAGCTCGCCCGACTCCAACCCGCTTGAGGCATAATCGCCCAGCGTCGCGAACCCCTCCATCCCCGGGTCCTGCTCCATATACCCAACGGATTTGCCGGGAGGCACAACGATCTCGCCCTGATCCGCCTCAACCAGCCCCGCCATCACCTTCATCAAGGTGGATTTACCCGAGCCGTTGCGCCCTACAAGCGCAACTCGATCACCCGGCTGGACCACCAGATCCAAACCGGAAAACACCGGATCACCCCCGAAGGTCAGGGAAATGCCAGACATCTGCAACAAAGGAATTCTCGCCATGCCCGCCAGCTAAACCGGCAGCGCTGGCGCGTCAACGCCCACACCGTCTTGTCGTTGAAAATACGGAACTACCCGGCCACTGCCCGCAACAACCGTTTTCGGGCTGGAGGAATCGCCCCAATCTCCAACCCGGTGAAAACGTGCAACGTGTTCATATGCCGATCCACCACCGCATGATCGCTAACCCAGCCGCCCATCATCAGATAGGTGCGCAGCAATGGCGGCATTCGCAGCATCGCTTTCTTGACGTCCGGCCTGCGACGCAGCTTGGACGCAAACCGAAACACATCCGGCGCTTTCACCCGCGGCAGCCAGCGTTTCGGGGCCAAATGACGGTGTTTGAGCATCGCGAACGCGTCCAGATACTCGGCCGTCTCGGTCCCTGCGAATGAGGAACATCCAAACAGCATCTCGATCCCGTTCTGGTCCACATAGGCCGTCATCGCACCCCACGCCACACGTAGGATGTCCGGGTCTGTCCAGTCGGGGTGGATACAAAACCGCCCCATCTCGACCATGCGGCCTGAGAATCCTTCGAGGCTGGTCAGATCGTAAAACTGCGCCGAGTAGCTACGCCCGATTTCAGCACCGCTCTCCATGGTCAGCATGCGGAAACAACAGACCAGAGCGCCCTCGTCCTGCAGGTCTTCGACCAGAACATGGGCGCAAACGGGATCGAACGCGTCAGCATCCAATGCGCCGGTGCCAAACGCCCACGTTCGGAGCGCCTGCGCCGCCGCCAGATCTTCGTCACTCTGCGCCAGACGCGCCCGAAAGCGCCCTTTGCTCAACAACACAGCCATGACTGCATCCTCCGCCCTTGCCGACCGGAATTCAACCTTGTGGCTCTGCTAGCACAGCAGATGTGACTGCCTTGTGAAGGCGACGCGACAATCCTGTGACTTAGTTGGTGGCGCCCGGAATGTTAGCTGGGTTGAAGTTGCCGATATTGCCCAGCAGCTGACGCAGGAAGCCGTTGTTCTGGATACTGGATTCCGTCACGCGCCGTTCGAGGGTCACGACGACACCGTCCTCCAGACCGAACCTCTCGATATTGCGGACTACGCCGCGCTGGTCAAAGCTGATTGCAACCAACTCGCGCGATACGACCTCGGGCCGTTTGGGGCCGTAAAAGCGCACGCGAGAGGCGACGTAGTAGTAGCCCGAATCTTGCACAACGCCGGAAATTCCGGGCGCGCCGATGGCTTCGGCCACGGTGTCGCGGGTATCGACACCCACTTTGATCTCGGCCAGATCTTCGGCAGGCGGAATATAGCCGTGATTCTTGAAGGTCGGCGTACAGGCCGCAATAGCAGCCAGACAGGCAATAAAGACGAGCGATTTCGCTGCTCGTTTCACCTTGTTTGCACCCATCACCATATACACCCTCTTGCCTTGATCCGTAACGGCCCCTATCCGCTTACAGAAACCGATGCCCCGGTTCAACATAGGAAAGGGTCACGAATGAGCAACACGACATCTCTGCGGGTGGCCGACCTGCCCCAAAACACGCCAACATCCTTCGAATTGCGCCCAAACGCGACGGAACTGGACGACATCAAAGCCGCGCTTGACCTGCTGGGTCTGCGCAAGCTCAGCTTTGTCGGCAAAGTTGAGGCCGAAGGAAAGAAGGACTGGGTCCTGACCGCCAAACTGGGCGCAACTGTCGTGCAACCCTGCGTCGTGACGCTGGAACCGGTGACCACGCGTATCGACGTCCCTGTGACTCGCTCCTTCCTAGCCGAATGGGCGGACCCAGAAGATGAAGAGTTCGAAATCCCCGAAGGCGACGAAACCGAAGCCTTGGGGTCCGAAATTGACCCCACCCAAGTGATGATCGAGGCGCTGTCGTTGGCCCTCCCCCTTTATCCACGCAAGGAGGGTGCGGAACTGGAGCAGGCCGACTATACCGAGCCAGGCAAACAGGCGATGACTGACGAAGATGCCAAACCCTTTGCCGGACTGGCAGGTTTGCGCGATGCGCTGAAAAAAGACGAGTGACAGGGCAGAGATTTCCTGTCATAGCAAGCGGTCAGAAAAATCGCTTGAACATGTCGAGAATCGCAGTATTTTCGCGCGCTCATCGGATTTAGGGTTGGACAACGTGGGGCATGTACCCTAAACGCGCGTCAAACCACGATAAACGAAATATGAAACCCGGTCGGCGGCGATTCTGCTGACCCTCAGTAGACAAAGGTTGAGACCATGGCCGTCCAACAGAACAAAGTTTCCAAGTCGCGTCGCAACAACCGCCGCGCACACGACGCTCTGGTTGCTGCAAACCCGAACGAATGCCCGAACTGCGGCGAGCTGAAGCGCCCGCACCACGTGTGCGCATCCTGCGGCCACTATGACGACCGTGAAGTCGTCGCTCAGGCCGACGAAATCGACCTGGACGAAGACGCAGCCTAAGCCTGATCGAGCGCCAGCCTTCGCATGACGGAACAACCCACGCACGCCGGACGGATCATCATTTCCGTTGATGCCATGGGGGGGGACGATGGTCCCGTAGCCGTTGTTGCAGGTTTGGCGCAATCGGCGAAAAAAAACCCCGATATCGGGTTTCTGCTGCACGGTCCGGAAGACAAGCTGCGCAAGCTCGTAGCGAAACGGCGCGTCCTTGATGGGCGCGTCGATTTTCGTGATTGTCCTGACGTCGTGACGATGGAAGACAAGCCCAGCCAGGTTGTGCGCAACGGCAAACAGACCTCGATGTGGTCCACGCTTGAGGCCGTGCGTCAGGGCGATGCCCATGGCGCGGTATCCTGTGGCAACACCGGCGCCCTGATGGCGCTGTCGATGATGCGTCTGCGAAAACTGCCCGGTGTCAGCCGCCCGGCGATTGCGATTCTGTGGCCCTCGCGCAACCCTCAGGGGTTCAACGTTATGTTGGATGTAGGCGCCGATGTGCGCGCCGACGCCAAGGATCTGCTGCAATATGCGCTGATGGGCGCCTCCTACGCGCGCAACGGCATGGCGCTGCAACGCCCTCGGATCGGGCTTCTGAATGTCGGCACCGAGGAACACAAAGGTCGGGCAGAGCTGAAAGAAGCGCATGCCATGATCACCGACTTCGCCGAATCCGCGAATTTCGATTTCGTCGGCTTTGTCGAAGGCAGCGATATTCCCGGCGACAAGGCAGATGTAATTGTGACCGATGGGTTTACCGGCAACGTCGCAATCAAGACCGGCGAAGGCACAGCCAGCCTGATCGGCGATCTTCTGCGCGAAGCGTTCAAATACACACCCCTCTCTCGACTTGCATCGGTGCTGGCGATCACCTCGCTCAACCGCCTGAAAAAACGCATCGATCCGCGCCGCGTGAACGGAGGCGTTTTCCTGGGGCTGAATGGAACCGTGGTGAAATCCCACGGCGGCGCAGACGCGACCGGAGTGTCAGCCGCAGTCAAGCTGGCCTTTACACTGGCCCAATCAGGTTTTGCCGAAAAATTGGCAGCACGGGTTGCATCAACGGCCCAGCTTGCACAAGATGCCGCGCATGCCGCGCCGCAGGCGGAAAAATAACAAAAAGGCAGTACCTCAAACATGGCAGGCCGTTCAGTCGTTGTAGGTGTCGGACATTATTTGCCCGAACGTGTTGTCCCGAATTCCGAGTTTGAACAGACTTTGGATACGACGGATGAATGGATCCGAACCCGGTCGGGGATCGAACGCCGCCACTTTGCTGCCGAAGGTGAAACCACCTCAGATCTGGCGACCAATGCCGCACAAGCCGCCCTTGCAGATGCGGGGCTGGAAGCCGACGACATTGACGCCATCGTCCTTGCGACCTCAACCGCTGATCTGACCTTTCCGTCTGCAGCGACGATGGTTCAGGCCCGCCTTGGCATGACGCGCGGCTTTGCCTTTGATGTGCAGGCCGTCTGCGCCGGATTCGTTTTCGCGCTGAGCAATGCGAACGCGCTGATACTCTCGGGTCAGGCTAAACGCGTTCTGGTGATCGGGGCCGAAACGTTTTCCCGAATCATGGACTGGACCGACCGCTCGACCTGCGTGTTGTTCGGCGACGGCGCAGGCGCCCTGATCCTTGAGGAACAGGAAAGCACCGGCACGTCGGACGACCGAGGCGTTCTGGCAACCGATCTAAACTCGGACGGGCGGTATCAGGACCTGCTCTATGTGGATGGTGGCGTGTCAACGCAATCGACCGGTCATTTGCGGATGCAAGGCAACCAGGTCTTCCGTCATGCCGTTGAAAAGCTTGCCAAAACCGCTAACACCGCACTCGATCGCGCCGGGCTGACGGCCTCGGACGTGGATTGGATCGTGCCGCATCAGGCCAATATCCGCATCATTCAAGGCACAGCCAAGAAGATGGGCCTGCCGATGGAGAATGTTGTGGTCACCGTGCAGGATCACGGCAATACCTCGGCCGCGTCGATCCCTCTGGCCCTGTCGGTTGGCAAACAGCGTGGGCAAATCAAGCAAGGCGATCTGATCGTAACCGAAGCCATTGGCGGCGGGCTGGCTTGGGGCGCGGTTGTTCTGCGCTGGTAACCGGCGCAATTCAGCTTACGCCCCCACCTGCAATTCATTGATATTGACAGTGAATTTGCCCCCGCCCTATGCTTTGACATCAACAGGGGAAAAGGTATGAGCGACAAAACACTGACCCGAATGGATCTAAGCGAAGCCGTCTTTCGTGAAGTTGGCCTGTCACGCAACGAAAGCGCGCAGCTGGTGGAAAGCGTTCTGAACCACATGTCCGACGCGCTGGTTCGCGGTGAACAGGTTAAGATTTCCTCATTCGGCACGTTCAGCGTTCGGGACAAAACCGCTCGTATCGGTCGCAACCCCAAGACCGGCGAAGAGGTTCCCATTCAACCCCGCCGCGTGCTGACTTTCCGTCCGTCGCACCTGATGAAGGATCGCGTCGCCGCCGGGAATCGCAAGTAATCCTAGGAACTCGCGGACATGAGCAAATCCCCCGACGCATTTCGCACCATAAGTGAAGTTGCGGATTGGCTCGGAGTACAGGCCCATGTCCTGCGCTTTTGGGAAAGCCGGTTTACCCAGGTCAAACCCGTGAAACGGGCCGGAGGGCGCCGGTACTATCGCCCTAATGACATGCGTCTGCTGGGCGGTATCAAAAAGCTGCTGCACGAGGATGGGATCACCATCAAGGCCGTACAGCGGATTTTGCGCGAACAGGGTGTCGCCCATGTCGCAGCGCTCTCGCCGTCTCTGGATGAGCCTGCAGTCGAGGAAACGGACAGCACCGTTGTTCCCTTTTCCGCCAAACCTGCACCTCAGACCGAACAAATCCCGATGGACCTCGACGCACCGCGAGAGGCTGAGGCACCAGAGGAAAGCGCCGAACCAGCCGATCTGGATGCCGCGCCTTTGGTTGGAGGCATTGCTTCACTGGCATGGAATCGGTCCGAATTCGATGATGAACTACTCAGCCGTATCGCGCCCTTGGCCAAGGATTTGCGCGCATGGTTGAACCGGGTGGAAACACGGGCGGCAGGATAGAAAAAAGGCAATGTTTTCCTCTTGCCCCTGCCGGGAAAACCGTTATGAACACTCCAACGTCGGGCTATGGCGCAGCCTGGTAGCGCGTCCGTCTGGGGGACGGAAGGTCGCAGGTTCGAGTCCTGCTAGCCCGACCAAATCACACCGACGTTTATGGCAGACAGGCCAGATCCCGCTCTGGCATCAGGGGGGATCGAAATGACAGGTGTATGCCCAAACCAGCAGATCGAAGCGATGATCACACGCGGTGAGATCAGTGCCAGCCCGGACGTGATCCCGGCACAGGTGCAACCCGCCAGCCTTGATCTTCGTTTGGGAACAGTGGCTTACCGCGTCCGCGCTTCATTTCTTGCGGGCGAAGGGCGATCGGTCGCCGACCGTTTGGCCGAGTTTGAGATGCACCGGATCGATATCACCGACGGAGCCGTGCTCGAGAAAGGCTGCGTCTATCTCGTGCCGTTGATGGAATCGCTCGCCCTGCCCGTTGAGACCAGCGCGGTGGCGAATGCCAAAAGCTCAACCGGGCGGCTGGACCTGCTGACGCGAACAATCACCGATGGCGGCACCGAGTTCGACCGGGTGCCCGCAGGCTACACCGGCCCGCTTTACGCTGAAATCTGCCCGCGCTCCTTCTCGGTTCTTGTACGGCCCGGCATGCGGCTGAACCAGATTCGCTTCCGTCAGGGTCAGGCCGTTCTGACCGACGCGGAATTGACCGCCCTGCACACCGAATCCCCGCTGGTCGATGGGCCTGCAGTTATTCAGGACGGTCTGGGCTTTTCGGTTGACCTGCAATTGCCTGACACCGATCTGGTTGGCTATCGCGCAAAGCCGCATACCGGCGTGATTGATCTGGACCGGATCGGCGCATACGATCCGCAGGATTATTGGGAAGAGGTGCGCACGAGCGATGGCTGCATCATTCTCGATCCCGGCGCGTTCTATATCCTGGTCAGCCGGGAGGCGGTGCATATCCCACCCATGTACGCGGCAGAAATGGCCCCCTATCTGGCCATGGTCGGTGAGTTCCGTGTTCACTATGCGGGCTTTTTTGACCCCGGCTTTGGCCACGCGGCCGCAGGTGGTGCCGGATCGCGCGGTGTGCTTGAGGTTCGCTGCCACGAAGCCCCGTTCGTGCTAGAACACGGTCAGGTCGTAGGGCGCTTGGTCTATGAGAAGATGTCCGAAATGCCCACACAGCTATATGGCGCGGGCATTGCCTCGAACTATCAAGGACAGGGACTGAAACTGTCCAAACACTTCAAGGCGGCTACCTAAAACCGCATGAACCGCCGCATCTGACGGGTCATCTGCTTGGCCTGTTTGATACTCTGCGACTGGGCCGGCCCCGGTTTCCCTTTTGGTTGGCTACTGTCCGCATCCGACGAACCGCCCATACGGCTGGCCATATCAAATCCCTTGTCGATCCCCTTGTTGACAAGACGGCGCGTGACCTGGCGGACGATCATGTCGATGATCCGATTTGCATTCATTGCTCAACTCCGTTTCCTGCGCCTAGAGATAGGGTATCTATCCGGCGGCAAAAGGGCTGTCTGATCACTCTTCCTCGAAGAGTTCGGTCTGATCTTCGTCAACTTCGTCTTCGCGCCCCTCGCCCAGTGGGATAGCACCCGGCGGCGGGCGGTTTTCCAACAAGCCAGCGGCGCGCAATTCCTTGAGGCCCGGCAGGTCGCGGGCGTTTTCCAGCCCGAAGTGATCCAGAAACTCGGGCGTGACGACAAAGGTTACCGGACGACCGGGCGTCATGCGGCGGCGGCCCAGACGGATCCACTCCATCTCAAGCAGTTGGTCGATTGTCCCACGTGAGACGGAGACACCGCGAATCTCTTCGATCTCGGCCCGCGTGCAAGGCTGGTGATAGGCCACGATGGCAAGTGTTTCGATTGCCGCGCGGCTCAGTTTGCGAGTCTCAACCGTTTCTTTCTGCATCAGAAAGCCAAGGTCAGGGGCGGTCCGGATCGCCCATGCCTCACCCACCTTGACCACGCGTACACCGCGGCCCTCGTAACGTTTCTGAAGCAAATCAACGGCTTGCGCCGCATTGCTACCATGCGGCATCCGCGCCTCAAGATCGGCATTTGTCACCGGCGTGGCGCTGGCAAACAACACCGCCTCGACCATCCGCTCCTGCTCGGCCAGAGGGGGCGCTTCGAACAGGGTGCCGGTTTCTTCGGGGGCGTCAGTCACGGGTCTCGGTCCTCTTGCGCAGATGGATCGGGGCAAAGGTGTCGCTTTGCTTGATCTCCATATGTCCTTCTTTCACCAGCTCCAGCGAGGCCGCAAAGGTTGCCGCCGTAGCCGAGCGTCGCCGCACCGGATCACCGTCCCATCCGTCGGGCAAATAGGTCTCCATATCGGTCCAGGCACCGGCAAACCCGATCAGAGGGCGCATACGCTCCAGCGCCTGCTCCATCGTGAACACCGAGTCGCGGTCCATCACAAAGGGGCGGAATTCATCGCGGGTGCGGATGCGCGCATAGCCCTGCATCAGGTCCAGCAACGTAGCCGAATAGGTGACAGTGCGAATGCGGGTGACGTCTTCGGCCTGCCCACGCTTGAAGAAATCACGCCCCAACTGGTCGCGCGCCATGAGCCGGGCGGCGGCATCGCGCATGGCCTGCAGGCGTTCGAGCTGAAACGCCAGATGCGCGGCGAGTTCCTCTCCCGAAGGCCCCTCATCGTCCGGGTCAGGCGGCAGCAGGAGGCGGGATTTGAGAAAGGCCAGCCAAGCGGCCATCACCAGATAGTCGGCGGCCAGTTCGATCCGCAGCGCGCGCGCCTTTTCGACAAAAGCCAGATATTGCTGCGCCAGTGCCAGAACCGAGATCTTGCGGAGGTCGACTTTTTGCGTCCGCGATAGGGTCAGCAGCACGTCCAACGGGCCTTCGAACCCGTCGACGTCAACGATCAGCGCTTCGGCTGCCAGCCGGTCAGCGACCGAAACCGGATCTTCGCTGAAAAGATTATCGTTCATATACCTGCCCGCCCATTAGGGCAGATAGTTCAGCCTCAGTGGCCTCGATGTCAAGTTCGGCGGGCTTTTTGCGCATGGCCAAGGCCCGATCTGCGCGGACCTGCGCCGCCTCGGTCATCTGGCCCGCGGCCGCAAGCACATCACGACGCTCGGCGAAGCTGCCGTTGCAGTGCAACACGACATCACAGCCCGCCTGCAAGGCCCGTGCCGCACGCTCGGGCACAGACCCGCTTAGCGCCTTCATGGTGATGTCATCAGTCATGACCAGCCCGTCAAAGCCGATTACCTCGCGGATGACCTTCATCATCGGGGCCGAGATCGTGGCCGGAGTCGGATCGATCTGTTCGAATAGCAAATGAGCGGTCATCGCCATTGGCAGGTCGTTCAAAGCCTTGAACGGAGCAAAATCGGTCTGAGTTAACTCGTCGAGAGGCAGGTCGACGCGCGGCAGGTCGAAATGGGTGTCCAGCGTGGCCCGACCGTGACCGGGCATGTGCTTAACGACGGGCAATACTCCACCATCCAGATGGCCTTGCGCAACGGCGCGCCCCAGTTGAGCGATGCTATCTGGATCACTGCCGTAGCAGCGGTTACGGAGAAAGGCATGGGTTTCCGGTCGCGCTACGTCCACCATCGGGGCGCAGTTGCTGTCGATCCCCAGCTCAAACAGCTCATGCGCAATCAGGCGATAGCGCAAGTACATGGCGCGTTCCGCATGCTCTCCGGCCCGTTCAGCATGATCGAGCGGCGGCATCCATTCGCGCGCCAGAGGGGCGCGCAGGCGTTGAACACGGCCGCCCTCTTGATCAATCGTGATAGGGCAATTCCGTCCGACGACCTCGCGAAAATCATCGCACAGGGCGCGGACCTGATCGGCGCTTTCGATGTTGCGGGCAAAAAGGATGAACCCAAACGGGTTCATCTCACGGAACAGGGCCCTTTCGTCATCGGTCAGCCGCAGCGCTTTTGCGTCAGAAATTGCGGCCCCGAACGTCACCTGACGGCCACCGGGATACAGTCGGCGCCCTGCGCCACCAACGCCGCACAGAACTGGCGTGAGTCGCTTAAGTCATCAAAGCCACTCACGCGCAACCGGTAGAAAGTGCGGCCACCGCTTGAGGTTTTCTGGATAACACGCTGTTTTCCATCCATATACTCACCGAACTGACCGTTCAGACGCGCCCATTCGGATTTGGCGACATCGGCACTTTCAAAAGCGCCAAGCTGCGCCAGACGAGTGCCTTTGCTCAGCGTGTCAGGGTCTACATCCAACCCAACGGCGGATTTGACGGCCGCATTGATCGCCGCCTCAGACGTATCGGTGACCACCGCACGGCGAGCCGGGCGGGTCTGCGGGCGCAATGAGCGGCGCACGCCCGGGAGCTCGGCAATGGCCGGGTCCGGCAGGGCTGCGGCGAAATCCGCCGGGTCAATCGCAGGCTCTTCCTCGGGCGTCACCAGAGACGCCAACTGCACTCCATCCTCGGTTTGTTCATCATTGGCACGAGCCGCCTCGCCCGCGAGTTCGGCTACCAGTGCGTCCACTGCGTTCTGCCGCAGCGCCGCGGCCTCTTCGTTCGAGATAGGCTCTTCGACGACATGAACAGCTTTGGTGGGCTTCAATTCACCAGCGGGCAGGTCCTCATCGGTCAGCGAGACTGGACGCGGGGCCAGGATCAGACGATCCGCAGGAGCGGCTGCCGAGCCTTCGGCAGCAACGGCATTCACGGCCAGACCCTGATGATCCGCTGGGCGTCCGCCCGGGTTTTCGGGTTGAATGCGCATCGGACCTTCGGCGGCACGGACAACAGGCACGCCGCTGACATCGCGCATCACCAGCTTGTAGCTCCAGATCCCGATTCCGGCGACCAGCGCCAAAGACGCGACCGCCCCCAGCACATTCATCGCCTTGCCGACGCCAAAACCGCTGCGCGGCGCGGCATGGTCGGCCATTTCGTCTGGGTAATCATACCCATCATCGGCATAGGATTGATTCGGGTAATGCATCTGCCCGGGGCTTTGATGCCCCGAGTAATCGTAACTCGTCATGTCCGCCTCACCGCCCGATTGCGCCTGAAATTAAGGCGCGCGGGTCATTTCTTGTCTGCCTCAGACCGGCGGTTCGGGCGGTATTGGTTACCGCATCTCCTGCGCCGGAGTAACGCCAAGAATACCCAAGCCTGCTGAAATCACAACAGAAACGGCACGGGCCAATGCGATTTTCGACTGGCTTGTGGCAACATCGCCATCCTGGATGAAGCGCAGCTGAGTTTCTTCGTTGCCCTTGTTCCACAGAGCGTGAAAATCCCCTGCCAATTCATACAGATAGAACGCAACGCGGTGCGGTTCGTTGGTGCGGGCTGCGATCTCAACCAAGCGTGGCCATTCGGCCAGTTTCTTGGCCACAGCCAGCTCTGAGGCATGGTCGATCTTGCCCAGATCCGCGCCCACAAGGGTCGCATCGTCGGCAGCAATCTCGGCCTCGGCCGCGCGGCGCAGCACGCTCATGACGCGGGCATGGGCGTATTGTACGTAAAACACGGGGTTCTCGCGGCTCTGCTCCAGCACCTTGTCGAAATCGAAATCCAGAGGCGCGTCGTTCTTGCGGGTCAGCATCACGAAACGGGTCACGTCCGGGCCAACCTGATCGACCACATCGCGCAGGGTGACAAAGTTCCCGGCCCGCTTGGACATCTTGAACGGCTCGCCATTCTTCCACAGCTTCACCAACTGGGTCAGCTTGATGTCCAGCGATACCTTGCCGTCAGATAGCGCGGAAACGGCGGCCTTCATCCGTTTGACATAGCCACCATGATCCGCGCCAAACACGTCGATCAGCGCATCAAAACCACGGCTGACCTTGTCATAGTGATAGGCGATATCCGGGGCGAAATAGGTCCAGGCACCATCCGATTTCTTGACCGGGCGGTCGACGTCATCGCCATGCTCGGTCGATTTGAACAGGGTCTGCTCGCGCGGTTCCCAATCCTCGGGCTTTTTACCTTTGGGCGGCTCCAGCACGCCCTCATAGATCAGGCCCTTGTCGGTCAGCGACTGCAGCGCGGCCTCAATCCGGCCCGTGCCGTAGAGGGATTTCTCCGAGAAGAAAACGTCCATCTCGACGCCCAGCGCCTTCAGGTCCGCGCGGATCAGGTCCATCATCGCGTCGGTGGCGAAGTTGCGCAGATCTTCCAGCCATTCGCTCTCGGGCTTGTCGATCAGACTATCCCCGTATTTCTCTTTCAACGCCTCGCCGATCGGGATCAGGTAGTCACCGGGATAGAGACCCTCGGCAATCTCGGGGCTCAGACCATTGGCTTCGCGGTAGCGTTCGTAGGCCGAACGCGCCAGCACATCCACCTGCGCGCCACCGTCGTTGATGTAGTATTCGCGCGTCACGTCATGACCCGAATAGGCCAGCAAACTCGCCAAAGCATCCCCGAACACCGCGCCCCGCGTGTGGCCCACATGCAGCGGGCCGGTCGGGTTGGCCGAGACATATTCCACGTTGACCTTCTGCCCCTGTCCCATGGTCGAGCGGCCATAATCCGTGCCCATCTCCAACACGCGCGCAAGAACACCCTGCAAGACCGTCGCGGCCAGACGCAGGTTCAGGAACCCCGGCCCCGCAACCTCGGCGCTGGTGATCCGGTCATCGGCGGCCAGCTTGAGTGCCAAAGCGTCCGCAATGTCGCGCGGCTTCATCTTGGCGGGCTTGGCCAGCACCATCGCCGCATTGGTCGCCATATCGCCATGCGCGGCATCGCGCGGCGGCTCGACCGCCACGCTGTCAAAGCTCAACCCCTCGGGCAGCGCGCCTTCGGACTGCATCTGCGCCAACGCGTCCAGTACAAGACCGCGGATCTCGGAAAACAGGTTCATTTCGGATGTCCTTTTGCTTGCCCGGCGGTTTACCACGCAAACCGTCAAGGTCAATGGAAGGCATCGGTTTGGGCTTGGATTGTCCCCGAACAAAGCTAATTTGGGCAGGATTACAAAACCGGAGACGACCCATGCGCCTAGTCCTGCCCCTTGTCCTTGCCCTAGCAACGCCCGTATGGGCCGAGATGCCCTCGCCCAAGGGGCACGTTCTGCTGACATTGGGCGGCGCCGTCTCTGAGACCAACCTGCCAGCGCGCGGTGAAAATGACGGCGGTCTGCTTGGGTATTTGGAGGTCACGCATAACGGAGCCGCCGGTTTCGACACCGCGATGCTGGACGCGCTTGATCAGACCGAAATCACGATCCCCTACGGCCCCGAAGGCAACAAACGCGAGATCACGTTCTCTGGCCCACTTCTGTCAGCGGTGATGACCATGGCCGGGGCCGAAGGGAAAACCGCCAAACCCATGGCGCTAGACGGCTATCAGGCCGAAATTCCCTGGAGCAGTATTGAGGCCCACAACCCCATTGTCGCGACCCATGCGGACGGCAGCCCGATGGGCATCGGTGGCTACGGCCCAACCATGATCGTGTTCCCGCCTACCGACGACGCTGATCTGGCTCAGGAACAAGCCGGTCAGCAGGTCTGGGCGCTGGCCTATATCGGGATCGAATAGTTACTGGCCGGTCAGGCGCTTGTGATCCTGCAGCGCAAACCGATCGGTCATGCCCGCAATGTAGTCTGAAACGATCCGTGCCAGCGCGATCTCATCCTGCGCCGCTTCGATATCGTCATGCCAACGGGTCGGCATCTGCTTGGGATCACTCAGGTAGATCGGGAACAGATCTTCAACCACACGAGCCACTTTTTCCCGAACCTCCATCACACTGGGCGCGCGATACATCCGCGCGAACAGGAAGGCGCGGATTTCCTTGAGTTGCACCCAAAGCCCGTCAGAAAACTGAATGACCGGAGCGCCATGGTGACGGATATCCTCAACCGACTGCGCACCCGATCCGGCAATAAGCTCTCGCGACGTATCAATTACGTCCGAGACCATGACACCAAAAACCCGCCGCAGCGCCTCATGCCGGCGGCGATACGGATCAAGCTCGGGATAGGCCCGATCAACCGCCGCATAACACTCTCCCACAATCGGGAGTAGCTGGATTTCATCGTCAGAGAACAGGTCGGCCCGAAGCCCATCCAACAGATCGTGGTTGTTATAGGCAATATCGTCCGACAAGGCCGCCACCTGCGCCTCGGCGCTGGCGTGGGTGTGCAGTTCCAAATCGAACCCACCATTACATTCGGCCAGAGCCCAAGGCAGCTCTCCGGTCACCGGTCCGTTGTGCTTTGCGATCCCTTCAAGACATTCCCAAGTCAGATTGCAGCCGTCGAACTCGGCATAGTGGCGCTCCAACTTGGTTACGATGCGGATGGCCTGCGCGTTGTGGTCAAAACCACCATAGGGCGCCATCAACGCATGCAGCGCATCCTCCCCCGTGTGCCCAAAAGGCGTGTGACCCAAGTCATGCGCAAGCGCAATGGCCTCCGTCAGCTCCGGATTCAGGTCTAACGCACCCGCAATGGTCCGCGCAACCTGAGCCACCTCGATTGAATGCGTCAGGCGGGTGCGGTAGCTATCGCCCTCATGTTCGACAAAAACCTGCGTCTTGTGCTTAAGCCGCCGGAACGCGCTGGCATGAATGATGCGATCCCGATCTCGCTGAAAGCATGACCGGAAACTGCTTTCCTCCTCAGGCACCAACCGCCCCCGTGCGCGGCCTGGATCCGAGGCAAAACCCGCTCTATCCAAAAGTCTGGTCCTTGTCGCCTGTCGATAGGTTTCATATATTGTACGTTGGTTGGGAAATAAACCTTTGGAGTCCGGCATGAATCTGCCTCCGACAGTCACAGAACGAGCGTTTGAGCGCCTTGCTGAAATCGGTGCCGCCAATCAGGGTCAGGCATTGCGTGTCGCCGTTGAAGGCGGCGGATGTTCCGGTTTTCAATACGAAATCGCGTTGGACGCACCAAAAGAGGACGACCTTGTTCTCGAAGGCAAAGGCCAAAAGGTGATTGTCGACTCGATCTCCCTGCCCTTTCTGGAAAATGCGGTCATTGATTTTACCCAGGAACTGATCGGCGCGCGGTTCGTGATCGAAAACCCCAACGCGACGTCCTCCTGCGGATGCGGCACGTCGTTTTCCATGTAAACCACGTGAGGGCTTTGCCCCCACACCCCCAAGGTATTTTCAGCCAGATGAAGCAGGGATCCACTCTCCGACCTGAACGCCGGAGAGCTTCACCTGGCGCGGTCATCGGCGCCTCCGCCTGTACCGCATCTCATTGCTACAACCAAATTGGTTAAGGATCCGTTTCTTCATCTGGCCAAAAATACCTCGGAGCGCGAGGCAGAGCCTCGCAACCGCACCCACCACCTTGCCGCTGGGATCATTCTGGGCGATAGGTTGCCAACAGCTTCGGAGGATCGCGCATGAAAATCGCCACGTTCAACATCAATGGCATAAAAGCGCGGGCCGAAGCCTTGCCACGTTGGTTGGATGAAGCCCAGCCGGACGTGGTTCTATTGCAGGAAATCAAGTCCGTCGACGAGAACTTCCCCCGAGAAATCTTCGAAGAACGCGGATACAATGTCGAAACACATGGTCAGAAGAGCTTCAACGGAGTCGCAATCCTCTCGAAGCTACCTTTGGAGGATGTAACGCGCGGCTTGCCCGGTGACGAAGAAGATGAACAAGCGCGTTGGATCGAAGCAACGGTTGTTGGAAAGCAGGCGCTGCGGGTTTGTGGCCTTTATCTACCGAACGGAAACCCAACGCCCGGGCCAAAATACGACTACAAACTGGCGTGGATGGAGCGTCTGTACAATCGCGCCCGCGCCCTGTTGACCAGCGAAGAGCCTGCGTTAATGGCGGGCGACTACAACATCATTCCCCAAGCAGAAGACGCAAAACGCCCCGATGCATGGCGCGAGGACGCCTTGTTCCGCCTCGAAAGCCGGGCTGCCTTCCGCAAAATCCTGAACCTTGGCTTCACTGAGGCGTTCCGTGCCCGTGTGCAAGGTGCAGGCCACTATTCCTTCTGGGACTACCAGGCCGGAGCCTGGAACAAGGATGACGGCATTCGCATCGACCATTTTCTACTGACCCCACAGGCCGCAGATCTGATGCGGGACTGTCAGATCGACAAAGAGGTGCGTGGGCACGAAAAACCCTCGGATCACGTGCCGGTCTGGGTCGATCTGGACACCTGAGATCAGACGGTCGGATCGTAGTTGTAGATCCAGTCGTATTTACGCGTCAGTCGCGGACCTATTGCTGCCAGAACCGCTTGCGCGGCCAAACGCATCGGACCGCGCAAATGGAAGTTTCGCGCATTTGTGGAAGCCGCAGCGACCACATGTTGCGCGCGACGCTGGCGCGCGGCTTCGTAGGCTGCAAGAGCCTGCCTCACACCCGATTGGCTGTCGAAAGAGCGTGCCAGAACCCAGGCATCCTCAAGAGCCAGACAGGCCCCTTGCGCCATGAAGGGCAACGTCGGATGGGCGGCATCGCCCAACAGGACCAAGCGTCCGTTCTGCCATCTCTCGGCTACCGGACGCAGGAACAGCGCCCACAGATGCGTTTCTTCGACCTTTGTCAGAATGTCCCGCACAGGCCCTCCAAAATCGGCAAACCGAGCGCGCAGTTCATTGGGATCGCCCTCTACGCGCCAGCCTTCCTGCTGCCAGTCCGAGCGTTCTTCAATTGCGACGACGTTCATCAGGTGCTGATCGCGCAGCGGATAGGTGACCACATGGCGCCCCGGCCCCATAGTCAGTGAGGCTTGCGGTCTCTCGACCCGGTCCTCCCAAGGCACCGTTGCACGCCAGGCGATCTGGTTGGTAAAGGCAGGAGCCTCGGGGCCATTCAGGATCGGGCGAAGGGTGCTGCGACCTCCATCTGCCGCAATGACACATTCTGCCCCCAAGCGCTCACCGTCATCCAGCACAATCTCGGCCTCGGACGGGTGTTTTCGAACCGTCTGCACGCGCGCACCAAGGCGTATGTCGACACCTGCTTCCTCTGATGCCTGTCGCAACAACTCAAGCAAGTCAGCGCGGTGATAGTAGAATGTCGGGCCCGCCGCCGGGGCTGGAATACGACTGATCACCCGGCCCTTGCGATAGTCGCGCAGAAGTGTTCCGCACGAGAATTGCGCGGCTTTAGGCTGATCCCCCGCAACCCCCAAGGCGCGCAAAACGGACATCCCGTTGGCGCTGATTTGAAGGCCTGCTCCGACCTCGGTCAGCGCTCGGGCCTGCTCTAGCACCGTCACCTGCGCCCCGCGCTGACGCAGAGCCAACGCCGCCGCAAGGCCGCCAATGCCGCCGCCAACCACGCAAAACTTCAAACCGTTGATCTTCATGGCCTTGCCTTAACGCAAAAACGCCGGAGCGACAGGCCCCGGCGTTTGAATTATTCACTTTATCAGGACGATCAATCGTCGCGATGGACCTTTTCGCGACGTTCATGCCGTTCCTGGGCCTCGAGCGTCATTGTCGCGATCGGGCGCGCATCCAGACGCTTCAGCGAGATCGGGTCGCCTGTTTTTTCGCAATACCCGTATTCGCCTTCGTCGATCCGGCGCAGCGCCGAGTCGATTTTCGCTACCAGTTTGCGCTGACGATCCCGTGTGCGCAGTTCCAGCGCGCGGTCGGTTTCCTCACTGGCGCGGTCGGCGACGTCCGGAATGTTGCGGGTGTTGTCCTGCAGCCCTTCGATCGTGTCGCGGCTGCCTGCGAGTAGTTCTGTCTTCCAGTCCAGCAGCTTGCGGCGAAAATACTCAAGCTGCAGATCATTCATGAAAGGCTCATCTTCGGCCGGACGGTAGTCCTCCGGCAGAAAAACTTCCTGCTTCATATTTGCTCCCTCGGTATGGCCTGTAACGTCGGTCACGGTTGCTTCACCAGACATTTGGCTCTCCCTTCTGCGCAGCGTTTAGCCGACGGGCACTGGAATGTCACTACACAAACGTAGAACCGACGCCCCGTCGCAAGCCTTCATCTAAATATGAGACTTAAAACAACAAATCCTTGTTTTTCTGTGAAAATCGACAGGCAATTTCAGGGCATTGTTCAACCCTCGAGAAAGACACCTGCCTGCGAATCATGCAAAAGCGGTTGGACTCGCTGGTAAATTTGATTCACCGACGCAGCGGCCCGGCTTGTCAAATTCCCCATCGCTCTGTAACCCGGACACCACAGTTTCGCCGGAAACAGCAAGAGGACCCGATGACCGCACGTTTTCAAGGCACAGCCGAATATGTCGCCACCGATGATCTGACCATCGCCGTGAACGCCGCCGTCACGCTGGAGCGCCCCTTGCTGGTCAAAGGGGAGCCCGGCACTGGCAAGACCGAATTGGCAAAACAGGTCGCCGGCGCGTTGGGTCTGCGCATGATCGAGTGGAATGTGAAATCCACAACGCGCGCGCAGCAGGGCCTTTACGAATACGACGCCGTCAGCCGGTTGCGGGACAGCCAGCTGGGCGAAGAGCGTGTGCATGACGTCTCGAACTACATCCGCAAGGGCAAGCTCTGGCAAGCGTTTGAGGCCGACGAAAAGGTCGTTCTGCTGATTGATGAGATCGACAAGGCGGATATCGAGTTTCCCAATGACCTTCTGCAGGAACTCGACAAAATGGAGTTCCACGTCTACGAGACCGGCGAGACGATCAAGGCAAAGAACCGCCCGATCGTGATCATCACTTCGAACAACGAAAAAGAACTGCCCGACGCCTTCCTTCGCCGCTGCTTCTTTCACTATATCCGCTTCCCGGATGAGGCCACGATGCGCCGCATTGTCGAAGTCCATCATCCTGGTATCAAGGATGCACTGCTGACCACCGCGCTCACGCAGTTCTACGAAATCCGCGACACGCAGGGCCTGAAAAAGAAACCCTCAACCTCCGAGGTTCTGGACTGGTTGAAACTGCTGCTGGCCGAGGATCTGAGCGCCGAAGACCTCAAGCGCGACGGGGCCAATGCGCTGCCCAAACTGCACGGCGCGCTGCTGAAAAATGAACAGGACGTGCATTTGTTTGAGCGATTGGCCTTCATGGCGCGCAGTCGACGTTGAACAGGATGTGAGCGCGGCTTGCTTCTTGGCGGTCCGGGTGTCAGCATCCCAGAAACCAAATAAGCAGGACGCATCACTTGGCCAACGACCTCAAAATCCGCCCACTGACCGCCGCGGACAAGGCCCAATGGGCCGACATGTGGCGTGATTATCTTGCATTCTACGAAACCACCCTGCCCGACGCCATCTACGAGACGACATTCGAACGTCTACTGGGCGATGACCCGCAAGATTTCTCGGGCTTCGTTGCGGAACAGGACGGCAAGCTGGTCGGATTGACGCATTTCCTCTTTCACCGTCACGGCTGGAAGGTGGAGAATGTCTGCTATCTGCAGGACCTGTTCGCCCGCCCCGAGGCGCGCGGAACCGGCGTTGGGCGCGCCTTGATACAGGCGGTCTATGATGAGGCCGATCGTCAGGGTGCTCCGTCAGTCTATTGGCTCACGCAGGAGTTTAATCACACCGCACGCCAGCTCTATGATCGGATTGGCACCCTGACGCCGTTCATAAAGTACAATCGCGCATGAAGCGATTTGCCGCCTTCGTTGCCGTATTGGCGCTGTCAGCCTGTACAACGGTCGAACGGATCGAATTGCCGGATAACGTCAAGGTCGTTGAGCAATCCCTGCCCCCTACCAAGTCGTTCTCGGCGTCGCGGCCAACGCCACCTGCGCGGTCCAATACCAACATTGCTGCCGATTTCTTTGACCTTCATTTTGCGCTGGAAAGCGGCGTTGAGCTGCCGGTTTTCACCCGGTTCGAAACACCCGTCACCGTGCGCCTGACCGGCACTCCGACGGCCAGCATGCAGCGCGACCTTAACAACCTGCTGTCTCGCATTCGGCGCGAGGCCAGGATCGACATCCGGCAAATTCCAGAGGGTCAGGCCAACATCACCATTGAGGCCGTCACCCAGCGCGATATTCAACGCATCCTGCCCAATGCCGCCTGTTTCGTGGTCCCCAATTCATCGAGCCTAGAGGAATACCGCCGCGACCGCCGCAAGCCCAAAAGCAGCTGGACCGAGTTGCAACGGCGCGAGCGTCTGGGCATTTTCATCCCTGCAGATGTCAGCCCGCAGGAAATTCGCGATTGTCTACATGAGGAACTGGCGCAGGCGCTGGGGCCGCTCAACGACCTTTATCATCTGCCCGATTCCGTGTTCAACGATGACAATATCCACACCGTTCTGACCGGGTTCGATATGTTGATCCTGCGGGCAGCCTATTCTCCTGAACTGCGCTCGGGGATGTCCCGTGAACAGGTCGAGGCCGTAATCCCCGGCCTGCTCAGCCGCCTCAACCCGCGCGGCGACCGGCTGCCGGTGCAACCGTTGACCGAAACCCCGCGCGAATGGGTCGACGCGATCAATAAAGCCCTCGGCCCCGGTCCCGGTTCCCCCCGACAGCTGCGCGCAGCAAAACGCGCGGCCGAGATCGGACGGCGGCAGGGCTGGACCGACCACCGCCGTGCTTATCCGCATTACCTTATGGGCCGCATGATCCAGTTTCGCGATCCCGCCGCCGCCTTGCAGAACTATCAGATCGCGCTGCAATTCCTGAACGCCACCCCCGGAACCGAGGTTCACCGCGCGCATGTCACGGCCCAAACAGCCTCTTTTGCGCTGGCGCAGGACAGAGGGCCCGAAATCCTGCCCGATCTGAACTCCGCAATTGACGTGATAACACGAGCCGAGAACGCCTCACTTCTGGCGACGTTGCTGCTATTGAAATCCGAGGCTCTGAAACAAGCCGGACAGGAGCAGCAGGCACGTGCCGTCAGGCTGGACAGTATCGGATGGGCGCGATACGGGTTTGGCTCGGATCTGGTGGCCCGGTCTCTGGCAGAGGGCGACGCGGGAACGTCGAGAAAGAATACAGGCGGATGACAGACGAATGCTCGTAGTAGTGGGAATGGCTGTTTTGGGTGCGATCCTGGGCGTAATGGCCGCGCGCAAGCGCAACGGCAACCGGGCCGACATGGCGCAATACGCCGCCGGTTACGGCATCGCCTTTGCGCTTTTGGGCCTGATCCTGTCTCTGATCCTTGTGCGGTTCTTGGTGTAGCCCATGTTCCTGCCCTTTTTCGAAAACCTCAGAAAAGCAGGCATTCCGGTCTCTCTTCGGGAATATCTGACCTTTCTGGAGGGGATGAAAAAGGGCCTGGCCACCTATGATGTCGAGGCGTTCTACTACCTCGCCCGTGTCTCGATGGTGAAGGATGAGCGCAATATCGACAAGTTCGACCGCGCTTTTGCCGCCAGTTTTGAGGGGCTGGGTGAGATCAGTTTCGATCAGGTACTGGAGGCGGTCGACATCCCCGCGGATTGGCTGGCCAAGATGGCCGAAAAACACCTCTCGGACGAGGAAAAGGCCGAGATCGAAGCCCTTGGCGGCTTTGACAAACTGATGGACACTTTACGCGAACGCCTGAAAGAGCAGCAAGGCCGTCATCAGGGGGGCAACAAGTGGATCGGCACGGCAGGGACCTCTCCGTTCGGGGCCTATGGCTACAACCCCGAAGGCGTGCGGATCGGCCAGAAGGAAAGCCGTCACCAGCGCGCGGTGAAAGTCTGGGACAAGCGCGAATTCAAGAACTTAGACGACACTGTTGAACTAGGAACGCGCAACATCAAGGTCGCCTTGAAGCGTCTGCGCCGCTGGGCCCGCGAGGGCGCGGCAGAGGAGCTGGACCTCGACGGCACCATCCGCGCCACTGCCGAACACGGCTATCTCGACGTCAAAACCCGGCCAGAGCGGCATAACGCGGTCAAGGTCCTGCTTTTTCTCGACGTCGGCGGTTCCATGGACCCGCATATCAAGGTGGTTGAAGAGCTGTTCTCGGCCGCGCGGACCGAGTTCAAGCATTTGGAATACTACTACTTCCACAATTGCCTCTATGAAGGCGTCTGGCGCGACAATCGCCGCCGTTGGGACCAACAGATCCCAACCCACGAGGTGCTGCGCACCTATGGCGGCGACTACAAATGCATCTTCGTGGGCGACGCCTCGATGAGCCCCTACGAGATCGCCTACCCCGGCGGCGCCAACGAGCACTGGAACCAAGAAGCAGGCCAAGTCTGGCTGCAACGCGCGCGCGAGCAGTGGACGTCAAACCTTTGGATCAACCCGGTGCCCGAGAAATACTGGGGCTACACCCACTCCATCGGCATGATCCAAGAGATTTTCGAGGACCGCATGGTGCCAATGACGCTGGCTGGGTTGGAACAGGGCATGCGAGAGTTGACTCGCTAGACGTCACTGCGCGCCGAAGTAGATCAACGCTGCTAAAAACAAGACAAAGTCATAGATTTTGCCCTCGAAATAGCTTCAGAGGAAACAATCGAAGCGATACTCCCCACATTTTTGAGATTCGTGGTATAACCCAGATGGATCGATGCTGGGGGGCTGAGATGACCAAATCTAAACTTCGCAATTACCTGACATCTTTTTTGACCATTTCTGCATTGGTGCTGGCGTCCGGTACCGTTGCGACTTTTGCCTTTGCGCCGGATGCGGCTTACGCAAAAAACGATAAAGGCAACGGCAAAGGCAAGGGGAACGGAAGGGGCAACGGAGGTGGCAAGGGGAATTCCGGTAAGGGAGGAAAAGACGGGGGCAAGAGCGGCGAAAAGGGAAAATCTGGCAAAAGCAACGGCGCAAAAAATGCCGGTAAGGATCATGGAAAAGCCAAATCCAAAACCCTGAGTTCTCGCAACCAATTCGGAAGTAGCAACAAGCAGAAAGCGAAGTCCAAAACCCAACGCTCTGGCAACCTATTTGGAAATGGCAAGAAGCAAAAAGCCAAGCCCACAACTCAACGCTCTCGCAACATATTCGGAACTGGCAACAAGCAGAAAGCGAAGTCCCAAAAACCTTCCAGCAACAAGTCGCGAAGCGGCAAAGTTCAGAAAACAACCCTGGCGAACGTTGGGCGAGAGTTCAAACGCGATGTGGAAGAACTGTTCGGCAAACGCTCACGCGTGAAACCCAAGGCCAGCGGAAAACGCGTAAACAAAGCCTACCGCAAAGCGTCCATTGCTCCGGTCGAATACTCCCCGCGACCAGTTGCTCGCTCGGACTATCGCACCAAGCGATACGACGAACAAAACCCGGAAAAGCGTAGATACCGCGATCCGCTCGTGGCTGCGATTACCGACCCCTATGGCTCGGACAAGTTGCGCAACCTGAACGCATCGAAAGCGGCGGCTCCGGCGTTTCGCAACGCGTCTCCCAACAGCAATGTCGGCAAGATCGCGACCTATCAGGCCGCTGCGGAAGCCTACTATGACCTGCGCGGAGATCTCTATGACGCACGGCGCGAGTTGCGTGACCTGAACGAAAGCTATGACGGCCGTAGCAGCGACGACATTGCCGACGACATTGCCGCGCTTGATCCTTCAGACCCCAATTACGAGGACGACCTGAACGCGCTTGAGGACGAACTGCGTGACGCCGAAACCTATGAAGAGGCACGTGACGACCTGCGCACAGATGTCAGGGACTTGCGCCACGAAACGCGCGACGCCCTGCAAGACGCAGAGACCGCCTTCTTCGACGCGTCCAAAGGCCGGACAGTGACCAAAGGCACTTTGTCTCAGTTCCACAGCTACCTGGATCTGCCGCAGCCGCGGCATCGCTACAAGGATCGAGTAACAATCCAGCCCGTGCCCTACGATCCAGATCGTTACAGATACACCAAAGACGATGCGACTTACAAACAGTGGGATGATCGGCGGGATGTTTATGACACCTATTCGCATCAAAAGAAGGATCGGTATCGCTACTACCGCGATCCGCTTGTGGCTGCGATTACCGCCCCCTATGGCTCGGACAAGTTGCGCAACCTGAACGCATCGAAAGCGGCGGCTCCGGCGTTTCGCAACGCGTCCCCCAACAGCAATGTCGGCAAGATCGCGACCTATCAGGCCGCTGCGGAAACCTACTATGACCTGCGCGGAGATCTCTATGACGCACGGCGCGAGCTGCGTAACCTGAACGAAAGCTATGACGGCCGTAGCAGCGACGACATTGCCGACGACATCGCCGCGCTTGATCCTTCAGACCCCAACTACCAAGACGACCTGAACGCGCTTGAGGATGAACTGCGTGACGCCGAAACCTATGAAGAGGCACGTGACGACCTGCGCGCAGATGTAAGGGACTTGCGCCACGAAACCCGCGACGCCCTGCAAGACGCAGAGACCGCCTTCTTCGACGCGTCCAAAGGCCGGACAGTGACCAAAGGCACTTTGTCTCAGTTCCACGGCTACCTGGATCTGCCGCAGCCGCGGCATCGCTACAAGGATGGAGCAACAATCCAGCCCGTGCCCTACGATCCTGATCGTTACAGATACACCAAAGACGATGCGCCCTATGAAAAGTGGGATGATCGGCGGGATGTATATGACACCTATTCGCATCAAAAGAAGGATCGGTACCGCTACTACCGCGATCCGCTTGTGGCTGCGATTACCGACCCGTATGGCTCGGACAAACTGCGCAATCTGAACGCATCGAAAGCGGCGGCTCCGGCGTTTCGCAACGCGTCTCCCAACAGCAATGTAGGCAAGATCGCGACCTATCAGGTCGCTGCGGAAGCCTACTACGACCTGCGCGGGGATCTGTATGACGCACGGCGCGAGCTGCGGGACCTGAATGAAAGCTATGACGGTCGTAGCAGCGACGACATTGCCGACGACATCGCCGCGCTTGATCCCTCAGACCCCAATTACGAGGACGACCTGAACGCGCTTGAGGATGAACTGCGTGACGCCGAAACCTATGAAGAGGCACGTGACGACCTGCGCGCGGATGTCAGGGACTTGAGAGTGGATGCACTGGTCGCGGAGAAGGAGGCAGAACATGCCTTTTTCGAGGCTTCAAAAGGTGCCACGTTGACGAAACAGTCTCTCTCTGAATTCCATTCGAACTTGCAGCTTCCTCTGCCGGGTAGGTAGGTTCAGCATTCGGGGCATGTTTTGACCTAGGACTTAACTGCAATTGCGGCTTGCCTAGACTGGGTGAGCCGCCCATATCTATGTCATGCTTCGCTTAACTCCGATCCTTCTGGCGATTGCCTATGGCCTTGTGATGTACCGGATTTCCATCTGGCGCACCCATCGTGAGTTGGATCAGAAGTCGACCGAACTGGCTGATCCTGCCCTCAAACGAATGACGGACAGGCTGGCCGCTGCTTTGAATATCGCGCGGGTGCCGGTCTATATCTACGAGATTGACCCGGTGAACGGGTTGGCAGCTCCGGACGGGCGGATATTCATCACGCGCGGGTTTTATCGCAAGTTTCGCAACGGTGAGGTCTCGGCCGAAGAAATGGCCAGCGTGATTGCCCATGAGCTGGGTCATGTGGCCTTGGGGCATGCGAAACGGCGGATGATTGATTTCTCAGGCCAGAACGCGATGCGGACTGCGTTGATCATTGTGTTGAACCGGTTCATTCCTTTCATAGGGGCCATGATTGCGAATGCGCTGACGTCGTTGCTGGCGTCGCGCTTGTCCCGACAGGATGAGTATGAGGCGGACGAGTATGCTGCGGCCTTGCTGACGAAGGCCGGGATTGGGATCGCGCCGCAGAAATCCCTGTTTCATAAGCTGGAAGATCTAACGCAGCAGCGTGCAGGGATGGTTCCTGCGTGGCTGATGAGTCATCCAAAGACGGATGAGCGGATTGCGGCGCTGGAGGCTTTGGAACAGCGTTGGGCGCGTGGTTGAGTGTGCGCAGCGAGAGGCCAGCCTCTCGCGCTCTCCGAGGTATTTCTAGCCAGATGAAGAGGGATTCCGCCTAGGTGTTCAGGGCTTTGCCAAGGCGCGGCAGGCGGGCCTTTTTCATGAGCGCGCGTAGGGTCCATTGATCGCCCGATAGGCGGTTGGCTTCGGAAAGGACCGCGTTGGCCGCGTCCGTCATGCCTGTGGGGTCGGTTTGCCAGAAGCTGTGGAGCAGACTGTCCGGGTCGCGGCGCTCAAGGCCTTCTTCGGCCAGGATGTTTCTGGGGAAGTCCTTGGCGTTGACGGTGACGATGATATCTGCCGAGACCTCAATGGCCGTTGCCAGCACATGGATATCGGCCTTGTCGGGCAGCCAGAGACGTTGTTCGATACCCATTGTTACCTTGCGTTCGGCTTTGGGCCAGTGCGCTTGGGCCAGAGCGATCTCGGCGCGGGCCTGTGCTTCGCCTTCGGGGCCGAGTTTGCGGGCGGCGCGGGCCCATTCTTCGAGGATACGCGCGGACCATATGGGGGTGAAATGGCCCAGTTTTGCCGCGCCCAGCAGCATCTCACGCATCACCGTGGGGTAGATGACGCATGTATCCAGAACCGCCTTCACAGCCGGTAGAATACGGCTTTGAGGTAACCGCTTTCAGCCAATTGCGGCAATTGTGGATGATCGGGTCCGGCAAAGCCCGTGTGGATCAATTGCGCCTGCCGCCCGGCCCGTCCGATCCCGCGAGATGAGGCATCGCGGAAACGGCCCAGATCTGCGGCATGAGAGCAGGAGCAGAGGCCCAGATAGCCGCCGGATTTGACCAGTGGGGCGGCGAGGCGGGCGATGCGTTCATAGGCGCGCAGACCAGCGTCGAGGGCTTGTTTTGAGGGCGCAAAGGCGGGCGGGTCGCAGATGACGACGTCGAACTGTGCGCCCTCTTCGCCCAGTTGCGTCAGCACATCGAAGGCATCGCCTTGGCGGGTTTGGAACCTGTCAGCACATCCGCTTGCTTGGGCCCCTTTGGTGGCTAGGTCCAAAGCGGCGGCAGAGCCATCGACGGATAGTGCCTGTGCCGCCCCTCCAGCCAGCATGGCGAGGCCGAAGCCGCCCACGTGGCTGAACACGTCCAGCACCTGAGCTTCGGGATGCACCAAACGCGCCGCAAAAGCGTGGTTGGGACGTTGATCGTAGAACAGGCCGGTTTTCTGACCGCCGGTCAGGTCGGCCATATAGGTCGCGCCGTTCATGGGAACGGGCAGAGGCGCGTAAGGCGCGGTTCCGCGCAGGGTTTTGTTGACGTCGTCCAACCCCTCCAATCCGCGAGTCCGGCCAGAGGCGTTTTTCAGAACCGTCGTCACGCCAGTCACCTTGAGCAGCGCGTCGGTTAGCGCCTCCAGATGCGCTTCGGCCCAGGCGGCGTTGGGCTGTATCACGCAGGCGTCACCAAAACGGTCGATGATCACACCAGGAAAGCCATCGGCCTCGGCGTGGATCAGACGGTAGTATGGCGCGTCGAACAGGCACTCGCGCATCTCAAGCGCGCGCTGCAGGCGGGATTCGAACCAGTTCGTGTTCAGATCGGCCTCAATATCGCGATCCAGAACGCGACACATGATCTTCGACTCAGGGTTCACCGCGACCAGAGCGATCGGAGCGCGCTTTTCATCCTCAAGCACGGCCAGCGCCCCGGCGGGGATTTTGCGAGTGCGCCGATCAGTGACGATGTCATTGGCATAGACCCATGGGAAACCATGGCGCAGCCCGCGCGCATTGGCTTTGGGTTTCAGGCGGATACGGGGGCGGTCTACGGCTTGGATCATGACCGCCTCATAGTCGCGAACAGCCCGAAGGAAAACCCCTAGCGCGGACGAGAGCGCCAGCCCCCGCGCCGTTTAGGCGCTTGGGCGGCCTGCAACCCCTCGGTCATCACCTGAGTCATGGGATGTTCGGGCTCCTGAGCGGAATAGACCGCATGCAGCTCGGCCAGAGCCTGTTTCTGGTCCACGCCATCGGGCAGGCTGAGCGCCCAGTCCAGAAAGATGCTGCGGCATTCGGGCATAGAGATACCTTCGATGTTATACGCCTCGCGGATCAGGCCCTTGGGGTCGTTTGGATCAGTGCTGCGCGCCATCTTCATCCTCTTTGATTACGCTGCCGATGATTTCGGCGGCGGTGGAATAGCTGTCCTGCAATGCGGATTGCAGCGCTTCGACCTGTTCGAACCCGGTGGCACGGCACAGGAAGGCCGCTCCGCCCTCGCCGATTTTGTCCGCCTCAATCACCTTGCCCGAAAGCAGCCGCGCCGCGCATTGTACCGACCAGCATAGATCGTAGCTGTCCTTCAATGTTTGTGCCTGCGCGACATCCAACAAACCGGCAGCGACCGCCCCGTCGAGGCCAGACATCACATCCCGGTTTGCGAGGCCTGCCATCAGCGCTCCGGTCTCGGCCATCAACTCGATATCCATCATTCGGCCCGGGCCGTTCTTGGCATCCCAAACGCCCGCCGGGGCCTTTGCCGCCGCCAGACGCGTCCGCATTTCGGCCACTTCGCGCAGAACTTTGCCTGCCTCCCGAGGGCGCGATAAAAGCTCAGTTCGGAAGGCTTCGATATCCTGAGCCAAGCCCGAGTCTCCGGCGACGACATGAGCGCGGGTCAGGGCGAGATGTTCCCACACCCACGCCTCTTCCTGCTGGTAGTGCGTGAAACTTGCCCAACTGGTCGCCACCGGCCCCTGATTGCCCGAAGGGCGCAGGCGCATGTCGACCTCATAAAGCCGCCCCTGAGACATGGGAGCCGAAAGCGCCGTGATCAGCGCCTGCGTGAACCGAGCGTAGTAGGTGCGCGTGGCCAGCGGGCGGGGACCGTCGGACATGTCCTGATCAAGCGGATCGTAAATCACAATCATATCCAGATCGGATTGCGAGTTGATCCGCCCTGCCCCGAGCGACCCCATGCCCAGAATGGCGGCTCCGCGCCCCGGTGCCGGGCCGTGTTTGCGGGCGAAGGCGTCGGTCACAAAGGGAAGGATCGCGGCGATAACGGCTTGCGCCAGCTCTGTATATTGTCGGCCGGCTTGCGCCCCATCGATCAGGCCGCGCAGGTGGTGAACGCCAATGCGGAAATGCCATTCCTTGCACCAGCGCCGCGCCAGATCGAGTTGCGTTTCATAGTCGGCTTCCTGCGCCAGTGCTTCCACCAACTCGGCCTGCAAAGCCTTCAAACCGGGCCAATCGCTGAAAAAACTGCCTCCGATCACCGCGTCAAAAACGGAAGCGTTGCGCGACAGGTGGGACGCCAGCGCATGAGAGGTGCCGACGATGTCGATCAACAGGTCGTTCAGATGTGGGTTGGCCTCAAAGAGCGAGAACAACTGAACACCCGCAGGCAGGCCTGCCAGAAACCCATCCAGCGCCAGCAGCGCCTCGTCAGGTTGCGCGGTTTTGGCGAGGCGCGAGAGGAGCTCGGGCTTCAACCGGTCGAAGATGCGCCGCGCGCGCTGGGACCTTAGGGCCGGATATGTGGCCCAGCGGGCGAGGATATTCTGGTCGAACGTCACCTCAGGCGTGGGCGTCGGCGCGGGCCCTGCACCCGGTGCAAAGAAGCCTTCCGTCAGCTCATGCACTTCGGTCAGGCGGCGGGTCAGACCCTTGGTCAGATCGCCGCTACTAAGCGCCAGCAGACAGGCGACCCGTTCGATCCCATCGTCAGATTGAGGGACCTTATGGGTCTGAGCGTCGTGGATCATCTGAATGCGATGTTCGACCTCGCGATGCGCGCGATAGTGATCGGTCAGCTTTTCCGCAACCTCTTCCGGCACCCAGCCCTTTTGCGCCAGAGCCGCCAGCCCGGGCACCGTGCCGCGCACGCGCAGATCGGGGTCGCGCCCACCTGCAATCAACTGCCGGGTTTGGGTGAAAAACTCGATCTCGCGAATACCGCCCTGACCCAGTTTCATATCATGACCAGGGATCGAGAGGCTACCGCCCGTCCCTTTGTTTTCTCGTATGCGCAGGCGCATGTCATGGGCGTCTTGAATGGCGGCAAAGTCCAGATGCCGACGCCAGACAAAGGGTTTCAGCGTATCCAGAAACCGCTCTCCGGCCGCCAAATCACCCGCACAGGCGCGTGCTTTGATATAGGCTGCCCGCTCCCATGTGCGACCGAGGCTCTCATAGTACCGTTCGGCCGCCTCCGTCGCCATGCAGACCGGGGTCACCGCCGGGTCGGGCCGCAGGCGCAGATCGGTGCGGAACACGTAGCCGTCGGCGGTCTTGTCACTGAGCGTGGCGCAGAAATTGCGCGTGGCCCGCACCATCCCGTGCCGGGCTTCGTAGAAGTCATCCGGGTCAAAGCGTGTTTCATCAAACAGAACGATCAGGTCGATATCCGAGCTGTAGTTCAGCTCATGCGCGCCCATCTTGCCCATCGCGAGAATGACCATCCCGGCTGCGGTTTCGACATCATCCTCAGTCATTCCGGGCAGCTTCTTGCGGCGGATCAAGGCGGCAATCTCGGCCTTTGCGGCCACATCTGCCGCCAGCGCACCAAACTCGGTCAACGCTGCCGTGACCCTTTCCAGCGGCCAAGCACCTGCAATATCCGCCAAAGCGGTTAGTACCGCCATCCGCCGCTTGGCCAGCCTTAATCCCGGCTTGAGCAGATCTGGTGCCAAGGCGCGCGCGGCCTCCATCACCTCTGCCAAAGCGTGGTCCGGCTGGTGCAAGGCCTGCGGCAGCCACTCCCTCTCTTGCTCGATCAGGCCCTTCAGATACGGGCTGGACCCGGCGGTTCCGGCGATCAAATCGCCTTGTTCGGGCGTCAGGTCGGCAAGCAGAGCGCGGGTTTCATCGCCCAAAGACTGGTCGAACGCGCGCGGCAGACGGTTGATGGTCAAACTCTCAGTCATACCCGGACCCTGCGCACCGCTGGGCGGCAAGGTCAATGCGGCAAACGCATTATTCCTGTTCGACCGGAGTGTCCTGACTGAAACTGTTGATCCAAGCCCCCGCCCGACGTTCCCAAAGGGAAGATATGAGCATCGCCTCCCACTCCTCCGCGCCCGGTCGCACATAATCGGCCCGATAGGACAGCAACACGATATCCGGGGTCAAAATCCGCAGGTGCTCTTCGCTCAACTTGAATTCCGCCATTGTCGGAGCCTCAGCGAACTGCCCTACATGGTCGTCCCGATTTGCAAAACCCGACGGGTAGACACCCAGAAAATCGGCGCTCAGAAGCGCCCTGTCAGCCTGGGCGTCGCCTGTTGCCAAAGCAGACCATACCTGTTTTTCCAGCTCCAAGATCTCAACAAGCGTTGACGCATTTGCGTTCTCATTCATCATGTCCGCACCCTGCTGCCCGAGGCCTGCGTCGTCAACCAAATCCGAAAATGTAAATCTTTTTCACATCGACCCCTTGCAACCCCGCAAGCGCTCCCCATCTAGATCATGTGAAAGGAATTTACATCAACCCCAGGAGAGACCACATGACCGCATTGTCCGAACCCGCCGCACCCGCAAATCCGGGGTGGCTCTATCGTGCCGAGGCTTGGATGGACGACAAAGGCAAAGGCGCCTGGATCGCCGCCATGGTTCTTGGGTTCATCTTCTTCTGGCCCGTAGGCCTCGCCCTTCTGGCCTATATGATCTGGAGCAAACGCATGTTCAGCAAGTCCTGCAGCCGCCGCAAATCCTGGCACAGTCACATGAGTGCAATAAAGCCATCAGGCAACAGCGCCTTCGACGCCTACAAGGCCGACACTTTGGCCCGTCTGGAACGTGAACAGCAGGATTTCGAAGCCTTCCTGCGCCGCCTGCGCGAAGCCAAGGACAAAGCCGAGTTCGACCAGTTCATGGATGAACGCGCACGTGAAAACCACGAAGACGATGGCAAAGGCGAACCGGCCTGAATTGACTTGCCCTGTCCCGACCATTCGGGACAGGGTAACACGACCTACCCTTTCGGAAACCTGACAATGAACCATCTGCCCGATCCCGATACTCAACCCGAGTTCTACCAGTCCGTCGCAACCAAGCGTTTTGTCGCATGGTTGTTCGACATCGCCTTTATCTCACTTCTGTGCATCGTCCCCGTCTTCCTGACACTTGGGGCCGGGCTGTTCTTCTTGCCGCTGATCTATGCCGTGATCAGCTTTGTCTACCGGGTCATCACAATCTCGAACGGATCTGCCACGCTTGGCATGCGGTTCATGGGGATCGAGCTGCGCGACGCGTTCGGCGAACGGATGGATATGGGCAAGGCCGTGGCCCATACGGCCGGATACTTCATCAGCATGGCGTTCTTCGTTGTTCAGATCGTATCTGTCATCATGATGCTGACCAGCGCGCGCTGCCAGGGTCTGACGGATGCCTTCCTTGGCACAGTCATGATCAACCAGCGGGCCTGAACGCAACACACTTGAATCACTTGGCGGCTTGAAAATCCGTTGCTATCATCCGGTCCGAGGCTACATGGGACCTTCATGCGACACACGCTGCCAATTGCGCCACAATTCTATGTGACGGCTCCCCAGCCCTGCCCTTACCTTGAGGGCAGGATGGAGCGCAAACTCTTCACCGCTCTGCAAGGCGCAGGCGCGGATCAGTTGAACAATTCGCTGTCCCAACAAGGGTTTCGCCGGTCGCAGAACGTCCTCTATCGCCCATCCTGCACTGATTGCGCTGCGTGCCTTTCCGCCCGGATCGACGTCTCGGCCTTCCGCCCGACCAAAAGCCAGAAACGCGCGGCCAAACGTAATGGTTATCTAGAGCGCCGCGCAACCTCGCCCTGGGCCACCGATGATCAATACGAGCTGTTCCGTCGCTACCTCGATACCCGCCACGCTGATGGCGGCATGGCCGATATGGACGTTTTCGAGTTCGCCGCGATGATCGAGGAAACCCCAATCCGCAGCCGCGTTGTGGAGTATGCCGACCCCGAGACTGGAAACCTGATCGCCGTCAGCCTGACCGATGTTCTGGATGACGGCCTCAGCATGGTTTATTCCTTCTACGACCCAAACCAGCCGCAGAACTCTTTGGGCACCTACATGATCCTCGACCATATCGAGATCGCGCGTGAGGCCGGCCTGCCCTATATCTACTTAGGCTACTGGGTCCCGGGCAGTCCGAAAATGGGCTACAAAGCCAAGTTTTCCGGGCTAGAGGCCTATGTTCGGGGGCGCTGGGAGAAAATCTCCAACCCCGAGGCTTTCGCAGATGCCTCGCACCACCCTCTCGCCTCGGCCCCTATAGCCGAGCAAGTGGCAAACATCCAACTGCCTGACCGCCACCCCACTAAAGGCTGATCCTTTCATGAAACAGAGCCTGCACGCTGTCACCCTTGTGGTGCCTGACTACGATGCTGCGATCAATTTCTACACCGAAAAGCTAGACTTCACTCTTTCCAAAGATATTGATCTGGGAGGCGGAAAACGCTGGGTCCTCGTCACGCCGCCGGGTTTAGGAGAGGCCTCCTTACTGCTGGCCAAAGCCGACGGTCTTGAACAAGAAACTGCTATCGGCAACCAAACCGGGGGGCGTGTTGGGTTCTTTCTGCAAACAGATGACTTCCAACGCGATCACGCAGCAATGCGGGCAAAGGGTGTCCATTTCGAAGAAGAGCCCCGTGTTGAACCCTATGGCACAGTCGCGGTATGGCAGGACCCTTTCGGAAATCGTTGGGACCTCATCCAGTTCGCATGATCCCGTTCATCCGGCCGAAGATAACTCTTTTAAAGTCCGCGCAAGCTCTTCGCCTTAAACCTAAAATAAGAAAGTAAAAGGGGGCCTTCCAGGCCCCCTTTTTCATTTGGACTACACTCAGTGATCAGTTCGGAATCAGATCCGGCACGATGGTCACAATGGTCGGGAAGAACCATAGGATCGCAATACCGACGACCTGAATGATCACGAACGGTACGACGCCACGATAGATATGGCCCGTCGTCACCTCTTTCGGGGCGACCCCTCGCAGGTAGAACAAGGCGAACCCGAAGGGTGGCGTCAGGAACGAGGTCTGCAGGTTCACCGCCACCATGATGGTCACCCATTTCGGATCGAACGACCCGCCATAGATCACCGGCCCAACAATCGGGATCACGATGTAGATGATCTCAAGGAAGTCCAGCACAAAGCCCAGAATGAACAGCACCAGCATCACGATCAGGAAGACCGTGAACTCGTTGTCGAAGCTGCGCAGGAACTGCTGGATGTAATGCTCACCCCCGAAGGAGATCACCACAAGGTTCAGCAACTGCGACCCGATCAGGATGGTAAACACCATCGAGGTCACCTTCGCCGTCTCGCGCACCACCGGCGTCAGAACCCCGCTTGAGAACAGGACCCAGCAGCCGAACAACAGACCGAACAGAGCGTACAGGTACGTCGCATAAGCCAGAATGAAGGCGATCCAGGTCTCAACCGGGACATTGCCCTGATTGATACGCAGATCGAAATTCACACCCATCAGCAAACAGATGATGACTGCAAAGGTCGACCAGATGATCACACTTCCGGACCGGCCCTGATCCTGCAGCTTGCGGTACGCAGCCAACATGATCGCACCACCGGCACCCAGTGCCGCAGCAGGTGTCGGATTGGTAACACCGCCAAGGATCGAACCCAGCACCGCGATGATCAGAACCAGCGGCGGGAACACAACTCGTATCAGATCGTTGGTGGCACAACGCGCGGCAGCCTCCTTACAGCCGTAGATCGCGATGGCGAAGGGAATCGCCAGCAACACGAATGTCGCCCCGGATGAGGTTGTTGGCTGGATGAAGAGAATATCCACCAACAGCATCAACAACAGGCCAATCGCCCCAACGATCAGAGGTTGCGGCGAGCGTGAAGGCGCGATGCCACGACCCAGAAC
Source organism: Ruegeria sp. AI3 (assembly GCF_056541245.1). Lineage (NCBI taxonomy): Bacteria > Pseudomonadati > Pseudomonadota > Alphaproteobacteria > Rhodobacterales > Roseobacteraceae > Ruegeria > Ruegeria sp. AI3. The sequence continues at coordinate 501,935 of NZ_JBQFYA010000001.1, forward strand.
CAAGGTCAGCGCCAGCAGCACCACAACAATCGAAACGCCGGTTCCGATCGGAGCCGCATTGGCGATCTTGGCGTCACGGGCGGCGGCGAGTTCTTCGTCGCTCAGGCGCTCAGCGCTGGCAACGCCACCGGCGGCGTCGATTGCCTCTTGCTCGGCCACAGCTTGATCCCAGGCGGATTGGCCATGCAGTTCGATCATCGAGGCCTGACACTCAGCCGAGACATTCGTGCGCAAAGACGCGCCCTGCCCCACATCCGAGAAGGCCGAGACCGAGATGTTCTGGCTACCGATCACACCCGCGCTGCCCAGAAGCACCGCACCCACGATGATCGCAACCGGCGCACCCAGCAGCCAGGTCAGACCCTCAGAGCGGGTGATCGTCTCACCAGAGCCACCCGACAGCTCAACCGCAGGAGCCTTGTCCGGGTTCAGCAGTGCATAACCAAAGGCATAAAGCGCATAGAGCAGCGCCAGCATGATCCCCGGCAACAAAGCCGCTTGGAACAAGGTTCCAACCGAGACCACCGCAGGTTCGCCCAAAAAGGTCAGGGCATCGGTACAGCCTGCCTCGACCGCACGCTCTTCCTGCGCCGTCGAGTACAAGTCACCCGCCAAAGTGCCCAACAAAACGATCACGATCGACGGAGGGATGATCTGCCCCAGCGTGCCCGAGGCCGCGATCACACCTGTCGCCAACTCGGGCGAGTAGTTGTTACGCAACATCGTCGGCAGCGCCAGCAGGCCCATGGTAACCACGGTCGCGCCAACTATACCGGTCGAGGCGGCCAGAAACGCACCCACAACAACAATCGACACGGCCAGACCACCGGGCAGCGGGCCAAAGACACGTGCCATCGTTGTCAACAGGTCGTTTGCGATCTTGGAACGCTCCAGCGTGATGCCCATCAGAACGAACATCAAAACGGCCAGAAGGGTCTCAATCGACTGACCGGCCAGAACCCGTTCGTTCATGCGGTTGACGATGAAGGAAACGTTTCGGTCCAGCGCGGTTTCCCATCCCGAGGGGAAGACCGGCTCGCCTATCCTTGGTAAGTCCGGGTATCGGAAGACCGAGACCGTATCGGGTTTGACCCCCGAATTCACCAGGTCTCGGTAAGCTTGTGAACCAGTGTCAATCGCCTGGTGGATAAGCAGTCCAGCGCTGTCCAGCGCGGCGATGATCCCGAAGGAGATCACACCCGCTCCACCGATGGCGAAGGCCACCGGGAAGCCTGAGAGAATGCCTCCGAAAAGGCAAAAGAATACGATAATGAGGCCTATCTCGACGCCATCAAGTCCGAATAGCATTGTCTTGGTCTCCGTCCTTAATGTGCGCCTTCGTAGGCTTCTTCACCCTCACCAAGGCTATCCTTGTCGAGGTATTTTCCGGCGCTTTCCGGCCCTTCCACGTATTCCAGATACGACCGCCACAGGAAGGCAACCGCGTGCAGGAACACCATGCCCGCAAAGATCACGAGCAGGATTTTGAACAGGAAATACGCGTTGAAACCGTTCGGGCTGAAGCCGATGGTTTCCACGTTCCAGCGCAGGGCGCGCGACTTGGCCACCAGCCTGTCCAGTGTGTCACTGGCAGAGGGTTTCGGTACGATCAGGTGCCGCCACATGAAGTACCAGCCATACATCCAGGTCAGCACGGCCATCGGCATCATGAACAATACCGCTCCGCACATATCGACCACCCGCTTGGCGCGGTGGCTGATACCGGCATAGATCAGGTCAACCCGCACATGCCCGCCCTGCACGAAGGTGTAGGTGCAGCACAGGCAGACGACCATCGCGTTATAGAGCTTCAGCTCTTCGGCAAACCAACTGATGTCCTGATTGAAGGGAATACCCAGGCCAAAGGACATGTCAGGCCGGGCAAAGACCCGCTGCATGAACACGATAACGATCTGCTGGATCACCATAAGCAAACCCGCCCAGGCAAAGAAACGTCCGGTCGTGTTGGCGAAAGCCTCCAGTCCGCGCACCATGCCCCACATCACGTTTCGGTAGTAGAGGCCGATGGCCGTAAGAACCAGAAACAGCGTGAACACCACGAAGAAGAACTCGACCGAGCCTCCGTAGTAGACAAAGCGCATGATGGATTCTTTGTCGGACCAATCCAGCCACAGCTGCGGATGCGTGATCGCATATCCAAAATTATAGAAGGCTTCGGCAATGTTCTGAATGAACCAGATCAGTCCATTCCACAGGGCGCCGAAAAACGAGATACCGTTATCGTCCTGCATGTTGTCCCCGGGTCACGTCAGTTGCACTGCAAATTATAGCGGCATGATGGGTCCGCGCATATGCAACAAGAAAGGCTCCCCCGCGATTGCGGGGAAACCGTTTTGTCAGTTCACTTGGGATTAGCCGCGAACGCGGTCGCGCTGAGCGGTGTAAGCACCCGACGACAGGTTCAACCAGCCCGAGGACGATGCCATCGATGCCATTGCACTGTCGTGGATCTTCTTGAACAGCTCGTCGCCCATGTTCTCGTCCAGAACCTCTTGCGAAGCCTGACCGAACGCATCCCAAACGCTGTCTGGGAATTCCATGACCTTCACGCCACCCGACTGCAGACGCTGCAGAGCTGCACCGTTGTTGGCCAGGAACTGCGCCAGGTTCCACTGGTGCGCTTCGGCCGCTGCGATCTCGATGATCTTCTGCTGGGCCGGTGTCAGTTCGTCGAACACGTCGCGGTTGGTCGCCAGCGACAGACCTGCGCCCGGCTCGTGGAAGCCCGCGGTGTAGTAGGTCTTGGTGATTTCCTGGAAGCCCGCTTTTTCGTCCGCCCAGGGGCCGATCCACTCGGTGCCGTCAATCGCACCCGAGGACAGCGCCTGATACACTTCGGAACCCGGAATGTTCTGAACCGATGCGCCCAGTTTGCCAAGTGCCTGGCCACCCAGACCTGGCATACGGAACTTCAGACCCTGGAAATCCTCGGGGCCGTTGATCTCTTTCGAGTACCAGCCGCCTGCCTGCGCGCCGGTGTTACCCGCCAGGAAGGACTTCAGGCCGAAGATCGAGCCCAGCTCGTCATGCAGCTCCATGCCGCCGTCGTGGTAGTACCAGTTCACCAGTTCCTGCGCGGTCATGCCGAACGGAACAGCGGTGAAGAAGGCATAGCCTGGGTGCTGACCCACAAAGTAGTAGTCAGCCGCGTGGTACATGTCGGCCTGACCGGACGAAACGGCGTCGAACACTTCGAACGCGCCAACCAGTTCGCCTGCGGCCTTGATTTCTACGTTCAGGCTGCCATCGGACATCGCGTTGATGCTATCGGCGCAGCGCTGTGCGCTGTCGAACACCCCGGCCAGACCACGACCCCACGAGGTAACCATGGTCAGGGTCCGCTGACCCTGCGCATAAGCCGGTGCCGCCAGTGCGGTTGCCGCAGCAGCCGAGCCGCCCAGAGCAGATTTCTTCAGAAATGAACGACGATCCATATGAGTGTTCCTCCCCTTCATAAGTCATCACCCGGAGGTGTCCGGGCCTGTCGCTTTCAATGGATCGGAGCCTAGAGGCAGGGATATGAAAGGGAATACCTACTACTGCGTAGAAACCCGAATTTCTGCCCGTTTTTCGCAGATAAAATCGGCAAAAAAGCCAGCCATCCCACGTTCCCGAGGGCATTTACCCCCAGAAACGCTCAATCTTTTTGCATTTTCGCCGCCGCTTGCGTATCGATTCGACCATGCAAAGACTCCGACATCTGGTTTCGCTGACCTATGCGCAGAAACTGTCTTTGGTTGCGGCCATCCCTCTGGTCGTTGCCGTCGCGGCCATTGCCTTTCTGGTCGCCTATCAGGCCCGAGCGACATCCGAGCGCGAAATACAGGCGCTGGAGCTACGCCTGATCGAGGCCAAGAAGGAAGAACTGAAGAACTACGTCACACAGGCGCGCAACGGGTTTGCCTATATCTACGGGCGCGCTGAACCTGACGATGACGTCGCCAAAACGCTGGTAACTCAGATTCTGTCGGCGATGATCTACGGGCAGGACGGGTTCTTCTTTGTCTATGACTATGACGGCACGAACTTGGTCAGCCCCCGCCAGACCCAGTTCATCAACCGCAATTGGGACGGTCTGACCGACAGCGACGGTACTCCGGTCGTGGATGAGTTCATCCGTCTCGCACGCCAAGGTGCAGGCTGGCACAGTTTCATGTGGGAAAAGCCCTCGACCGGGGAAGAGGCGCAGATGATCGCCTATGTTGTGGGCCTGCAGGATTGGCGTTGGGCCGTGGGCACCGGTGTCTTCATCGACGACATATTGGCAACCGTCGCCAATGCCCGCGCGGAGGTCGAGGACCGGGTCCAACGCACCTTCATGTATATTGGCGCCATCGTTGTAGCCTCAGTCCTGATCGTCTTTGCCTCGGGCATGTTGCTGAACATACGCGAGCGGCGGCTGGCCGATGCAAAGCTGAAAGAGCTGACCCAGCGAGTGTTCGACGCTCAGGAAGAAGAACGCGGCCGGGTCGCGCGCGAGCTGCATGACGGGATCAGCCAGATTCTTGTCGGTGTCCGCTATGCTCTTGATAATGCGCGAAGGCGCTTGTCCCGAGGCGATGACGCGGGCGCGCAGGCCCCATTGGACAAGGGCATTGATCATCTCGGCACGGCGATCACCGAAGTACGCCGCATCAGCCGCGACCTACGCCCCGGCGTGCTGGATGATCTAGGCCTCGGCCCGGCCCTCAAGGCGTTGACCGATGACTTCCGCGAGCGCACAGGGATCGAAACCGAGTTTTCGACCGTTGTCTTCCGCAACCGGCTGGATCAGGACAGCAAGATCGCCCTCTACCGCATCGCTCAAGAAGCTTTGACCAATATTGAGCGCCACGCAGACGCCTCGCATGTTACAATCGACTTGCGCGGGCACAAGAAAGGCGCGACCATGCGGATCACTGATGACGGGCGCGGGCTGCGCTCTGAACCGGATCAGAGCGGCACCGGCATCGGGCTACGCAACATGCAGGAACGGATCGAACAGCTTGACGGCACGTTGCGTATTCTGTCATCACGCGGCCCGCACGGGGGCACGGTGATCGAAGTCAGCCTGCCCCTCAGCCACCTGCTGCCGCCGCAGGAAGACGCAACACCGAACCGAAAGGCCGGGACATGACCATCCGAGTCCTCATTGTCGACGATCACCCCATGGTGGCCGAGGGCATCCAGTCGATCCTCGAAAGCTATGATGAGATAGAGGTCGTCGGCACTCTGGGCAGCGGTCAGGCCGCGGTTGATCACGCGGCCGAGTTGACACCCGACGTGATCCTGATGGACCTCAACATGCCCGGTCTCGGCGGCCTGAGCGCGACCGAACTGATCCTCGAACGCCTGCCCGAAACCCGCATTCTGATCCTGTCGATGCATGACAGCCCCGAATACATCTCAACCGCGCTCAGCCACGGCGCCAAAGGCTATGTGCTGAAAGACGTCCCCACGGATGAGATCAAAGAGGCGATTGATGCCGTGATGAAGGGCGAGCAATATCTATGCACCGGCGCCAGCGGGTCCTTGAAGCCCAAAGGCGACAGCGCCCGCGAAGCCCTTACCGGGCGCGAACAGACCATCCTTCTTGAACTTGCGCAGGGAAAATCCAACAAAGAAGTCGCCCTGGCACTCGATATCTCGGTCCGGACTGTCGAGACGCACCGAAAGAACATCAAACGCAAACTGGGCATCTCCTCTACAGCAGGCCTGACCCGTTATGCGCTGGAACATGGCGTATTGCAGGGTACCGGCGTCGGCTTCTGAGCCACCCACAGCGCGGCACGCGCTGCCCGGCCCAACCAGAGGAGGCGCGCCGCAGGCGCGTTGACGATGGGCGGGAGGGCTACCCGCGCGGCCTGATATCCTCGCCGAAAAAGATCAATGTCCCATCCTCGTCAATGACGTGAAACTCGCGTTGCTGGTACGGCTGATCAAACGGAGAGCGCACACGTCCGTCGGGCAGATCTTCCAACCCCGGTTTGAGGCTGTCATACAGCGCATCAACCCCCTCGACATCTATGTAGAAGGACTGCTCTTCCCCCAGCAGCTTGCCATCGTCTCGCGGCGGGCATTCCAGCAGCCGAATAGCCAACGGTCCGCGCGAAAGAAAAGCATAATTGTCCTGTCGAAACCCGCAGCTGAATCCCAAGCGCTCACAATAGAAATCAATCTGGTTCTGCAACGACGAACACAAAACAAACGGAGTGAGTTGCAGTATACGCGCCATGCCAAAGCCCTCCCTGAATGGGCCCTAACCTACCTGTGTCGGCAACTCAGTCCAATAATTCATCGGCCCGGCGGCCCTCTCGCGCGTAGTGATGCGGCAGAACCCGACCATAGAGCTGCCGCGTCCTCTCAACCCCGCCACACATGCCTTCGGTGTCCACAAATGAGAAGATGCCAACGTAGCGCTTGCGCGCGCCTTCAACCGGCGCAACACGATGCAAGGCATAGCGACCCTTGAATATTTGCAGATCACCGGGCTGCAAGTCGATCCGGTGAACGGCCTGCATATCGCCATCCAGAACTCTTCTTACCGCCGAAAAATTCTCATCCTCAGAACTGCGTAGATCCGGGGCATATTCAAACGCGCCGCCTGTCTCGGCGTTCTGAATGGCCAAGGTCACCGTGTAGTTGTTGGTGTCGAAATGCCAGGGAAACCCCTGCCCCTCTTCCACGACGTTGATGATGACATCCGCCAGCGGATCATCATAGCGAAAGAACCGATCCTCAGGCTCATCCAGCGCATCGCGAATGAACGGCAGAAAACCGTCAAACTCATAAATACGCCGCAGAGGACCCGATCCGGGGAAATTGTCTGCAGGTACAAACGCATTCGACCTATCATAGAACCGACGCACCGGATGCCCGATCCCATAGCTGGGGTCATCCTTGGTGAAATAAACATTCGTACGGTTGAAAGACCGATGAGCCTTGGGCGCGACGGCATCTGCCTCTACCAGTAACTGCTCCAACCCGCCCTCATGCACAAATCCCGGCAGAACCGCGCAACCGTCATGCTCAAGCTCTCGGCGCAGATCACCGATCAACTGGCGGTACGCGGTCGAGTCCGGACGATCAATCGGATAGCGCCCCAAATCCACGAGTTCCTGCAGCAAGGCCGACCTCCCTATTTGCCCCTCATAAAAGGCAGCCTGCCGCAGCACATGACGCGCTTCTGGTTCATTTCAGACATCGCGTTGGCGGTTTTGGACAAGTCGGAAATCCGTCAAAACACCGCGCGCGCCCTATGGTTTTACCGGAAATTCCCGACATGCGGCATTTTGCGCAACAAAATGTCGCAAAATTCATCAATCCGGTCATGAAATTCATACGATTGACTGTTGACGCTCCGTCGTGCCGAACATAATGTCCCCTGCAAGCTGATAAGGAGCCTCTGGCGATGAACACGCTAGTCGTAATCGTAGGAAACACGCGTATGGGCCGGTAACGGAAAACCACAATCGAACCCATGCGCCTCCGAAAAACTCGGGGGCTTTTTTTTGGCAAACGCAAGACACATGTCGCGAACGGAGCAAAGCAGATGACACGTGAGATGACCGGCGCAAAGATGGTGGTTCAGGCCCTCAAGGATCAGGGCGTGGACACAGTATTCGGATATCCCGGTGGCGCCGTCCTACCGATCTATGATGAGATCTTTCTGCAAAACGACATTCGCCACGTCCTGGTGCGGCATGAGCAAGGCGCGGTCCACGCGGCCGAAGGCTATGCCCGCTCGACGGGCAAACCCGGCGTTGCGCTTGTGACATCCGGCCCCGGCGCGACCAATGCGGTCACCGGTTTGACGGATGCGCTGATGGACTCGATCCCGATCATTGTTCTGACCGGTCAGGTCCCGACCTTCATGATCGGCTCGGATGCGTTCCAAGAGGCCGACACCGTTGGCATCACCCGCCCCTGCACCAAGCATAACTGGCTGGTGAAGGACACGGATTCGCTGGCCGAAACCATGCACGAGGCGTTCCACGTCGCCACCTCGGGCCGTCCGGGTCCGGTGCTGATCGACATTCCCAAGGACGTGCAGTTTGCATCCGGAGACTATACTGGCCCCAAGACCTCGACCTCTCGCTATCAGCCTGTTCTGAAGGGCGATCTGGAAGAGATCACCGAACTGGTCGCTGCGATGGAGATCGCCAAGAAACCCGTTTTCTACACCGGCGGCGGCGTCATCAACTCGGGCCCCGCAGCCAGTCAATTGCTGCGTGAGCTGGTGGATGCGACGGGTTTCCCGATCACCTCGACCCTGATGGGCCTTGGCGCTTACCCGGCCTCGGGTGAGAACTGGCTGGGCATGCTGGGGATGCATGGTCTCTATGAGGCCAACCTGGCGATGCATGACTGTGACCTGATGATCAACATCGGCGCTCGGTTCGACGACCGGATCACCGGCCGCATCGACGCGTTCTCACCGAACTCGAAAAAGGCGCATATCGACATTGATCCGTCTTCGATCAACAAGGTGATCCGCGTCGACATCCCGATCGTCGGCGATGTTGCGCATGTTCTGGAAGATATTTTGAAGGTCTGGAAATCGCGCGGTCGCAAGACCGATGCGGCCTCGGTCGCCAAGTGGCAGGAGCAGATTGCCGACTGGCGCAAGGTCAACTGCCTTGCCTACACCAACAGCGAGAAGACCATCAAACCGCAATACGCGCTGCAACGCCTTGAAGAGCTGACGAAAAACCACGATCGCTACATCACGACCGAAGTTGGTCAGCACCAGATGTGGGCCGCGCAGTACCTTGGGTTCGAGGACCCCAACCGCTGGATGACCTCAGGCGGTCTGGGCACGATGGGCTACGGCACTCCGGCTTCGATCGGTGTGCAGATGGCGCATCCGGATGCGTTGGTCATCAACGTCGCGGGTGAGGCTTCGTGGCTGATGAACATGCAGGAAATGGGCACCGCCGTTCAGTACCGCCTGCCGGTGAAACAGTTCATCCTGAACAACGAACGCCTCGGCATGGTCCGCCAATGGCAAGAGCTGCTGCATGGTGAGCGCTACTCACATTCGTGGTCCGAAGCCCTGCCCGATTTCGTCAAACTCGCCGAGGCCTTCGGGGCCAAGGGCATCCTGTGTTCCGACCCAGCCGATCTGGACGACGCGATCATGGAGATGATCAACTATGACGGCCCGGTGATCTTTGATTGCCTTGTAGAAAAGCACGAGAACTGCTTCCCCATGATCCCGTCGGGCAAAGCTCATAACGAGATGCTGCTGGGCGAGGCCGAAACGCAGGGCGTGATCGATTCCAAAGGTTCGGTTCTGGTTTAACAACATTCGTCGGAATTGACCGGGCGCCCGACGCCCGGTTTTCGCAAGATGATGAAAGGGACATAAATGTCTGCCCTACATATCAAAAAAGGCTCCACCCGCCACTCGGCCTATAACCTACGCCCGACCTTTTCGGACGTGCAGGAGCGCCATACGATTGCGGTTCTGGTAGAGAACGAGCCAGGCGTTCTAGCCCGCGTGATCGGCCTGTTCTCGGGCCGTGGTTATAACATCGAAAGCCTGACCGTGGCCGAGGTCGACCATACAGGACACCTCAGCCGCATCACCATCGTGACCACCGGTACCCCGCAGGTGATCGAGCAGATAAAGACCCAATTGGGCCGCATCGTACCAGTTCACGAGGTCCATGACCTGACAGTCGAAGGCCCTTCGGTCGAGCGGGAACTGGCGATCATCAAGGTTGTTGGCGAAGGCGACAAGCGGGTCGAGGCGCTGCGTCTGGCCGATATTTTCCGCGCCAATGTGGTCGACAGCACGTTGAACTCGTTCATATTTGAGATCACGGGCGCGCCCGACAAGATCGATGCTTTTGCTGACCTCATGCGCCCGTTGGGGCTCGTCGAAATCGCCAGAACTGGCGTGGCCGCCCTGTTGCGCGGCGACTGACAGTTGCAAGGTCCCGGCAGGGTACCGCTGGGACCTTTCGCTTTTTACAACAAGTACCCATTTGATACTTCATTAAAAAAAAGCCTGCAAATAAACCATAAAGATCACCACCAGCAGACAAATACCTATTGCCTTTACCCTACGTCCGATTAGCATCTCAAGTGCAACGCGGCGTGGGGAAACGTTGCTTTGGGGTCATCTTTACGATTTCGGTCACACATCCGGTCCGCCGGTCCGCACCGCTGTTTTCACGACTGAAACCGCCGATGCAGGGGGAACCGATGCCAGAGGATACGCGCAGCCCGGACGAACTTCGCGCCATGTTCGGTGCAAACCTCAGACGCTTGGCACGAAACTACCCTTCGATTTCGGCATTGTGCCGCGAACTGGGCATCAACCGAACTCAATTCAACAGATATCTTGCGGGCGAGAGTTTTCCGCGCGCGGATGTTCTGGACCGGATGTGTCGCTTCTTTGATGTGGATGCCCGCATCGTTCTCACCCCGCTTGACGACATCCCGGATGCCAATACGCATCATGTGAACGCCACTCTGACGCAATTCCTCGGCTCGGGCGCCCAGGCCACACATGACTGCACCTTTCCACCGGGTTTTTATGCGGCGACGGACACCCGAACGTCCATCGTATTGCACGCGAAAAGGCTGCCGCAATGCACGTTGATCCGAGGCTTCACACCGCGCAGCGCCATGCCCGGCAGCCCATCCATTGCACGAGAGGTGCGCGGCATAGCAAGCTGTTCCGGCGACTATGTCTACATGCTGATTTCCGGTCGTAACGGCCAGAACAGCCGGGTCTATGTGGTCAGCAAGAAAGATACCCTCTGGCAAGGCACAAGCTACACCCGCCCGGACAAAGACGACGCGCGCGCCGTGACCCTGACCCGATTGGGGCAGGATGCAACAGATGCGCTTGGTGTCGCGCGCAAGCTGATGCGGGCCAACAGGCCCGACGAACGGCGCTAGCTCGGGCCATCCTCGCAGATCAGGCGATACAGGTGCCAGCTTGCATGACCTAAAAGCGGCAGCACCAGAAGCAGTCCCAAGAACCATGGCACCATCGCGACAAACGTCAGCACGGCGATGAAAATGCCCCACCCGATCATGACCGGAAAGTTGTCCCTCACGTAGGAGAAACTTTCGATCATTGCCGTCACAAAATCCAGTTCGCGGTCCAGCAGCATCGGGATCGACAGTACGGTGATCATATAGAGGATGGTGGCAAAGACCGCCCCGACGGCCGACCCTACGGCCAGCATCATCAACCCGTTTGCCGTCAGATACACTTCGAGCGAGGAGGACACGTTCGTAAGCGTCGACAGCCCCATGAACAGGGCAAAGATCATGTGGCCCAGAAAGAACCAGAACAGAAACATAACCACAATGATCGCGCATATGGAGGGCAGCTGGCGACGGCTCTGCTGCAGCACAACCCCGAATATCGCGTTAAAATCAAGCTCCTCTCCGGCCTCCAAACGACGCGACACCTCATATAGCCCGACTGCCGCAAACGGACCGATCAGAGGGAACCCGATCGCGGCGAGGACCAACCAATAGCTTGTTCCTGTCCGGAGGGTCACCCAAGCGATCGCCCAGCCCGCCAACACATAGAACCCCGCAAATATCAAGCCGAACAGCGGCGCCCTGCGAAGGTCAACCCACGCCCGCCGCATCGCCTGTTTTAGCATCCCACTGTCAACAGGGCGCATCTGAGGCGCTCCGAAAGGTCTTTCCATCTGTTTCTCCTCCCCGTCTGGCCCTATCTCATCGCGGGCCTTTTCTGCGGCCATGTCGTTGCCTCGTGATACGCCGCCCCCATGGACAGCAGCCGCGCATCCGACCCTTTGGGTCCCAATAGCTGAAAGCCCATTGGCAGGCCTTCCGCTCCGAACCCGGCAGGCGCAGCCAGACAGGGCAAGCCAATCAGGCTGACCGGCACTGTCACCTGCATCCAGCGATGATAGGTATCCATCACTCGCCCCATGATCTCACGCGGATACGGCGTCTCGATATCGAAGGGCCAGACCTGTGCGGCCGGCAGAACCAAAACATCATAGTCCTGAAACAGCCCAGCCGCCCGCCGGAACCACTCCGACCGGGTAACGCTGGCCTCGTGCACCTGCATGGCGGATAGCATCAGGCCACGCTCCAACTCCCACTGTGCGCTGTCCTTCAAGGCCTCTGATTTGCCCTGCAACGGCTGCAATCCCGCCGCCACCGCCCAGGACCGCAGGGTAATCCAACTGTCCCACATCTTTTCGGCATCGAAGGGCGCAGACACATCTTCGACCACTGCACCCAGGTCTTCGAAAACGCTTAGGGCATCGCGGCAAAGGTCCAGAATGCCGTCCTCAAACGGAAATGCGTCGCCCCAATCTCCCAACCACCCAATCCGCGCCCCGCGCAGATCAGCGGCTTGAACGGGACTCACGTGCCCGGCATCCGAGACCAAAGGTGACCGGGGATCAGCGCCCGAGATCACGTCGAGCAAAAGCCCCAAATCCTCAGGGCTGCGCGCCATTGGCCCCAGAGTCGACAACTGATGCAGAAACCCTTCTCCAACGGGTTCCGACGGCACCCGCCCCCAGCTGGGGCGAAATCCGTAAACGTTGTTCCACGCGGCCGGGTTGCGCAGGCTTCCCATCATGTCCGAGCCATCGGCCAACGCGACCATCCCAGTCGCCAACGCAACCGCCGCGCCACCAGACGACCCCCCACAGGTACGCGCCCCATCATAAGGGTTCCGGGTTGCTCCATAGACAGGGTTGAACGTGTGCGAGCCAAGCCCAAACTCGGGTGAGTTAGTCTTGCCAATCAAGATTGCCCCAGCCGCGCGCATCCGCGCCGCGATCAGATCGTCCTGTTCGGGCACAAAATCACGAAACAGTGGCGATCCCTGCGATGACACTATCCCGGCGACATTGACCAGATCCTTCACCGCAATCGGCAACCCATGCAATGGCCCCCGCTTGGGACCCGTATCCATTGCCGCCGCCTCGGCCATCAGATCATCCGCATCGCGCAGCGCCACAATCGCATTGACCGTTCCATTCACGGCCTCGACCCGCTCCAGCGTCGCAGCCATCACCTCGACCGCTGAAACAGCACCAGATGACAACTGATCGACCAGCGTCTTTGCGGAAAGCTGAGTGATATCCATCCGGGTTTCAATCACCTCGATCTGTTTGGTTCAAATCCAGCCTAGCCGCGCACCCCGACCAATAAAACCCATTGTTTAAATACATCTTTTCCCGAATGGCTAAGCACCACCCGGATCCCCTTCATCTGGCTAAAAATATCTCGGGGGAGTCGCGGCTTGCCGCGGCGGGGGCAGCGCCCCCTGCCCAGACTTAGTCGCCCTGCGCCTCGGACCGGCTTTTGCCCGCCACGTTCAACGCCAGCGTCGCCGCCATGAACCCATCCAGATCTCCGTCCAAAACACCTTTGGTATCCGAGGTCTCATGATTGGTCCGCAGATCCTTCACCATCTGATAAGGCTGCAAGACGTAGGATCGGATCTGGTTGCCCCAGCCCGCATCCCCCTTTGCCTCATGCGCCGCGTTGATATCGGCGTTCCGACGGTCCAGCTCTTGTTGGTAGAGGCGCGATTTCAGCGCTTTCATGGCAATATCGCGGTTCTGGTGCTGCGACTTCTCGGATGAGGTCACAACAATCCCGGTCGGGATGTGCGTGATCCGCACCGCCGAGTCCGTGGTGTTCACGTGCTGTCCACCCGCTCCCGAGGACCGATAGGTATCAATACGAATATCGGCTGGGTTCACCTCAATCTCGATATTGTCGTCGACCACGGGGTAAACCCAGACCGAACTGAACGATGTATGCCGCTTGGCCGCCGAGTCATAAGGCGAGATTCGCACCAGACGATGCACGCCGCTTTCCGATTTCAGCCAGCCATAGGCATTGTGACCCGAAATCTTGTAGGCCGCCGACTTGATCCCGGCTTCTTCGCCGGCTGTCTCGGATTGCAGCTCGACCGTGTAGCCCTTCTTTTCCGCCCAACGCACATACATCCGCGCCAGCATCGAGGCCCAGTCACAGCTCTCGGTCCCACCCGCGCCCGAGTTGATCTCGAGGAAGGTATCGTTGCTGTCAGCCTCGCCATCGAGCAGAGCCTCCAGCTCTTTCTTGGCGGCTTTGTCCTTCAGAGACTTGATCGAGGCTTCGGCGTCCTGAACAACCTCTTCATCCTCTTCCATCTCGCCCAGCTCGATCAGCTCGATATTGTCGCTGAGATCGGTTTTGATGGACTCGTAGGTCTCGATCGCGTCGACCAGCATCTGCCGTTCGCGCATCAGTTTCTGTGCGTTCTCGGGGCTGTCCCACAGGTTCGGATCCTCGACCCGCGCGTTGAATTCCTCAAGCCGATGGGGCGCGGTTTCATAGTCCATGCGCTGCGCCAGCAGCTCTAGTGACTTTTCGATTTCCGCCACGATATTCTGGGTTTCGGCGCGCATGGTCTTGCCCCAACTTGGTCAAACAGGACTGCGTGATAGCAAGAGCGGAAGGCCACCACAAGACGGGCCAGACGGGATTGCACGTCTGGCCGAAAGAGATTTCACGAAGCGATCAGTAAAGGCCGCCGGTACTCAAATCCCCTTGCGAGGCTTTGGGGCCAACAGTGACAGTGCTGCCCGTCGAGGTCTGCACCTGAACGCCCGCGCGTTGCGCCTCTTCGAACAGCGGAAGGTCCGATCCGATGGCAAAGCCGCCGTCATAAACGCGGTCGATAAACCCATCCACACCATCCCGGAAGAACTCGGCCACGACATATTCGCCGGATGCGTCATCAGGCAGGCGCGCGCCACTGAAACGGTCGATCTTGATGAAGTGACCACCCTCGGGCACTTCGAACGGACCACCGCCGTATTTCTCAACGGCTTTTTCCATGAAGCTCTGGAAGACCGGCCCGCACATGGTGCCACCATAAGCCCCCCGGCCCATCGGACGCGGACGGTCATAACCGATATAGCAACCGGCCACGATGTTCGAGGTGAAGCCGATGAACCACGCATCCTTGGATTCGTTGGTCGTTCCGGTCTTGCCCGCCGTCGGCACCGGCAGGTTGACATAGCGCGACGCTGTCCCGCGATCCACAACACCCTTCATCATCGAGGTCAGCTGATAGGCGGTAATCGCATCCATGACCTGCGAGCGGTTGGTCTCGATGGTCGGCGACTCGTTTTGCTCCAACCAGGTCGAGTTGCAATCGAGGCACTGGCGATCGTCATGGCGATAGATTGTCTTGCCAAAGCGGTCCTGAATCCGATCGACCAGAGTAGGTTCGACCCGCTCACCGCCATTTGCGAACATCGCGTAGGCCGCAACCATTTTATACAGTGTGGTTTCTTCGGACCCGAGCGAGTTGGCCAAGAACGCACCCATCCGTTCATAGACACCAAACCGTTCCGCATAACCCGCAACGACGGGCATCGTGACCTCTTGCGCCAGACGGATGGTCATCAGGTTCCGCGACTGTTCGATCCCGGTGCGCAGCGGTGTCGGGCCGTAGAACTTGTTCGACGAGTTCTTGGGGCGCCACAGGCCCTGCGGTGTATTCACCTCAATCGGCGCGTCCACAACGATCGTCGCCGGGCTATAGCCACTGTCGAGCGCGGCGGCGTAAACGAACGGCTTGAATGAAGACCCCGGCTGGCGCTGCGCCTGCGTGGCGCGGTTGAACACGGTATCTTGATACGAGAACCCGCCCTGCATCGCCAGAACACGGCCCGAGTTCACGTCCATCGCGACAAAGCCACCCTGCACTTCGGGCACCTGACGGGCGGACCATTGGCCCTCTTCCCCGGCCATGACAAGGATCACGTCGCCACGTTTGAAATTGTCGAAGAAGTTGCCCTGCATCCACTTGATGTCAGAGCGAGGAATGGTGCCATCGGCGGGGCCATCCTCGATTCCGACGGTCAATTGTTGCTCAGCCACATCCAGCACAACGGCCGGGTACCACTGGGTCGGCAGGACGACGTCACGGGGGATCTCCATCTGCGCCAGCGCATCGCGCCATTGGGCTTCATCCGCCAACTGTTCTTCGGCGATCACCTCGCCCGTGCCACGCCATCTACCGCGTGACAGGTCGTATTTCTGCAATGCCTCACGCAGCGCACGCGCGGCCTCGACCTGCATTTCTTCGTCGACCGAGGCTCGTACGGTGAAACCGCCGGTAAAGAACTCACCCTCGCCAAAGTCTTCGCTCAGCTGACGGCGGATTTCATCGGTGAAGTAATCGCGCGGCGGCAAGGCAGTGCGGAAGCTTTCGAAATCCCCGTTCTGAACCGAACGCAGAGGCATCTCGACCTCGGTCTCATAAGTCGCCTGATCAATGTAGCCGTTCTGGTTCATCTCGCGCAGAACATAGTTGCGGCGAGCCAGCAGGCGTTCCTTTTGACGGACCGGGTGATAGTCCGACGGCGCCTTGGGCATCGCGGCCAGCATCGCGGCCTCATGCGGGGCCAGTTCCTGCAGGGTTTTGTTAAAATAGGTCTGCGCCGCAGCGGTCACGCCATAGGAATTCTGACCCAGAAAGATCTCGTTCATATAAAGCTCGAGGATCTGTTCCTTGTCGAGCGTATCCTCAAGCCGGGTGGCGAGGATGATTTCCTTGATCTTGCGCTCAGCCCGGCGGTCGCCTGACAGAAGGAAGTTCTTCATCACCTGCTGCGTGATGGTCGAGGCACCGCGAACAGTTTCACCTTTGGTGCGTACAGCTTCGACACCAGCAGCGATGATGCCGCGTGGATCATAGCCCTGATGGGTGTAGAAATTCTTGTCTTCCGCAGAAATGAAGGCCTGTTTCACCAGGTCGGGGATTTCCTCGGACGGGGTGAACAGACGACGTTCCTGAGCGAACTCGTCGATCAACTGACCCTCACCGGAATAGATCCGGCTGATCGTGGGCGGCTTGTACTGAGCCAGCGACTCGTGGCTGGGCAGGTCGCGGCCATACATCCAAAAGACCGCGCCGATCACCAGCGCAACCATGAAGATACCCAAAGTCACGAGGCTGAAAACTGCCCCGAAAATCGATAGAATGAACCGGATCACGTCACTGCCTTTTTTTCGCGCTGCCGCCTATATAGGGATGCCAAGCCCGAGGGTCAAAACCACAAGCGCATTCTAGCCGTTTTGCGTCGTCAGGTCACTGTCCAATCAAGGACCGCCTGATCACATCTTGCTGCCGCCAGTCCTCGAGCCCCTGATAAATCCCCAGCGCCATTTTGGCGCGCCATTCGGGATCTTTGATGTTTTTCAAGTCTCTGGGGCTGGAAAGAAACCCAAGTTCGACCAGAACGGACGGTATGTCTGCCGCCTTCAGCACCGAAAACGATGCGGTGCGCAGCGGTTTACGATTCATCGGCCCGCCCTGTTGCGCCATGCCATTGGCAATCGCGCCAGCAAGTGATGTGGTGCGGGGTTTGGTCTCCTGCCGCGCCATATCCAGCAGCACATCGGTGACCTGATCATCTGCCCCGTTCAGATCGACCCCAGACAAAAGATCGCCCCGATCATGGCGCTCGGCCAGTTTGACGCTGGCCACGTCCGAGGCATCCTCGGACAAGGTATAGACCGCCGCGCCGTGGGCCTGCCCGTCGGAGAGGGAATCGGCATGCAGCGAGATAAACACATCTGCACCCGCCCTGTGTGCCAGAGCGATACGACGCTCTAGTGAGACGAACTGATCCTCTACCCGCGTCAGCACCACCTCGTAACCACCTGACCTTAATAGTAATTCACGTAGTTCACGCGCGAAGGTCAGCATCATGGTTTTCTCGTCAATGCCACCGAATTCGGCGCCCGGGTCGATACCGCCATGGCCGGGGTCCAGCATCACCCGCATGACCTGCGCCACATTGCGCGGGACCTCGGACGTGGTGACGGCGGGTTCTGGAAGATCCCAGCCGTGGTTCTGCGGCACGCCAGCGGACGCGTTGAACGTGTCAAAATCGGTACCGACCAATTGAAGGGTCAACAGCGCCGCGCCCGAGGCCTCATCCAAACGCAACTCGGCCGTGTCCACCGCCATCGGTGCGCCCAGTTCCAGCACCATACGGGACCAGCCGGGGACATAGGCCCCGAACTGCACGCCGCTTATCCGGTCGGTTTGCAGAAATTCTTCGGCGTTGAGGCCGGTCCAGTCGACCTCCTGAAAGTCGAGAACCATGCGGTAGGGATCGCGCAGCGTGAAAATGCGGTAAGGCACACCCTGACTGACACCAAGGTCGACCTGAACCGCCGTGCGACCGGAATCGATGATGCGGCTTTGGTCCGGCTGCACGCGCGCCAACGCAGTGAAGTCCTGCGCCAATGCGGCACCGGACAGCGCCCAGATCAGCGCGATGCAATAGAAAATCCTGCTCATGGCCTCAAGTTTTCCCGAGATCGTTTGAGCGTGACCCTAGCGCATCCGCCCCCTCTTGTGAACGCTTTACACCGGCTGCAACGCGCCGCGTTCGGCCATGAAGCTGCGCAGACGCTCTAACCCGTCCTGAATATCGGCAGTGGCCCTTGCGTAGGAGAATCGCAGGGTCGTATGTCCGCGCTCAGGATCGAAGTCCAAACCTGGCGTGACGGCGACACCGGCCTTTTCCAGAATCTCGGCTGCAAAGGCGCGGCTGTCATCTGTCAGGTCAGAGACATCGGCATAGACGTAGAATGCCCCGTCAGGTGGCGCGATATTCGTGAAACCGGCTTTTGGCAGCCCTACAAGCATCAGCTCGCGGTTGCGGCGGTAGACGTCGAGATTGGCCTGCAGCTCCTCGTCGCAATCCATCGCGGCCAAGGCGGCCACCTGGCTGGCATGGGGCGCGCAGATAAACATGTTCTGGGCAATCCGTTCAACCACGCGAACCTGATCCTCGGGCACGACCATCCAGCCGACCCGCCAACCGGTCATCGAGAAATATTTCGAGAACGAGTTGATCACATAGCACTCATCCGTCAGCTCCAACGCAGTAACGGCTTTGGCCTCATATTCCAGCCCGTGGTAGATCTCGTCGCTGATGAAAGAGGCACCCTGCCCCTGCGCGGCGTCGATCAACGCGCCCATCGAGGCATGATCCAACATAGTGCCGGTCGGGTTGGCGGGGGACGCGACCATCAGGCCCTGAAGATCAAGTCCGGCAAAATCCGAAGGCACCGGTTGCAGCCGATTCTCGGGCAAGGTCGGCAGGTCGACGGGCACCAGCCCAAGCGCCTTGAGGATCTGACGGTAGGACGGATAACCCGGCGCGCCGATCCCCACGCGATCCCCGCTGTCTAACAGCGCAGTGAAGGCCAGCAAAAACCCGCCGGAAGACCCAGGTGTCACCACCACCCGTTCGGGGTTCAGATCGACATTGTACCACTCGCCGTACATCTGCGCGATCCGCTGTCGCAAGGCGGGCAGCCCAAGCGCGACGGTATAGCCCAACGGGCCTTGTTCCATTGCCTTGGCGAGGGCTTCGGTCGCGCCTTTCGGGGCGCCGGTTCCGGGCTGGCCAACCTCCATATGAATGATGTGGCGTCCGGCCTCTTCGGCTTTGCGCGCGGCCTCCATCACGTCCATCACAATAAACGGATCGACCCCGGACCGGGTTGAGTTTCTCATGCCCATCTCCCATGTTGCAGCCATGGCTTTTGAACGCGTATCCCGGCTGGCGTCAATCCCGGCCCTGATACTTGCGGCTGTCCTCTGGCTGACGGCGGCAGCGCAGAGCCACGCCCAAAGCCTGATCCGCGATCCCGATATCGAGTTCGGCCTGCGTGAACTGGCCTTTCCGGTGCTGCGCGCAGCCGGGCTAAGCACCAATCAGGTGCGCATTCTGGTGGTCAACGACACCACCTTCAACGCCTTCGTGATCGACTACAACGCGATCTACCTGAACTACGGCCTGATCCTGTCGGTCGACAGCCCCGAAATGCTGCAAGCCGTCATCGCCCACGAGGCCGCCCATATCGCCAACGGTCATCTGGCCCGCCGTCACCAAAACCTGCAAGACGCGCAGCGCAAAGCGAGCCTAGGCACGGCGCTTGCTCTGATCGCAGCCGCCGCGGGCGGAGGGGAAGCCGCTGCCGGGATTGCAGCTGGCACGCAAGGCGCGGCCATTCGCGGCTTTCTGGGGCACACGCGGGCCGAGGAAGCCTCGGCCGATCGCAGCGCGGCCAGCTATCTGCGGTGGGCCGGAATCTCACCCAAGGGGATGGTCGCGATCCACCGCAAATTCGCAGGTCAGGAGTTGCTGAGCACGGCCAATCAAGACCCCTATATGCGCTCGCACCCCACCAGCCGGGACCGCTTGCGCGCGGCTGAGGCGTTTCTGGACGAGTTTGGCGATCAGACCCAACCCAATGAAACCGCCGACTATTGGTTTGCACGGGTGAAGGGCAAGCTCTCGGCCTTTCTGCGCTCTCCGAGTTGGACAATGCGCCGCGCGAAAGAGGAAACGGCTTACGACATCAGAATGATGCGCGAGGCGTCGGCCCATCACCAGAATCGCGATCTGGCCCGTGCGCGCGCAGCGATAGATGAAGCCTTGAAAATTCGACCCGAAGATCCCTTCTACTATGAACTGAAAGGGCAAATCCTTCTGGAAAACAGGCAATTATCCGAGGCTGTTGATGCATATGCCCAAGCGGTTGAAATGGCGCCGCACGACGCGCTGATCCTTGCCGGATACGGACGGGCGCTGCTGCTACAGGGCCAGACCGACACGGCGTTGGAAGCGCTTGAGAAAGCCCGCGCCCGCGACTACCGCAACGCGCGGCTGATGCGGGATTTGGGAGTGGCCTATTCCAAGGTGGGCAATAAAGGGATGGCCTCGACCGTCACCGCAGAACGATACGCCTTGCAGGGCCGACTGGCCGATGCAGGCATTCACGCAAAACGGGCCATCGGGCAACTTCCCGAAGGCTCACCGGGTTGGCAAAGGGCACAAGATGTGTTGATTGCCTCGAAACGCGCAGAGAAAGCGAAAAGGAAACGCAAATGATCCTGAAACATGCAGCCCCCGCCCTTTTGGGGCTTTCCCTGATATCGACTTCGGCGCAGGCGCTGGACCTGAACGCGCTCAGCGACGCCGAAAAGGCAGAGTTCGGAGCACAGGTGCGCGAGTATCTGATGGAAAACCCCGAAGTGATCATTGAGGCGATCACCATTCTGGAGGAGCGCAACGCAGCGACCCAGGAGCAGGCCGACCGCGATCTGGTCGCCTCGAACGCGGATGAGCTGTTCAATGACGGCTATAGCTGGGTGGGCGGCAATCCGGATGGCGACATCACCTTGGTCGAGTTCATGGACTACCGTTGCGGCTATTGCCGCCGCGCCGTGCCCGAGGTGGCCAGCCTGTTGGCCGAAGACGGCAATATCCGTCTTGTGATCAAAGAGTTCCCGATTCTTGGCGATGCCTCGGTTCTGTCCTCGCGTTTTGCCGTGGCGACCAAACATGTCGCCGGGGATGACGCCTATAAACAGGTCCACGACGCCCTTATGGAATTCAGCGGAGAACCCAGCGAAGTGACCCTGCGCCGTATCTCAGACGGGCTTGGGCTGGATAGCGACGCCATCATCGCCGCGATGGACAGCAACCAGGTCACCGAAGAGATCACCCGCACCCGAGAGTTGGCACAACGGATGCAGATCACCGGCACGCCCTCGTTCGTTTTGGGCACCGAAATGCTGCGCGGCTTCCTGCCTGCAGATCAGATGCAGCAGATCGCAGACGGCGTGCGAGCTGAACAAGGGTAACTTTCACGGGGCGGTCATACCGCCCTTTTCTCTATACTAATCGAAGGGATATGGCGCGTCGCATTTCATGGACACGACCCATGTCGGCGTGCCGTTCGACTTGAACTCAGTTGCCGGAACCGCTTCGCCCTTGATACCGGCGGGAATAACATCGCGTCCCTGCCTTTGGCTTTCCGTCAGGATTGCCTCCAAATCTTGCGGATTGGTGTATTTGCGGATTCCGGTATTTTCAGTGATTGGCCCAGACGGGCAATAGGTGCCCCGGGCAATCTGTTGCGCAAACGCAAACGCCGCTTTTGCATCGCGACCATCGCGCAACGACAATGCAACCCGAGACGTCAACTGCGGATCAACTGTCATGATCGGCGTGAGGCTGCCCTTTGGTTTGCCCCTCCCGCCCGGGCTGATACGCACATCGGTGCGCGTCGTGGTTCCGTTCTCATTGAACCCTGATACGTTGACGGACAAGTACCCAAGCAGCGTTCCCTGCGTTGGCGGAACCGGGACATGAAAGGCGCCCGGCCGCTTGTTATAGTCGCTTGAAGGGCTGCTACACGCAGTCAAAGCGGTGGAAAAAAGCCCCGCGCAAATCGCTTTGAGTTTCAATACTCACTGCTCCTGAAATTCATTCCTTTGCCGCTACTAGTAGCGGCAAATCGGGCCAGAACATGGCATGATGCTATGAATCTCAGAAACTACTCGGCGGCCTCAGCCGTTGCATCTAATTCGGCTGCCTTCTTCTCCACCTCTTCCACGATGTGATCGATCATCTGATCGTTCGACATCTTGTGGCTGGCCTTGCCCGCCAGATAGACCATGCCCGACCCTGCTCCGCCGCCGGTGAAGCCGACATCGGTCATCAGCGCCTCGCCCGGGCCGTTGACCACGCAACCGATGATCGACAGGGACATCGGCGTTTTGATGTGTTCCAGGCGGTGCTCCAGCGCCTCGACGGTTTTGATAACGTCGAATCCCTGTCGCGCGCAGGAGGGGCATGAGATGATGTTGACGCCGCGATGGCGCAGGCCCAGGGATTTCAGGATTTCAAAGCCAACCTTGACCTCTTCGACCGGGTCGGCGGACAGGCTGACGCGGATCGTATCTCCGATCCCCATCCACAGCAGGTTGCCTAGACCTATGGCGGATTTGATGGTGCCGCTGACCAACCCTCCGGCCTCGGTGATGCCTAGGTGGATGGGGGCATCGGTGGCCTCGGCAATGCCTTGATAGGCCGCCGCAGACAGGAACACATCGCTGGCTTTCACGCTGATCTTGAACTCATGGAAATCATTGTCCTGCAGTATGCGGATATGTTCCAACCCGCTTTCGACCATCGCCTCGGGACAGGGTTCGCCGTATTTTTCAAGCAGGTGCCGCTCTAGCGAGCCCGCATTCACCCCGATCCGAATCGAGCAGTTATGGTCCCTTGCAGCCTTGATGACCTCTTTCACGCGTTGTTCGTTGCCGATATTGCCCGGGTTGATCCGCAGGCAAGCGGCGCCGGCTTCGGCCGCTTCGATGCCACGGCGATAGTGAAAGTGAATGTCAGCCACGATGGGAACCGGGCTTTCGCGCACGATCTCTTTCAGCGCCTTGGCCGAGTCCTCGTCCGGAACGGAAACCCGAACAATATCGGCCCCGGCCTCAGCCGCCGCCTGAACCTGCGCGACCGTTGCCGCCACGTCGGTGGTCAGGGTGTTGGTCATGGTTTGCACAGCGATCGGAGCATCGCCGCCGACCGGCACGGTACCGACCATGATCTGACGGGATTTGCGGCGGTAAATATCGCGCCAGGGACGTACGTGGTTGAGCGACATGAAGAGAGGTCCGCATCTGCCTAGGTTGCCTCATAGATAGTTCGGCAACCGCAGTTGAGCAATGGCAAGACTATTCGGCAGGCTCGTCCGCTGCTTGCGTCTGAAGCTCGGCCACCAATTGCTTGAGGGCGCTGTTCTGTTCAGCCTCGAGATCGGCGACGGCATAGGTCTCTGCCACTGCGTCCTTGGACAGGACGACGCCTTTCGCCACAGTGCCCGGCGCACCAACCGGACCAAAATGTTCACCGTTCATCGAGAAGAACACCGAACCCGACGCCCCGGCCCGCAACAGCGGGGGTTCTTCGGTCAGCGGCACTTCGAAAACACTGCCCTGTTCTACCGTGCCCAGCGTGCCTTCGAAGATCACACTGCCATCGGCGGCCGTGACGCGCATCCACGCAGGGTTCACGGCGACAATTTTCAACGTCGTATCCAACTGCTCGACCACCTGCGGCAAGGCCGGTCGTTCAACCGTATGCAGTTCGGCCACCTGAACCTCAGGCAGTTCCGGCGGACGGAACGTGCCGACGGTCCGTGGGTCAAGCGTGGAAATCGGAGCATCCCGCGCGACCATCACCGGAACATCCAGCGCTTGCGGGCGATAGAGGCGATCCAGTGCTTCGGTTGAAGCAGTCTCGGCAGTTTCTGTGCTACTTGCCGCATCAAGGGGGTCGAGGTCCGACAGAACAACAGGTGCTTGCTCAACCGGGCTGACCTGCACCTGCTGGATCTTGTTCAGCACGGCCCAGCCGCCATAGCCAATACCGCCGATAACGGCCAGCAACACTAGGGATGAGCCAATCGCGCGCGGTTCAACCTGACTGACAAAAGATTCTTTGCCGGGGATATATGGCGTGTTCGGAGACACAAACGGATCTCGCCCCATCGGGCCACGGGCCGGAAGATCTCCGGTCGGTTTGCGCACGACCGAGGCCTCGGCGGACATGCCATGCGCGACCTCAAAGCCGCTTTCCTTGCAAAAGGCGGCAAAGGTCTCATCCGGGTTCATGCCCAGATACCGTGCGTAAGAACGCACATACCCGGCGATGAAGCCGGGTGTATCGAACGCATCAGGATCGGCGTTTTCGATGGCAGCGATGTAGTTGGCTTTGATCCGCAGCTCGCGCTGAACATCCAGAAGGGATTTGCCCATGGTGGCGCGTTCGCCGCGCATCTGATCACCAAGCCGTACTTCATAGTCGTCAAAACCCTTTGGTCTGACTTCTACACCTTCTTCGGAATCGCGCTGTGATCTGCGCCCAATCATTCCTGCCGCCCCATTTTGCCTGTCGCGTGTTTCACGCTAATGGCGAATCGTCCCCATAACGATTCGTCCACTTATTTTGTTAGCGTAAGCTTAACACGCGGCAAACACGTTGCACACTTTAGCGTGAGGTTAACCGGCAAGTTCGGCGCGATTTAGCGCACAATGTGACCAAAGTTCGTCCATCGCCTGAACCAGACGGTTCATCTCACCGGGTCCATGGACCGGAGATGGGGTGAAGCGCAGGCGTTCCGTACCGCGTGGAACGGTCGGGAAATTGATCGGTTGCACATAGATACCGTGATCATCCAACAACCGGTCGCTCAGGATTTTGGTATGAACTGGGTTTCCGACGATGACTGGAACGATGTGGCTGCCATGGTCGATCAGCGGCAGGCCCAAGCCTTTCAGGCGTAGCTTCAGGATTTTGGCCTGTGTCTGATGCTGCTCGCGCAGTTCCGGCGTCACTTTCAGATGCGCGACCGAGGCCGCCGCACCAGCCGCAACAGCGGGCGGCAGAGACGTGGTAAAGATGAACCCCGGCGCGTAAGAGCGCACGGCGTCACACATCTTTTCGCTAGCGGCGATATAGCCCCCCATTACGCCATAGGCTTTCGCCAGAGTGCCATTGATGATGTCGATGCGATGCGCCAGACGATCACGTTCCGTCACACCACCACCGCGCGGGCCGTACATGCCAACCGCGTGGACCTCGTCAATATAAGTAAGCGCACCGAATTCATCCGCCAGATCGCAAATCTCTTCGATTGGGCCGAAGTCACCATCCATGGAGTAGACCGACTCAAAGGCGATAAGCTTGGGGGCTTTAGGGTCGTCTGCTTCGAGCAGCTCACGCAGGTGCGCGACATCGTTGTGGCGGAAGATACGCTTGGCGCCGCCATTACGCCGCACGCCTTCGATCATCGAGGCATGGTTCAGCGCGTCCGAATAGATGATCAGACCGGGGAACAGTTTCGGCAAGGTCGAAAGCGTTGCGTCATTGGCGATGTAAGCGCTGGTGAACAGCAGGGCGGACTCTTTGCCGTGCAGATCGGCCAGCTCAGCCTCAAGGCGCTTGTGATATACAGTCGTGCCCGAAATGTTGCGTGTCCCGCCCGAGCCGGCGCCAGCCGCATCGACGGCTTCGTGCATTGCGTTCAGGACAACCGGGTGCTGGCCCATGCCAAGGTAGTCATTGCCGCACCACACGGTAATGTTCTGTTGCGTTCCATCGGGACGGGTCCGAACGGCATGCGGGAAGTGCCCGTTGCGGCGTTCGATATCGATAAAGGTCCGGTAACGTCCTTCGTCATGCAGCCTGGCAATCGCTGAATCGAGCTGAGCAGTATAGTCCAACGGACCCTCCTTGATCGCCTCGGGCAAACCCCTCACCCAAAGCCTGTATTCCGCCACCCGAAAGGGCATCGCCCCTAAAGCAGCTTTGTGTTCGCACGTTCGACCTTTCTAATGCCGCTCGTTAGAACCCAACTTTGATTTGCATCAAATATAAGCTTCATAGCCGCGCAGCAAGTAAACTTACGTCTAAAAGACGCGGGGAAACGACGCAGGTACAGAAGCTTTAATTCGGCCACTTACTACGGGGCGGTGCGGCACACTCTGCTCTGGACGGCAGCGCCAACACTGCTAGGGTTCGCGCAAATCATTCCCAAGCAGGAGCCCTGTTATGTCGCTAGACGCCGTGCTGAGCCGGATCGACTCTGATCTGCAAACCTCGATCGACCGCCTAATGGAGCTGTTGCGCATCCAATCGATCTCAACCGATCCCGCTTTCAAGGCCGAAGTCAACAAGGCTGCCGACTGGCTGGTCTCGGACTTGCAGAGCATTGGTATTGCAGCAGAAAAGCGCGAAACTCCCGGACACCCGATGGTCGTGGGTCATGTGGGTGAGGGTAACGAAGGCCCGCATGTGCTGTTCTATGGGCACTATGATGTACAACCCGTCGACCCGCTGAACCTGTGGAACCGCGATCCGTTCGACCCCGCGATTGAAGAAACCGAAAACGGACCAGTCATTCGCGGCCGTGGATCATCCGATGACAAGGGCCAGCTGATGACTTTTGTCGAGGCCTGCCGCGCTTGGAAATCTGTCCACGGCACCCTACCATGCCGCATCACTTTTTTCTTCGAAGGTGAAGAGGAATCAGGCTCGCCCTCGCTGGTGCCGTTCCTCGAAGCGAACAAAGACGAATTGCAGGCCGATCTGGCCCTGGTTTGCGACACCTCGATGGTGTCACGCGGAGTGCCTTCTATCGCGTCGCAATTGCGAGGCATGCTGAAGGATGAGTTCACCATCGTCGGCCCCCGCATCGACCTTCACTCCGGCCACTACGGCGGCCCCGGCCTGAACCCGCTGCGCGAATTGTCCAAAATCGTGGCTTCTTTCTATGACGATGAGAGCGGGCGCGTCGCTGTTGAAGGTTTCTACGAAGGCGTTCACGAGGTCCCGGCAGATCAGCTGCGCCAGTGGGAGAACTGCGGCTTCGACGAAGCTGAATATCTGAACTCGGTGGGCTACAGCCAACCGCATGGCGAAAAAGGCTATTCCACGCTGGAACAGCAATGGGCACGCCCCACACTTGAGGTCAACGGCCTTTGGGGCGGCTACAATGGTGCCGGATCTAAAACGGTGATTCCATCGGAAGCTCACTGCAAAATCACCTGCCGCCTTGTTGGCGACATGGACCCCGACGCCTTGCGCGACAAAATCCGCAAACACGTAGAAGAGCGCCTGTCCCCGGATGTCAAAGTTGTCTGGGACAATGACCTTGAAGGGTCACCAGCCTCGGTCATGAACCTGGATCGCCCTGAATTCGAAGCGGCCCGCGCGGCACTGTCTGACGAATGGGGCCGCGAGGCCGTGTTCACCGGAATGGGCGGCTCAATCCCGGTTGTTGGTTATTTCGACACCGTTCTGGGCCTGGATTCGATGCTGGTGGGTTACGCCAATGACGACGATGCCATCCACTCTCCGAACGAGAAATACGATGTCAAAAGCTTCCACAAGGGCATCCGCTCTTGGGCCCGCATTCTGGATGCTTTGAATTCATAGGAGTCTTTTGCGAGGCTCTGCCTCGCGCTCCGGGATATTTTCGGCCAGATGAAGGACGGATCCCATGCTTCATCTGGCTATAAATATCCTGGGGGAAACGCGGCTTGCCGCAGCGGGGGCAGCGCCCCCTAACCCCTTACATATGGATCACGCGATCATACGCATCCAGAACGCTTTCATGCATCATTTCTGACAGTGTCGGGTGCGGGAAGACGGTGTTCATAAGGTCTTCTTCTGTCGTCTCCAACTGGCGACCGACCACGTAGCCTTGGATCAACTCGGTTACTTCCGCGCCAATCATGTGTGCGCCCAGCAGTTCGCCGGTCTTGGCGTCGAAGATCGTCTTGATCATGCCATCAGGCTCTCCTAGCGCAATCGCCTTACCGTTCCCGATGAAGGGGAAGCGGCCGACCTTGATGTCGTAGCCCAGCTCTTTGGCTTTGGCTTCGGTATAGCCAACCGAGGCCACCTGTGGGTGACAGTAGGTGCAACCTGCAATGCTTTCGGGTTTGACCGGATGCGCGTGTCTGCCTGCGATTAGGTCGGCCACCATGACGCCTTCGTGGCTGGCTTTGTGAGCCAACCAAGGCGCGCCGGCGATATCGCCAATCGCATAGAGACCATCAACGCCGGTGCGGCAGAACTCATCCGTCACAACATGCGTACGGTCGATTTTCACGCCAAGTGCTTCCAGTCCCAGATTCTCGACATTGCCGACGATACCAACGGCCGAGATCACTGTGTCGAACTCGTGCTTCTCGACCTTGCCTTTGACCTCGATATGCGCGGTGACCTTACCCTTGCCGCGATCAAGCTGCTTGACCATCGCCTTTTCCATGATGGTCATGCCCTGCTTGGTGAAGGCTTTCTTCGCGAAGGCGCTGATTTCAGCGTCTTCGACGGGCAGCACGCGGTCCATCACCTCAACCACGGTCGTATCCGCGCCCAGCGTGTTGTAGAAGCTGGCAAATTCGATGCCGATGGCGCCCGAGCCGATGACGAGCAGTTTCTTCGGCATCCGCGGTGGCTGCAGTGCATGTTTATAGGTCCAGACCAGATCGCCATCTGCTTCCAGCCCTGGAAGCTCACGCGCACGTGCGCCGGTGGCAAGGACGATGTTCTTGGCGGTCAGCTCTTCGGTGCCCTTCTCGGTTTTCACCGAAACTTTGCCCTTTGCGGTAATCGTCGCCTCGCCCATCACGACACTGACTTTGTTCTTCTTCAGCAAATGGCCGATCCCACCCGACAATTGGCCAGCAACGCCACGTGAGCGTTTGACCACCGCGTCCAGATCATAGCCGAACTTGTCCGCCGTCAGACCAAAGTCCTTCGCGCGCTCCATCAGATGGAAAACCTCTGACGAGCGCAGCATTGCCTTGGTTGGAATGCAGCCCCAGTTCAGGCAGATGCCGCCCAGATGCTCTCGCTCGACCACGACGGTCTTGAGGCCCAGCTGCGCCGCGCGGATTGCGGCCACATAGCCGCCCGGACCAGCACCGATTACGATCAGATCAAAAGATTTTTCAGCCATGTGTCCCTCTCGGCCCAGGTCGGTTTGAAATTTAGTTTAGCATTAAACTATTTTTCACAGCGCATCAATATAGACATACCGCGACAAAAGCGACGTCGGTACGTTATGGTCGATACGTGCAGTTTTCAGCCTATACCCAAGCTTTTTCAAAGGCTAGAAAAGAACAGCCGGGGCCTCCGCCCGTCTTATATTCACAAAGCATTCGAAAGACTTATCATGGCCAAGACCCTCAAAGACCTTCTCCTTGCACTTCTGAATGCAACGCTGATCCTTGTCGCGCTTTGCCTGTTTTTGGGATGGAAACTGGCTTCGACCGTCGAGGATGCCACCTCGGGCCTGTCGGAAAAGCTGCAAGTTGTTACTCCGTTGAAGGACGAAGCACAGGGTATTCGCGAGCAGCTATCAGGGCTGCGCAGTGATTTGGCCCGCATTCAAGAGGATGGTCTGGTGAGCAACACCGTTGTTTCACTGCGAATGTCCAATACGCTGGATAAGCTGGAAATGATAGAAACCAAGCTGCAGACCGTTCAGACGCGGTTTGCACAGTTGGCGGAATCACCTGACCAATTAATTGACCATGCAATTGAGACCTTGGCCGACGTGGTAGCCGACCGGATCATTGCTATTCGTGGATGCGGGCCCGAAGGTTAACCGGCTGCCTGCAACTCACGCACAGTGGCGCCGTAGCCGCCCATGTCGACATAGGCGGTCTCATGCACGGTTGGGGTGCGTGACAGGGCCTCATTCCGATAGGGGAAGCGTCCGAATTTCCGGATCACCTCACGGTGCGCGCGCGCGTGCAGCAGGTTGCTGGAGTCCTGGCTGCTGAGGTTCTGGCAGATCAGACGCACGCAGCGTTCCTGATCACACAGGTTTTCGGAATGCATCATCGGCAAATAAAAGAACTGCCGCGCGGGTTCGTCGATTTTCATATCCCAGCCCTTGTCCACCGCGCATTTCGCAGCGGCCAGAGCCGCCCGATCCGACGAAAAGGCCCGTGCCTCACCCCGGAACATGTTACGCGGGAATTGGTCTGTTAGGATGATATAGGCCAGCGACCCGCTGGGATATGTCAGCCAGAGCGAAAACTTGCCCTCTGCCGCGGCTTCCCAAGTGGTCAGGAAACGGTCGCGGATCTGCTGATCCAGCGCGTCGTCCTGCATGTACCACCCCTTGGGGCCGACCTCATCCAACCAAAAACTCAATACGTCTTCAGGACCAACCATTGCCCTTAACTCCGTGTGTTGCCCTCCCCAGGGACGTAAGGTCATTTAAGGCTGTTTTACAGATTTGTAACAGTAAAATATTACTACATTTCGGACATATTTAGGCGTTAGCGGAAACATCTTGTGCGTCTTCCTCGGCCTCGGCGGCTTCGATGGCCACTTCCTGGGCCACCTCAAGCGCAACGGGGGATGCGGACGGGTACAGAGGCGACATGGTGCCGGTTTCGTCGACTGGGATCGCCGCGCGCTGCGTCATGCGATACATTGCGTAGCCAGCCATCGCGAACAGCAACGCCGCGATGAACAGGAAAAAGCCCGGAGGTCCAAAGATCCCGTCCCCCATCAACCAACCTGTAATCAGCGGGCCAGCAATCGCGCCCAATCCGTTGATGAAAAGCAAACCCCCAGATGCAGCGGCCATGTCTTCGCGATCCAGAAAATCGTTCGTATGGGCGATCAGCAGGGAATAGAGCGGGTTTGACATACCGCCAATAAAGAAAGCGGTAACCAGAAGGATCGGGAAATTCACGCCGAATAGCATGCCAGCAACGGCGCTGGCACCACCTATGGCTGCCGCCAGCAGGATCAGGAAACGCCGATCCATTCGGTCCGAGAACCATCCCAGCGGGTATTGCAGCACGATGGCGCCGATGTAGAAGGCGGCCACGAAGGTCGAAATCTCGATCAGGCTCAGCCCAGCACGCGCGCCATAGACCGCCGCCATGCCGAACTGCGCCGAGAACACTCCACCCAACAGGAACATGCCCACACAGCCCAAGGGGGATTTGCCCATCAGCTCGCGCAGGGTCATGGGTTTGGTGGTGTCGAATGCAGGGGTCGGAGAAATCGACAAAAGGATCGGAGCGAACGAGACAGAAACGAGGATCGACGCGATCACAAACGTCTCATACCCAGCCGGATCGCCCAGCAAGACCAATCCCTGAGCCGAAATGATCCCCAGCATCTGCACAATCATATAAAGCGACAGCGCCTGCCCCCGGTTCTCGTTACTAGCCGCATTGTTCAGCCAGCTTTCAGCGGTCACATAAACGCCCGAGAAACAGAAGCCGATCACGGCACGCCCCAGGAACCACGCGATCGGGTCGGTCAGCATCGGATACATGATCATGACCGCGGAAATGAACGAGGCCAGGGCTGCGAAGACACGCACATGGCCGACCCTACGGATCATCTCGGGCGCAAGGCGCGATCCGCCCAGAAACCCCATGAAATAGGCCGACATCACAAAGGACATCTCGAGGGTCGAGAAACCTTCGATTTCACCGCGAACACCCAGAATCGTGCCTTGCAGGCCGTTGCCGACCATCAGCAGACCCATGCCGAGAAGAAGCGCCCAAGCGGTGGACAGAACCTGAATCATTTGGGCCTCCGGGATGTGCCAAGCTGATTTGCGAGTCGTTATGTGATCAAAACAAATGCAGATCGCGCCTGTCTACGACATTCCCTGTCTGACAGTGTCGCGGCTGAAGGTTTTAGGGGATCAGAAGGGATGAATCCCCATACGAAAAAAAGCGATATTTCTGTTCAATCGCATGGGCATAGACGGAACGCATACGCTCTTGCCCCATCAGGGCCGAAACCAGCATCAGCAGGGTCGATTTGGGCAGGTGGAAATTGGTCATCAGCGCATCCGTAACGTGGAACTGAAAGCCCGGATAGATGAAGATGTCGGTTTCCCCTTCCCAAGGCGCGATCTGCCCACTGCGCGCCGCACTTTCGATCAGACGCAGTGCGGTGGTGCCGACCGGGATCACCCGGCCCCCTGCCTCTTTGGTGGCGCTGATCTCATCAGCGGCCTGCTGGCTGACCCGGCCCCACTCGGCATGCATCTTGTGGGTTGTCACGTCCTCGACCTTGACCGGCAAAAACGTGCCCGCGCCCACATGCAGGGTCACGTGGCTGAACTCCACCCCGCGCTCTGCCAGTGCCGCCATCAGCGCATCGTCAAAATGCAGCGACGCGGTTGGTGCGGCCACAGCGCCCGAGTTGCGCGCCCAGATGGTTTGGTAATCCGTCTTGTCCTGCTCATCCGCTGGACGTTTGGCGGCGATGTAGGGTGGCAAGGGCATCGCACCGGCCTGTTCAAGGGCGGCGTCAAAATCCTCACCACTGAGGTTAAACTGGAGATAGGCCTGCCCGTCCTCTACCCGGTCCAGAGTCGCACTGAGATCGTCCGAGAATACGATCTCTTCGCCCGGTTTGACCTTTTTCAGCGGCTTGATCAGCGCGGTCCATGATCCATCCGCCTGAGGCTCGAGCAACGTCGCCTCAATCGCGGCGGAAACCGGCCCTTGGGCGCTGTCACGGTGCCGCCGCCCGCTGAGCCTCGCCGGGATCACGCGCGTGTCGTTCAACACAAGCCGATCGCCGGGGCGCATCCAGTTGGGCAGATCGAACACACGGCTGTCCGAGATCGCCTCGCCCTTGGCCACCAGCAAACGCGCGGACGAGCGCGGGTTGGCGGGCCGGGTCGCAATCAGGTCTTCGGGCAGATGGAAATCAAAATCGCTGAGTTTCATGGTCGCGCCATACAAGGCCGCAAGAGATTCGGCCATATCCCCTAGCGGTCGCTTTTCGGGGCGCCGTAAGTACGCTTGGGTTCGTCAGGTTTACGTGGTTGGGCATTCGGCCCATCTGAAACCGTTGGGGCTGGTGGACGCAGCAGGTTGCGCAGGAACAGCGGCGCGAGGCCCGACAGCGGGTTCACCGAGACCTTCGGGTCTGCCAAAGGCCCCGTAAGGGAATAATTGAACCCGATGACCCCCTCGCCCTTTTTGGTAAAGACGCTGCCGACCGCATTCAGCAGGTAGATCGGGGAAATAGCGCCTCGCAGGTTCAGCGTCCCAGCCACCGTATTCACCGTTCCATCAAAAGACAGCCCCATTGACGGGCCGACCGCACTGCCGCTGAGGATCTTGACCTCGGTCGGGGTGATCCGCATCCGGCTGTCGATGGACGAGAAGAAAATGCCCTGCCCGGCCATTTCATCCAGCAGTCCGACCAGACTGATCGCGTTCAACAGCGCCGCCATGGCCGGGGCATCCTGAATGCGAGTACTCACGATGCTGAGGATCACATCATAGCTGCCTGCGGTTGCGACCGGTTCCAACTGTACGTCCAACGTTCCGCCCCGTGCCTGCGTCAGCAAACCCGCCGAGCGCAAGACGGCACCGGCATCGTTCGAGGTCAGCTCTACCGCGCTGCGCGCGCCCCGCGGCGTGAGGCGCCCTTGCATGGCAGCCCCTCCGTTGACACGGGCTTTGAAGGTGCCGTTGACCCCTCCGGTCGTTTGAAACGTGCCCTTGAAGCCGGTCAGCGCCACGCCCTCAGTGACTTGGAGGCGGTCAAGCGTTACGTCGAGATTCGGGCCAGCGCCCGACCCGCTGCCGCCGCCCTCAGACCCGCCAAATGTGGCGCGGCCCAGGTTTAGCACCCCCCCGAGAACGCGAATGTCGGGTGTGGCGTTGCCCCGCCCGATCAGCTCGGCCGGAACCGCCAGCCAGTTACCCAAATCGAAGGAACTGAAGGAAACACGGTCAAACTCTCCCTCCCGGAAGGTGATCGACGCCGCAGTCCGCAACCCCGCCGCCTGTAGGTTCAGGGCATCAACCTTCAGCCCCTCGCCCAACGTTGCAT
Organism: Ruegeria sp. AI3; assembly: GCF_056541245.1. Lineage (NCBI taxonomy): Bacteria > Pseudomonadati > Pseudomonadota > Alphaproteobacteria > Rhodobacterales > Roseobacteraceae > Ruegeria > Ruegeria sp. AI3. Next base: position 536,203 of record NZ_JBQFYA010000001.1, read on the forward strand.
CAGCGGTCAGAGTGCCACTTGTCGAAGCGGGTTTGCGCCATCCCAGCTCGGGTATGGCCAGCGTAACGCCCACCAGATCGGAGGAGGCCGACAGTTGCGGCGGCGCGCCTGCACCGATGCCCAGCGTAAAACCAGCCGTGCCAGACCCGCTGAGGAAGCTTTGCGGCAATCCGGCCTTCAATTCGGCCATGAGAAGCTGAGACAGCTCAATCTGCCCCGTCACGGTGCTGCGCTGCGCCGTCTCGCCATCAATCGGCTGTTGCCATTTGGCCTGCACGGGCACATCGCCGAACAGGCCCTGCCCCGCGATTTGCACGCCGGTTTGGTCTCCGGTCAGCTCCAGCATCGGTGCACTGACGGAAAATCCCGGCACCAGACGGTCGCTCCGCAGGTCGCCGAGGGTGCCTGCAAAGTGAAATTGCGTGTCCTGAAACTTTAGGCCCTTGATTAGCGGCAAGGACAACGTGCCCGAAAGCGCCACATTTCCCTCTGCCATCTCGACCGGCAGCCCTGCCTTGCTGAGCAGGCTGAGAGGCGGGCGATCCAGCAGGGATAGCGCAGCAGTGACACCCCCCGTCGCACTTATCCGTGCAATACCCGGCGTATTTTTTTTGATTTCGGTATCGGGAATAATGAAGGACGTACCCGACGCATCCACGGCCCCGCCCTGATCGGCCATCACCACTCCCTGCTGCGCGGTTGCGGTAAAGCGGTCGTCAATCAGACTGGCCTGCCCCTGCGCGCCTTCGACCGGAGGCAGGGTCTTGGCGAAACGAATGGTGGCATCCTCGAATCCGAAATCCAGATAGATGTCGGGTTTGTTGTCGGGCCGCAGACGCAGAGCGAAATCCATATCCGACAATGCCCCTTTGGAGAGGTTCTTTGTCACCCATTCACGCGGCTTCGGCGCAAGACGCTCGGGCCAATAGTTCAGAACCTCTTCAGAGTTCATTTGGTTGAGATGCGCATCCAGATCGGCCGACCAGCCATCTGCCAGCCCGACCAGCAGACCCGAGGCCCGCACGCGGTGGCCGCCATCCTCGATCGTCATCTGACCGACGCGCAGCCGGAAAGGGGCGAATTTCATCTGAACGTCCAGATCGGCACTTTTCAGGTTCAGCGGCTCGGGGAAGAGGTTGGCCGGGTTGACGTTGATCCCCGTCAGGCTCCACTGCCCATCCAGGCTGTCGAGCGTCCCGTTTTCCACCCCTTGCAGATAGGCTTTGCCCGCGGCCTGCACCGATCCCCAGGCGGAATCAATCGAGACCTCGTTGAAGTCCAGTTCCTGCCGGATTGGATCATAGGTGAAATAGGTGCGAGCGGAATCGAACGGGATGGCACGTGTCTCTGGATTCGGCTGCACCGCCCCGGCGCCCAGATTGAGCGTCGCGAAAACAGGGCCGAAAGCTCCTGAGCTATCGACACTGCCCCGCACCGCGCCTGAGATCGGCGTTTTCAGAACCTGCAACCACGCCAACGCCGGGCTTTGGCCGTAGATATCCTCGGCTGGAAGATCGGTGATCGTCACGCCAAAACGTGCCTCGGGCGTGCCCAGAATGCTGGTGTAATTGGCCTCGATCTGGCTGACAAAATCGCGCCCGGACAGGACCGAGAACCCGGTGGCCAGCCGCATGTCGTCGTCATTGCGGGTCAGCTGAATATGGCCGCCGTCTAGTATCCAGGACCTCCCCAACCGCAGATCGCGATAGTCCAGCGTGATCGCGTCCAACTGCACCGAGGTCAGCGCGGACAGGACCGGAGAAAGGAACACCTCATCCCCGGCCTCGATCAATTCGGCAAGGTTCGATGCGCTTTGCACGGGCGCGCTGCCAGTGCCCACCGTCAGGGTCAGCGCACCGTCCTCACCCCGCGTCAGGGCGATCTGTGCCCCACTGAGTATGATCCGCTTGGGTCGCACATGACCGCGCAGCAAGGGCCGCATCGCCAGGCTGGCCCGCATATCCGACACTTGGGCGATCTGTTGTCCGGCCTGATCACTGATGGACACATCCGTCAGACGCAAACGGGGCCGCCAACCTTCGTGAATGATAAAGCTGACATCGCCAAAGCGGATCTGGAGACCGCCCAGATTCTCCTCCAACCGCGCCTCAACGTGACTGCGCAGCCAGGCCGGGGCGTGCATGCGCTGACCCAGCACCATGAACCCTGTGACCACAGCCAGAACGACAAGCAAAACAACGCCGCGCAACGTCCAGATGCCCGCCGTCCGACGGCGCGAGCGGCGACGTTTCGGTTTGCCGACCTCTTCGCTATTGTCCTGATCCTGCTGCACCAATTTGCGTTCCACGCCTTTCAACCCGTCCGCGTTGCCCTATGATATCGGGCAGCGTTTAAAAACCTTTAGCGGAGTTTCCAATGCCCGACGTTTCAGACACGGCCCCTGACTTCACCCTTCCCCGAGACGGCGGTGGTGAGGTATCCCTCGCGGATCTGCGCGGCAATGCCGTCGTTTTATTCTTCTATCCCCGCGATGATACGCCGGGCTGCACCAAGGAATCCATCGGTTTTTCGGAGCAGCTTCAGGCCTTTGCCGATGCGGGCGCTCAGGTCTTCGGCATCTCGCGCGATAGCGTGGCCAAACATGACAAGTTCGTCGCCAAACACGACCTGACTACGCCTTTGCTGTCGGATGAAAACTCGACCGTCTGCGAGGATTACGGCGTCTGGGTCGAAAAGAACATGTATGGCCGCAAATCCATGGGCATCGAACGCTCGACCTTCCTGATCGACGCCGAGGGCCGCATCGCGCAGGTCTGGCGCAAGGTCAAAGTGCCGGGCCACGTGGATGCAGTGCTTGAAGCCGTTAAGGCGATGTAGCCCCCCTCGACCTCGAGCGCCATCCGGTCTATCCCCTGCCCCGACACGACAAGGCGGAGCGTACCAGTGCCCAAAACACTGACCCAGATGGCAACCGAGGTTCTGACAACAGCGGACGGGCGGGAGAAAACCGCCCTGTCCAAACGCCATGCCGCCGCTTGGTTCGCGTCACGCAAGGGCGAGGCTGAAGCGATTGAAATCGGCACCGCCACCCCGCCTTTGACCCCTGCACGCCCTGAAAAGCCCGAGCTGCTCTCACCGCGCGAAGTGCCAAAGCGCAAACCGGGGTCCGATGCCGGGCGGATCGCGCTTTTGCACGCCGTTGCGCATATAGAGCTGAACGCGGTGGATCTGCATTGGGACATTATTGCCCGCTTCGGTCACGTGCCCATGCCGATCGGTTTTTATGATGACTGGGTCAAATGCGCAGAAGAAGAATCGCGCCATTTTGAGATGGTCTGCGACTGTCTTGAACAGATGGGCAGCTTTTACGGTGCCCTGCCTGCCCATGCAGGCATGTGGCGCGCCGCCGAAGACACCGCCGAGGATCTGATGGGCCGCCTTGCTGTGGTCCCCATGGTGCTAGAAGCACGCGGGCTGGACGTCACACCCGGCATGATCGATATCTTTCGCAAGGCAAAGGCGGAACAGGCCATCGCTGCGCTCGAGGTGATCTATGCAGAAGAGGTCGGCCACGTCGCCTATGGCTCCAAGTGGTTCCATTTTCTATGCGGACGCGAAAACGCCGACCCCAAGGACGTCTTCCACCAATTGGTTCGGCGCTATTTCCACGGTGCCTTGAAACCACCCTTTAACGAAGAGAAGCGCGCCGAGGCAGGATTGCCGCCGGACTTCTACTGGCCACTCACCGAGGATATGCCCTCGACGGGTCAGGTCTCAGACTGAGGTTAAAGGTTAATTTCGGCAGGTTTTCGCCGATCCGTAGGGGGAAAACTGCACCTTCGACGACAAATTGGTCAACAAACTTGCCCGAATGCTGAGACCCTATTAAGCATCCCGTCCAAGGGACGGCTATTGCACCACGACCGGTCCCGATCTTGGGGATGAGAGGTAAGACGCGTGAGAACACGTCTGGCAATTAAATTTCACTCGCTGCTCGAACGGCATTTCCCGGAACGCCGGGTTTTTCTGAAATCTGACAAAGACACACGGTACATCCGACTCAGCTCGGAAACGCAGATCGCTGCGGTGACCGGTGTGGCCGTCATGGTTGGCTGGACCGCCGTCGCCACAGCGATTCTGCTGATGGACAGTATCGGATCTGGCAACTTCCGCGAGCAAGCCAAACGCGATCAGGCCACCTATCAAGAACGTCTCAACATCCTGTCCGCTGAGCGTGACGCCCGCGCTCAGGAAGCCTTGGCCGCACAGGACCGGTTCAACGCTGCACTGGCACAGGTCTCGGCGATGCAGTCCGAGCTTTTGGCCTCGGAAAACCGTCGGCGCGAGTTGGAGACTGGGATCGAGGTGATCCAGACCACGCTGCGCGCAACGATGAAGCAACGCGAAGAGGCCCGCGGCGAACTGGCGAAGCTGCAACAGGATGCGGATACAACGGACTCCTACGTCGTGGCCGCCTCGGCCCCGGCGCAGATGGAATTCATGACCGACGCTTTGACCCGCACTGCGGAAGAGCGGGATCAGATCGCAGCCGACGCGCGTGATGCGCTGGACCAGCGCGATGACCTGGAGCTGGAAATCCGACTGATGCAGGAACGCAGTGACGAGATTTTCCGCCAGTTGGAAGAGGCGATGGTGATCTCGGTCGAGCCTCTGGACAAGATGTTCCGCCAGGCGGGCATGCCCACAGACCGCATCATCGAAGAGGTGCGGCGCGGATATAGCGGTATGGGCGGTCCGCTAACCCCTTTATCCTTGAGCACCCGCGGCGAGGAGAGTGACATCTCCGCCGACGAGGTGCGCGCAAACCAGCTTCTGCAACAAATGGATCAGTTGAACCTGTATCGTCTGGCGGCCGAAAAAGCGCCCTTTGCGAACCCGGTTCATTCTGCTGTGCGATTCACCAGCGGCTACGGCACCCGCCGTGACCCCAAAACGGGCGGACGTCGGATGCATAACGGCGTTGATTTCGCGGGTCCCCAAGGCACCGATATCTTTGCAACCGCAGATGGTGTGGTCACCCATGCCGGTTGGCAGTCCGGCTTTGGACGCCTTGTGAAGATCAAACACGCCTTCGGGATTGAGACACTTTACGCTCATAACACCAAGATCCGTGTGAAGGTCGGCCAAAGGGTCTCGCGCGGGGATCATATTGCTGATATGGGTAGCACCGGACGGTCCACCGGCACGCATTTGCACTATGAGGTGCGCGTGAACGGAAAACCTGTAAACCCAATGACTTACATCAAGGCTGCGAGAAATGTTTTCTAAAAGCAAAATCAACGAGCCCGCATCCAAGGAGTCTGAGGCGGCAAAACCTGCTGCTCCGGCGACTCCGGCGGCCCCTGCCCCTTCTGAACCCAAAGCCAGCACGGCGCCCAAGCCGAAGCCACCCGCATCGGTTCTGTCTTCGGACCTGCACATCACCGGCAACATCAAGACAACCGGTGACATTCAGGTTGAAGGCACTGTCGAAGGCGACATCCGCGCGCATCTGCTGACCATCGGCGAAACCGCGACCATCAAAGGCGAAGTCACTGCAGACGACGTTGTGGTCAACGGCCGTATCGTGGGTCGCGTGCGTGGCCTGAAAGTCCGCCTGACCTCGACAGCACGGGTCGAAGGCGACATCATCCACAAGACAATCGCCATCGAAAGCGGCGCGCATTTCGAAGGCTCGGTGCAGCGCCAGGACGACCCACTGAATCCTGGCCGCGGCGCGAAACCGGGTGCCAACCCGGCTGCGGAAGTCAAACAGTAAAGCAAATCCAACCCGGATTTTCCAAACGCCGCAGGTCATCCTGCGGCGTTTTCGATTCAACTGCAGGCGTTCTTCTGAATCCAGTTCCAAGCTTGAGCTAGTACGGCTAAACTCTGTCCATGTGGATGTTTTTTGCTCTTGTCGCAGCCGTCGCAGGCGCGTTTCTATACTGGTCCTGGTCCAAGAAAAAGGCGCGCGCTGCGCTTCTGGCCGAGCCATTGAGCGAAGACGACCGGCGCATCATCGCAGCACAAGTCCCAATCCTCCAACGCGTCCCATCCGACCTACGTGAGAAATTGGATGGCAAGATCAACCTGTTTCTGGAACAGGTGAGCTTTTATGGCTGCGACGGGCTCGAGGTCACCGATGAGATGCAACTCTCCATTGCCGCGCAAGCCTGTCTGCTCGTGGTGAACACGGATACCTGGTACGACAATCTGACAACCGTTCTGATCTACCCCAACGCCTTCAAGTCTCGGCAACAAAGGCGCAGCGGTTATGTGATAACTGAGAAAGAGATCATCCGAACCGGCGAAAGCTGGGACCATGGGCCGGTGATCCTGTCATGGGCGCATAGCAAACAGGGCGCGATGAATGACCATGACGGGCACAACGTGGTGTTCCACGAGTTTGCGCATCAGATCGACGACCTGTCAGGTGGCACCAACGGAGTTCCGGTTCTTGCAAAAGGACAGAGCTATGCCGAGTGGGAACGTGTCTTCTTGACGGCCTATTCCGACCATGTCGCAGCAGTAGAGGCCGGGCATCGCACCGTCATCGACCCCTACGGTGCCGAAGGCCATGAGGAGTTTTTTGCCGTCTCGGTCGAGGTGTTTTTTGAGCGCCCTCACGCCCTGCAAAAGGCGGCACCTCATGTCTATGAACAGCTTGCCGCGCTGTTCAATCTCGATCCCGCAACATGGGGCGAAAGGCCTAACTGATGCGCAGGCCGTGAAAATTCCCCCAAACGCAAGTTTCACAAATCACGGTTTTTGAATTACTCTGGTTCTCATTGATTAATGGAGGACTATTCATGTCATCAAAACTCATGGCCGAATTCTTCGGCACGTTCTGGCTGGTTCTGGGCGGCTGCGGCAGCGCAGTTCTGGCAGCAGGGGTCGCTGATGTCGGCATAGGATGGCTTGGTGTATCCTTCGCCTTCGGCCTGACCGTTTTGACCATGGCCTACACAGTGGGCCATATCTCGGGCGGGCATTTCAACCCTGCCGTCAGCCTCGGCCTGATGATCGGAGGGCGCTTCCCCGCCAAAGACCTACTGCCTTATTGGGTCGCGCAGGTGCTGGGTGCAATTGCGGCAGCGGTGGTACTGTACGTGATCGTCAGCGGCGCGCCCGGTTTTGAAGGCGTGGGCGGGTTTGCCTCAAACGGCTATGGCGAGGCGTCACCCGAAGGGTATTCCATGATGTCCGCGCTGGTGATCGAGATCGTGCTGACCGCGTTCTTCATCGTGATCATTCTGGGGGCCACCTCCAGCGGAGCACCTGCGGGCTTTGCCCCGATCGCCATCGGCCTGGCCCTGACCCTGATCCACCTGATCTCAATCCCTGTCACCAACACGTCGGTCAACCCAGCGCGGTCCACAGGCGTGGCCCTGTTTGCGGATGGCCCTGCCCTTGCACAGCTGTGGCTGTTCTGGGTCGCCCCTCTGATCGGCGGTGCAATCGGAGCGTTGATCTGGAAAGCAATGGGCGACGACTGATTTCAGTCCCTAGTCCACAAGAAAACCCCGGCGCATGACTTGCGCCGAGGTTTTTCGTTACTCGGTCACTGTGACCTTTTTCATCGCGTCAGGCTGGCCGACAACGGCACCGTTCTGACCCGCACCGCGCTTGATCGCGTCGACCACGTCCATCCCGTCCGTGACCTGACCGACAACGGTGTACTGGCCATCCAGAAATGGTCCCGGCTCGAACATGATGAAGAATTGCGAGTTCGCGCTGTTCGGGTTCTGAGACCGCGCCATGCCGACCACACCGCGATCAAAGGTGATGTCCGAGAACTCGGCCGGCAGGTCGGGACGGTCCGAGCCACCACGACCTGCATTCGCAGCGTTGAAGCTGCCCTTGGTCTGGTTGCCGAACTGAACATCTCCGGTCTGGGCCATGAACCCTTCGATCACGCGGTGGAAGACGACGCCGTCATATTCACCCGCATTGGCAAGCGCGGTGATCTGCTCAACGTGCTTGGGTGCGACATCTTCGAACAGGTCGACGGTGATGGTGCCATTGGCTTCACCCTCAACCTCGATCTGCAGCCCGGTGGCCAGCGCGGGGCTGGCCAACAGGACAAAAGCGGCGGCGAGCTTATGCATCTGCCGCTACCTTGACGCTGATCATGCGGTCCGGGCTCGCAGGCGGCTCACCCCGTACAATAGCGTCTACATGCTCCATCCCGTCGATCACGCGGCCATAAACCGTATACTGACCGTTCAGGAAGTGGTTGTCCTTGAAGTTGATGAAGAACTGCGAGTTTGCCGAATCCGGGTTCTGCGAGCGCGCCGCGCCCAGCGTTCCACGGTCATGTGGCAGTTTCGAGAATTCAGCCGGAACGTTCGGCAGCGACGACCCGCCTGTGCCCGCCATGCGGATGTTGAACCCGTCTTCCATGTCACCGTGCTGGACATCACCGGTTTGGGCCATGAAGCCGTCAATCACACGGTGGAAGGCCACGTTGTCATACTCCCCCCCACGGGCCAGCTCTTTCATCCGGGCGCTGTGCAGAGGTGCCACGTCGGGCAGCAGCTCGATGACGACATTGCCGTCTTTCAGCTCAATGATGATTGTGTTTTCGGGATCCTTGATCTCGGCCATCTGGCCCTCCTGTCGTTTGTCTTGCGCAAATACCTATGCGCCAAGCGCCTGAATGCCAAGTGACGCATTGACCTGAGGGCAAAATGCAGGAAAAGAACCGCCCAAAGGGTATCAAAACACGAGGATTGCGCGATGAGCTGGAAAACACTGGACGATATGGACCTGAACGGCAAACGCGTGCTGGTGCGCGTGGATATCAACGTGCCGGTCGTTGACGGTGTTGTGACCGACGCCACCCGTATTCAGCGCATTGTGCCCACGGTGCAGCACATTCTGGCATCCGGTGGCAAACCCATCCTTCTGGCCCATTTCGGCCGTCCTGGCGGCGAACGCCGCGAAAGCCTGTCGCTGAACCAACTTGTCCCGACCTTGGAGTCTGCTTTCGGAGCAAAAGTCCTGTTCGCCGCCGATTGTGTGGGCACTGAGGCTGAACTGGCCGCTGACGCCCTGCAGCCCGGTCAGGTGCTGCTTCTGGAAAACACCCGTTTCCACGCGGCTGAAACCAAGAACGATCCCGATCTGGCCGCTGGCATGGCGCGTCTGGGCGATGTCTACTGCAATGACGCGTTCTCGGCCGCGCACCGCGCCCACAGCTCGACCGAGGCGCTGGCCCGTTTGCTGCCCGCCTGCGCCGGTCGCCTGATGCAGGCCGAGCTTGAGGCGCTGGAGGGCGCTCTGGGCGCGCCTAAACGCCCTGTGACGGCCGTTGTTGGTGGCGCGAAAGTATCCACCAAGCTGGAGCTGTTGGGCAATTTGATCGACAAGGTCGACTATCTGGTCATCGGCGGCGGTATGGCGAACACGTTCCTTGTCGCCAAGGGCGTCGATGTCGGCAAATCGCTGGCCGAAACCGCGATGAAAGACACCGCCGCAGAGATTCTGGCTAAGGCCGAAACATCCGGCTGCACCATCGTGCTGCCCGTTGATGTGGTCGTCGCCGAGAAATTCGAGGCAAACGCGCCGCATCAGGTTTTGCCCGCCGATAAGTGCCCCCCAGACGGCATGATCCTTGACGCAGGCCCTGAAAGCGTCGCCGCCATCACTGAGATCTTCGGCAAAAGCCAGACCCTGATCTGGAACGGTCCGCTCGGCGCGTTCGAGTTGGAGCCCTTTGACGCCGCCACCAACGCCGCCGCCCTGAAAGCCGCTGCGCTGACACGCGCCGGTCAGTTGATCTCGGTCGCAGGTGGAGGCGATACCGTTGCCGCCCTGAATGCTTCGGGCGCGGCCCAGGACTTCTCGTATATCTCGACCGCAGGCGGAGCCTTCCTAGAATGGATGGAGGGCAAGACCCTACCCGGCGTCGCAGCACTGGACCAGTGACCTCCGCGGCACGCTCAAAACCAGGCCGCGAGACAATCTGACTCAACCACGCAATTTTTGCGAATCAGGGGATTCACATCCCGAATCACCTGTGACATAGTGTGTTCAGAGGCCCACAAAGGGCCCGTTATTGAGGCAGACTTCATACGGCGGTCAACAGAGTGTCCCGTTCCCATCGGCCCGGTTTGGGCGCAGTTTTTTTCTTTTCGGTGGCTTTTATGCTGGGTGTATATTTCACCTTCGCCGCCGTGCAAGGAGACTATGGCCTGTTTCGACGGGTCGAGATTTCGGCGGAACGGGACGCCCTGTCACGCGACCTCGCGGCGCTAAAAGCTGAGATCACCGAGATGGAAAACCTCACCCGCCGTCTTTCGGACAATTACCTTGATCTCGACCTACTGGATCAACAGGCCCGATCCGTACTGGGCATGATCCGCGCGGATGAAATCGTCATCCGCTAACCCCCTTCTCCCACTGCATGAATTGCGCAAAGCTACGCTGCGTCATATTTACGCTCGCCAGATCGCAAGAAATGCTCTAAAAGATAGTTTAACGCTAAACTATCTGTCCGAAAGGGGGAGATCGCCACAATGGCTGCGCGAAAAACCACAAAGAAACCAAACGTTTCTGCGAAAGAGCTGAAAACCTACTACCGCGAAATGCTGTTGATCCGTCGATTCGAAGAAAAGGCGGGGCAACTTTACGGTATGGGTCTGATTGGTGGTTTCTGCCACCTCTACATCGGACAAGAAGCGGTTGTTGTCGGCCTTGAGGCTGCAGCAAAAGAAGGCGACAAACGCATCACATCTTATCGCGACCACGGTCACATGCTGGCCTGCGGCATGGATCCGGGCGGCGTCATGGCCGAACTGACCGGGCGTGAGGGCGGCCTGTCTAAGGGCAAAGGCGGCTCGATGCATATGTTCTCGAAAGAGAAGCATTTCTACGGCGGCCACGGTATCGTTGGCGCTCAGGTCCCGCTGGGCGCGGGTCTGGCCTTCGCTGATAAATACAAGGAAAACGGTGGCGTGACCTTCACCTATTTCGGTGACGGCGCGGCCAACCAGGGTCAGGTCTACGAGACATTCAACATGGCAGCCCTTTGGGAACTTCCCGTGGTTTTCGTGATCGAGAATAACCAATACGCTATGGGCACCGCCCAGGCGCGCTCGACCTCTTCGGCGGATATCTATCACCGTGGTCAGGCCTTCGGTATCCCGGGCGAAATGGTCAACGGCATGGATGTTCTGGCGGTCAAAGCCGCGGGCGAGAAAGCCGTCGCGCACTGCCGCGCAGGCAAAGGCCCCTACATCCTTGAGGTCAAAACCTACCGCTACCGTGGCCACTCAATGTCCGACCCGGCCAAGTACCGAACCCGCGAAGAAGTTCAGAAGGTCCGCGAGCAAAGCGACCCGATCGAACATGTGCGCGAGCTGCTGCTGACTGGCAAACACGCGACCGAGGATGACCTCAAGGCGATCGACAAAGAGATCAAAGAGGTCGTCAACCAGGCCGCCGAATTCTCGAAAGAAAGCCCTGAGCCGTCGGTGGATGAGCTCTGGACAGATATTTACGCCTGAGAGGACGAATAAGACATGGCAACCGAAATTCTCATGCCCGCCCTTTCGCCCACAATGGAAGAGGGCACGCTGGCCAAATGGCTGGTCAAGGAAGGCGACACCGTATCTTCCGGCGACATCATGGCCGAGATTGAAACCGACAAGGCCACGATGGAGTTCGAGGCCGTTGACGAAGGCATAGTCGGCAAAATCCTAATCGAAGAAGGCACCGAGGGGGTCAAGGTCAACACCCCCATCGCGATCCTGGTTGAAGAAGGCGAAGATGCCTCCGCCCTGCCCGCGGCTGCCCACGCAGCCGCAGCGGTGACCGAGGCCGCCCCTGCGGCGGTTGAGGCCCCCGCTCCCGCAGCCGCCGCCCCGGCCGCTCCGGTCGTGGACCTGTCGCCCGATTGGCCAGCTGACGCGGAAATGAAAACCGAGACTGTCCGCGAAGCGCTCCGCGATGCGATGGCCGAAGAGATGCGCGGCGACGAAGACGTTTACCTGATGGGTGAAGAAGTCGCCGAATATCAGGGCGCCTATAAAATCAGCCAAGGTCTGCTGGACGAATTCGGCCCCAAACGCGTGATCGACACCCCGATCACGGAGCATGGCTTTGCCGGTATCGCGGTTGGTTCAGCCTTCGGTGGTCTGAAACCCATCGTCGAGTTCATGACTTTCAACTTCGCAATGCAGGCGATTGACCAGATCATCAACTCCGCCGCCAAGACGCTCTATATGTCCGGCGGCCAGATGGGCTGCCCGATCGTGTTCCGTGGCCCCAACGGTGCCGCCGCCCGCGTGGCCGCGCAGCACTCTCAGGACTACGCCGCATGGTACATGCAGATCCCTGGTTTGAAAGTCGTGATGCCATACTCGGCCGCCGACGCAAAAGGCCTGCTGAAATCGGCGATCCGCGACCCCAACCCGGTGATCTTCCTGGAAAACGAAATCCTCTACGGACGCACTTTCGACGTGCCGCAAGTGGATGACCTAGCCATTCCTCTGGGCAAGGCCCGCATCTGGCGCGAAGGCTCGGACGTGACCATCGTCAGCTTCGGCATCGGCATGCAGTATGCCCTCGAAGCCGCCGACAAACTGGCCGAAGAGGGCATCAGCGCCGAGGTCATCGACCTGCGCACTATCCGACCGATGGACACAGGCGCGATCATCAACTCGGTGATGAAGACCAACCGTCTCGTGACTGTGGAAGAAGGTTGGCCACAAGGATCGGTCGGTAGCTACATCAGCTCGGTCGTGATGCAGGAAGCGTTCGACTATCTCGATGCGCCGGTCATCAACTGCACGGGCAAGGATGTTCCGATGCCCTATGCCGCGAACCTCGAAAAACTGGCCCTAATCACCACGGATGAGGTGATCGCTGCCGTCAAACAGGTGACCTACCGGTAATGGAGATCAGGGGCCGCGATCCAGCAACCGAATGCTACCGTGTCGAGATTGACATCGACAACCGCATCGTACGGGCGCTTGTGCCCGAGCGACTGGCGGCGGATATGCGGTTGATAGGCGCGCGCCCCTCGCACCAGACCGCCTATGTCTGGATGGCAGAGAACAAAGAAAAAATCGAGGCCGCGATTGCGACGCTCGCACGCGGCACCGGGCGCCCCAAGGCGCCCTTTGACCAAATTACTCTGATTGAGGAGCGCTGAAATGCCCACCGAAATCCTAATGCCCGCCCTGTCTCCGACCATGGAGGAAGGCACCCTTGCCAAATGGCTGGTCAAAGAGGGCGACACCGTCTCCTCCGGCGACCTGCTGGCCGAGATCGAAACCGACAAAGCCACGATGGAGTTCGAGGCTGTTGACGAAGGCACCATCGGCAAGATCCTGATCCCGGAAGGCTCCGAAGGGGTTAAGGTCAACACTGCCATCGCAGTTCTGCTGGAAGATGGCGAAAGCGCCGATGATATTGGCACAACACCAGCCGCGGCCCCAGCGGCTGCACCTGCCGCCGCCGCGAGTAACGAGGTCGCCGCGCCAGCGGCATCCGAGGCGCCCGCCCCTGCCCCGGCAGCGCCTGCCAAAGCCGATGGTGGTCGTATCTTCGCCTCACCGCTGGCCCGTCGCATCGCGGCGCAAAAGGGCCTTGATCTGGCACAGATCACTGGCTCCGGCCCGCATGGTCGCATCGTCAAAGCGGATGTGGAAAGCGCAACCGTAGCGCCAGCAGCAGCCGCTCCGGCCCCTGCAGCAGCCGCCGCCCCCGCAACGGCGGCACCGGCTGGCCCATCGGCAGATGCCGTCGCCAAGATGTACGAAACTCGAGATTACGAGGAAATCAAGCTCGACGGCATGCGCAAGACCATTGCCGCGCGCCTGTCCGAAGCCAAGCAGACCATCCCGCATTTCTACCTGCGCCGCGATATTAAACTGGACGCGCTCCTTAAGTTCCGCAGCCAGTTGAACAAACAGCTGGAAGGCCGTGGCGTGAAGCTCAGCGTCAACGACTTCATCATCAAAGCTGTCGCCAACGCGCTGCAGCAGGTTCCCGAATGCAACGCAGTCTGGGCGGGCGACCGCGTGCTGCAGTTGAAACCGTCTGATGTGGCCGTTGCGGTTGCGATCGAAGGCGGTCTGTTCACTCCGGTCCTGCAGGATGCCGACACCAAGTCTCTGTCTGCCCTGTCGACCGAAATGAAGGACCTTGCCGGTCGCGCCCGCGAACGCAAGCTGGCTCCGCATGAATACCAGGGTGGCACATTCGCGGTTTCGAACCTGGGCATGTTCGGCATCGACAATTTCGACGCCATCGTGAACCCGCCACATGCTGGTATTCTTGCGGTCGGCACAGGCCTGAAAAAGCCAGTTGTCGGCGAAGACGGAGAGCTGACGGTTGCAACCGTGATGTCCGTCACGATGTCTGTGGATCACCGGGTCATCGACGGCGCGCTTGGGGCTCAGTTGCTGCAAGCCATCGTCGAAAATCTGGAAAATCCGATGGTCATGCTGGCCTGATCAAACTCTACCCGCCGGGGTCCGACCTCGGCGGGTGCTCTCTCGATTACGGCCACGAAGTGAGCAAGCGTGATAGCCCCAAAGGTTGCCGCAGCAACCGCGCTTTCCCAGCTTTTAAACAGACGGTTTTGAGAACCAAAGGTGGCCCATGCGCTTTTCCGTTTTGACCAAGATATTGCTTTTCGTTGCCGCGTCCTCAACTGCTGCTGACACGGCGCTGGCGAAACCCAACAGCTACCCGGGCGAAAACTCCAGGTTCAAATCCAGTGACCCAGCCGTCATCGCCCAGCAAAGAGCCGAGCGCCAGCAACGCATCGACGAGCGTAAGGAACGGCGGGAGCAAAGACGGCAAGAGCGGTTGAAAAGAAAGAACAACCGCTCGAACTGAGGTTTACTGGTCCTTGCCCAGCATGTGGTCCATCGAGATAGAGGGCTGATCGCACCCCGCCTCGCCCACTATTTTGGCCGGAATGCCGGCAACTGTCTTGCAAGCGGGAACCTCTTGCAGCACCACCGATCCTGCGGCGATCCGGCTGCAGTGGCCGACCTCAATGTTGCCAAGAACCTTGGCCCCGGCACCGATCAGAACTCCATCACCGATCTTTGGGTGGCGCTGCTCTTCTTCCTTGCCGGTTCCGCCCAACGTCACAGAATGCAGCATCGAGACATTGTCACCAACCACGGCAGTCTCACCAATCACGATGGAATGGGCGTGGTCGATCATGATCCCTTTGCCAATCCTGGCGGCGGGGTGAATGTCGATGCCGAAAATCTCAGACGAACGCATCTGGAAGAAATAGGCCAGATCATGCCGTCCCTTGCGCCACAACCAGTGGGCCACGCGATAGGCCTGCATCGCCTGATAGCCTTTAAAATAAAGGATCGGCTGCAGAAGGCGGTGGCAGGCTGGGTCACGCTCATAGACGGCCATCAGGTCGGCGCGCGCGGCCTCAATCAAACTTGGGTCGTCGGCATAGGCCTCGTCCACGATCTCACGCAGGACCATCATCGACATCTCGTTCGAACACAGCTTGGCCGCCACTCGGTACGACAATGCCCTTTCAAGACTGCGGTGATGCAGAATACAGGCATGCACCAGCCCGCCCATCAGGGGCTCTTGCTCAACGGCGGTATGGGCCTCAGTCGTGATCCGGTTCCAGACCGGATCGACGGGGGTCACGTGGCTGCGCTTTTCAAACATGGCTTTTGATCCTTTGCTGCGCCTAGCATGCCATTTAGTGGTAAAAACGCCAAACGCAAACCCGTGATCTTCAACTTAACCAAAATGAATGTGTTCCAAGTGGGTGCTGGTGCCTTTCGGCTCTCTAAAAAGTCAACCCAGCGCCCGCCGAGCCTGACGTAGTATAAGTTGGCGCAAAACCATCTCAAAACACTGGCAATAATCAAGATCGTCAAAGCCCGGTTCATCCGCCAGCACCCGAGTGCGGGCGGCTGTCATCAGGGATCCATTGCCGTAGAGCGGGTGCAGCCGACCAGTGCGCTGGACATGGCGGTCGGCCAGTTCGGCCTCTGCCACCATCCTGATACAGAGGGTTCGACGACAACGCTGCGGCACAGCCAAGAGGGCGCGTGCCGCAGCGCTGACGTCTCCGTGGAGGACGGGGCGCACAGGTCTTACGCGACTTGAATGCGAGCCGCCGGACCAGCGCCGTATGTGGCTGAGATTTGCGCGATCTCGACCTCATATCCACCTGTCAGGCCATCGGCGGACTTCACGGCTGCGGTATAGGCCCAGCGTGGTTCGGCCACGATCTGTTCGCGGACTAAGGCACCGTTGGCCCGGACACGTATGAGGTAGGACTCGTTTTCCTCACCTAACGGTACATCCAACCCCGCCCAGTCATCCCCTGCGATCCGCGTGCGCCTGATCCAACTGAACGTGTCCGCGTCCGGCAGGGTCTGCACAGACACATGCACCGGCGCATAGGGGCGTAGGCCGTTCCCGTCAAAGGCCTCGACCATATACTCGTAGGATGGGTCGTCATACCCGCGCGAGGCCGGGCCGATCCGAAAATGCCGGGCCACGCGCCGCTCGCTTGGCAACAGGCTGGTCTGCGCCACACGCTCATCCAGCAGGACGAAGTTTGATCCTTCGGGCCAGACGTCTAGCATCAGGGCATCCGTTCCTAGCTGACCGCGTAGACGTCCGGACAACGCATAGACCCCCGGCTCTTGCAGGGCGGCGTCAGAGAACTGGAACACCTCCCAATTGCCCGGTGTTCCGTCACCGATGGCCGCCAAATTGGCCCCATTCAGCAAGGATGTGCGCGGACGGGACTCCAGAATGCCGTCAATCAGCTTGACCCGCAGAGGCGCGCCCTCATCCCAGGTCCCGGCTGAGGCGCGATGCAGCGGCGTTTCCGTAAAGCCCATCACCGCCTGGTCCAAAATGACGTCGCGCAGCGCATAGTCCTCATACCTGGCCGAGGCATGAACGGCGACGCTACCGGGCCAAGGATCGGCCGAGACAGCGAGATACGGCGCGTGCGGAGCCTCTGTCCCCGTCAACAGCGGCAGGTCCATGAACACCGGCACGACGGGCACAGGGGCGACGAAGGGCCGGATCGCTACTGGATCGTCCTGCAAGCCGTTGGCCGTGTAGACACCGCGTTCGATCCGCACGGCCTCGGCCAATTGCAGATCCGCTTTTTCCAACCGGTCGATACGGTAGAGCGCACTGCCGTCTTGTTCAGACAGGCGAACCACATCTCCGGCCCCCAGATGCAACAGGGAGGGAGGCAGGGCAAACCGGGCGGTGTCGCGGGACACGCGCGCCTCGCTGAGCCAGCGCTCGGCGGTCTGGCGACCCTCGGCACGGGTCATGGACAGGGGCATCTCATTGACCGCAACCGCATGGGTCTGCGCGTCCGGCAGAACGGCCTCTTCCGCGACCAGATCGTGATCGGCATCCGATTGAACAAAGCGCAGGCGAACACGTCCAGTCATCTCGGCCTCGGCCTCGCGGCGGTATTCGACGGTGCCGTCGAGATCGGAGCTGACAGCCAGATGATCCGGGTCCAGCGCCACAGCACCAAAGCCATCACGTGTCTGGAACCGCAGGACACCGTCCCTTTCAATCGCGTCAAACCCATAGCGCAGCATTAACGGTTGCAACGCCGAACGCGCGTCCGAGATATCCTCGACCGCATAGCCCCGGACCACGCCATAGAGCTGCGAGACGTCAATATCCGTGACCCCTGCCCCATGGCAGATTTCGGTCACCACTGAAGCCAGAGTACGCGCGCCAGATCGACCGTTCAGCCAATGCCCTCGGGCGTAGTTTTCGCCATCGTCCCATTGGCTTCGCAGGTTTGGAAAGGTGGGATAAGGCCGCGCGTCCCAGGCCCAGACATAGGCGTTGGAGAGGTCCAGCATCGGGCCGTCATAGATCTCGGATACCGGGTTGTTCTGCGGCTCGGACCAATAGCCCAGCGTTGCCGTCAGATATTGCACCTGAATGAAGTCATCCCTGAGGCCGTTGGAATGCGGCGGCAGGCTCGATTCCGAGGATTTGGGGTCGAGAAACTTGTTCGGCTGGTTGGTACCTTTATCCACGGCAGCACAGCCCAGTTCCGTGAACCAGATCGGCTTGGACCCTGGCACCCAGTCCGTCGGGTCGTTCTGCCGGAGGCCACCAATCCGTTCGTGGTGCCAGTTCGACCACCAGTTGCGCAGATCCTTGTAGCGCCAGATCCACGGCTCATAATGGGTGCTGTCTTCGATCGGAGTGCGAATCTGCGCCTCGGCCTCCTCGGGTGAGGCATAGTACCAGTCATAGCCTTCGCCGCCTTCGATATTGGCGCGCAGGTAGTCCAGATTGTAGATCGACCCGGCATCGGCGTCCTGATGATCTTCACCATCGCGCCAATCGGACAGAGGCATGTAGTTATCGATACCAACGAAATCGATATTGTCATCCGCCCAAAGGGGGTCGAGGTGAAAGAACCTGTCTCCTGTCCCCGAGGGCTGATAGCCGAAATATTCGCTCCAATCCGCAGCGTAGCCGATTTTGGTATCCGGGCCGAGAATTTGGCGCACATCCGCAGCCAGCTGGCGCAGCTGCTCGACGGCAGGAAAGCCGTTTTCTCCGCGAATTTGCGTCAGCCCCCGCATTTCGGAACTGATGCAGAAGGAACTAACACCGCCTGCGATCTGACAGAGGGTGGCATAGTGCAGGATAAAGCGCCGCAGCCCCCATTCCTGCGGGCCGGAATAGGTCACCTGCCCCGCGCTGATGCCAAAGTCGCTGACCTGAGCCACCCCGAAAAACGCGGCCACTTGCGCATCGGCGTCGGCTGTCTGGTCCGGCGACCCGGCGCGCCCCGGAGCCACGTCCAGCGTGATCCGTCCGCGCCAGGGCAGATGCGGCTGCTCGCCATCCGACCAGGGGTCTGGCAAGCCGTTCTGCTGCAACTGATCCATCAGGATGAACGGGTAGAACATCACATCTTTACCGCCGTCCTTAAGATGCTGGATCGCCTGCACAACCGCGCCATCCGCCGGAGTGCCACCGTAAACGGGCCGGTCATCCTGATGCTGGACCACCTCGGCCGTATGGCGCCGAAGGCCCGACACGACCCACGGCATATTCACACCATCTATGTCATCGCGCACCACCTTGGGCGTGATCTGACAGTCTCCGCAGCGCAGGTCATTTCCGAACCACGACACAATCAGGGAGGCCGCCTCGCAGCCCGGCAGCTCACGCGCCAGCGCTTTGGTCGAGGTGACCAGATCCGCCTCGCCCGAGGCCGAGTTGACATTGGCCGCCCAACTGCGCCCGCGCCCTTGGGAATAGTTCACCTGAGTGCTGGCCAATGCATATTCGCCAGTGCCCGGCATCAGGGCCACGCCCTTGACGATTTGGCCCAGCGCGGACACGCGATCCGGCATTTCGGGCTGTGTCGGACGCACCACTTCGAACGAGAACTGAGGCACCCGGTTGCCAAAAGACGCCAGCTGGAAGTCCTCAATCACCACATAAGCCGTACCGCGATAGGCCGGGACATTGCCGGTGCCCTCGACAGCCTCGATCAGGGGATCGGGGAGTTGATCCTGTGTCCCGTGATAGACACGGATGTTCAGGCTCGCGCGCTCTTGCTCCTCACCATCGGCCCAAACGCGCGTGACATCGGCGATCTCACCTGCGCCAACCGCAATCGCCAGAGAGATCGAGTAGCTGTAGGTGGTTGTCGTCACTTTGGGCGGTTTCGGCGAACCCTTGCCGCCCCCGCCCGAGGATTGCGTGCTAGTGGTCCGGGTCTCCAGAAAGTCCGAGGCCCAGATCACCTGACCACCCACGCGCATACGGCCAAAGACCGTGGCCACGGGGGCGCCCTCGGCCGTTTCGGTCAGGCGGAAACGGTCCATGCGGCCGGTCTCGACCACTTCGCTGCCGCTGCCCATGACCGATTGGCTCATCATGCGTTGGTCGATCACGCGGCCCAGCGTGGCCCCGACCGCCCGACCGACAATGGCAGTGGACAAACCGGCCACCGTGCCGCCGATTGAGCCGCCCAGTGCAGCCCCGGCTGCGGAAAGAAGAATAGTAGCCATCAGCGACCCTCCAACGGGAATTCAAAACAGGCGACCACCCGGCGGCGCCAGGGGTCGCTCAGGGCGTTTTCGACGACGCCATGTCCGGAATAGGCATGGATGAAACGCGGCACCTCGCCGATGCTGCTGACAATGCCCAGATGTTTTGCAACGCCGCTGTCCCGCATCCGGAACAGCAGCACATCTCCGGCGGCCATTTCAGCTGAGGGTTTTTCGCTCAGGTGTCTGCGCGCAGCTGCCCACATGCGTTCTTCACCCTGCGGTTCGGACCAGTCCATGCTGTAGACGGGAACCGCCTCGGGTTCGCGCCCGATCACCTCGCGCCACACGCCGCGCAGCAGGCCCAGACAATCCGTCCCCGCCCCGCGAACCGAGGCCTGATGCACATAAGGCGTGCCCAGCCACGCGCGTGCGGTGTCCACGATCTCTTGCTTGCTTTTCGTCATCGTCTGCTACCGCCTGTATTCGCGTTGCCTTTCTTGGGCACCGCCATCACCCAGTCTTCACCCGGAAGATCAGGAAAGCCCTGAAAGTTCAGAAAATTGTTGAATTTCAACCGGCAGGTCTCCATCCGCTTGTCGCAACCAGCGATCAGGCGCACCTGGTCCCCAACGGCCAATCCACCACCGATGCTGGCCCACAGGGTGATCTCGCGCCCGTCTTCCGTCCGGCGGTCCTGCTTGATCGACCCCCATAGCCCATTTGCCGAGCCCGAGGTCACATCCAACCGCCCCCGTTCGAACCAGGCCTCGTCCGAGGAGGCTCCACCAAGCAGCCGAAGCGACGTGCCTCCGTCAAAACCGGAGACCTCAGCCTCGACCTGATAACCGGGCAGGCTTACGGCAAATCGGCACGCGGCATCCCCCAAAACGGCTGTGCAGGGCTTTTGATAGATCCGCCCCAGCGGGCGGTTCAGCAGATCGGTCAGTCCGCGCAGTTCTGCATGAAAAGCTCCACCTGCCCGGCGCAACTCGCCAATCGAGCCGCGAAACTGCAACACACGCTGCTCGGGCGCGGCCCAATTGACCAGCCAGGCGCGCACTTCGGCCCCGTCAAAGCGACCGGCCTCAATATCATCCTCACGGACCGAGGCATCGGACAGCGCGCCCATCGCCTCGGAATTGTCGATCGACAGCCCGGTGGCCTGTTCGATGGCGGCTGCGGTCAGGCCAGTGCTGGCCCGAAAGGCCAGCCCGTCGAACCGCAGCTCCATATCGTGATCGGTGAAGCCAAAGACCTGACCGTCCTTGCGGGTGATCGCCCAGCATCGGCAGACCGTGGTCAGACCGCTTTGCAGATGGGCTTGAAGTGCCTGAGTATCCCCGCTCATCAGACGCGCACCTCGACCACAGGGACATTCGGCACATCCCCGGCCTGAAAGCTGGCCACGCTGGTCTGGATCTTGTCGGTGTCGAAACGCACCGGCACGTCAAACTCGAACCCCGCCGTGATCTCGACTTGCTCGGGCGGAGGGGCGACGAATGTGACCACCCCACGGGCCAGATCGACCTCATAGTCGACGCCTTCGCGCATGGCGTCCTGATCAAGGCCCAGACGCACCGTACCAAGGACAGGCTTGGTGATCGGTCGCACATAGCTGACCCCGCCCGAGCTATAGGTCTTCACCAGTTGAAACTCGGTGCGTTCTCCGTCGCCGCGCGCTATGACCTGATCGCCGTGTTCGACGTCAGCCGTGGCCGAGCCGGACTTGTAGTCCGACCAGTCCTTCCAGCGGAATCCGAACATCTGGCCCTGACGCGCCTCGAAGAATGAGATCATCGTTTCGATGTCATCCAACGACCGCATCCCCAGCCCGGCATCATAGCGCCTGCGCGAATGCGCCCAGGGCGTGTTGCGTTCTTCAAACCCGTTGGCCAGCGTTACGATATCCGTGCGCCGTTCCGGACCGCCAACCGAGCCAAAGCTTAAGCTCGCGGGAAATCTCACCTCGTGGAAATTCATCTTCTGCTCCCCTTATCTGTTGCGATTGCCACGACCCAAGGCGCGGCTCATCTGCGTCGCGATCTGGCCTTGCGACCGGCGGAACCCCTGCACGTCGGGCGTGGAGATATTCATCACCACGTTCACGGCACGCCCGCCGCCCTGCGTCCGAACGCCCAGCTTTCCGTCCGCGCCGCGCGCCAGAGGCATGATCGCCTCAGGCCCAGCCTCACCCATCAGCCCAGTGCCGCCCCGCATCGGGAACATCGTCGGGCTAGTGACCACGCCGCCATTGGCAAAAGGCATCACCCGGCCCTGGCTAAAGCTGCCTCCATCCGCAAAAGGCAATATGCCCTGCACCAGACTGCCAACCCCATTGGCCAGCATGCCGCCGAAATGATCCGTCACCGGCTTGATCGCCGCCGAATAGGCCGTACGGATCATCGAGTTCTTCAGCACATCCAGCGCATCCGACAGGTTCATCCCGTCCAACACCACGCCGTCAAATGCCTTGCGCAAACCGCCGGACAGGCCCCGTTCCAGAGTCGCAACGTCCTTCCCAGTCTCTTCAAAGGCGGCCCTGACCCGCTGCAAGTGACCATCAAACGCCGCCGCCATACTCGCCGCGTCACCCAGCGCATCGCCCAGCGACTCGCCCCGCTCCTGCAGGTCGTCAAAACCCTCACGATCCGTCATCACGCTCTCCTTGTTCCTTGTCCGGATAGGCCGCCAGCAAAGCGTCGAGGCCCTTCCGGTTCATCGCAGGCATCGCCGCGCCCTGCCCCAGCATCAGCCGCAACTCAGCCGGGGTCAGACGCCAGAATTGATCCGGCGTCAGCCGCAGGCCGAGGATCCCGGCCCGCATCAGCGCGGGCCAGTCGAACCCGCTCACTGCTCCGGCACCATGAAGGCGCGGGCCAGCAATTCGGCCGCCGCTTTGGCACCCGCCATCGGTCCACCAGCGATTTCGGCATGCAGCAGGTCATCGCGTGTGACCGGCGCGCCGCCGCCGCGTAGACCTGCGACCAACAGCGCCAGCACGTCGCCGCTGGAATACGCACCGCCTTCGAACCGCTGCACCAATTCGACCAGAGATCCGGCCCCCAGTTGCTGTTCCAATTCCGCCAAGGCACCCAATGTAAGCTTGAGCACCCGCTGCTCCCCATCGATGGTCAAAGCCACCTCGCCCGTCCACGGATTGGCCATCAGAGCGCCGTGAAGCTCAGCGCACCGGCGCTTGCCATGCTCATCTCATAGGTCGCCTCACCGTTATGCGAGCCCGCATATTCGATGCTGCTGACCTGAAACGGCCCTTCGACAATGCCGAAATCGGGGATGATCACCTGAAAACCGGGCGTCTCGCCGTCAAAGAACAGCTGACGCGCCCGTTCATCCGTGCCTTCATCCTTGAACACGCCCGAGCCTGAGATCGAGGCCGACTTGACCCCCGCCCCCGACAGCAGCTCGCGCCACCCGCCCTGACTTTCCAGGCTGGTGACATCGACGCTTTCCGCGTTGAAACTGATCCGCGTGGCGCGCAGGCCCGCGATGGTTTCGAACAGGCCCGTGCCGTTCATATCCACTTTGACCAACAGGTCTTTTCCGTTCTGGGCAGCCATGTGCTCTCTCCGTTGATTGCTTAGTCGTCTTCCACGCGGGCGCGGAATCTCAGGTCGATCTGGCGGATCGCGCCGCCAGTTCCAGTGCGTCGAGCGCTGGCCCGCTCGAACCACAAGCCCACCAGATGACCCCGGTCCAAACTCAGCGCCGCGCCTTCAAGCGCGTCACACACCGCGCCGGCCAGCGTCTTGGCGGCACCAAAGCCTGCCGCCTCGGACACCACCGAGACCGTGAAACGATGCACAGCCCCTGCGTTTGCGCGGTCCGAGGCCTCTCGCACCTCTTCCGGGCCCAAAGTCACGTAGGTTTGCGGCATGGTCCCGGCAGGCACCGCGTCATAGATCGCCCCGCCCGACAACGTGCTTACCTGCGCGTCGCCTGAAAGCTGTTGAAACACCGCCGCCTGCAAAGCGGCTGATACGCCGTAACTCATGCCGCCACCTCTTCATCTGCAAAACAGGTCAGGTACTGGCCCCGCGGATCCCGCTCGGCGACCGCGCGGATCACGAACCGCCGGGCACCTTCGCGGAACCGCTGGTCCGGAGCGGGCCGCATGCTCGACCCTTCAGGCGCGCCACGCACAACGATCCGGTAGCCAACGCGCGAGACCGAAGCCCCGCCGACCGCGCGTTCCGATCCGCTGCGCGCCGTCACCTCGGCCCAAAGCGAGCCCAGCGCAGCCCATGTCTCAGTATACCCCCCCGCGCCATCGGCACTCCGGACCGGAGCCTCCAGCACCAGCTTGCGGTTCAGTCGCGGCGCGCTCATTGCGTCACCCCGGCGCCAAAGCGCACCGTGCGATAGCGCTGGACCAGGCTGGTCACGCCAAAAGGCATGCAGCCCGCGCCCAGTGCCGTCTCATCACGATATTCATAGTAATGCGCCGCCAGCAGCAGCACTGCCTGACCCAGATCAGCGGGCAGCCCGCCCCAATCCGCAGCCATCCCGGCCGTGAAGACGATCTTCACCGATCCACCAGTCTGAATCGACGGCAAACAAGATCCCGCCGGACGCAACCGAGGGCCTTGACCATAACGTTCCAACCGGTAAGCAGCCGCTTCCATAACGGTCTCGACCCCCGCCGCATCCGTCAGCGTCACCGCACTGATCACCCCGACCGGAGCCACCGGCAGCACTTCGCCCGCCCCATCACGCCAGCCATTCAGGCCCCACGAAAAATCACGCTCGATCAGCACCTTGCCAGTGCGCGCCTCAATCGCCGCAATGGCCGCACGTAAAAAGCTTTTCAGCACCTCGTCCTGCACATTGTCTTCTGCAAAACCAGTGCCCAGCCTCAGATGCGCCTTGAACTGATCCACCGGCAGCGCCGCATCCGCGATGGCGGTTTCTTCGATCAACATCATCCATTCACTCCGCAATCTCGGACCCCTCCGGGGCCTCTCTCATGAAAATGACGGGCACGCGCCGCCCCACGTTGCTCGGACGGAGGGGAGCAGCTAGACAACGCGGGGGATCTCACCCCGGCCCGCGCCCGCCGTCCGAGGGGCCGATAGCCCCCCGGATCCGTCACCGCTTAGGCAGTGCCGAATTTCAGCAGCTTGATTGCAGCAAAGTCGCTCACGTCGCCGCCCACGCGCTTGGTCGCGTAGAACAGGACATGCGGTTTGGCGCTGAACGGATCGCGCAGCACACGCAGATCGGGACGTTCCGCAATGGTGTAGCCCGACTGGAAGTCGCCAAAGGCAATCGAATAGCTGTCGGTTGCCGCATCCGGCATATCCTCGGCGATCAGCACCGGATACCCCATCAGACGCGCGGGCTCACCGGCGGCCAGACCATCGGACCACAGGAAGCGGCCATCGCTGTCCTTGAGTTTGCGGATCATACCGGCGGTTTTCGAGTTCATCACGAAGGTGCCGTTCACGCGGTACTGCGCACCCAGCGCATATACCACATCCACGATCGCATCCGCATCGACTCCACCCGCGGTGCCGGTCGCAACGTAGCCCAGATTGCCCCAGGCCCAGACATCATTATCGACCGCCGGGTGGTCCAGAATACCCTTGGGCTTGTCCGCCCCGTCACCACCGATAAACGCGGCAGCCTCGGCGCGGGCGAATTTGTCGGCGATACGCCCGGCCAGCCAGCCCTCGACATCAAACGCGCTGTCATCCAGCAAGCGCTGCGAGGCTTTGGGCAGCGCGCTCAGCTCGTGCAGCGGAATGGAAATGCGATCAATCGACGGGGTGCCGGTTTCTGCCGTAGCCGCGTTTTCACCCGCCCAGCCCGCGCCAACATCGGTATGGTCGATCAGCACATCAAACGAGTTCGCCTCGACATTCACCACCGACGCAATCGAACGGATGGAGGCGGTCGAATTCAGAACCGACTTGATCGTCTCGGCGGTCTGCGGATCAACCAGATAGCCGCCATCGCTGTTCACCGCGCTCGACAGAGATTTCGACTCCATTTCAAGCCCGCGCAGTCCATCATCCTCGCCCGAACGCACATAGGCGTCGAAGGCCTTTTGATGTGGTGCGCCGTCCTGGATCGAGGCCGAAAGATGCGGGCGCGCCGCGATGGTTGATTTACGATCCAGCATGGTCAGTCGCTCTTCTGTCTGTTGCAGTTGTGTTTTAACTTTGGCCTTGAGGTCCTTGAATTCATTCACGAAGCCAGCCATCGCCTGCTTCACCTCCTGAACCAGGGGCGCACCCTCTCCGGTCAAGGCCGGGGTTTCGGTCTTGCTCATCAGCACTTCCTTTTTGGGTAGGATTGAGGCGCGCTAGGTCCGCGCCAGCTCCTGCCGAGCGTCGTCGAACGCCTCGGCAATACTGCGCCAGGTGTTCTCGGCCTCAGGGTCCACGCCCTTCGCCACCACCCGCGCACTGGACAGCATCGGGAAGGTCACCAAAGACACTTCCCAAAGCTCCAGTTCAGTCAGGACCCGCTGGCCCTTGTCGTTCTTCACGGCCCGCTTGGTGCGATAGCCGATCGACAGGCCATCCATCGCGCCCGCCCGGATCAGTTCCGCCGCCTCACGGCCCTTTTGCGTAGCCTCCAGCAGACGCCCTTTGACCCAAAGGCCCCGGTCGTCCTCGCGGACCTCGTCCCAGACACCGATGGGCTGCGCTGGATCGTGCTGCCACAGCATCTTGACCCGCTGCCCAGCCTTTGCCAGCCCGTCAAGCGAGCCGCGATACGCCCCGCGCTGCACCACATCGCTGCCCTGATCGACCTGTCCGAACAGGCTGGCATAGCCTTCGATCACGGCGTCATCGGTGACGGACAACCCGTCTCCGAACCGGGCAAATTTACGCTCTAAATCCATGAACTTCTCCATGTAAACTACTGAA
This sequence comes from Ruegeria sp. AI3, assembly GCF_056541245.1. Lineage (NCBI taxonomy): Bacteria > Pseudomonadati > Pseudomonadota > Alphaproteobacteria > Rhodobacterales > Roseobacteraceae > Ruegeria > Ruegeria sp. AI3. Next base: position 563,087 of record NZ_JBQFYA010000001.1, read on the forward strand.
TTCAAGGCGTTACAACCAAGATGGATTGAAACGCCTGCGCCAGGATCACCGCGACCACGCCATAGACCGTCAGCCACAACCGGCGCTCCAGCCGCTCCATCATCTCTTCGATCTGATCCAGCCGCCTGCATAGATGCGCGTGCTGGATCTCGACCACCCGCTCATGCGCGGCCAGACGCAGGCCCGGCGCGCATTCGAACGGAGGATACCCTTCAGACATCGGCACGCTCTGGCAACCCTAACAACGCGCGTTTCTCGGCATCCGTGAGGAAATCAGCCCCGTTGACCCGCGCCCATTGCGCATCGCGTTCCGCCGACAGCGCGGGCACTTGATCCAGATCGGGTTTCAGCATCAGATCCTCGCCGGTAAAGCCAACCAGCCACTCCGACACCGCCGCCGCCACCCGCGCCACCAGGGGCAGCACGGTCAGGCGATAGAACGCCCGGTTGGCCTCCTGATAGTTCGAATAGGTCGCGTCGCCTTGTATCCCCAGCAGCATCGGTGGGACCCCAAAGGCCAGCGCGATTTCGCGGGCGGCGGCTTCCTTGGTTTTTTGAAACTCCATATCGGACGGAGAGAACCCCATCGGCTTCCAATCCAGTCCCCCTTCCAGAACCATCGGACGGCCCGCATTCCGCGCCCCGCGATAGTTCTGCTCGATCTCATCGCTCAGACGCCGGAACTGATCCTCCGCCATCACCCCATGGCCATCGCCTTTCCACACCAGCGCCCCCGAAGGCCGCGCCGCATTGTCGAGCAGCGATTTCGACCAGCGCGACGCGCTGTTATGCACATCAATCGCCATCGCCGCAGCCTGCATCGGCGAGAATCCATAGTGATCATCCTGCGGATGGAACGACTTGATATGGCAGATGTTTTCTGCTGCAAACCGGTGCTTCTTGCCACCCACCGCATAGTCATACGCCTTGGGCCACCCATCCGCGCCCGGCACGACGCTCATGCGATCCGAGCGCAAAACATGCAGCTCAACCGGCAAACTTTCATCAGTCTGGACAGCCTCCACATAGGCATTACCCGACAGCAGCAACTGCCCAAACAGTGCCTCCATCAATTCTGCCCGCCCCTGCGCCGCATTCGGACGCCGCATGAGGGACAGGATCGGATGCACGTCATAGCGCTGCGTCTGATCCTGCAACACCAAAGGCAGGGCCGCCGCCGCCTCGGCTATTAGCTTGACCGAGCGGAACCCCACCGGGTTCCCCGAAAATCCCGTCCGCGTCAGCGACACCGCATCCCGAGGGCTCCACGCCACGCGCCCGCCCGTCTGCCAAGCCACCACGGGGCCAGCCGCGCTCGCCTTCGCCTCGGGCGCTCCACGACGCAAGAAATCGAATACCATCTGTGCTCCTTTCTGCCGCCGTTGTGTCCGGCTTGTTGAAAGGAGTTATGACGGAAAGAAGTTTAAAGCTTGGGAATGGAGCGCGCGGAGGGAGAGCAACACAAGCACCCAAAATCATCTGTGGCCTGAGTGGTAGACAGAATTGGTGACGAGCCTGATACTCTATTGAGGCAACCTTTGTTACTTTTGGATGACCATTTCAAATTTGCGCAGCTTTATGGATCGGGAAGGAAAGCAAAATGTTCAACGACGCAGTGAAACATGGTGGCGTTGCGGTTGTTACCGGGGCGGCAAGTGGGGTCGGGCGTGCTGCGGCACTACGGTTTGCGCAGGCGGGTTTGGGCGTCGTTCTAGCAGACCTAGCCGGAGCACAACTTGACGCAGCTGTTCAAGAAGCACGCCAATTGGCGTCCGCTGACGCACCTATTGAAGGCATACCGACTGATGTGACATCAGATGAAGAGGTAAACAGACTTGCCGATCGCGCATTTGAGATAGGTCCAATTGCTGCTTTAATGAACAACGCGGGGATAAGTCTGCCGACAACCGCTTGGTCAGAAATGAAAAACTGGCAACGGCTTTTGCAGGTGAATTTTTTCGGCGTTCTACGAGGCGTGCAGGCCTTTATGCCTCGCATGATCGAAGCTAACCGCCCTGCTGTAGTCATAAATACCGGCTCGAAACAGGGTATTACAACACCACCGGGCAACCCCGGCTATAATGTCACCAAGGCCGCGGTCAAAGTGCTAAGCGAACAATTGGCTCATGAGTTGCGTGAAGCCGGAGCACCAATTTCTGTTCACTTGTTTGTGCCAGGTTTTACATACACTGGTATGATTGCGTCTTTCCTCCCGGAAAAACCGCCCGCGGCGTGGACCAGTGAACAAACGGTTGATCACTTGTTCAATCGAATGGCCAATGGTGATTTTTATATCCTTTGCCCGGACAACGATGTCGACGAGACACGCGACCGACGTCGAGCACAATGGGCTATTCAAGACATTACCGAAAACCGCCCTCCACTCTCTCGCTGGCACCCCGATTACGCAGAAGCATTTGCTAAATTCGAGAAAACTGGTGAGCAATAACTAAAGGCACCACGCCCAAGGCCGCCGATACGCCCCCGCGGGCCCCACCATCAACTCGTGCAGCGCCCTGTCCGGCGCGTCGAGCCGGTCGTGTGAGCCCTGCCCTGAATCCAAAATGGCCAATTGTAAGAATTGGCCGCTCGTTGAAGTTTGAGCCAAATTCCTTTTCAGTCGCAGCCAAAGTCTTTTGAATTCATGCCAGAGATGTTGTTTGCGTCTCACTTGCCCCCCACGTGCGCTTCGAGTGCAAGAGGCAACACAATGAATGAAAATGACCCTATCCCGTCCATCTACTACGATGCGCACGATATCTGGACAAACGAACCTACCGCTGCTGACAAACACGTCTACGAGGCGTTTGCGTCAAGTGTAGTCAATCTTGTGCAGGTGCTTGATGACTACAAAACAATGATGTCACCGGATGTCTATGCAAGGCTGTTTTCTTCGCTGTTGGCGTTGTCCCGATTGCTCGGTGAATATGAGGATAGTTGGAGCCAAGGGAAGCCGATGTCCTGAACCTGAGTGCTTCCAACAAGGGATCAGTCCGCTATGCAAAATGTGATTGATGGCAAGCAAACTTCTTAGAGTTCACAAACTCCGCACCCTTGGACGCCGATACACTCCCGCCGGTCTCACAACCAACTCATGCAGCGCCCAGACCAAAGCGTCGACGCGGTCGGGTGAGCCCTGCCCCTCGAACCCGCGCGCGGTCATCTGGCACATCTGCTCTTCCAGCGCGTCCAGCCCGGCCACATGGCTCACCCGCCCTTGCTCGTACAGAGCCGCCACAGGCTCGGCCCGCGCGACCTTGCCGCGAGAGGCTCGCACAGCGCGGAACGGGACCAAAGGGTCCACCTGCCGCACCACCTCATCCACCAGCTGCCCGCCCTGGTTGACCTCGGCCACCAACCGCTCAGCCCCGAATTCATCCATCGCGTCAATCGCCGCCAGCGCCCAGCCCGCCGGGCCGACGCCCTGCACAGTGCGGTCGGCCAGCACATAGGCGCGCCACTCCTCGGGCGGCCCTTGTAGCTGCGCGCCCACGACCACGATCCCGCAGGCATCCGCATTCGAGCCTGCTGTCACCGCCGGGTCAAGTGCAACGACCACCCGGTCCAACTCGGGCAGATGCGCGCAACGCGCCGTCTCCAGCATCGAGCCCGTCCAAAGCGCCCCCTCGGCATCCGACAGCAGCACCCCATCCAACTCCTGACGCCCCAGCCGTGTGCCCGTGTAGCGCGCGCGCACCTCCTCGAGGAAGGACGCGGCCAGATTGGCGCGGTTCGCCTCGGTCGGCGCGTGGGTTTGAACGGTGGAGGGCGACGCCAGCAACTCTTTCAGAACCTTCACATTGCGCGGCGTGGTCGTCACACAAACCCGAGGCTGATCCCCCAAACGCAAAGCAAATTGCAGCATATCCCAGGTCTCACCGGCCTTCTTCCATTTGGCCAACTCATCCACCCAGGCGGCATCGAACTGAGGGCCGCGCAACCCCTCGGGATCATACGCCGAAAATGCCTGCGCCTCGGCCCCGTTGGGCCAGATCAACTTGCGCTCCGAAACCTTCCATGTGGGCCGTCGATCGGGCGGCGAACACTGCAAAATACCGCTATCGCCAAAAATCATCACATCACGCACCTGATCAAAGGTCTCACCCACCAGAGCCACACGAGACGCAGCGCCCTTGTCCAAAGGCTTGGACCCTTCGACCATCGACCGCACCCATTCGGACCCCGCTCGCGTCTTGCCAGCCCCGCGCCCGCCCATGATCACCCAGGACCGCCAGTCGCCATCGGGCGGAAGCTGATGCGGCAGCGCCCAGAACTCGAAAAGAAAAGGGAGGGCACAAAGCCCCCCCTTCCCGATCTCACTCAGAAATCTGTCCTGCACCGCAACAGGTGCGGAGGCGAGCCAGCCTGCACCCGACCTCAAACCGAGCCCGGTCAAGGTCGAGTGCGTATCCCCCTTGGGCAATTCCGGCTTGTCTGTGATGTTGTTCGACAAAGCTTGTCTCCACTTTCTGGCAACTGCGGATCAGCCCCTCTAGCTGGCCGAGTTGTTTGCCTGTTCCGGCAAGGTCTGCATCCTCCCCGGCTCCGATCTGCTGGCGCAGTTCTTCCGCTGCATGGCGCAGATCGCGAATGGACCTCTCGAGCGACTGCAACAAGTCAGCCGTCTGGGAAATCCGCTCTTCCGGGGTAATCAAAGTCATGTTTGCCTGTGACCTCATGCGTGAGTTTTCTCCGCACGAGAGAAACGAAAAAACGGCCGCCGGGTTGCCCCGGGGCCGTTGCCCACTTCTTCTAGCATGGCACAACTTATACGAGAATAAGTGCGCAGTGTCAAGTTGGGGCGCAACGGGTCGCAACACCTAAGCCGTTCTTTTTATTAACCTTTTCACAACCCTCCGCGAGCGTTGTCCTGCACGAACCACCTTTTCGAAAGAAAATACCCCCAAATACAGCCTGCATACCCAGATTAAACACAGACTTATTCCTCAATTTCGTTTCCGATTTTGAGAAAAAGAAGGATTTATATCCTCTTTTGTGCTATTTTGACCATTATGCTCATCATTTTGTGAGCATGATTCAACCTAGAACGAAGTTGTTTATTTTTTGGAGTAGTTATGTCACGCCAACCCCATGGGCTTAGCCGATATGAAACGCTGGTAAAAGAATGCGCGGATACCCCACGCCCACCGCTGCCGGATACGTTTGGACGAATTGGGCATCGCAACCCTCTCTCAGGTATCGCCCCAGGCGGTGAGCCCTTTGATACCGCTGATGTCCTCGCCGCGTTTGATGCAGCGGTCGACTCAATGAAAGATACCAATGACCCACAGGGGCATGACGTCGCCGCCGGCATGACTTTCTTCGGTCAATTCGTTGACCACGATGTAACGCTGGACGCGACCTCAGCCATTGGGACAGTTATTGATCCAGCCACCATTCGCAATATCCGCACCCCGACACTGGACCTCGATTGCGTTTACGGTGATGGCCCCGAAGCATCGCCGCACCTTTATCACCCGCACCATCACGGTTTCCTTCTTTTTGGCAACGCTGACAATCATCTCGATCTTGCCCGAACCAAGCAAGGTACAGCGCTGATTGGCGATCCTCGTAACGACGAAAACCAAATCGTTTCGCAATTGCAGGGCGCTTTTATCTGCTTACACAACATCGTCATGACAGCCTTGGAGGCAGACAGTGGCATGGCGCGCAAAGCCTTGTCCGGCATCTCAGCGGCAGCCATGCATACCTTCAAGAAAAGCGAGGAGCCTTTCCAGGTTGCACGCCGTATTTGTCGGCTGCACTATCAATATCTCGTAGCCCATGATTTGCTTCAGGCATTCGTCGACGCCCACACTCTAAAACATGTGCGCGATCATCTCGAAGGCGGGACACTTCCAAAGCCTTTCAAAGATGACTCTCCGGTTATGCCGATAGAATTCTCCGGCGCGGCTTACCGCTTCGGACACGCAACAGTGCAATCCAAATACCAACTCAATCATGACAATCTGGATTTCGACCTGTTCCAGTTAGGACGGCCCGAGTTCTCCTTCCGGCCGTCAGACCTGAACATTCATTTCGAGAAATTGTTCGACTATCCCGGTCAAACTGCAGGCAAGCGTGCGCGTCCCATTGGGCGCAAAATGGCGCAATCCATTTTCGCGCTCCCCTTCATCAGCGGCACGGCCGATATCGGCGGCGCCACAATGACCGAGGATCAGAACCGCAAACTTCCTTTGCGCAACCTGCTGCGCGACCGCCTCACGTTGGAGCTTGCCTCAGGTCAACAAATGGCGCGTAAGATGCATGTGCCCGAACTTGCGGCTCCGCCTGAGCTGTCAGACCACGGCGTCACTAAAACACCGCTGTGGTATTACTGTCTGCAAGAGGCCGAAGGCAATGGCGGTCGACTTGGGCCGGTGGGCGGCACGATCGTCGCGACGGTGTTGCTGCGGCTTCTGTATCTTGACCCGGAAAGCCTTGTCTGCTCGACCCATGACTTTAAGCCGTGGAAAGAACTTGGCGCAGATGACGACGGAACGTATTCGATGGGGCATATGCTGAAATTCGTTGAAGCCAATCGCGATAGCATCGCCCATGCGGGGGATCTTCGCACCTAAACTTGCCCTGCCCTGATCCGATAAGCCGGATCAGGGTTTTCCCAAGACCAAGGAGCTATCACTGACAAGCCTTGACAATTCAGTTGCCACGCATCATGTGCCTCTGACCAGCGCTGACGCGTGAGCCTCGGCGGGCACCATCTGCCCCACAGCGCCACAGATTTTTCCAGTTCCCCATCACGCAGGGTTCTTAACGCGACGACCAGATAGAGCAGGATTCGCCTGCCTGTCCCGAGGTCCCGCTTGACCCTATCGGTCGCGAATGCGGCCCATCACGACTTGCCCGTTGGCGAATGCTGCGGGCGGCAAAGGATAAATATTGTTCGACTTCGATATGCTGGGCCTTGCACCAGCGCTCAACGATGCACTGAAAAGTGCGAATTTCTCACAGCCCACGCCGATCCAGAACCAGGCGATCCCGCTGGCTCTAAACGGGCATGATATTCTGGGGCTGGCGCAGACCGGTACCGGCAAAACGCTGGCCTTTGGCCTGCCTTTGATTGATCACCTGCTAAACCAACCCGGCAAACCTGCGCCCAAAACGGCCAAGGCTCTGATCCTCGCGCCCACGCGCGAGCTTGTGAACCAGATTGCCGACAGCCTGCGCGTTCTAACCGGCAAGACCAAATTGCGCGTGGCAACTGTTGTGGGTGGTCAGTCCATCAACAAACAGATCGCCTTTCTGGGCCGCGGCACAGATATTCTGGTGGCCACGCCGGGGCGTCTAATCGACCTGATGGAGCGGAAGGCCGTCGACCTTGGGTCGGTTCGCCACCTTGTTCTGGACGAAGCCGACCAGATGCTGGATCTTGGCTTCATCCACGCTTTGCGCAAAATCGCGCCTGCTCTGGGCACGCCGCGTCAGACCATGCTGTTCTCGGCCACGATGCCAAAGCAGATGGAAGAGATCAGCCGGGCTTACCTGACCAATCCGCAGCGGGTGCAAGTCTCGCCTCCAGGTAAAGCGGCGGACAAGATCACGCAATCGGTTCACTTCGTCACCAAACCCGAGAAACCTGGCAAACTGCGTGAGATCCTGTCGCAGGACACCGACGCCCTGACCCTTGTCTTCTCGCGCACCAAGCACGGGGCCGAGAAGCTGATGAAGGGGCTGGTTGCCGATGGCTACAACGCAGCCTCGATCCACGGCAACAAAAGCCAGGGACAGCGTGACCGCGCCATCAAGGCCTTCCGCGCCGGAGAGATCAACGTGCTGGTCGCAACCGATGTCGCCGCGCGCGGGATCGACATTCCCGGTGTGGCCTATGTGATCAACTACGACCTGCCCGAGGTGCCCGACAATTATGTCCACCGCATTGGCCGTACCGCCCGGGCCGGTCGCGAAGGCGAGGCGATTGCGTTCTGCTCGGCGGAAGAGGTCGATCTGCTGCGTCAAATCCAAAGGCTGATGAAGATCGACATCCCGGTTGCCAGCGGCACACAGCCCGAACCTGTTGAGGCGGAACGTAGCGGACGCCGCCAGAACAATCGGCGTTTCAAGCCGAGATCGGCGAACGGAAGTGCGAAGCCCGGGCAAAACAAGCGCCGGCGCCCCCGTCGCAAACCCGCGGCCTGATCAAAAAAACAGCGCCGAAAGCGGCGCTGTTTTTCGTTTTAACTTAGTTGCCCGAGTTTCGTTCGGCCTCAATCTCGCGCCATTTCGCGACATTGCGGTTATGTTCCTGCAACGTCTCGGCAAAGGCATGACCTCCAGTGCCATCCGCAACAAAGAACACATAGTTCGTGTTGTCAGGCGCAACGGCTGCTTCGAGGCTCGCCAGACCGGGGTTGGCGATCGGGGTCGGTGGTAGCCCGTCGATCTGATAGGTGTTCCAAGGTGTTGGCCGGTTCAACTCGCTGCGCCGTAGGCCACGTCCCAACGTTCCCTGCCCCTTGGTGACGCCGTAGATCACCGTCGGGTCTGTCTGAAGGCGCATGCCTTGATTCAGACGGTTCACAAAGACGCTGGCGACCTGGCCCCGCTCTCCTGGAACGCCCGTTTCTTTTTCGATGATCGAGGCAAGGATCAGCATTTCCTCAGGGCTTTCCAGCGGCAAACCCTCTTGGCGGTTTTCCCAGGCAGCATTGATCCGAAGCTGTTGTTTGTCCTGCATCGCTTTCAGGATGTCGTTGCGGTCCTGACCGGCAGCGACATCGTAGCTGTCTGGCGCAAGCGAGCCTTCGGCAGGAATCTCGGAAATCTCGCCGCTCAGCGCTTCAAAACCCTTCAACGCCTCAACCACCTGCCACGAGGTCACGCCTTCTGCGAGTGAAACACGATAGCGCGTGTCTGCCTCTTGGCGCTTCTCCTGATAGGCCGCCGGGGATTCTTCCTCGGCCATATCAAACTCGGCGATTTCGTCGAATTCCAGCGTGGCTGGGTTCAACTCACGCACGCGAGTCTGAGCGCGGGTCACGCCGATGCGGTATTCGATCTCCGAACCGCAGGTGCTCGCGCCGCTGCTGGTGATCTCGTAGATGATCTGCTCCATCGACGCGCCTTCACGCACCAAAAAGCTGCCTGCTTTCAACTGCTGCGCCCGGTCGGTGTAGTCGGCGGCCATGCGAAAGATCGTGGCGTTGGTGATCGCGCCCTGGTCCTCAAGCTCGCGGCTGACCCGCGTCATGTTCGAACCGCTTTCCACCCGCAGGCAGATCGCGGTTTCCAGCGGGCCTTCTGACTGATACTGGGTCTGGCCCCAAAGGATCAGACCGCCCACCAGAAACAGGCCGACCACCAGGATGGTCAGCGCGTTCGATGCAATGGCCCGCCACATTTAACTGGCCTTTCCGAAGATCACGCTGGCATTGGTGCCACCAAACCCAAACGAGTTCGAAAGGGCCACGTTGATCTCACGCTCGCGCTTTTCGTTCGGAGCTAGATCAATCGGTGTTTCAACCGCCGGATTTTCGAGGTTGATGGTCGGAGGAGCCACCTGATCGCGGATCGCAAGGATCGAGAAGATCGCCTCAATCGCGCCTGCAGCCCCGAGCAAGTGCCCCGTGGCCGATTTGGTCGAAGTCATGGTGGCATTCGCTGCATGGTCACCCAACAGACGCTCAACAGCACCCAATTCGATGGTATCCGCCATGGTCGAGGTGCCATGCGCATTGATGTAGTCCAGATCTTTCGGCTCCAGCCCAGCGCTGCGCAGAGCGGCTTTCATCGAACGCTCAGCCCCGTCGCCATCCTCGGACGGTGCGGTGATGTGATAAGCGTCGCCCGACATGCCGTAGCCCAGAACCTCGGCATAGATCTTCGCGCCGCGCGCCTTGGCGTGCTCGTATTCTTCCAGAATGACGATGCCTGCGCCCTCGCCCATAACAAAACCATCGCGGTCAACGTCGTAGGGGCGGCTGGCTTTCTTCGGATCGTCTGCATATTTGGTCGACAGCGCCTTACAGGCATTGAAACCTGCAATGCCGATCTCGCAGATGCAGCCTTCGCCGCCACCGGCCACCATGACATCGGCGTCGCCTGCGCGGATGATGCGGCTTGCATCCCCAATCGCATGGGCACCTGTCGAACACGCAGTCACGACCGAGTGGTTCGGTCCCTTGAACCCAAACCGGATCGACACCTGACCGGACGCCAGGTTGATCAGTGCGCCGGGAATAAAGAAGGGCGACACACGGCGCGGGCCTTTGTCACGGATTAAGTTAGCGGTATCCGCAATCGAGCCCAGCCCACCAATACCAGAGCCGATCAGAACGCCAGTGCGCAGGCGATCTTCCTCACCCTCAGGGGTCCAGCCTGCATCCTTGCACGCCATCTCCGCCGCAGCGATCGAGTACAGGATAAAGTCTTCGATCTTGCGTTGTTCTTTCGGAGGCATCCAGTCATCGGGGTTGAACGTTCCGTTTGTTCCGTCCCCACGCGGCACCTCGCAGGCATAGGTCGTAGTGACCCCGCTTGCCTCGGCATCGAAATGTGTGATTGGCCCTGCGCCGGACTCTCCGTCCAGCAGACGCGACCAGGTTTCCTCGACTCCGCTGGCCAAAGGAGTGACCAACCCCAGACCGGTTACGACGACTCTGCGCATGAAGTGCCTCTTGCCTGCTTACTGTTATGCGAACCGCTCATACCCCGGCCCGGGGTACGGGGGCAAGGGCCACGCTACATTCCCCGTCTGCATCTTGCGGTTTCAGCTTGATTTTGGGCGATCCTGCGCCTGCCAATCCCCCTCGCCCCGCTGACATCGCAGGGCGAGAGAGATTCATTTTCGGTACCGTTACTGGAACTGCGCCACTGGCTCATGCGCGCCAGCTGCTACGCCCAGAGCGTCGGACAGATCGACTGTTTTCCGGAACAAAGCCCTACCAACAATCGCACCCGCAATGTTCGGGATGTAGGACAGGCGTGAGATATCGTCCGCAGTACGCACCACGCCGCTGGCAATGACTGGCGTCCGCGAATGCTGCGCCAGACCGGAGATCAGGCCCAGCTGCGCCTCAACGTCTTCCATATCACTGTCGATATCGGTCACAACGATGGCTGCAAAAGGCGTGCCGTCAAAGGCATCAATAAACGCCTCGGGTGTGAACGCGCTTTGGCTGCGCCAACCGTCGGTCATGACAAACCCCTGCCAGACATCGACCGCAAGAACGATCTGATCCGGGTAGAGCTTGGCCAGCTCTTTCACCAAGTTGGGGTCCCGCGCCGCAAGCGTTCCGATCACAACGCGGCCCGCGCCCTTGTCAATCCAGTATTCGACCTGCTCGCGGTTACGCATACCACCGGCCAATTGCACGGGTATCTCGGCCGACCGAATGATCTCTTCCACCAGTTCATGGTTGGTATCTCGGCCTTCTACGGCATCGAAGTCCGTCAGATGCATCCACTCGGCCCCGGCCTCGGCCCAACCCCGCGCGGTTTCGACCGGGTTCACATGCCAGATCATCGCATCCTCCAGACGCCCTTTGTCCAAGGTGACGCAGCGACCGTTCTGAAGTTCCATTGTGGGGTAGATTCTCATGAGCTTTCTCCTCCGCCCAAGCGCCCTAAAGTCTCATAGTAACATACACGCTCACTTCCGAGCCTGCTGCGACTAGGATCGGCATTGTTTGCGCTGTTTGCGGCATAGCGGTGTGTTGGCGGTATTACGCCCGCGCCGGAGGGCCGTTGCGACGAAGAAGATGGACCGGGGTGCCGTTGTACTTGGCCTCACGCATTACGACATAGCCCAGCTTTTTCGCCAGCTTCTGCGACGAGGCGTTGGCTGCGTTCACCATCGCCACCAATCGGCCCGGCATGATCCGATCAAACCAGTCATGGGCGGCCTGAGCGGCCTCATATCCGAGACCCAGCCCCTGAGCTTCGGGGGCCAGAACCCAACCGGCTTCGGGATAAGTGTCGAAATCCTCGCCCATTGCACGGTTTCCATAGAAGAAACCGGCCTGACCGATCAGCTTGCGATTCGATTGCTGCAGCACACCCCATTGCCCGAACCCGGCCATCTGCCAATGCCCTGCATTGCGCAGAAACGAGTCCCAGGCCTCACCGCGCGACCGCGGGGTGCCACCAATATGGCGCGTTACACACGGGTCGCGCCAGATCTCGGCGAACCGTTCAAAATCCTCAGGGCGCATCGCACAGAGTGTCAGACGTGCCGTGTTTATCATCGGGGTGGATCTTATCATGTCCTGCCCACCTTGAATTGTGCCTCAGTGGAAACAGTGCGAATCGAAATCGCCTCGTGCAACCCTGAATTTAACGCGGGCACAAAAAAGCGGCGCCTCCGTTGCCCGGAAGCGCCGCTTTTCTATCAGTACGATACGCTTAGGACGCTTCGCTGATGAATTTGACGGCGTCGCCAAAGGTCTGGATGGTCTCGGCTGCGTCATCGGGAATCTCGATGCCGAACTCTTCTTCGAAGGCCATGACCAGTTCAACGGTGTCCAGGCTGTCTGCGCCCAGGTCGTCGATGAACGAAGCGTTTTCCGCTACTTTGTCTTCTTCAACACCCAGGTGTTCAACAACGATCTTCTTCACGCGATCTGCGACGTCGCTCATGTCTATTCCTCATTCTTTCTTCAGGGCGATCCGCCCGGTTCTGCCCTTGCCCGCTCGGGATGGACTTGTTTTGCCCGTTCCGGGCGGTTTGGCTCCCGGCTGTCCGGGAAAGTCGAGGGCCGACCAAAACGACCGGCCCCAGCATAGATGCGCCGCCTATAACATAGTCGACGCGCAAGGCAAACGCTTTCGCACTGCCTTGGTTGAGGTCACAACATGGCCATGCCGCCGTTCACATGCAAGGTTGTTCCGGTCACATATCCGGCCTCGGGGCTGGACAGGTACAGAACAGCTGCCGCGATTTCCTCAGGGTCACCCATGCGACCGGCCGGAACTTTCAGCAACAAACCTTTTTTCTGCTCGTCCGTCAGCTTTTCCGTCATCGCCGTCGTGATAAAGCCAGGGGCCACTGCGTTCACCGTAATCCCACGCGTTGCGACCTCATGCGCCAGCGCTTTCGAGAACCCGATCATCCCTGCCTTTGAGGCCGCATAGTTCGCCTGCCCCGGATTGCCGATCGCTGCAACCACGGACGAGACATTCACGATCCGGCCCCAACGCGCCTTCATCATGCCCCGGATCACGCCTTTGCACAGCTTCATGGTCGAGGTCATGTTGACGTCAATCACGCTCTGCCATTCCTCGTCGGACATGCGCATGAAAAGGTTGTCACGGGTGATGCCCGCGTTGTTGATCAGGATATCGACCGAGCCCATCGCTTCAGCTGCCTGTTTCGGCAGGGCCTCGACGGCTTCGGAATCGCTCAGGTTGCACGGCAGCACGTGGGCGCGTTCGCCCAGTTCGTCGGCCAGTTTCTGCAGCGGTTCAACCCGCGTGCCGGACAGACCGACCGAGGCACCCGCGCCGTGCAGAGCCCGTGCGATATCGCCTCCGATACCACCCGAAGCGCCAGTGATCAGCGCGTTCTTACCTGTCAAATCAAACATTCTATTTCCCTCGTGAGACGCCCCGAAGGGCGCGTTCTATGCTTACGATTCGGCCTGTACGGCCTTTTGAACATCCTCAGGCGTACCAACGGCCTTGCCCGCAATTGCCCGGTCAATCTTGCGGATCATACCAGACAGAGCCTTGCCCGCGCCAATTTCCCATGTCTCGGTGACCCCCTGCGCCGCCATATATTGCACGCTTTCCCGCCACCGGACCGATCCTGTGACCTGCTCGACAAGCAATTGGCGGATCAGATCCGGATCTGTGACCGCCTCGGCCCGCACATTGGCGATCAGTGGAACGGCCGGTGCCTTGATCTCAACTGCGGCCAGGGCCTCGGCCATCGCATCCGCCGCGGGCTGCATCAGCGCGCAATGAAACGGAGCGCTGACGGGCAGCATAACCGCACGCTTTGCACCCTTTTCCTTGGCAATCTCAGCCGCACGTTCCACAGCAGCCTTCGCGCCGGATACCACAACCTGGGTCGGGTCGTTGTCATTGGCTGCCTGACAAACCTCACCCTGCGCGGCTTCTTCGGCAACGGCGCGCACGGCATCGAGATCCAGCCCCAAGATCGCGGCCATCGCACCTTCGCCTACCGGAACGGCGCTTTGCATGGCTTGCCCACGGGTCCGCAACAGGCGAGCAGTATCAGCCACCGTCAACGCACCAGCAGCAGCCAGTGCGGAATACTCACCCAATGAATGCCCGGCCACAAAAGCGGCATCGGTGACCGAGACGCCTTCGGCCTCAAGCGAGCGCATCGCCGCCATCGAGGTCGCCATCAGCGCCGGTTGTGCGTTCTGCGTCAGGGTCAGATCGGCAATATCGCCTTCCCAGATCAGCTGGCTCAGCTTTTCGCCAAGCGCGTCGTCCACCTCGTCGAAAATGGCCTGAGCTGCCGGGTATGCCTCGGCCAGAGCCTTGCCCATGCCTATGGTCTGGGCACCCTGCCCTGGGAAAACGAACGCGCGTGTCATTGCAACCTCTTGGATGACGTTAGGTTGCGGCGGGGTGTAAACCGTGTGAGGACGCGGCACAAGTAGGGCCTGCGCTCTGCATTCGGGCACCATCTCTGTGCGCGGGTCGGGCTTGTGCCGAATCCGTCTGGCTTTAGGTTCAAGACAGCCAATCGAATCCGGAGCGTGCAAGAGATGCCCTCGACCAATACCTTTTCCACCTATGGCAGCGTGACCAAGACTTTCCACTGGTTGACCGCCCTGCTGATCCTGACCGCCCTGCCCTTGGGCTGGTTTGCCAATGATTTGGCGCATGCCATTTATGACCCGAACATCCCGACCAGCGAATCCGATATCGCACGGGCCGCAACGCTGTTTTCCCTGCATAAAACGATCGGGGTCACCGTGTTCTTCGTGGCGCTGGCGCGTATCCTCTGGGCGCTGACCCAAACCAAACCCGGCCTGCTGAATGCCGACAACAAGCCCGAGGCCTTCGCAGCCGAAACCGTTCACTGGATGCTCTACGCTTCGCTTGTTCTGGTGCCCTTGACCGGCTGGATACACCACGCCGCGACCGAAGGCTTTGCGCCCATCTGGTGGCCCTTCGGCCAAAACCTGCCCTTCGTGCCCAAATCCCTCTATTTGTCCGAGGTGACGGCAAACCTGCATTGGCTGTTCATCTGGGTTCTTGGCGGGTCGCTGGCGCTGCACATCGCGGGCGCGCTGAAACATCATGTCGTGGACAAGGACAGCACCCTGCGGCGGATGCTGCCGGGACGCACTGACGCGCCCGAGCCTCCGGCCCAGCACCACTCACCCGTACCTGCATTTGCAGCCCTGGCCATCTGGGGTGCCGTTCTGGTCGGTGGCTGGTCCATCGGAGTGTTCGAGGATCACGCAAAAGGCGCCGTGGATGCGGCCGAGCTTGGCGATGTGCAATCCGACTGGAACGTCGAAGAAGGCACCCTGTCGATCACCATCTCGCAGTTGGGCAGCCCCGTCACCGGCAGCTTCGGCGAATGGACGGCCGCAATCGCGTTTGAAAACCCCGCCCAACCGGGCCCTGCGGGATCGGTGGATGTGACCATCGCCATCGCGTCGCTCAGCCTCGGGACGGTCACAGACCAAGCCATGGGCGCTGATTTCTTCAACAGCGCGCAATTCCCAACGGCCCAGTTCAAAGCTGACCTGTTCAAAACAGATTCAGGCTACGAGGCCCGAGGCCCCCTGACCATCCGAGACAAATCGGTGGACGTCGTACTGCCCTTCTCCCTGCAACTCGAGGACAACACGGCAACCATGTCCGGCACATTAGAACTGAACCGCATGGCGTTCGATGTCGGCACATCCCAACCGACCGAGGAGTCTCTGGGCTTCAACGTTACGGTCTCCGTTGACCTGACGGCGAAACGTTCAGAATAAAAAAAGAAACCGCCGGGGGTTTTGGCCCCCGGCGGTTGTGATCCAAAGGATCAGAGCAGATTTACTCGGCTTTCTGAGCCTCGACAGAGATCTGCACCTGAACTTCATCGCTCACGAAGGGCGCGAACTGACCCAGGTCGAACTCGCTGCGCACCAGCGTCGTTGTTGCGTCGAAGCCGGCCCAGGGCTTGTTTGCCATCGGGTGGCTGTCAGCCTTGTTCAGCTTGGCATCCAGAACAACCGACTTGGTAACGCCGTTCATGGTCAGGTCACCGGTGATATTGGCGGTGTTCTCGCCGGTCACTTCGATCGAGGTCGAGGTGAACGTGACCAGATCCCCTTCAGAGGCACCAAAGAAATCTTCGGTCATGAAGTGATCTTCACGCGGCTTCCAGCCCGTGAACATCTCCAGAACCGGCATCGAGACCGAAACGCTCGACGCGGCGGGGTCTTCCTGATCGAACATGATCTCGCCCTCAAAGCCCGAGAACATGCCGTAAGTGGTCGAGAAACCAAGGTGATCGTAGCTGAAAAGCACCTGGCTATGGCTGGGGTCCAGAACGTATTTTTCGGCGCTGGCGAAAGCAGTGGTTGCCGTTAGGGCAAGCGCGGCAGCAAGGAGGGTGGATTTCATGACTGTCTCCGGGTTTGTGGACTATACGCAAACATAGTGCGTTTGCTCGGAAACAAAAATGTGCTGCCCAAGGGCAGCACACAAGTCTTTTTGATTCACAATTTCTGTGCCTGGTTGAACAGAATAAATCTCAGGCGAAAATTGTTACACTTTGGCTGAGTTGCCCTTTCAGCGCTCGGCTGACATCCGCCGATTGCAGCGGCAGTTTCATCAGCAGGCTGCCGTCGACATCGAACAACTGCACCTCGTCATCCTCGAACTTTGCACCACCCAAGCTGTCATAGCTGCGACGCAGAACGGTCTGAGGGCGTCCGTTTTCATTCTTCTGCAGAACGCGCACCTCGCGGCGGATCGGGTCAAAATAGGCATCCGGGCGGCTGTCCATCACTTCGATCGTCAACAGGCTTACGCCAACGATCAGGAACACCATCGAGGCCACCATTTTGATCGGCCAAACCTCGGCACCCAACATCGAACCGGGCATCAGCCACATCGAAAAGGCGGAAACGATCAGGAAGGCTCCGACGGCGCGCGCCAATACCAGCCGCGCTTGCCAGTTCGCTTTGAACGTGATCATGACCGGAACGGAATGCTCAAAGCTCGTACCCGTCGCTTTATTGTCGAGCGTATTTGTCTGTATCGCGGTCATAACATCCATACCCTTGTTAAGGTTACCGTCGTGAGTCTGTGCTATCCGGTTATTTCCGGGTTGCTTATCAACTTCGGGGCGAAAAGCGTCAGGAATTGGGCGCGGCAGTGGAAATTGGGCGACTTCACAGAGGCATATGTGGCAGGGCTTGCCCCGCCCGCTCAAACGTGTATACGGGGCCATCCTTCGCAGGAGATATGAATCGCGCAGCCTCTCGTGGCAGGGTCGCGAAGGACCAGATGGCCCCGCCTTTGAAATGCGCCTTGATATAAACAGGAGTGCACATGCCACTGTATGAGCATGTAATGATCGCGCGTCAGGATCTGTCCAACGCGCAGGCAGAAAGCCTTGTCGAACATTTCGGCACCGTTCTGGCTGACAACGGCGGCAACGTCGTCGAAAGCGAGTACTGGGGCGTCAAGACGATGGCTTACAAGATCAACAAGAACCGCAAAGGCCACTACGCCTTTCTGAAAACCGATGCCCCTTCGGGTGCGGTTCAGGAAATGGAACGCCTGATGCGCCTGCATGATGACGTTATGCGCGTTCTGACCATCAAGGTCGACGAGCATGCCGAGGGCCCCTCGGTCCAGATGCAGAAGCGCGATGAGCGCGAAGGCCGCCGCGAGCGCCGCTGATCAACGCCTGACGAAAGGACATAAACCATGGCCGCAAAACCATTTTTCCGCCGCCGCAAGGTCTGCCCGTTCTCGGGTGAGAACGCGCCGAAAATCGACTACAAAGACACCCGTCTGCTGCAGCGCTACATCTCTGAGCGTGGCAAGATCGTACCTTCGCGCATCACCGCCGTTTCGGCGAAAAAGCAGCGTGAACTGGCTCGTGCTATCAAGCGCGCCCGCTTCCTCGCCCTGCTGCCCTACGCTGTGAAGTAAGGAGAGACTGACATGCAAGTTATCCTTCTGGAACGCGTTGCGAAACTGGGTCAAATGGGCGACGTCGTTGACGTCAAGCCCGGCTACGCCCGCAACTTCCTGCTGCCCCAAGGCAAAGCCCTGAGCGCATCGAACGCCAACATCGCGTCGTTCGAAGCCCAGAAAGCGCAGCTGGAAGCACGCAACCTGGAAACCAAGAAAGAAGCTGAAGCGCTGGCTGAAAAGCTGGACGGTCAGCAGTTCATCGTGATTCGCTCGGCATCGGATGCTGGCGCTCTGTACGGCTCGGTCACCCCGCGTGACGCCGCAGACGCTGCGACCGAAGCAGGCTTCACCGTCGACAAGAAACAGGTCGTTCTGGTCGCTCCGATCAAAGAACTGGGCCTGCACGCGGTTGCAGTTCGCCTGCACCCCGAGGTTGAAGTCGAGATCAAGATGAACGTTGCTCGTTCGGAAGAAGAAGCCGAACTGCAGGCATCGGGCAAATCGATTCAGGAACTGGCTGCTGAAGAGGAAGCTGCTGCTGAATTCGAAATCGCCGAACTGTTTGACGACATCGGCTCAGCCGCGTCGGAAGACGAAGATCTGGCGACCGAGGCGGCTCCGGCTGACGAAGACGAAGCCAAAGCCTAACCTAGCTTGCGCAAAAAGAATGAAGGGCTGCGCCATTCGCGCGGCCCTTTTTCATGTCGGGACCAGCAAAATTCAGCCAAAATTTAATGCTAAGGTTGCGACAAAAGCCTTGATCCATATGATCGCCGCCTGAAGTTCGGAGTAGTTTGATGGCCCCATTCTCACGTCGCAGCATCATCGCTTTCCTTGCCCTGTCTGCCCTCGCCGCGTGCAGCGGTGCCGAGGTTTCACGCGGTGACGCCGATCCCTTCGATCCGCCGCTCTACCCCAACGAAACGCCCGAGCTGAGGGCCTCAATCAACAAATGGGCCGATCACTACGAACTCCCCAGAGAGCTGGTCCACAAACTTGCGATACGCGAAAGCACGCACAGGCCATGGGCTGTAAACCGGCCGTATTACGGGCTTTTGCAGATCCTACCCGCTACCGCACGTTCGATGGGATACAAGGGAAATGCCCAAGGTTTGCTGAATGCAGACACAAATCTTGAATATGCAGGCAAGTACCTGAAAGGTGCCTGGATGCTGGCGGACGGAGATCAACAACGCGCGATTTTCCTTTACGCCAAAGGGTTTTACCCCGAAGCAAAGGCGCGCGGAATGCTCGTAGAAACAGGGCTACGACCCGCGCCCTAGACCCTAGACGCTGTTAGCAGTTTGGGCAAAATAGTGACAAAAATGCTCTATAGCTTGAAACAACACGCCAAAAGCTTAGACATTTCCTGCATTGACTTGTCATGTTTTGAATTATGTGATGTCCTGATTGCCGTGAGGTAAGTTGGGTTCCACTCTAGGTAAATTGCAAGTCCGGCCACACCACTGGACTTCAAGATAAGCCGCAGGTCGTAGGCGAAAGATGGAGATCGTTGATCTGAGCACTCTGCCGGACTCAGAAACTCGGTACACCGAGTTTCTGAAGCAAGTGTGCGAAAAACACGATATGGATCACGCCGCCTACGCTGGGATGAACCCCGCTGCGGGCAAAGTTGCTGGCTTTGTGACCTATGATGATGCCTGGAACGAGCATTACCAGAAACAGGGTCTGGTCATGATTGACCCGACACTTCACATGGCAAAACGCAGCATCGCCCCCGTTGATTGGAGCCGCCTGGAACGCAGCCCCGACTTCCAACGCGTATTCCGCGATGCACATGATTTTGGCTTGTCCAATCAAGGCGTTACGATACCGGTTCGCGGCCCATACGGGGATATCGGGTTCCTGAGCGCGACGCGGGATTGCTCCAAGGAAGAATGGCGTAAGCTGTATACCCATGTGATCAGCGATCTGCAGTCCATGGCCGTGCATATCCATGACAACGTGGTGACCTCGGATGAGCTGACAGGTGCGCTTTATCACCCGAACCTCTCGACCCGCGAGGCCGAGATCCTGCAATGGGTGGCGGCAGGGAAATCTCAGCAGGATATCGGCGACATTCTGTCGATCTCGCACCGCACGGTTGAGGTTCATCTGCGCTCCAGCCGCGAAAAACTCAGCGCTTTGACGACGCCTCAGGCCGTTGGGCGGGCGATCGCGATCGGGCTTATCACCCCGGGATAAACACAAAAATCACACAATTCGGCCAAAATACGGGAAACCCCCAATAGAAATCTCCCTTCAAACGAGTAACGATCGGTTTACCGAACAACCACTCGAAGGGGGAAACCATGATCATCGTAGTAGATGGGCTGAACAGACACCAATTCAGCGACGTTCTTGACGAAATGTTTGAACTGCGCGCGCGCGTATTCGGCGAGCGCTTGGGCTGGGACGTCAAAATCGAAGACGGCAAAGAAATCGATGAATTCGATCATCTTGATCCTGCATACGTAATCGGACTCGACGACGGGGGGAATGTCGTCGCAGCCGTGCGCGCCCTGCAGACCACCGGACCGCACATGTTGTCGGACGTATTCTCGGCCATCCTTGACGGCGAACCTCCGATCCGCAGCGCGACAATGTGGGAATCCACCCGCTTCTGCGTCGACACCCAACGGCTGAACCGCGGCAAAGACAAGAACTCGGTTTCTTACGCAACCTGTGAGCTAATGATCGGTTCGCTGGAATATGCAAAGAACGCCGGTATTCAGGACATCATCACCGTGATTGACCCGATCATGGATCGGGTTCTGAAACGGTCGAACTGTGCGCCCTATGACTATGTGGGTAAAACCGTGCCGATGGGCAAAGTCTCGGCCCTTGCCGCCCTTCTGGATTGCACCGATGAGCGCATCGACGCCATTCGGGACTTTGCAGGCATCAAAACCGACGTTTTCCTGGAAGAAGACAAGGCGCTCGAGCTGTTCAACAGAAAGAAGCAGGTTGAACAGAACCCTGCAAATCGCGACCACAAGCCGCTCACAGAGCTTGAGAAGTACTTTGTGGAGCAGATGAACGCAGCGCGGAATGAGGCCGAACGGCAAGATGTTCTGAGGCTCATCGAGACGCTCTCCAACACCTTCACGCCAGAGCAGAAGACTGCTCTGCTACATACCCCCCGTGCTTTTGCTCATGAGGCCTGACCCCCTCACCTCATAGTACAAAGCCACCCTAGCGGAGTCGCCCTGATCAGGCGGCTCCGCTTCTATTTTGGCGCCCCAAAAGGGGGGAAGAGGATTATTCCTCTTCCAGTGCCTCAACGGCTTTTTGCAGGTCGTCCTTGCTGACTTCTTTGTCAGACACCTGAGCCAGTTCGAACACGTAGTCGACGACCTTGTCTTCGAAGATCGGCGCGCGCAGCTGCTGCTGCATCTGTGCGTTCTGCTGAACGAACTCAAAGAACTGACGCTCTTGCCCCGGGTACTGACGCGCCTGGTTCATGATCGCTTGGGTCATCTCGGCGTCGGTGACTTCAACCTCGGCCTTCTGACCCAGCTCGGCCAGCAGCAGACCCAGACGCACGCGGCGTTCAGCCAGTTTGTTGTGCTCATCCGAAGGCTCGATCTCGCCGTGGTCGTGGCCTTCCACATCCGGGTTTTCCTCGTGGAACAGCTGGTGTGCGATTTGCTTGGCTTCGGCTTCAACCAGCGACGGAGGCAGGTCGAACGACACTTTGGTGTCCAGCGCGTCGAGCAGACCACGCTTCATGACAGCGCGTGCAGCACCGGCATATTCGGCTTCCAGACGCTCAGAGATCTGGGCCTTCAGGGCTTCCAGATCCTCGGCACCGAATTTGGTTGCCAGTTCGTCGTTGATCTCGGCTGCAACCGGCTCTTTCACTTCTTTGATGGTGCAGGTGAAGACAGCGTCTTTACCGGCCAGATGCTCGGCGCCGTATTCCTCGGGGAAGGTGACGTTGACGTCTTTTTCTTCCTCGGCTTTCACGCCAACCAGTTGCTCTTCGAAACCGGGGATGAAGCTGTTGGAGCCCAGAACCAGCGGGTAGTCCTCGGCCGAGCCACCTTCGAATTCTTCGCCATCAACCTTGCCGACAAAATCGAACACGATCTGGTCGCCGTCCTTGGCTTTCGAACCTTTGCGGCGTGCTTTGAAGTCCTGCGCGGTCTCGGCCAGGTTGTTCAGCGCTTCTTCAACGGCTGCGTCGTCCGCTTTGACAACCAGCTTTTCCAGCTCCACCGATTTCAGGTCGACCTCGGGGATTTCCGGCAGCGCCTCGTAGGACATTGCGACCTCGACATCGTCGCCTTCTTTCCAGTCCTCGTTGGTCATCTTGACCTCGGGCTGCAGCGCAGGGCGGTCGCCGCTATCTTCAAAGTGCTTGTTCATCGCACCGTCGATGGTTTCCTGCATGGCTTCGCCCAGCAGACGCTGGCCAAACTGCTTTTTCAGCAGCGCCATCGGCACCTTGCCTTTGCGGAAACCCTTCATCTCGACTTCGGGCTGCGCTTCGGTCAGCTTCTCGTTGACCTTGTCGTCCAGCTCGGCTGCGGTCACAACGATGTTGTAGCCGCGTTTCAGACCTTCGTTCAGCGTCTCGGTAACCTGCATTATGGTAGTCCCCATAGGATTCGGGGCGCGCAAAACGGCGCGCCGGGCAAATTTGACGCCTTCTATTTGCCCAGCCGCCCACGTGCAAGGGGGCAATGCCCGGATCACCCCGGTTTTACCGTCTTCAACAGCAAAAAAACGCCCCAGTTGGAACCAGAGCGTTTTGTGAAACATCTATCGCTGATCAGAACTGCCAGCGCGCGCCCAAGACCCAGGCTTCGTTCTTGTCGAACGACGTCCCATCTTCGAAATCGTGGTTGCGGTATTTCAGGTAGGCATCCGTGTTGATCGAGTCGATCCGCTGCACGACTGCGATACCCCACGCTTTGGTGTCCGACCCATCGTTGTTGAAGTCTGAGCCATCGTAGTAGTCGATGCCCACACCGGTTTTACCCCAGGCCACCCAGTCGCCCTCGTAAGCAATTTTTGCATACCAGAAGCTTGGGTCCGATGCGCCACTTGCGGTGTCGTCCCGCGACCCTGCAGCAGCGGTAAAGCTGAACCCGCTGGGCAGCAGAACCGAGGCAGACCCTATGGTATCCTTGCGCTCACCCGAAACATTGTCGAAATCTCGCACGGCATAGGCCACGCTGGCAGCAAACTCGACGCCACCGGCAAAGGTGTTGTTATACGCGATCGCAAAGTCGTAATACGTGTCATCGTCGCTGCTGGAGAGCGCGTTTTCACCATAGGCGACAGCTGCACTGAACCCGTTGAAGTCAGGCGTATCGTAGCGCACGCGCGTCCGGCGGCCACCGTCAAAGTTGCTGCTGGAGTCACCGACCGTAATGTCGCTGAGTACCCCATCGGTTCCGCGATAGAAGAAGCCCGAGTTTTCATCGTTGGTGAACGAATAGAGCGCCGTTCCAACATAAGACAAGTCCGTCTCAGCCGCCCCGTCCGAAGCCATGCTGCCCTGCCCCGCCGAGAACTTGCCGTAGCCGCCCTTCAGCGCGAAATCCACGTGACGGATATCTTCCCGCGTCCAACCGCTGAAATCCGTACCCAACTGGTTCCATTCGCTCGAGTTTGGCAGTCCTAGTCCGGTTTCGAGCCGAAACGTAAACTCGTTGTCGCCGTAGGGCTGCATAAGGCGCAAGCCGACACGGCTGTTGGACAGGTCGTTGTCCAGCAAACGTGTCTCGGTGTCTTGTCCGTCGTCAACTGAGATCAGCGCCGGGTTGAACTGTCCGTAGAGCTCTACATATCCGCCGCTATTGTTTTCGTATTTCAGCTCAGCCGCAGCTGGAATGGCCGTGGTCGCCGCCAAAAGCGCCGCAACAGACGAGGTTTTCAGGTTAAGGGTCATGTCACTCACCTTGAAATAGTTTGTTATTTGGTCTTGCTCACATGCTCACCACACCGAGCCGTTCCAATGGGGCGCGCCCTACGCCGAAAGAAGGTGACGAATCCGCAACAGAATACCTTGGCGCAATCAAGATAAGTTGTTTTAATTCAATCATCTAACTGCCTTCCCGCAAAAACAACGGGCTGCCCCCAAGAAAAATCCGATAGCTTCTCATGAGCGCAGCAAATAGCCGCTATGCGCACAGGGAAATTCCTGTAACGAACGCGCGATCAGATGTGATTTTCGCATCCCGATCGCGCAAGACGCACTTACATATTCATACACTTATAAACATCAGGCAAGACCTCAGGCAGGTCTTCAGCGATTAATCCAGGACCGAACCGACGCGCGCATTCCACGTGAAGCCACGCCGCCGTCTCCGCCGCGCCCATCGCGTCGAACCCCCGAGCCAATAATCCGGTGATGAAACCGGCTAACACATCCCCGGACCCGGCCGTCGCCAGCCAAGGGGCCGCGCGCTCATACTGCGCCGAATGAACCGAACACCGCCCGTCCGGGGCGGCGATCACTGTATCTGGCCCTTTGAACAGCACCACACAGCCCGCACGCTTTGCAGCCTCACGCGTTGCATCCACCTTAGAAAAGGCAGGACCACGGGTCGGTGGGGCGGAGAGCTTCTCGGCAATATCAGGAAACAGCCGCGCAAACTCGCCGCCGTGAGGCGTCAGAACACAAGCCACATGTAGCTGAGCGAACAAGGCCGAAGGGTCTTCGGAAAATGCCGTTAGCGCGTCCGCGTCCAACACCGTCGCGCGCTTCGCCGCGAGGGCAACAGGTACCAGATCCGCCGCCCGCTCAACACCCATTCCAGGACCAAGACACACAGCGTTAAGTCGATGATCCGTCAGAATGTCGCGCAAGTCGTCGCCCCCCTCGACCCGCATCATCATCAAGGCCGTGATCTGAGAGGCCACCTCCATCTGCGCCGAGGGCGGCACACCCAATGTCACCAACCCTGCCCCAATCCGTAACGCCCCCCGCCCAGACAGTCGCGCGGCTCCAGTTTTTCCAAACCCACCCGTCAGAATCAAAGCATGCCCATGCGCGTATTTGTGGCCCGGTACACCTTTCCCTAGCTCCTCGCCAGACGGCTGCCGAACCGCCGTCACCACCTCGGATGCGCTCGGCTCACCCTTAAGCCCGATATCCTTGACGACCAGCTTCCCGCAATAGGACGCCCCATCCTCCAGCACATGCCCAAGTTTGCGCGAATGAAACGTGACCGTCAGGGCCGAGCGGGCACAGCGCCGGCCATGTGCCGGAAACGCACCCCCCAAAACCTTTCCTGAGTCTGAACAAAGCCCCGAGGGCAGATCAATCGCGACGGTCCGTGGTGGCACGATATCTGTACCGCGCCCCTTCCGCCGCAAAGCCCAGGCATCTGCTGCATCATCATGCGCCCAAAGGTGTTCCCAAAGCGCAGCATCGTCGATTGGCCGCGCCAACCCTGTCCCAAACAGCGCATCAATCGACACATCCGGATGGCGCAAGTCCTCATCCCCCAAATCCGCAGCCGCGCGTGTTGGTCCACCCCACCGCTCATAATTCGTCCGCGCGTCCTCAGGCAGTTTTGACGGGTCGCCAAACAAGACCACCTCAACCGCCCACCCCCGTTGTCGAAGCAGCCGCGCCACCACAAAACCGTCGCCCCCATTGTTCCCAGGCCCGCACAGCACCATGGCTCGCAAGGGATCCCCTTCATCTGGCCTTAAATATCCCGGGGAGCTCGAGGGGCTTGCCCCTCGATCCCTCAGCTCTGGCCATTCCTCGAAGATCGCGTCCACAACGCCCTGACCCGCGCGCTCCATCAGCTCCAGCCCGGTCACCTCGCCCGAGTCGATGGCCGCCCGTTCCAGCGCACCCATCTGCGCAGCCGTCAGCAAATCAACCATCTCAATTCCTCACGCGATTCAATTTCGATTACTTTTTGTGCAAACCGATCAAAATTTGACCATGCGCCTTTTTTCAATGCACCAGATCACGCCGAAGCGCGCAATCGGATTGCTGCATCCCTTTAGACGTGATCACTGCACCTCAGACAACCATGCAAGGTGAGCCGGAATGAAAAAGATCGAAGCGATCATCAAGCCGTTCAAACTGGACGAAGTGAAAGAGGCACTGCAGGACGTTGGCGTCCAGGGTCTCAGCGTGATCGAAGTCAAAGGCTTTGGCCGCCAGAAAGGTCACACCGAGCTGTATCGCGGCGCGGAATATGTCGTCGACTTTCTGCCCAAAGTAAAAGTTGAGGTCGTACTCGACGACGATCAGGTTGACGCTGCGATCGAAGCCATCGTCTCGGCCGCGAAAACCGACAAGATCGGTGACGGCAAGATCTTTGTCTCACCTGTCGAGCAAGCCATTCGCATCCGTACCGGCGAGACCGGTTCGGAAGCCCTGTAACACACACATCTTCAACCCAGAGGAATCAAGAGAATGAGCAAGGACGCAGTTCTTCAGCTGATCAAGGAAGAAGGCGCAGAGTACGTCGACATCCGTTTCACCGACCCGCGCGGCAAGCTTCAGCACGTGACCATCATGGCCGACCAGGTCGATGAAGACTTCCTGGAAGAAGGCTTCATGTTCGACGGTTCGTCCATTGCGGGCTGGAAGTCGATCGAAGCGTCGGACATGAAACTGATGCCCGACACCGAAAGCGCCTATGTCGACCCGTTCTATGCGGAAAAGACCATCTGCTTGCACTGCTCGATTGTTGAGCCCGACACCGGCGAAGCCTATGAGCGTGATCCTCGCGGCACCGCTCAGAAAGCTGAAGCATACCTGAAATCCTCGGGTATCGGTGATGTCGCCTACATGGGCCCCGAAGCCGAATTCTTCCTGTTCGATGACGTCCGTTTCTCGAACAGTATCAATAAGGTATCCTACGAAGTTGATGCAACCGATGCGTCGTGGAATACTGACACCGAGTACGAGATGGGCAACATGGGCCATCGTCCGGGCGTCAAGGGCGGCTACTTCCCCGTGAACCCCGTTGACGAAGCACAAGACCTGCGTTCGGAAATGCTGTCGACCATGAAGCGTCTGGGCATGAAAGTGGACAAGCACCACCACGAGGTTGCGTCCTGTCAGCACGAGCTGGGCCTGATTTTTGACAGCCTGACCAAGCAAGCCGACGAGCTGCAGAAGTACAAATACGTCATCCACAACGTTGCACACGCCTACGGCAAATCGGCCACCTTCATGCCGAAGCCGATCGCAGGTGACAACGGCACCGGCATGCACGTGAACATGTCGATCTGGAAAGACGGCAAGCCTCTGTTCGCTGGCGACAAATACGCCGACCTGTCGGACGAAGCATTGTACTTCATCGGCGGCGTTCTGAAGCACGCGAAGACCCTTAACGCCTTCACCAACCCATCGACCAACAGCTACAAGCGTCTGATCCCGGGCTTTGAAGCACCTGTTCTGCGCGCCTACTCGGCCCGTAACCGTTCGGGTTGTGTCCGTATTCCGTGGACCGAAAGCCCGAAAGCCAAGCGCGTCGAGGCTCGCTTCCCTGACCCAGCTGCGAACCCCTACCTGGCGTTTGCCGCACTGCTGATGGCTGGTCTGGACGGCATCAAGAACAAAATCGATCCGGGCGAAGCCATGGACAAGAACCTGTACGATCTGCCTGCCGAAGAGCTGGCCGACATCCCGACCGTTTGCGGCTCGCTGCGTGAGGCTCTGGAAGCTCTGGCATCCGATCACGACTTCCTGCTGCAGGGCGACGTGTTCACCAAAGACCAGATCGATGGCTACATCGCACTGAAGATGGAAGAGGTCGAAACCTACGAGCACACACCGCACCCGGTAGAATACGGCATGTACTACAGCTGTTAAGCCGGTTGCAGACCTACCATTCCAAGGGCGTCCATTCGGGCGCCCTTGTCTCATATGGCGTGATCTTTCAAACTGGCCGTCAAAACAGGTTGGGAGAGAGCGCATGTCACCCGATGACCCGTTCGCGCAATTCAACGAATATGTGACCTCGGCTGATCAGCTGGAAGGCATCACCGGCGCGCCATTGCCTCAGATCATCGCAAAGGAACTTTCGGCTCTGGATCAGATGTGCCGGGACTTCATCGACAGGTCCACCTTCTGCCTGATCGCATCAGCCAACCCGGACAGTTATCTCGATATCTCGCCGCGTGGCGACCCAGAAGGATTCGTGCATGTCATCTCGGACCAGATGCTCGCCATCCCCGATCGCCCCGGCAACAAGCGCGTCGATACCTTTCACAACGTTCTGAAGGACCCACGCGTTAGTGTGATCTTCTTCGTCCCCGGCAAGATGGAGACGCTGCGCCTTCGCGGTACGGCGCGTATCTGTGTCGATGAAACGCTCTTGAGGACCATGGCCATCAAAGGCAAAGCGCCCAAGTTGGCGCTACTGGTCCATGTCGAAACCGCTTTTGCCCACTGCCCTAAATGCGTCATCCGCTCCAACCTCTGGCAGCCGGAGAACTGGCCTGACTCCTCGGATCTGCCGAACATGAACGCGATGATGGTCAAACACGCCAAGATCGGCAGAACGCCTGATGAATGGTTCGAAGACCTCAAGCAAGCTGGCGAGTTGGACCTGTATTAAACCCTTTTCGAAGCAAGGGCTGGCGTTTAGCCTTAATGCAGATTGTATGAGGGAATTGACCTGATGTTGCGCATTCTAACCCTGACGCTCGCTCTGTCTGCACCGACGCTTAGCCTCGCGGCCCCTTGTGGGAACACCAGTGCCGGGTTCGAGGCCTGGAAAGCTGATTTTGCCAAGCAGGCCAAGAAATCCGGGGTAAAGAAGAAGGGTCTGCAAGCCCTAGCACAGACGCAATATGCGACCGGAACCATTGCCGCGGATCGCAACCAGAAAAGCTTCAAATACTCGCTGGATAAATTCATGCGCGTGCGCGGGGCCGATACCATCGTTGCGCAGGGACGCAAACGTAAGGCAAGAAACCCGGAATTCTATGCCGCGTTGGAACGCCAATATGGAGTTCCAGCAGGGGTTCTGATTGCCATTCACGGTATGGAAACCGGCTTTGGGGGTTTTATGGGCGACAGTCAGGTTGTGTCAGCAATAACCACTCTGGCCTATGATTGTCGCCGATCCGAGTTCTTCATTCCTCACGCAATTGGGGCACTGAAGCTGGTCGATCAAGGCAGTATTACCATGGCGACAAAAGGGGCAAAACATGGCGAGTTGGGCCATACTCAGTTTCTACCCGGCAACGCGCTGACCTATGGTGTCGATGCCACTGGGGACCGGCGTGTCGACTTCTACAACATGACGGACGCGCTGGCCTCAACCGCCAATTTCCTGCGCAAGAAAGGCTGGAAACCCGGTCGCGGCTACCAGCCGGGGCAACCCAATTTCAAGGTTATCCAGCAGTGGAACGCCGCCTCGGTCTACCAGCAATCTATCGCGATAATGGCTGCCCGAATCGATGGATAGCCCGGCCGCGATCCCGCCGCGCACCCCTCACAGTTCAGCCACAATATCGCCATAGTTGCACGGAAAAAGCCTCAATCGCTTGGTTTCCAAAGCGTAGTCAATCCATCTGAATTTCGATTTTTTTTGTAGTTTCGTCAAATTCTGCCCCACATCGCGCTTTAGAATGATGCCCAAGACGACTTGCGGCAAAGGAATGCGCAGTGACCAAAAAGCACAGCTATCATGGCGGCTTGCAGTTTGCAGGCGACACCGACGGCGCGGTCGAGCGTTTCGGAACAATTGTCGCCGCGACCCTTGAAGATTACGGCCACCTCGTTGAGCGCAAGGCCCTGCTGAGCAACACTGAGGCGAGCATCGTCTGCAGCCAGTATCTGGTGCGGTTGACGCTCGAGACAGAGGAGCTGCAGCCCGACGACCGGCATGATCGCCTGGACCGCGCTGCCGGGCTGAAGACCCTGGTCAGGCCGTCTGCGTCGCGTCCTCGCAACCGGTTGGTTATCAACATCTCCCCAGTGTCCCCCTTGCTGGATGATTCCGAAATCTCGGAGTTGATGCTGGTGGTTATCCTGTATCGCATGGTCGACATCTGCTCATCCCAACGGGTGGAGTGGCTGTCGCCTCATACGGTTCTGACAGTCGAGCAGTTCATGAGCGCCTTTGACACGCTCGCACCGACCAAACCAAGAAATCGCAAACAGATCTTTCAGTCGGTCAGCGGACAGTTTGCAGGGTTGAACTATCCGGAACCCGAAGAGTCCGAGATTGCCAAACCTGCCCCCCGCCCCATCCAACTGACCGATGAGCAATTGCTGAGCATCGCCTTTCGAACCGAAGATGACCCAGTGGCGCAAGCGACACCTGATCCGCAAGAGTACACATCCGATCGCCCAAGCGACGCCCTACGGCTGAGTAGTTGGTGCCTGACTGGTGTCGTCGCCAGCATGTCGGCTCCGATTGCTGTGTCGATGGCCGCAGTCAACCTGATCCGGGGCGAGGATTTCCGCCTGAACACTCAGGTTCTGGTCTTTACCTTTGCCATCGTTGCGCTGAACGCCAGCAATGCATTTGCCGATGTCGCCACCGCGCTCGGCATGTAACCCAACTACCGAAGACCCTCCTTGGAGGCCCCGCCATCAGGCGGGGTTTTCCATTTTTGGCACCTGGTTTGCGGCCAGAACGTATGTATGGATCGAAAACACAACTGCGCGCGTTTCCGGCAGACGCAGAAGGGTCTGACGTTCGCTGCGCAAATATGGGGCGCGACCATGATCTCGGGTTTCACGCCGATCGTTGGCGCTACGGGGCTGGTGCAGCTCGGGGTCGTCATACCAGAGGGCATTGAACCGCCAAAGCGGTCGCCCCGGTTGTATCCCGTCAAACAGACGCTGCACGCGACGGGCGATATTGTCATCGTAGCTGTCCACGGGCACATGAATTCCCACCAACGGCCGCATGAACTTTTCACGCAAGAGCCAACTGGCCGGAAAGCACAGGATCGCACCGGTCAGAACATGCTCATTCCCCTGCTTCTGAAGGATGCAGAAATCCTCTTGCACCAGATTGCACAGCGTATCCAACGGGTTTGCAAAATCAATCGGCACACGCACGCCATCCGGGCGGAACGCGTAGTCCGTCGCGTCTGGATAAGTTTGGTGCAGAACAAACTGCAACAGCTCTTGCGCGGCGGGTTCCGCCTCGGGGGACAGGGCCAGAACATCGTCCCGCCGGTTTTTCAACAGGGCGGCACGGTGCGCCATCTGCGCGGCGAAGACATCGTCCTGGTGCAACCATTCCGCCATATCGGTGGGCTGAATGCCTGGCAAGGCACGGGTTTGGCTCGGATCGTATGGGATACTGGACTGTAAAATGGCAACCATGCCATCCACTTATCATCAGCCTGACCGACTGTCGGTAAAAAAGCGACCAAGAATCCGTCGTATTCTTCTGGGACACCCCAGACCGAAGTTTGATACCTCTCGGGTGAACCAGCAGAGGCCAGTCATGAACCAGCATTACCGCGATACGCGTAAAATCGACCCGACCCGAGGCGTAACGCTCGGCGACGGTACGCCGAATGACAATGACCGAATCGAAATCGGGCCCACCCAGCTTGCCTTTGAAGAATGGGCCGAGGCCGGGCTGACCCTGCCCAACCTCGAGCGTATGCGCGAGCATCGCTGGAAGCGTCTGACCCAAGCCATCGTGGATCGTGGATATGGCGGGCTGCTGATTTTTGACCCGCTCAATATCCGCTACGCAACTGACAGCACGAATATGCAGCTGTGGAACACCCACAACCCATTCCGCGCCGTTCTGCTGTGCGCTGACGGGTATATGGTGATCTGGGACTACAAGAACTCCCCCTTCCTATCCGAATTCAACCCGCTTGTGCGCGAGCAGCGCTCTGGCGCGGACCTTTTCTACTTCGACCGAGGCGACAAGGTGGATGTCGCGGCGGATGTGTTCTCGAACGAGGTGCGAATCCTGATCGATGAACATAGCGGCGGCAACAAGCGTCTGGCCGTCGATAAGATCATGCTGCACGGTCTGCGCGCGCTTGAGGCGCAAGGATTCGAGGTGATGGAAGGCGAAGAGCTGACCGAGAAAACCCGCGCCATCAAAGGCCCGGATGAGATTCTGGCCATGCGCTGCGCCAGCCACGCCTGCGAAACAGCCGTGGCCGAGATGGAGAAATTCGCCCGCGCCAATGTAGGGAACGGCAAGACCTCGGAAGATGACATCTGGGCGGTTTTACACGCCGAGAACATCCGTCGCGGTGGCGAGTGGATTGAAACCCGCCTGCTGGCCTCGGGCCAGCGCACTAACCCGTGGTTCCAGGAGTGCGGCCCACGCATCACGCAACAAAACGAGATCATCGCCTTTGATACCGATCTGGTCGGTTCATACGGGATCTGCATCGATATCTCACGCACATGGTGGATCGGTGACCAGAAGCCGCGCCCGGACATGGTCTATGCCATGCAGCACGCGCATGAGCATATCATGACCAACATGGAAATGCTCAAACCCGGCGTCATGATCCCTGAGCTTACTGCCAATGCGCACAAGCTGGATGACAAGTTCCAGGCCCAGAAATACGGCTGCCTGATGCATGGTGTCGGTCTGTGCGATGAATGGCCTTTGGTTGCCTATCCCGACAAAGCGGTCGAGGGCGCCTATGACTACGCGCTCGAACCCGGCATGGTCCTGTGCGTCGAGGCCGCCGTTGGTGAGGTCGGTGGGGACTTTTCGATCAAGCTGGAGGATCAGGTTCTGATCACCGAAGACGGCTATGAGAACCTGACCAAATACCCGTTTGATGCCCAATTGATGGGTCAGGAATAAGCACTCAGTCCGGCCAGGTTGAGCGCCGGACATTCCCGTGCCAATCCTCGGATGGAAGGGCGGCTTCGACACTGGTCGGGGTCGCCCTTTCCCAATTTTGACCCAGTGAAAAGCCCAATACCCCGCTTAGCATTATAAGGATCAGCAGATCAGCGCGGAGGTTAGGCTGGCGAGGGGTGCATAACGTATGTGTCATCTCGGTCTCCTTGTCTTGCTTGGTGTGACAGCTGCAAGATGGGGGGAAGAGATCAATTATGAAAACGAATATTTGATGTGTGTATCATCACATTTCGTGAATATCGAAATATTCACTGGTTTTTGCTCACCTTCCCGTGACGCTTCCTACAATGGGGTTGAGACATCCGGCACAACTGCACACTATTGATCCCATACCGAAATCCAAGGAACTGCCATGCCCACCGAACGCATCACTTTTGCCGGTCACGACGGCGGCCGTCTGGCCGCGCGACTCGACCTGCCGGAAGGACCCGTCCTGGCGACCGCTCTGTTTGCGCATTGCTTCACCTGCTCAAAGGACATTCCTGCCGCGCGTCGGATCTCGGCTCGTTTGGCGGCAATGGGCATTGCCGTTTTGCGTTTTGATTTCACTGGGCTGGGCCATTCCGAGGGCGAGTTCGCAAACACAACCTTCACCTCGAATGTCGAAGACCTGATCGCGGCAGCGCATTACCTTGCTGGCCGAGACATGGCCCCTGCATTGCTGATCGGGCATTCCCTGGGCGGTGCTGCGGTTCTGCGCGCGCGGGCGGGCATTCCCTCGATCAAGGCGGTGGTAACGCTTGGGGCGCCAGCCGATCCGGGGCACGTCTCGCACCATTTCGAACAGGCTCTGCCCGAGATCGAACAAGAAGGCAGCGCCGAGGTTTCTCTGGGCGGTCGCCCGTTCCGCATCGGCAAGGCCTTTGTCGATGATATTTCGGAGGCTGCGCTGACCCCCTCGGTCGTCGACCTCAAAGCCGCGCTTTTGATCCTGCACGCGCCGCGGGATGAAACGGTGAGCATCGACAATGCCAGCACGCTCTTTATGGCGGCCAAACACCCTAAAAGCTTCGTGACGCTCGACGATGCCGATCACCTTATCACTCGGGCAAGCGATGCCGAATATGCCGCTGACGTCATTTCGGCGTGGGTGTCGCGCTATGTCGACCTCCGCCCGCCTGCTCCGCCTCCGGGCGCGCCCGAAGGGGTTGTCCGGGTGACCGAGGCCGATCCCAATGGCTTCCTGCAGGATATCCAGGCCGGGCCGCGCCATCACGTCGTCGCGGACGAGCCCGCCTCATATGGCGGCACGGATCGGGGCATGTCGCCTTATGGATTTGTCTCGTCGGGGCTTGGGGCTTGCACGTCAATGACGATCCGCATGTATGCGCGGCGCAAGAAGTGGCCGCTGACCAGTGTGTTGGTCGATGTTTGTCACAACAAAGTCCACGCGCAGGATGCGGGGCTGAACGGCGATGCCAAGGTCGATCTGTTCCGCCGCAAGATTCGGCTTGAGGGGCCTCTGGATCAGGCCCAACGCGATCGTCTTCTGGAAATCGCCGACAAATGCCCGGTGCATCGCACGTTGGAGGGTTCGGCACATATCACAACCGAACTCCTCCCCTGAGCGTGACGATTCTCAGCCCCGACGAGGCGCGGGCCGATGGATCGGAGGCCGCGCTGCTGGCGGCCGCGCAACCGGAGGCCGTGGCCGCGCCGGAGGCTTTGCGATCGGCGGCGTCGGACGTGCCGGAGGTCTGTTGACCGGCGGTCGGTCCGGCCTGTCCGGACGGTCGATATCGATATCCACATCCACGTCGTGGTAATAATCGTTCCACAGCATCGAGTCGTAGAAGGGATCATACCCGTATCCGACCCCTACCCCGACGCTGACGCCATCACAGGCCGCCAACGTCAGGCTAGAAATCCCCAGACCCAACACAAGCACGGATCGCTTCATCAGTTTACGTGTCATCTGAGCCTCCTATTGCAACGACCGGAACGACGCGAACACGGCGTTCAGATCATCCACATAGGCAGGATCGGCCCCATTCCGCAGGATCGTCACGGCAATCGCAACGCGCCCACGGGGCAGATCAATAATGGTGGCAGTGAAACTCACCCCTCCGTCTCGCGTGCCGGTGCCCCGGATCACCTTGGCAGGCAGTCCTGCAATCCGAATGTCGCTGGTGCTGGTAACCGTGGGATCATTCACCAGAAACTTGTCGATATCATCCAGATACCGCAACCCGTCCTGAATGCTGTTAACTCCTGCCGGCGAGACAAAGCCCATCCAGACCGAGTCATCCGTGACCGGCTTGAACCCCATCACACGCGCCACAGCGCGGGGGTCGCCCAGCTCCGTGTCTTCAATGTCGCGTGGTCCGCCTGTGCGCAGCACCCAGAAATCCGGCACCGCAAAGCTGAAGAGCGCACGCCCGGCGTCGGTATAAGTCACCGGGGTATCTGCGGCAGCTGGCACAGCCGCCCCGACCCAAAGGGCCGCGCAGGCCGCCAGAGCCGTCTTTAAACGAATACGCATATCTCAATTGCCTAATTATTTCACTGATCGCAGATTGGCCCGTCGCGGCTGGTCTTGTCCAGCACCCCCTTGCCTGGAAAAGAAAAAACCCGCGCCTCGGATCTCGGGGCGCGGGTTAGAATTTCAGCAGGCTCAGGCGCTTAGCTGCGCGCCTCTCCGACCAGTTTCCAAACGGCGGGGATCAGCAGTGCCGCCAGACCCAGCTTGATGGCGTCGCCCAGCAGGAACGGTGTCAGGCCCCATTCCAGGATCGGCTTGTCCCAACCGTAGAGCTGACCGAGCCACAGCAGGCCCGGTACGTAGATCAGAACGTTGGCCAGCAGTAGCGCCAGTGCCAGTTTGGTAACCGAGCGGTCCCAGCCGCGCGCGGCTAGAGCGCCCAGCAGAACGGTCGCCATAAGGTAGCCGACCAGATAGCCGCCGGTGCCGCCCATCATGTAGGTCAGACCGAACTTCTCGGCCGAGGAACCTGCGAACACGTCAAAGCCCAGCGCGCCAACCAACAGGTAGCCAAGCATGGTGATCAGACCCAAACGTGCGCCATAGGCGGTGCCGATGGTCAAGACAGCAAAAGTGCCCATTGTGATAGGAACAGGCCACATCGGCACTTTGATTTTCGCAGCAACCGCCAGGGCCACGATGCCCAGAACGACCAGTACAACCTGCTTTACAAGCAGCGCCGTACCTTCACGCGGGCCAAACGCATTGGCCAGAACGTTTACATTCATCTTAACTTCTCCCAATTCGGACCAAGATTTCTGCACCAGCAATGCCTTGTCAGCGCTCAAACTGCAACATGATTACGCTACCGCAGCATAGTCTGTGGTCATTTCGTAGGATTTTCGCGGCCCATTCACCGTCCATTGCACCGACCAGCGGGGCCAGTCGTGGAAATCATAGACCGCATCGTAACTGTCAGGCGCACAATCATGGTGGTCCGAGGCGTTTTGGTCGCCCAGCGTCAAGGCATGGAAAAACCGCCCGTCGTCAAAATGGATCAACACGCGATCTCCACCGTCGTGCCAAAAATACTTGCGGGTCCCTTTCATCGAAGGCTGTCCGGGGATGTCGAGCGTCACCTCTTCGGTGTAGATCAGCCCGTCCTCGGATCGCTGCAGCAGGGCCTCTCCCTCTGCCTGCACGACCTGCCCGGCCCGAGCATCGCGGATTATGCGCGTCAGGCGCCAGCGCCCTTCGAAATCGGACAATGTTGTCGGTAAGGTCGTCATTTCCACTATCCCGGCCAGATCGCCGCAATCAGGCACTCATGCCTTGTTCCCATACGCCTGCGGCGTTAAACCCCGCCGCAACGCTCTCTGCCAAATCACAATAAGGTCCTGCTGCCAATGATTCCTCGTTATTCCCGCCCCGAGATGGTTGCCATCTGGTCGCCCGAAACCAAGTTCCGCATCTGGTACGAGATCGAGGCGCATGCCTGCGAAGCCATGGCTGATCTGGGCGTGATCCCGCGTGAAAACGCCGACGCGGTGTGGAAAGCCAAGGACGTGGAATTCGACGTGGCCCGCATTGATGAAATCGAAGCTGTCACCAAGCACGACGTCATCGCATTCCTGACGCACTTGGCCGAGCATGTGGGCAGCGAAGAGGCCCGCTTTGTGCATCAGGGCATGACCAGCTCAGACGTTCTGGATACATGCTTCAACGTACAGCTGACCCGCGCCGCCGATATTCTGATCGCAGACCTCGAAGGGTTGCTGGCCGCTCTGAAACGCCGCGCCATCGAACACAAAGACACGGTTCGCATCGGCCGCAGCCACGGCATCCACGCTGAGCCGACGACAATGGGCCTGACTTTCGCCCGCTTCTACGCCGAGATGGACCGCAACCTTTCCCGTATGCGCGACGCGCGTGCCGAAATCGCCACCGGCGCGATCAGCGGCGCGGTCGGCACCTTCGCTAATATCGACCCCCGCGTTGAAGAGCATGTCTGCGACCAGTTGGGCCTGGTGCCCGAGCCGATCAGCACTCAGGTCATTCCGCGTGATCGCCACGCGGCCTTCTTTGCAACTCTGGGCGTCGTCGCCAGCAGTATCGAGAACATCGCCATCGAAATCCGCCACATGCAGCGGACCGAGGTTCTTGAGGCCGAAGAGTTCTTCTCGAAAGGCCAAAAAGGCTCCTCGGCGATGCCGCACAAGCGCAACCCGGTTCTGACTGAAAACCTGACCGGTCTGGCCCGTCTGGTCCGCATGGCTGTCGTACCCGCGATGGAGAACGTGGCCCTGTGGCACGAGCGTGACATCTCACACTCGTCGGTCGAGCGGAACATCGGCCCCGACACCACCGTTACTCTAGACTTCGCGCTGTCGCGCCTGACCAGCGTGGTCGACAAGCTGGTCGTTTACCCAGAAAACATGCTGGCCAACATGAACAAATTCCGTGGTTTGGTCATGAGCCAGCGCGTTTTGCTGGCCCTGACCCAGGCCGGTGTCAGCCGCGAAGATGCCTACCGTTTGGTGCAGCGCAACGCGATGAAGGTTTGGGAAGAAGGCAAGGACTTCAAAACCGAACTTCTGGGTGATGCCGAGGTGACCGCCGCCCTCAGTGTGGAAGAGATCGAAGAGAAATTCGATCTGGGCTACCACACCAAGCATGTCGACACGATTTTTGAGCGTGTCTTCGGCGAATAAACCATCTCAGAAAAGCGCCCGGCCCCTCATCAACCGGGCGCTTTTTACATCACCACGCACTTCGTGAACAAAAATTCTGTCTGCTTTGTGAATAAATCGAAAAGCTCCGGTGTTAGCTTTTTTGAAGATCACACTATGATTTCAATGAGCAGACCTGACCACGGAGTTAAAACTATGCGCATTCTTCTTGCATCCGCGATTGCACTGACCTCTTTTGCCTTTTCCCCCATCGCAGCCCACGCGGCCGGTGGCGGCGGTGCCAATCCCCCCAAGCCCACCAACACGACAAAAAAATGCCTGTTCGGCCGGGTCTGGAGCGAAGACCGCGGGCGCTGCGTCAAACCGAGTGCTACGAATTTCACCGATGAGGACCTCTATGAGGCCGTGCGTGAGCTGGCTTATGATGGTCAGTTGGAAAACGCCCAGAGCATCCTGCGCGTGATGAGCGATCAAAGCGATGACCGCGTTCTGACCTACTGGGGCTTCACGCACCGCAAGATGGGCAACATTGAGCTAGCGAATGCCTATTACGAGCAGGCCATCGCAACAAACCCCGACAACCTGCTGGCACGCAGCTATATGGCTCAGGGTTTTATTTCCGAAGGGAAAACTGATCTGGCCATTGCGCAATGGCGCGAAATCAAGGCCCGTGGCGGCGAAGGCACCTGGGCGGAGGCGTCTCTGCGCGAGGCCATCAAGACCGGGCTGACCTACAACTACTGAGGTTCAGCCTTTCTTTACCTGATTCCCGCTAACCTGCCTGTGGAACGCAACTTTGGCACCGCAGGCAGATGCAAGACATGAATACTTTGGTTCAGGTGGCACCGGGGGCTCAGCCCTCGGGCGCAGGTCAGGCGGGCGACGCGCCCCGCGTCGTCCCACGCACACTTAGCAATCGCCAAAAGGCCGCTATCGTGGTGCGTCTGTTGCTGAATGAAGGAGAGGACATTCCACTAGAGGAACTGCCCGACGAATTGCAGGAAACACTCACGCATCAACTGGGTCAGATGGGTCTTGTAGACCGTGTGACGCTGGATGCCGTGGCGCAGGAGTTTGGCGACGCGCTGGATAGCGTGGGCCTGTCCTTCCCCCATGGCCTCGCCAGTGCGCTGGATGCGGTAAACGGCAAGATTGCCCCCGCCACCGCAGCGAGATTGCGCAAGATCGCCGGCGTGCGTCAGATTGGTGATCCGTGGCAAAGACTGCGAGAAATTTCGGCCGAGGATCTGGCCCAGATGGCGCAGGCAGAAAGCACTGAGGTGGCCGCCGTGATGTTGTCCAAGCTCGACACGGCCAAAGCCGCGCAATTGCTAGGGCACCTGCCCGGCCCCATTGCGCGACGCATCACCTATGCTATCTCCAAAACGGCCAATGTGACCCCCGAAGCGGTGGAACGGATCGGCTGGTCGATGGCTGCTCAATTGGATCAACGGCCTTCTCAGGCCTTTTCCGACGGCCCCGGCGCGCGTGTGGGGGCGATCCTGAATCAATCGGCGGCCTCGACCCGAGATGGTTTGCTGACGGCCCTGAACGAAGAGGATGCCGAATTCGCGGATATCGTGCGTCAATCCATCTTTACCTTCGCGCATATCCCGGCCCGTGTCGCCGCACGCGATGTGCCCGCCATTCTGCGCGGGGTGGAACAGACCAGCCTTATCACCGCGTTGGCGGGGGCCCCTGCCGATGATGAAAAGGCCTCGGTCGAATTTATCCTCTCCAACATATCTTCTCGTATGGCCGACAATCTGCGCGAAGAAATGGCTGAGCGCGGGCGCGTCAAACAGTCCGAGGCCGAAGAGGCCATGACTGAGATCGTAGGCGCAATACGCACGTTGGTGGACGACGGCACGCTTACACTGGTCGAGCCGGAAGAAGACGAAGACTGACCTAAATCGGCTGAGTGCTTGAGCTTGCCGAGCCGGGCCTGTATGTCAAACCCAGCAAAACGCAACACGCCGTGAGACACCTCCATGCCTGCCGAAAAGTCAGAGCTCAGCCGGTTTGAGCTTGGGAAATACTATGTCGCCAGTCTGTTCTTGAAAGGCGTGATCGGTGGCATGCGGCTTCTGCCCTATGGGACCCGCATCGCGGCAATGGGGGCCTTGGTGCGCGGATTGGCACCTTTGGTCGGGTTTCGCAAACGGGTCCGAAACAACCTGAAACTCACCTGCCCCGAACTGTCAGAACGTGACATTAACCGTATCTCTGCCGAGGTCTCGGACAATGCAGGTCGGGCCTTGATGGAACATTTCTCACCCGAAGGGTTCACGGCGCGCCAACGCAACGCCAAGCTTTCCGGCCCTGGTGTTGCCGCTTTTGATGCTGCCGCCGCCGAAGGGCGACCGGTCATGATCATCGCCGCGCATTTCGGCCACTACCTCGCAACGCGGATCGCGCTGCAAGCCCGCAGCGGGCGCCCGCTAGGCTGCCTCTACCGTCGCATGGCCAACCCCTATTTCAACGAGGCCTACGTCGAAGCCTTCTACAAAACCGGCTCACCCATGTTCGAACAGGGTCGGCGCGGGATGGTTGAGATGGTGCGCTCCCTCAAAGGCGGTGAAATGATCGCCATCGTCTCTGACCTGCATGTTCACGGCGGCGAGGAGTTGATGTTCTTTGGCAAGCCCGCCGTCACATCCGTTCTGAATGCCGAACTCGCGATGAAGTTCGACGCGGTCATGATCCCCTGCTACGCGGTTCGCCAACCCAATGGTCTGGATTTCGAAATCGCGATGCACGACCCGGTGCCGCATTCCGATCCCAAGACCATGACCCAATATATCAATGACGATTTGGAGCAGATGGTGCGCCAGCATATGGGTCAATGGTTCTGGATTCACCGCCGCTGGAAGGCCTGGAACGGACTTGGTGTTCAGCCCGAAGATATGCCCTGATCACTTCACATGCGCGGCCGCGATGATTGGCCCGTGACCTGCCCGCTGCACCAGAACAACCGCTGGCAGGTCCGAGTCCAACTGCGCTGAAAACGCCTGCTCGCTGCCCCCATCCCAGCGCCCGGCCATCTGCCAGCTTTCCACCACATTGGCATAGTCGAGATCATGGCCCGCGAGCTCTCCACGCCGGATCGAGGCATGACGCAGCGGCGTGTACTGGACGATCCGCACGTCGTAGGTATCCCCAGCTGGCAAGTCGATCGGCGTCACGCGCACCGTCACCTCTTGCCCCGAACGCTCGGCTTCAACTTCGGCTGTGGGCGCGGCGATCAGATGCGCCTTGATCAGCCGATCCAATTCCTGCGCCTTCGCACCAACCACATCATGCTGTCCGTTGATCACCATCTGTGGCGTGTAGATCATCGACCGGCCACCATTGCGAGCATAGGCCCGTTGCCGCGACGTATGATCAGGAATGGCGTATTCGTCCTTCCAGCCGATGTAATCCCAATAGTCCACATGCAACGCCAGCCCGATCACGTCGTCGCGCTTGACCAGCTCATGCAAAAGCCGATCCGCCGGGGGGCAGGACGAACACCCTTGCGAGGTGAACAGCTCGATCACAACCGGATCCTCTTGCGCCGATACTGAAAAGGCGGCACAGGCGGATAGAATGGCGGCTGCTACGGCGGATTTGAACATGAGTCCCCTCGGCTTGAAAATCTTGCAAAACGGATAATCGTTTTGCTCTTCAAGCTCCAATCAAGGTTTCTTGAGACGAGGCGACCTCCTGCCCTTGAATTTGCATACCACAGTATACACTTTCGATTTGTCACTAACTGACGCTTGAACCCCGGACAAACGTGATCAAGATAAACCGCAGCGAATCCCATTTTCCAAGTTATTTGAGAGGGAGGCCACAGGATGCCTATCAAAACCGGACAGGATACCGCCAAAACACGCCGCAGCCTGAGCGTGAATGGTAAAACCATTTCCTACTACTCCATCCCCGCCGCTCAGGAGGCCGGTCTGGGTGATTTCTCCAAGCTGCCCGCCGCGTTGAAAGTGGTGCTGGAAAATATGCTTCGATTCGAGGATGACGGATTCTCTGTCTCTGTCGACGACATCAAGGCCTTTGCGGAATGGGGCGAAAACGG
This sequence comes from Ruegeria sp. AI3, assembly GCF_056541245.1. Lineage (NCBI taxonomy): Bacteria > Pseudomonadati > Pseudomonadota > Alphaproteobacteria > Rhodobacterales > Roseobacteraceae > Ruegeria > Ruegeria sp. AI3. The sequence goes on from NZ_JBQFYA010000001.1 coordinate 605,165, forward strand.
GGGCGAGAACCCGCGTGAGATCGCCTATCGCCCTGCCCGCGTGCTGATGCAGGATTTCACCGGTGTGCCTGCCGTGGTTGATCTGGCGGCGATGCGCGATGGGATCAAAGCTTTGGGCGGAGATGCGCAAAAAATCAATCCGCTAAACCCGGTGGATCTGGTCATCGACCACTCGGTCATGATCGACGAGTTCGGCAACCCGCGTGCGTTCCAGATGAATGTGGACCGTGAATATGAGCGCAATATGGAACGCTACCAATTCCTGAAATGGGGTCAGAACGCGTTCAACAATTTCCGCGTCGTACCGCCTGGCACCGGCATCTGCCATCAGGTGAACCTAGAATATTTGGCCCAAACCGTCTGGACGGATACTGATCAGAATGGCGAAGAGGTCGCCTATCCCGACACCCTTGTCGGTACAGACAGCCACACCACCATGGTCAACGGCATGGCCGTTCTGGGATGGGGCGTCGGCGGGATCGAGGCTGAGGCAGCGATGCTCGGCCAGCCGATCTCGATGTTGATCCCCGAGGTCGTGGGCTTTGAACTGACCGGCGCGATGGTCGAGGGCACTACCGGCACTGACCTTGTGCTGAAAGTCGTCGAGATGCTGCGTGAAAAGGGCGTGGTTGGAAAATTCGTCGAATTCTACGGCGATGGTCTGGATCGCCTTCCGCTGGCCGACCGTGCCACGATCGCCAACATGGCCCCCGAATATGGCGCAACCTGCGGCTTCTTCCCAATCGACGGCGAAACCCTGCGCTACATGCGCAATACCGGGCGCGACGAAGAGCGACTTGCGCTGGTCGAAGCCTATGCCAAGGAAAACGGGCTGTGGCGTGATGAGAACTACGCGCCGATCTATACCGACACCCTGTCACTAGATATGGGCACCATTGTGCCTGCGATCTCGGGGCCGAAACGTCCGCAGGACTATGTGGCGCTGACGGAAGCGAAGGCCGCGTTCCTGAACGAGATGGAGAAGACCTTCAAACGCCCGATGGGCAAGCAGGTCGAAGTCAAAGGCGAGAACTACGGTATGGAATCAGGCAAGGTCGTGATCGCCTCGATCACCTCCTGCACCAACACCTCGAACCCCTATGTGATGATCGGAGCGGGTCTTGTAGCCCGCAAGGCCGCCGCGCTAGGTCTGGACCGAAAGCCATGGGTGAAGACCTCGCTTGCGCCGGGATCGCAGGTGGTTTCCGCCTATCTTGAGGCGGCGGGTCTGCAAGACGATCTGGACAAGATCGGGTTCAACCTTGTGGGCTATGGCTGCACCACCTGTATCGGTAACTCGGGTCCGATCCAGCGAGAAATCAGCGAAGCTATTTCCGAAGGCGATCTTGTCGCCACCTCGGTTCTCTCGGGCAACCGCAACTTCGAAGGGCGGATCTCGCCGGATGTGCGCGCCAACTATCTGGCCTCGCCGCCTCTGGTCGTTGTCTATGCGCTGGCAGGCGCCATGGATATTGACCTGACCTCCGAACCCATCGGTCAGGATCGGGACGGCAATGACGTCTTTATGAAGGACATCTGGCCCAGCCAGAGCGAAATCGCGGAGTTGGTCGAAGCAACCGTCACCAGCGAGGCGTTCCAGTCGAAATATGCCGACGTTTTCAAAGGGGATGAGAAATGGCGTGAGGTCGAGGTTCCGCAGCAGGAAACCTATGACTGGCCGCCGACCTCGACCTATATCCAGAACCCGCCCTATTTTCAGGGCATGGGGGCTGAGCCGGGCACGATCTCGAACATCGAGGGGGCCAAGGTGCTGGCGATCCTCGGCGATATGGTCACGACCGACCATATCTCACCCGCTGGATCGTTTGCCACGACCTCGCCCGCCGGTCAGTACCTGATGGAACGTCAGGTGCAGCCGCGTGAGTTCAACTCCTACGGCTCGCGCCGGGGCAACCATGAGGTCATGATGCGCGGCACCTTCGCCAATATCCGCATCAAGAACGAGATGCTGGACGGGGTTGAAGGTGGTTACACCAAGGGGCCGGATGGCGCGCAGACCTCGATCTACGACGCGTCGATGGCGTATCAGGCGAATGGCACCCCTCTGGTCGTTTTCGGAGGTGAACAATATGGCGCGGGCTCTTCCCGTGACTGGGCCGCGAAGGGGACTGCTCTGCTGGGCATCAAAGCCGTGATTGCAGAGAGTTTTGAGCGCATCCACCGTTCAAACCTCGTGGGCATGGGCGTGATTCCGTTTGAGTTCACCGGTGGTGATACCCGCAAAACGCTTGGGTTGAAGGGGGATGAGACGGTCTCGATCCATGGTCTGGACACGATTGAGCCGCTGCAGGAGGTGCCCTGCACCATCACCTATGGCGACGGGACAGAGAAGACCATCACCCTGAAATGCCGCATAGATACAGCCCCTGAGATCGAATACATCGAGAACGGCGGTGTTCTGCACTATGTGCTGCGCAATCTCGCGAAGGCGGGTTGACGTGGTGTTGATCCACAGACTGAAAAGGACGCCGGTCGGCGTCCTTTTTTTATGCGAGGCTCTGCCTCGCGCTCCGAGGTATTTTTGAACAGAAGAAGTTGATTGTGTCCTGAGTGGACTATCAACCGTGCGCGGGAGGTTGGTATGGAGAAAGTGGCTTTGGTAACCGGCGGCGCGCGGGGGATCGGGCGCGCCATCGTGGAAGACCTACGGCGCGATCATCGTGTTGCTTTCACATGGCTGTCCACCGAACCCGATCCGGTGTTGGAAGGGGAAAGTTTGCAACCGATACGGTCCGATCTGACGCAGGACGGACAGCCTGAAGGGGTTATACGCGACGTTGTCGAACGTTTCGGGCGGCTGGACATGATCGTGAACAATTCGGGTTTGGTCAGGTCTACTCCGAAAGAGGTTTTTGACCTGGAAGATCATCGTTCCATTTTAGATTTGAACCTGCTGGTCCCTGCCGCTTTGTTAGCGGCTGCTCTGCCCCATTTGAAACCGGGCGCGGCGATTGTCAGCATTTCCTCGATGAACGCCGTTTTGCCGCCGAAGGACGCGGTGATCTATGGGGCAAGCAAGGCAGCCCTGAACCTTTGGACACGCGGGATGGCAAAGGAGCTTGGATCTCAGGGTATTCGGGTCAACGCTGTGGCACCGGGGGCGATTAATATCCCCGAAGACCCACGCCCCGAAGACTTGACCGCTTTGTTCGTCGAGAACACAGCCATGGGGCGGATTGGGAAGCCAGACGATATCGCGAAGGCCGTGCGGTTCTTGGCGTCAGACGACGCCGCATTCATCACGGGTGAGACCTTGGCTGTGACCGGTGGCTACAGGCTCTAACCGCCAGCCGCTTTTTCAAGCGCCGGGCGGATCGTGCTTTCGATCACACGTTGGGTGATCGGACCGGCGAAACGCAGGACCACGGTGCCTTCCCCGTCGATCACATAGGTTTCGGGAACGCCGTAAAGCCCCCAATCCAAAGCCATGCGGCCCTGCTCGTCGCGACCGATGCCGGTATAGGGATCGCCCAATTCAGTCAGAAAGCTTTGCGCATTGTCCAACTTGTCTTTGTAGTTGACGCCGTAGACCGGGATGCCTTCGTTCGACAGCGCCTCAAGGTTTGGATGCTCTGCGCGACAGGGGGCACACCAGCTGGCCCAGTAGTTGACCAGCTTTACCTGCCCGTCCCGCAGGGTCGCGTCGTCGAAAGGCGTTTTGCCCGGAAACTCAGTCAGGACGACCGGAGGAGCGGGTTGCCCTTCGCGGGCGGATGGCAGGGCGTTGGGGTCGTCTCGGAACATGCCGATACCGGCCAGAACGGCAAAAGCACCGAAGATCAGCGGCGGCGCGACCATCAAAGGCGAAATCTTAGCCATTGCGCGACATCCTTTGTTCGATTTTCTCCATTTCGGCCCGCACTTTGCGTCCCCGGATCACGCTGAAGACGACCAGCGCAACGAGCAGCAGGATCGAAGCAGCGTAGGACGACAAGACAGCGTCTGCGTATTTTCCAAGATCAGGCATCATGCGCCCACCCTTTCACGAGCCAGTAGCGCTTTGACCCGACGCGCACGGATTTCAGTGCCGGTACGATACAGAACCAAAGCGATGAACAGCAGAACGAAGCCAATGATGCAGGTCAGCAATGGATAGAAGAACACGTTGCTGACCTTCTCTTCAGTATCCGTGCCCGTGACCGCTCCGGCCCGCATGACCGAGGCGCCCTGATGCAGCCCCTGGTTCCAGAAGTTTACCGCATAACGGCTGAGAATCGCGAAAACCGATCCCACAAGACACAGGACCGAGGTCAGGTCGGCGGCGGTGTCCGGGTCCTCGATGGCCTCCCACAAGGCGACGTAGCCGAGATAGAACAGGAACAGGATCAGGAACGAGGTCAGGCGTGGATCCCAGGCCCACCAGGTGCCCCACATCGGTTGGCCCCAAATCGCCCCGGTCGCCAATGCGATTAGGGTCATCACGATGCCCACAGGTGCGGCGGCACGCGCGGCCAGAGCGCTGACGTGATGGCGGCGCACCAACCAGACCAGCGAGGTCACCAGCATCATCAGCCAGCAATTGATCGCCATCAGTGCAGATGGGACGTGCAGGTAGATGATCTTTACGGTCGAGCCCTGTCGGAAATCATCGGGCGTGAAGAAAAAGCCCCAGACCAGTCCGACCGCCAGAAACAGGGCAGAAGTGATCCAGAAAAACGGCAAGACACGCTCACTGGTGGCAAGAAACTTGCGCGGGTTGGCATATTCCCAGAGGGCGTTGGCTTTGGCTGCGAGTGTCATGGGCGTTATTTAGTCTGAATCGGATGCGGTCTCAATTGACCTTGGTCAAACTTGTGGCGCTTCACCGCAGATTGATCCGCAGGACCGCCGCGCTGGCGAAGGGCAGCAGCGCAATCGTAGCCATCGTGATCCCCGCCAGCATCAAAAGTGGGGTTTGGGTCTCCATCCCGACGGCGCCCCGACGGGCGACTTCTGCACCAAAGATCAGGGTTGGGACATAGAGCGGTAAAACCAGCAGTGACAACAGAAGGCCACCGCGCTTCAGTCCGACGGTCAGGGCTGCGCCGAAGGTGCCGATGACGCTCATGGCGGGCGTTCCGAGCAGGAGCGAGATCACCAGCCAGAAGAAGCCCGGCGTGGGAAGGTTCAGCAAGACGCCCAAAAACGGTGCTGCAAGAACCAGAGGCAAACCGGTCGTGATCCAATGCGCCAGCGCTTTGATCGAGACGACGGCCTCTAGCGGCAGAGGAGCGGTGGCCAAAAGGTCCAGCGAGCCATCCTCCCAATCCAAGGCCAGAAGACGGTCGAGGGACAACAGGCAGGCCAGCAAAGCACCCAGCCATAGAATTCCCGGCGCGATGGTCGAGAGTAGCGACGATTGTGGACCTACAGCAAAAGGCACCAGAACCGTTACGATCAGGAAGAAGGCAAGGCCGAGACCAAAGCCTCCGCCTGCGCGGAAGGCTAGCTTCAGGTCGCGCAACAATAGGGCGATCACAGGAAGCCTCCGTCGAAGTCATCGATGGGTTGCGGCTTGGCCTTATAGGGGCCGACGTCCAGAACCTCTCCGTCGAGGCCGAGGTCGATATGGGTCGCGATCAGGGCCGAGCCGCCCTGCCCCAGATGCCGACGCACGGCGCTGGCGAACATCTGAACGGCGTTTTTGTCGAGTGAGACGGTTGGTTCGTCCAGCATCCAGATCGGCCGCCCCGTGACCAGCATCCGTGCAAGGCCCAGCCTGCGCTTTTGCCCTGCCGACAGATTGCCCGCATGGCGGTCGGACAGGTCATTCAGCGCGAAGGCGTCCAGAGCCGGCTGTATGTCATGGGTCCCAAAGACCGACGCCCAGAAAGCAAGATTTTCGACCACTGTTAGGGTTGGTTTCAAACCATCGGAATGCGAGGCGTAGGCGATCTGGTCCTCTGCCCCTTCGATGTGCCCCGCCAAGGCAGGTTGTAGCCCCGCCAAAGTGCGCAGGAGCGTTGTTTTTCCGATTCCGTTTGGCCCGCGCAAAATGAGCGCCTGACCGGGGGTGAGTTTGAAGCTCACCCCCTCGAGCACGGGCACGCCACCACGGGTGATGGTCAGATCGGAAACGGATAGTGTCATAAGACTCGCTTATCCGATTGGGGACGCAGGCAAAAGGTTGGATTTGACGCAGGGAGCTAGGGCAGTGCGCTTGGATGGGTTCGGATGCGAGGGGCCAGCCCCTCGCGCTCCCTGGGATATTTTTGGCCAGATGAAGCGGATCCCGTCAGACCGGGATCAGAGCGAGCGCGATGCGGCGACCTTCTGACAGAAGGACGTTGTAGGTGCGGCAGGCGGCCGGTGAGTTCATGATCTCTACGCCGATCCCAGCGGACTCGAGAGTTTGGCGCAGCTCGGGCGGGATGTGGGCAAGCTCTGCTCCGGTTCCTATGAACAGGACATCGACGACCTCGGACAGTTCGCGCAGTGGCTCGTCGTCTGAGTATCCGCCCCACGCCTTCGTTCCCTTCGGGCCAGTCAGCACTGCGCCTTGATGAACGCGCCCTCCGATCCGGAAAAAGCCGGGGCCGTATCCATCGACCGGTTCGGCGTTGGTGTAGTTGATCTCATTCAATCGCATGCGCTGTGTTTACCCCCAAAGCGGCAGGCCGGACAAGGCCGCCAACACAATCACCAGATAGGCGGCCGCGCGGTAGAGGCGTTCTCGGTCTGGTCGGAAAAGCCGCCCGCCCAGCCAATTGCCTAGCAGGTTGGGTAGCGCCAGAAGAAAACCCAGCCCAGCAGCGGCGAGGGTGACCTGCGCCATACCGGTAAGATAGCCGAGTAGCAGGAAATCGAACCCGAACAGAAACAGCAGGATCGTCGCGCGAATGACATCAACCGGCAGTGGGCGCGACATGTAGAACAGGATAACGGCCGGACCAGGGAGCCCGGCGACACCGCCAAGAAACCCGGCGGCTCCGCCGATACCCGTGACCATCACGCGGCTGACATGACCGTGATAGCGCAGGCCGAGGATCAGAATGGCCAGCATCGCAAGGGCCAGACTGCTGACCGCATAGCGGAAAACCTCGGGCGCAACCTGCGTCAGCACCCACAGTCCCAGCGGCAGGACCAGTGCGCAGCCAAGCAGTAGGCGTGTCAGATCGCCCTTGTTCACGGCACCCCATGCCCGGCGCAGATTAGGCAGAGGGCCAAAGATATCCATGATCGTTAGGCCGATCAGCGCTCCGAACGGGCCGAGATATGGGGTGGCTATGGGCAGGAAAACCAAAGCGGTGCCAAACCCCGAGAAACCGCGAACGACGCCCCCAAGAAAGGCTGCAAATAAGACAACGGCCAGACCCTGTGGGGACTGGCCGAAGATCTCAGGCATCTACGTTGGCAAACTGGTTGCCCGCGTTATTGGACGGCTTGGACCAGTCACGCTTGACACCCAGCCACAACAGGATGGTCGAGGCCACGAAGACTGACGAATAGGTCCCCACGATCACACCCCAGATCATCGCGAAGACAAAGCCTCGGATCACGTCCCCGCCAAGCACATAGAGCGAGATCAGCGCCAGAAGGGTCGTGACCGACGTCATCACCGTCCGGCTGAGGGTTTCGTTGATCGAGATGTTGAGCACCTCTTTGAGGTCTTTCTTCTTGTACTTCCGCAGGTTCTCGCGCACGCGGTCGAACACGACCACGGTGTCGTTCAGTGAGTAGCCCACGATGGTCAGAAGCGCCGCGATAATGGCGAGATCAAAGCGGATTTGAAGCTCCGAGAATATGCCGATGGTCAGGATCACGTCATGCACAAGCGCCGCGACCGCGCCAAGAGCGAACTGCCATTCGAACCGCAACCAGATGTAGACGAGCACCGCTCCGATGGCCAAAACGATGGCGATTACGGCTGTCTGGATCAATTCGCCCGAGACTTTCGGGCCAACCGACTCTACCGATACGAATTGGATATCGGGGATCACGGCCTGCAGCGCGCCCTCAACAGCTGTGATGGTCGAGGCTTCGACAGCTTCTGCATCTGCCTGCGCCTGAATGCGGATCATTGCAACGTTGTCTTCCGGTCCGAAGGTCGGGTCGAAAATCTCGGTGATCGAGACATCGCCCAGTTCGAGAGGTGCAATTGCGTCGCGATAGACACCCACGTCAATCGGCTGGGTGCTTTCGGTACGGATCGTTGTGCCACCACGGAAGTCGATACCGAAGTTGAGGCCCTGCAACATGAATGAGGCGAAGGCCACAACCATCATCAGGGCCGAGATGCCCAGCCAGAGCTTCCAGCGGCTGAAGAAATCGAACGAGGTGCTTTGGGGTACGAGTTTCAGTCTCATGATCAAACCTCGATCGTTTTCGGACGGCGGCGTTCGAACCACATGACGACCATCAGGCGCGTCACGAAGATCGCGGTGAAGACCGAGGTCAGGATACCCAGGCCCAGAGTGATGGCGAACCCACGCACAGGTCCGCTGCCCATAGCAAACAGGATCACCGCCGTTATGAAAGTGGTCACGTTGGCATCCGCGATGGCCGACAGAGCCTTTTCATAGCCTAACTCAATCGCACGCGCAGGGCCTTTGGCGGATTTCAGTTCCTCTCGGATACGTTCGAAAATCAGCACGTTGGCGTCCACGGCCATACCGACCGTCAGAACAATACCCGCGATACCCGGCAGGGTCAGCGTCGCACCGATCAGCGACAGCAGGCCGAACAAAAGGCCTACGTTGATGATCAAGGCAATGTTGGCGAAAAGACCAAACAAACCGTAGCTGAGCGCCATGAAAACCAGCACCGCAGCAAAGGCTACCATAGTGGCGACTTTACCGGCGTCGATGCTGTCCTGACCCAATTCAGGGCCGATGGTACGTTCTTCCAGGAACTCCAGCTCGGCAGGCAAGGCCCCTGCCCGTAGCAGGATGGCAAGGTTGGTGCTTTCCTCGACCGTGAAGTTGCCTGTGATGATGCCTGAGCCGCCGGGAATGTGGCTTTGGATCACAGGGGCCGAGATCACCTCATCATCCAGCACAATCGCGAAAGGCGCGCCAATATTTTCCAGCGTATAGTCACCGAATTTCCGCGCGCCCGACGTGTTGAACCGGAAGCTGACCGCGGGACGGCCGTTCTGATCAAACGAGGGCTGCGCATCCACCAGTTCTTCCCCGGTCACGACCGGAGAGGATTCAAGCGTGTAGTACACACCGCTTTCGTCAATCGACGGCACCACTTCTTCTCCGATACCTGCAACGGCATCCGGGTCCGTGCCACGACCGACAACCGGGTTGAAAGTCAGCTGCGCCGTCGTGCCGATGATCTCTTTCAGCTCGCCTGCACTTCCGATCCCGGGAACCTGAATCAGGATACGGTCTGCACCTTGGCGCTGAATGGTGGGTTCACGCGTACCAACCTCGTCAATCCGGCGGCGCACGATCTCAAGCGATTGACGCACGGTGCGATCGTCCGAGGCCAACTTCTCCGCCTCGGACAGCTGCACGACGATTGTATCGCCATCGGCAAAAGCCTCGATATCGGTCGCACCGACACCTGTCAGCGTCTGAACCTGACGGGCCAGACCGCGAACGGTTTCGAGCGCGCGCGCCATCCCCTCGGGTTGGCTGATGCGAACGCGAATCTGGTCGGGGTCCGAGTCCTGACGACGGATCGTGCCAACGGTGGAACGCTCATCCCGCAGGGCGTCGCGGATTTCGGGCCACATCGCCTCCATGCGGGATTCGTAGACATCCTCGACCTTGACCTCGGCCAGCAGATGCGCACCGCCCCGCAGATCGAGGCCCAGATTGACCAAGGAGGACGGCAGCCAATTCGGCCACAGCGCCGCTTCGGCCTGATTTTCGGGCGTATCCGCACCAAGCTCAATCGCGGCTTTGGCGTCGTTGGATTGTTCGACCCGCGTGTAGAACGCATTCGGCAGAGCCAAGAGCAGGCCGGTCACACAGACCAGCCAGATCAGAACCCGCTTCCAGGTATCAATTTGCAGCATAACCCTGCCTTTTCAAGGAATTGTAAGGCGAAGTTACTTCGCAGGTTCGGTTTTATTCAGAACCTGAGCGATGGTCGATTTGACCACTCGAACCTTAACGCCCTCGGCGATCTCGACCTCGATCTCGTTGTCGCCTTCCTTGACCTTCGACACCTTGCCGATCAGACCACCCTGTGTGACGACTTGATCGCCACGGCGCACGGCCTCGACCATGGCCTGATGTTCTTTCATCTTCTTTTGCTGCGGACGGATCAGCAGGAAATACATGATCGCGAAGATCAGGATCAGCGGGAGAAACTGGGCGATTGCGCCACCTTCCATGGGATATTCCTTTTTCTTTGACCTGCGGCACCGTTCCGCAAATTTGGCGGGAACCTATGCGCTGATATGCGTGTTTGCAAGCAATGGCGGCAGCGTGACCCACCTGAACGCACACCTGCCGCCACAAGAACCGTCAAAACGTTGCAGATATGTCCTAGGAACGCTGTTCAAACCGGGTATAGTTCCAAACAAGGGGGACACATGGCACGGCAATTCAAACCCTTCCATTTGCTACGTTATTTGCTGACTGCAATGGCGGCAGCTCTTTGGCTAAGCCAACCTGTCGAGGCACAAGAGTCACCGACCGATGCGCCTGTGACAGAAGCTGCAGAATCAGAAACTTTTATGGCCCCAGTTATAATCGACGGGGACGTTCTGTTTCAGGTTCGAGGCTCAAGCGCACTACCCGCCCCCGAGCGTGCCGAAGAAGTTCAAGACAAGATCATAGAAATCGCCGAAGCGTCGGACGCGTCCGAGGTCACGATCAGCTTTGAGGAAACCGAGTTCGGCACCTGGGTTCTGGTTGATGGTGAACGGGTTTCGATCGTCACCGAAGCCGATGCAGAATTGGACCAGATGGAACTCAGCGTTGTCAGCGTTCTGCACGGCAATGCGATCAAACAGGCTATTGAGGCCTACCGTTTGAATCGAACAGAACAGGCGCGGGTTTCAGGTGCTATCGAAGCCGCGGCTTGGACCTTGGGCTTCGTTGTCTTTATCGTGATGATCTTGTGGCTGCACCGCAGAATCCGGCGGCGGACACTGAGATTCGTAAAGCGCTATCTGAAGGACGTGGAAACCGCCACTGCCAAGAGCGTTCAAGCTGAGGCCATTGCAGCCTTGGTGCGCTACGGTCTGAATTTCGTCCTTTTGGTGATTTTCTTCCTGGGTTTCTACTACTACCTGTCTTTCGTTTTACTGGCCTTTGCCGAAACTCGGTATTTCGCGCAATTGCTGCTGACCTATCTGACCGAGCCGGTCCTCCTGATCTTCAAAGGCATCCTCAGCTATATCCCAAACATGATCATGCTTGGCCTGATCGCCTGGGTAACTTTGTATATTATCAAGGGCATGCGGGTCTTCTTCGACGCGGTCGAAGCGGGATCGTTCGATATGGGCGATTTTGAGAAGCATTGGGTTAACCCGACCTTCAACATTGCCCGAGTGGTCGTGATACTGATCGCGCTGGTCTTTGCCGTGCCCTACATTCCAGGCTCGGATTCGGCGGCATTTCAGGGCCTGACCATTCTGGTCGGTGCCATGCTGTCGCTGGGCGCAAACTCGGTCGTATCGAACATGCTGGCCGGGCTGTTCGTGATCTATCGCCGCTCGACCTCAATCGGGGACCGTATTCAGATCGGAGACCACATCGGCGACGTGGTGCAGATCAAGCTGATGGAAACACATCTGAAATCCATCAAGAACGAGTTGATCTCAATCCCCAACGCGCAGCTGATGAATTCGGACGTGGTGAATTTCTCGAAGAAGACAGATGGCAGCGGGCTGTTGCTGCACACAACTGTAGGGATCGGCTATGAAGAGCCACCCGAAAAGATCGAGGCGATGCTGATCGAGGCCGCCAATCGCACCAAGGGCATCAAGTCCAAGCCCGAACCCTTTGTCCTGTGGACCGCACTGGCCGACTACGCGATCAATTATCAGATCAACGGATACACGACCCGGGGCAGCATTATTCCCAAGATCCGGTCAGATCTGCATCGCAACATTGTGGCCGTATTCAACGAGAATAACGTGCAGATCATGACCCCCTCCTACATCGCTGATCCGCCCGAACCAAAGATCCCGACCGGGGAATGGGACGGACATCTGGCTCATCACGATGAGGAGCCGGACAGTTAGGCGCAGTTTGGTTAACCAACGCTACACCCTCCGAGATATATGGTGCATAAGCAGTCGCAGTGATTCACTGCATTCAAGGATCTGAACTATGCACGACATCCGCGCCATTCGCGAAAACCCAGCCGCTTTCGACGCCGCACTCGCGCGCCGTGGGGACGCGCCGGTGTCGTCAGACCTGCTGCGGCTGGACGAAAGCCGCCGCGCCAAGATACTGGCCGCAGAAACCGCTCAGGCCGAACAGAACAAAGCGTCTAAAGAAGTCGGTGCTGCCAAAGCCCGCGGTGATGAGGCCGAGTTTGAACGCCTGCGCGCGCTGGTGGCCGAAAAGAAGGCCGAAATCGCCCGGATGCAGACCGAGGCCAAGGATCTGGACGCTCTGCTGGCGGACCAACTGATCCGTATTGCCAACCTGCCCGCCGAGGATGTGCCAGAAGGTGCCGATGAGAACGACAACGTCGAGGTCAGCCGCTGGGGCACCCCACGCGAGTTAGACTTTGCCCCGAAAGAGCATTTTGAGATTGAGGCCGTTCAAAACGGTATGGATTTCGAAACCGCCGCGAAACTCTCTGGCTCGCGCTTTGTGCTGCTGTCCGGCGGTGTCGCGCGTATCCACCGTGCGCTGGCCCAGTTCATGCTGGACACGCATATCAACGAAAACGGACTGACCGAGGTCAACGGCCCGGTTCTGGTTCTGTCCGAGATGATGCAGGGCACCGGCCAGCTGCCGAAATTCGGCGAGGACAGCTATCAAACCCGCGAAGGTTGGTGGTTGATCCCGACCTCCGAGGTTTCGCTGACCAACATCGTCAACGACACAATGATCGAAGAAAGCTACCTGCCCCGCCGTTATACCGCGCATTCGCTCTGCTTCCGGTCCGAGGCCGGTTCGGCGGGCAAAGACACCCGCGGAATGCTGCGTCAGCATCAGTTCGAAAAGGTCGAGATGGTCTCGATCACCCATCCCGAGACCTCGGATGACGAACAAAAACGCATGGTGCGCTGCGCCGAGGGCATTCTGGAAAAGCTGGGCGTGCCGTATCGCACCGTTATCCTGTGTACCGGCGACATGGGCTTTGGCGCCCGCCGTACCTTTGACATCGAGGCATGGCTGCCCGGTCAGGACACCTATCGCGAGATCAGCTCGGTCTCGACCTGCGGCGATTTTCAGGCCCGCCGCATGAATGCACGTTTCCGGCCCGAAGGTGGCGGTAAACCGGAATACGTCCACACGCTTAACGGCTCTGGCCTTGCGGTGGGTCGCTGCCTGATTGCCGTGCTTGAAAACGGTCAGAACGCAGACGGCACCGTTACCCTGCCCGATGTCCTTGCCCCCTATCTGGGTGGCAAGCTGACGCTGCAACTGGACGGCACGCTGGTATAAGAAAACCGGCATCCGCGTTGCGCGGTGCCGGTCCGAAACACTTGAAAGGGCGAAGAAAGGCTACTTCTTCGCCTTTTTCTTATCCTTCTTCTTGTCAGATTTTTTGTCCGACTTCTTGGCATCCTTTTTGCCAGTATCTTTCTTCTTTTCGGCCTTTTTGGACTTGTCGTCCTTCTTGGATTTCTTCCCCTTCTTGGACTTGGCCTTCACCTTGTCCTTGGCCTTTGAGAACGCAGCCTCCATCTCGGCCCGCTTTTTCGCGGCTTTCTCAGCCTTGGCTTTTGCCTTGGCTTTCTTCTTGGCCTTCGCCTCTGCGGCTTCTGCAGCGGCTTTTTCCTCGGCGGCTTTGCGTGCAGCTTCGGCGGCGCGCTTCTCGGCAGCGGCGGCGACAACTGTCTTGCGTGCAGCGGGGCGTCGGGCCGCCGGTTTACGCGTAGCGGGCTTGCGGGCAGCAGGTTTGCGAGCGGCCGCGCGACGCGGGGCTGGCTTGGCAGCCGCCGGTTTCGCAGCGGTCGCCTCTTTTGCAGCGGCAATCAGGACCGCTGCGCGCGCCACACCGACGCGGGGGACCTTGACGAGATCTTCCGGTTTCGCTTTCGCAACGGCTTCGGCGGTCTTGAGACCGTTATCCGCCAAACCTTTAGCGAGAGTATCGCCAACGCCTTTTATCTCGGTCAATGCGGTCATTCTGGGTCCTTTCTCTATCTCCCTGGTCACCTGTATATACACAGGATATACGTTCTTCAAGCGGAGCTGCGCCTATGACGATCCATGGGCCAAGTCAGCAGTCTGCCCTTTTTTCGGAAAAGGCACCAGTCGCTTGGCGTCTTCGTCCCACAGTTTTAGATTTAACGCGGCCACGGCTTCGGGAAACTTGATCCGACGCGGGGTGTATTCGGGCGGCAGGTTGTAGTGGCACTCACGCAACCGGTAGGACGGAATGCGAGCGTTGAAATGGTGAATATCGTGCAAGGTGATACAGGCCACCGCGTTGTCGAACCACCAACCGAAATCCAGCGCTGACGAGCCCTGAAGCGCCGCGATCTGCGGATCCAGCTCCGGGCGACGATCCCAATATGTGTCCTCGAAATTGTGCTGTAGGTAGACGAGGAATACGCCCAGCATCCCACCCAGCAAGGAAAACACAAGCCAGACCAAAATACCGGTCGTCCCGGCGATCAGATAAAGCAGCCCGAGAAAAACGACGATCGAGAGGTTGTGCAGAACAACGCCCTTTACACCAAACCGCACCGTGTTTTTGGGCCACCGGTAGCGAATGAAATAAGTGAACAAAGCACCGACCGGCACCAGAATGAACGGGTTGCGGTACAGGCGATAGACAAGACGTTTGAGCCAGTCCGCCTCGTTCCATTCCCGCAGGGTCATGGTGTGGATTTCACCAGTCTCCCGATGCTCAAGGTTGCCGATCCCTGCGTGATGCAGATTGTGGTTCTGCTTCATCACCTCAAAAGGGGCAAAGGTGAAAGGCGACAGGCCGTGCCCCGCCCATTCATTCTGCTGCCGGGTTTCGAACAGGGAATGATGCCCGCAGTCGTGTTGCAGCACGTAAAGTCGCACAGCGGAAAAGGCGAAGATGATCCCGGCTGGGACCATGACATACCAGTGGTCCACGTTCACAATCGCCAAGGCCAGCGAGGCAAAATAGACGGCGAAGGTTCCGAAATAGCTCAGGGCTGCAAGCCTGTTGTCCTGAACCGCGTATTGCCGCGTGTAGTCTCTGAGATT
Source organism: Ruegeria sp. AI3 (assembly GCF_056541245.1). NCBI lineage: Bacteria > Pseudomonadati > Pseudomonadota > Alphaproteobacteria > Rhodobacterales > Roseobacteraceae > Ruegeria > Ruegeria sp. AI3. The sequence goes on from NZ_JBQFYA010000001.1 coordinate 620,443, forward strand.
CATCAAGCCCTCTCCCACGATGGCCCGGTTAAATGAGAAGCAAAAGGAATTCAGACCCGCCGCAGGACGGACCGCGCACAGGAAACAAATGCACGCTCCTGAATGCTAGCGTGCAGAAAGGGCGCTGTCACGCCCTTGCGCTGAAAATGCTGAAAATTGGCGCAGTTACGCGCGTCCCTTGAGGTGTTTGGCCAAGGCACCGGCGTTTTTCTTGCGCCGCCCTTTGTAAGGGTTCTTGTCACCTTGCCCGCGCAACGTCAGGCGGATCGGCGTGCCGGGCATGTCAAAATCCTCACGCAGGCCGTTGACCAGATAGCGAGTATAGCTGGCCGGCATCTTGTCGGGATGCGAGCACATAACGACAAAGCCCGGCGGCCGCGTTTTTGCCTGGGTCATGTAGCGCAGCTTGATGCGGCGGCCTTGCGGGGCTGGCGGCGGGTGCTGCTCGAGCATGGCGGTCAGCCAGCGGTTCAGCGCGGCGGTGGGTACCCGGCGGTTCCAGATATCATGCGCACGCAAGATGGCGGCGCGCAAACGTTCCAGCCCCCGGCCCGTTTTGGCTGACACGGTGATCAGAGGTGCGCCCCGCAGTTGCGGCAGCAGTCGGTCGAAGGACTCTTTGAGTTCACGCAGTTTCTCCTGCTTGTTTTCCTCAACGTCCCATTTATTGACGGCGACCACGACCGCACGGCCTTCGCGTTCGGCCAGATCGGCAATGCGAAGGTCTTGCTGCTCGAACGGAATGGCCGCATCCAGCAGGACGACAACCACTTCGGCGAATTTCACCGCACGCAGTCCATCAGAGACCGAGAGCTTTTCGAGCTTCTCTTGAACCTTGGCCTTTTTGCGCATGCCCGCAGTGTCGAAAATCCGCATCGGAGTGCTTTCGCCATCCGGATCGGCCCAATCGACCCGAAGACTGATCGCGTCACGGGTGATCCCAGCCTCGGGGCCGGTCAGAAGGCGATCCTCGCCCATGATCTTGTTGATGAGTGTGGATTTACCTGCGTTCGGTCGGCCGACAACGGCAACCTGCAACGGCTTCGCTATGGTGATCAGAGGGGATTCGCCCTCTCCATCCTCATCCAGCTCAATCTCGACCACGGGAGCGTCGTCTTCGGCCTCTTCCTCAGCCGCATCCGCCAGAGGCATCAGCTGGGCGTAAAGGTCGGTCATCCCCTCGCCATGCTCGCCGGAAAGGCGCACTGGTTCGCCAAGGCCAAGGTTATAGGCTTCAAGAACACCGGCATCAGCAGCCGACCCTTCGGCCTTGTTGGCAGCCAAAATCACGTGTTTGGAGCGTTTGCGCAGAATCTCGGCAAACATCTCGTCGGTCGGAGTCAGGCCGGTGCGCGCGTCAATCATAAACAAGCAGACATCTGCCATATCGACCGCGCGCTCGGTCAGACGGCGCATGCGGCCCTGAAGGCTATCATCAGTTGCGTCTTCAAGACCCGCCGTGTCGATCACGGTGAACCGCAGATCACCCAGCCGCCCTTCACCCTCGCGCAGGTCGCGCGTCACGCCGGGCTGGTCGTCGACCAAGGCCAGACGTTTGCCCACAAGGCGGTTGAACAGAGTGGATTTGCCCACATTCGGGCGCCCCACGATGGCGAGGGTCAGTGACATGTTCTCAACTTTCAAGACTCAAGATGCGCCCTTTAGCGTATCTTTTGGTCAACGGAAAGCGTGTAGATCACCTTTGGTCGACACGACATACAGTGTTTGTCCGGCAACGACAGGCGCGGTGGTCGCGCCTCCGGGAACTTCGACCTGATGCACAAGCGCCCCGTTCACCGGGTTGAAGAACCGCAGGAACCCGTCATTCGAGGCGATCACAATGCGCCCTCCGGCCATGATCGGGCCATAATGGGCCACGATCGGACCGCGACGGTTTGGCTTGTCTTTGACAAAGCCGGGCAGGTCTTGCGCCCAGATCACAGAACCATCCGCGCTGTTCAAACGCACCAGCTGGCTGCGGTCGCTGACCAGGAAGATGCTATTGCCTGCTGGCCAGACCGTATCGACAGCACCTTCATCTGCAGTCCAGCGGCGCTCACCCGTTCCCGCGTCAAAAGCAACGGTACGGCCGGAGTGGTTACCGATGAAGATGGTGTCGCCCACTACCATTGGGCTACCTGTCACGTCGACGATCCGCGCAGTCGCGCGTCCACGGCGGCCCCCCGCCACCGAGGCATTCCAACGGCTGATCCCGCCCCGCTTGAATGTTGCGGCGATATCACCCGAACCAAAGGCAAAGATAGCTAGGTCCGAGGTCACAACCGGCGCAGGTGCGCCCAGAACGTTGCCAACGCTAGGGGTGCCTTCGATCTGCCATTGAATGCGGCCATCCTTGGTGTCAACGGTCCAACCGGTTTCATCCCCAGCGACAAGATACAGCAGTCCGTTACTCACCAAAGGCGCGCCACTGCCGGTTGCGTTCAGGCGCTTCTGCCACCGGATCGCGCCGGTCTTTGCATCCAACGCCGTCAGACGGCCAAAACCCGAGGAGACATAGAGAACGCCGCCGGAATAGGCCATACCACCGCCCGTGGCATCCGCGTCTCCGTCGGTTGCTGGAATCAGATTGGTGCTCCACGCGACCTGTCCCTGCGGTGTCACCGCTGAAACCGTCGCCCCCGCGTCAAGCGTGTAGACCAGCCCCCCCGCGACAACCGGGTCAGCCGTAATTCGTTGTTTGCGGGAATCTCCATCCCCAATCGAGGCCGACCAAATACGTTGGGGTGTCGCACGCAGAGAAGCATTTGACGTCCGGAAGGCTGGCGTGCCAGGGCTTTGGGGCCAGCTTGCATTTGCACTCTGCGATGGCAGGCTAATGGGTTGCGAGCCGCTTTTGGCAACCGTTTCAAGGTCTGAGGCGGGTCGGATATCCTCACGCTCGCCGGGCAAGATCTGTTCGGGTTCTTCACAAGCGGCCAGAGCGGTCAGGGCCAGCGCCGCAATCGGCAGTCCCACGCGAGAGAAAAGTCTTGTTACCATTTTAATCCGAACTCGCCTGTCATTAACCTGTGTTCCGCCCGATCAGCCCTGCTGAGCGACCAATGGCTCGGGCTCAGCGCCCAGTGCAACAATCAATTGCGCCGCGCGTTGCTGCAGATCCACGCTGACTTCTGCGTCCTGACGCAACGCCTGCAACCGCTCCAACGCGGCGTCTACTTCGCCCTCGGCGATGTCGATCAGGGCCAGTTGCTCTTGCGCCAGAAGGCGCAGCGGCGCGCCGGGTGCAGCCAAAGCCTCGAACTGTTGCCGACGGTCTGCAGCGGGCATCGTGTCGGATTGCAGCAGCAGTGCCTTGAAGCTGGCAATGGCGCGGTAAATCTCGGGCAGATCGCCCTGAACGGCCACAGCATTCAGACTGTCGACCGCGTCCTGCCGGGAATCAGCATCGAGCTGTGAGGCGGACAGAAGCATGTTGCGCACAGCCTCACCACCCGGCGTCAGTACGTCCACCTGCTCTAGGCCAGCGACACGCGCGGCAGTATCGTTTTCCGCCAGCGCGGCCAGAATGTCATCGCCCAACTTCTGAGCCTGCGACGTGTCCCGCGCCTTGCGGTATTCGTTGAAGGCGGCCCCACCGACGATCAGCACGACGGCAACAACACCGACCCAGCCCCAACGCCGCAAAAGCAGATACAGCCGGTCGCGGCGCACCTCTTCCGTGACCTCATCAATGAAACTGTCGGTATCGCTCATACCTGCCCCCGGGCTGTGTATCCTGTCTTGGTGGGCCATGTCATACCCCGGCACCACGGCCAAGCCAAGGGTCGGATTTTGCACAATTCCGCTGACTGCATGCGCCCTTGCGAAAAAAAATAAACCGAACTAATCAGTTTAGCGTAGAAAATACACAAGCCGACGCCCATCTTTCACTATACTAACCCGGTCTAAGCCGGCGAATTTTTTTAAGGAGACCAGCATTATGCGTCTGATTTCATTCATCAATGCCGCTTTGGTGATTGTCGCGCTGTATTTCCTTGTTTTTGAGCGTGATGCGCTTTTCGCCTTTGCTGGCCGGGGTGACGACGAGGAAAGCACTACGTCTGAGACCGAAGAGGCCGTGGTTTCGCCGGCCAATGAAAATGCTGTGCGCGTAGTTGCCCTGCGCTCGGTCGCGCGCGAGATTGACAGCGCCGTCCTGCTGCGCGGCCAAACAAAAGCCAACCGTCAAGTCGAAGTGCTGGCCGAGACGACCTCGACCGTGATCTCAGAACCCAAGCGCCGCGGTGCTTTTGTCGAGGCGGGCGATCTGCTGTGTGAGCTTGATCCCGGCACCCGCCCCGCTAGCCTGGCCGAAGCGAAGGCAGGCAAGCTTGAGGCCGAAAGCCGTATCCCTGAGGCCGAGGCGCGCCTGGAAGAAGCACATGCCCTTGTGGCCGAGGCAGATATCAACCTGAAAGCGGCCCGCAAACTGTCCGAGACGGGCTTTGGCTCGGAAACCCGCCGCGTCTCCTCCGAGGCCGCGATGAGCAGCGCCGAGGCAGGTATCAAATCGGCTGAAGCCGGGCTGGAAGCCACCCGCGCCGGCATCGAATCCGCCGCGGCAGAGGTCGAAGCCGCCCAACGTGAAATAGATCGGCTGACGATCGAAGCTCCGTTTCAGGGCCTGCTGGAAAGCGACACCGCTGAATTGGGCAGCCTGATGCAGCCGGGAACGCTCTGCGCCACGATCATCCAGCTGGACCCGATCAAGCTTGTTGGTTTCGTGCCCGAAACCGAAGTTAACCGCGTTCAGGTCGGGGCGCTGGCCTCGGCGCAGCTGGTCACCGGTCGTCAGGTCGAAGGCCGCGTAACCTTCCTCAGCCGCTCGGCAGATGAGACGACCCGCACCTTTGAGGTCGAGATCACCGTGCCGAACGAAGACCTGACCATTCGCGACGGCCAGACAGCGACAATCCGTATCTCGGCCGAAGGGGCCAAGGCGCATCTGCTGCCGCAATCGGCTCTGACCCTCAGCAACGAAGGGCAACTGGGCGTGCGCACCGTCGGCGCGGGCGATGTGGTCGATTTCTTGCCGGTCCGCGTGTTGCGCGACACGGCCGAAGGCGTCTGGATCGACGGGCTGCCCGAGACAACCGATATCATCGTGGTGGGGCAAGAATTCGTCGTCAAAGGCGTCACCGTGAACCCGACCTATCAGGAGGTCACGCAATGACGGGTATCGTCAGCTGGGCCGCTGACCGGGCCCGCATGGTTCTGGCTTTCATTCTTATTTCGCTGGTCATCGGCGGGTTCGCCTATGTCAATCTACCGAAAGAGGGCGAGCCGGATATCGAAGTCCCTGCCCTGTTCGTATCGGTCGTCTTCCCCGGAATCTCGGCCGAGGATTCCGAAAACCTGCTGGTCAAACCGATGGAGACCGAGCTGGCAGATTTGGACGGCCTCAAAGAGATGACCGCCACCGCCGCCGAGGGCTATGCAGGCCTGTTTCTTGAGTTCGAATTCGGCTGGGACAAAACCGCGATCACTGCCGATGTCCGCGACGCGATGAACAGCGCACAGGCCGAGTTCCCGGACGGCGCCGAGCAATACTCGCTGAGCGAGCTAAACTTCTCCGAATTCCCCATCGTCATCGTGAACCTGACCGGCGCGGTGCCCGAACGAACCATGGCGCGTATCGCCAAGGACCTGCAGGACGACATCGAAGCGCTTGATTCCGTGCTTGAGGCCGGAATCGCTGGCAACCGGGATGAGCTGCTTGAGGTCATCATCGACCCTCTGCGCCTTGAGGCGTACAACGTCACTGCCAATGAGCTGATTACGGTTGTGCAAAACAACAACCAGTTGATTGCGGCGGGCGAAGTGGACAGCGCGCAAGGGGCCTTTTCGGTCAAAATCCCCTCGTCCTTCAAAACCGCGCAGGACGTGTATGGCTTGCCCATCAAGGTCAACGGCGACCGGGTCGTCACTCTGGGTGAATTGGCCGAAATCAACTACACGTTTGAGGACCGCGAAGGCACGGCCCGGTTCGACAACGTGCCGACCGTCGCTTTGCAGGTTGTCAAGCGCAAAGGCTTCAACCTGATCGACACGGTCGAGCAGGTCAAAGCGACTATCGCCGAAGCGCAAACCAAGTGGCCCGCCGAATTGCAGGCAGCTGTCGACGTGGGCACCTCGAATGACCAAAGCCGGATCGTTGGATCCATGGTCAGCCAGTTGGAGGGCTCGGTCCTGACGGCGATTGCGCTGGTGATGATCGTCGTCCTGGCCTCTCTGGGGTCGCGGGCAGCACTGTTGGTGGGCTTTGCGATTCCGACCTCGTTCCTGCTGTGTTTTGCCTTTCTTGCGGTCATGGGCGTCAGCATTTCGAACATCGTGATGTTCGGTCTGATCCTTGCCGTTGGTATGCTGGTGGATGGCGCGATCGTTGTGGTCGAATATGCGGACAAGCGTATCAAAGAGGGCGTCGGCCCGATGCATGCCTATGTCGAGGCGGCGCAGCGCATGTTCTGGCCCATCGTCTCCTCGACGGCCACGACACTCTGTGCCTTCCTGCCGATGCTATTCTGGCCGGGTATTCCGGGTGAGTTCATGGGCATGCTGCCGGTCACGCTGATCTTTGTTCTCTCCGCATCGCTGATCGTGGCCCTGATTTATCTGCCGGTTATGGGCGGTGTCTCGGGCCGGCTGAGCCGCATCTTCGACCGCGCCTCTGACTGGTTGCGCGGTCGCACGCCTTGGTGGCTGCGCGCCGTTCTGGTCCCCCCGTCATTCTATCTGGTCTTCCTAGGCGCGATGCAGGTGCTGAACCCCTCCTATTTGGTCGAGGGCGGTGGTTCGCTCCTTGGGGCCGTGTTGATGATCCTCGGAGCTTTCGCCGGATCGGTCACGCTAGGCGCGGCCCGGATCGAGCGCAAACCCGCTACCAAGGTTCACACGGCGAAAGAACACACGCCTTTCGGCTATGTCATCAAGTTCCTCGTGGGCAATCCGGTGATGCCGATTGTCTCGATCGCTGCCGTTTTCATGGCTGTGATGACGGTGATCTTAGTGTTCGGCGAAAACAACCGGGGCGTTGAGTTCTTCGTCGAAAGCGAGCCGGAACAGGCCACGGCTTACGTCCGCGCGCGGGGCAACCTTTCGTTGATGGAAAAAGACGCCATGGTGCTGGCCGCCGAACAGGTGATTGCCGCGCACCCGGCCGTGATTAACGTCTTCTCGTTTGCGGGCGAAGGTGGGCTGACGCAGAATAATGGCGGCGCGCAAGACCCGGCAGACACGGTTGGACGCGTCCAGTTCGAAATCATCCCATGGGAAGACCGCCCCAACGTCTCGGAGCCCATTCTGGGTGGGCTGTTTGACCGGCATTTCATCGCCCCCGAATATGATGGCGACTATGTTCTGGAAGAACTGAATACCCAACTGGCCGAGCTGCCGGGTTTCGAGGTTGAGATTCTGGCGCTGGAACAAGGCCCGGCCTCAGCCAAGCCCGTGCATCTGCGGATCAAGGGCGACGGGTGGGAGCCGCTAACTGCTGCTACTGTCGCCGCCCGAGAGGTTTTCGACACGACCCCCGGCCTGATCAAGATAGAAGACACTCTGCCCCTGCCTGGCATCGACTGGCAGATCGACGTTGACGTCGCCAAAGCAGGCCGATTTGGCGCGGATGTGGCCACCGTCGGGGCCATGGTACAGCTGGTCACACGCGGTATCCTTCTGGGCGAAATGCGCCCCGACACCACGGATGAAGAGATCGAGATCCGTGTCCGCCTGCCCGAAGAGGACCGTGTTCTTTCAACGCTGGACACGTTGAAGGTACGCACGGCGGACGGCCTCGTGCCCCTGTCCAACTTCGTCACCCGCCAGCCGGTTGCCAAACTGGCCGAAATCAACCGGGTTGATCAGGAACGCTACTATGACGTCAAAGCCGATGTCGAAGCTGGCCTGAGCAAAGCAGTGGTCGCTGGACCAGACGGTGGTGAAAAACGTTTGGCCGTTCTGCGCGCGGTTGAGGATGGGGCTGACCCGTCCTCTGCAGCGATCACAGCGCCCAATGGCAAGCAGTACGATCTGGTGCAACTGACCGAGGCCGAGACAACCGAGGAGCTGCGCACCGCCGTTGAGAATGGCGAGGCCAGCATCGCGCCGATCAATCCAAATGAACGTATCGCCGTCCTGACCGAATGGCTGAGCACCAACCCGTTCGACCCCTCGATCACGTGGGAATGGACCGGTGATCAGGAAGAACAGGCCGAAAGCCAGGCCTTCCTGTCCAGCGCGTTTCTGGCGGCTTTGGGGCTGATGTTCGTAATCCTGCTGGCACAGTTCAACAGCTTCTACAACTCGGTTCTGGTTTTGCTGGCGGTTGTACTGTCCACGACCGGCGTTCTGATCGGGATGCTGGTGATGGAGCAACCCTTCTCGATCATCATGACCGGTACGGGGATCGTTGCTTTGGCAGGGATTGTTGTGAACAACAACATCGTTCTGATCGACACCTATCAGGAGTACAGCCGCTACATGCCGCGGATCGACGCGATCGTGCGCACGGCTGAGGCTCGGATTCGCCCCGTTCTGCTGACAACGCTGACCACGATGGCCGGTCTGACACCGATGATGTTCGGCCTGTCGCTGGACTTCATCAATGGCGGCTACACCATCGACAGCCCGACAGCACTGTGGTGGAAACAGCTGGCCACCGCTGTGGTCTTTGGCCTCGGCATCGCCACCGTGCTGACCCTGATCGTGACGCCATCGATGCTGGCCCTGCGGGTCTGGGTGACAACCTATGCCATCTGGCTGGGCAAACTTCTGGCGCGGGTCACAGCAGGCCGGTACAGCCAGATTGCACAGGACATGGCCATCGGCCAAAGCGCACGAGCCGCGCAAGCAACCGAGATTGTCTGGGACGAGCAGCCTGCGCCTCGGCCCGAACAGCCCACGGGGACAGAAGAGGACCACCCCACCATCCCACCTGGGTCGCCGCTAAAAGCAGCCGAATAACCAACAAAAAATGGCGAGCCGATGGCCCGCCATTTTTCATTTCTTCAAACGTTTTTCTATTCCGAGAACGCGTATTCGCCCAGATCGCACAGGTCCAGGTCGTAGTCCTCAACCGCGCTGCCGTCATCAAACACGCCGCGAATATCATAGACGCAGGTCACAAGCCCATCCGCGATCAATACATCGATCTCATAGTCTGGCGCGAGGTATCCACCCTGCAGAAGGTTCCCCTCCCAGCTGCCGGATGAGGCCGGGGAGACATTGAATTCGACCAGATCCGCACTGGTTTCATTGACCAGCAGAAACTCCAGATCTTCGGCTGACGCGGCAGATGCTGCGAGTGTCAAACCGAGTGTCAAGGATGTGACGATTTTCTTCATTCTTTGCTCTTTCTTGTTCGATGGCAAACCCAAACTTGACGCGATACTGCGCTAGTTGGGGTTTCAACCAGCGGACGAGTCGCGTCAAACAGAAAATCTCAGGCAGCCTGTGTGTCGGCCTGCTGGCGGTTCCACAATTGGGCGTAGCGACCTTCGCGCGCCAACAACGAATCATGAGTGCCCTGCTCGATGATCTCACCGCTTTCCAGAACCACAATCTGGTCGGCCTCGGCAATCGTGCTCAGACGGTGCGCGATGGTGATCACCGTCCGCCCTTCGCCCGCTCGGGCCAAAGCATCTTTGATCTCCTGCTCAGTGTCGGTGTCGAGGGCCGAGGTCGCCTCGTCCAGCAACAGAATAGGCGGGTTCTTGAGCAGCGTCCGCGCGATGCCGACGCGCTGCTTTTCGCCGCCCGAGAGCTTGAGCCCACGTTCACCCACCTTGGTGTCATAGCCTTCGGGTAGAGAGGCGATGAAATCATGGATTTGTGCTGCGCGCGCGGCCTCTTCCACATCGTCCTGAGTTGCGCCGTCACGGCCATAGGCAATGTTGTAGCGGATGGTGTCGTTGAACAGCACCGTGTCCTGCGGCACGACGCCGATGGCCGCGTGCAGGCTGGTCTGACGCACATCCCTCACGTCCTGACCATCAATCTTCAACGCACCTCCGGTCACATCGTAGAACCGGAACAACAAGCGCCCGATGGTGGATTTCCCGGACCCCGTCGCGCCCACAATGGCTACGGTCTGCCCCGCAGGCACCGACAGCGACACTCCTTTAAGGATCTCCCGCTCCGGGTCATAGCCAAAGCGCACATCATGGAGGGTCACCTCGCCACCATTGACCTTCAGGTCCGGGGCGTCCGGCTTGTCTTTCACTTCGGCGGGCTGCTCCAGCAGGTCGAACATCTGACCCATATCGACCAGCGCCTGCCGGATCTCGCGATACACGGTGCCCAGGAAGTTCAGCGGCACGGTGATCTGAATCATGTAGGCATTCACCATGACGAAATCACCAACGGTGAGCGTGCCGTTCTGGACCCCGATTGCCGCCAGGACCATCACCCCGATTAGGCCGCAGGTGATCAGGAAGGACTGCCCGAAATTCAGGAAGGCCAGCGAATAAGCGGTTTTCAAGGCCGCCACTGCATAGGCTTTCATCGACACGTCATAGCGGTTCGCTTCACGCTGTTCGGCGTTGAAATACTTGACGGTTTCGAAATTCAGCAGGCTGTCGATGGCGCGTTGGTTCGCCTCGGTATCCTGATCGTTCATCTCGCGCCGAAGCTTCACGCGCCATTCGGTGACGGCAAAGGTGAACCAGATATAGAGCGCAATGGTGACGGCCACGACGACCAGATACCAGATATCGAACAACCACATCAGAATGATCGCGACAAGCAGCAGCTCCAGAATCAGCGGCCCGATGGAAAACAGCAGGAACCGAAGAAGGAACTCGACGCCCTTGACCCCACGCTCAATGATCCGGCTTAGGCCACCGGTCCGGCGTCCAACGTGATAGCGCATGGACAGTTGGTGGATATGCTGAAAAGTCTCTAACGCGAGCGCACGTAAGGCCCGTTGGCCAACGGGGGCAAAGGCTGCATCGCGCAATTGTTGAAAGCCCACGGTCATCATCCGGGCGACACCATAGGCCACAGTCAACCCAACAGCGCCAAGGGCCAGCGGGGGCACGCCCTCGCCCGCCAGACCGTCCACTGCGCCCTTGTAAAGGATCGGCGTATAGACGGCGATCAGCTTGGCCAACACCAGCATCGCCATGGCAATCACAACGCGACGCTTCACCCATGGCTCATCATCCGGCCACATATAAGGCGCGACCTTGCGGATCGTCCGCCAGCCAGAACGGCGTTCGTCAATTCCGGCCAATTCGTCCGATGTCATGGGGGGCATACGTCGCATTACCTGCCTAGTGTGAAGTGCAATATGGACCCCGGCCCGAGAAAAGCCAGAGCCTGAGCTTATTCAGGAATGGTGAACACCTGCCCCGGGAAAATCAGGTCCGGGTCGCGGATCAGTTCGCGGTTAGCGTCGAACAGGCGGACATACAACACGCCGTCTCCGAACCGCTCACGCGAGATGGCCCACAGGGTGTCGCCCGCCTGAACCGTGACCGACCGGATCGGCGCAGAGGTTTCTTGCGGTTGCTCCGAGGTCTGCGCCTCAGCCGCCTGCAACACCTCGACGGGTTCACGTTTGAAAGGCGTTTCAACCCGGCTGAGGACTGTGCCGTCGGAATGCACCTCGTCCACTCGCAGGGTGTAAACGCCGGGATCAATCCCCTCGAGGTCGCCCCGCCAATTGCCATCCTCTTGCGGGGTCACATCCGCCACCAGACGGTTGTTGAGGTATATCCGTACAGCCGATCCTTCGTTGAGACGGCCTGTCAGTTGCACATCGCCGGTGTCTGAATAGCCGATTGTGTCCAGCTCAACCTGCTGGGGCGCGGAGTTCTCTTCGGACGGGGATTGCACCAACTCAACCCCATCCTCGCCTGAACGCAGGATGGCAACCTGTTGGTTTTCAGCAGGGGTTTCAGTTGCTTCTTCCGAGGTCGATTCAGCCTCAACAACGGCCTTTTCTGTATCCGCACCAGTGTTCTGGGTTTCGGCACCGGCATCTGCAATTTCTGTACTGGTGTTCTCGGCTTCCGTACCCGCGTCTGCAGTTTCCGTGCCGGCGTCCTCGGCTTCCGTACTCGCGTCTGCAGTTTCCGTACCGGCGTCCGCGGCTTCGGTACCCGCGTCTGCGGTTTCCGTCGACTGCTCGGGCTCAACATTTGCCACAGTCGTATCTTCCGCCTCAGGCTCGGGATCTTCAGCAACTTCCGGTTCCGAGGACGTTTCCTCAACCGTTGGCGCTGGCTCCTCGGGGGCGGGTACTGGCAGTGCTGCTATCAGATAGTCGTCAGATCGAACGGTTTCATCCCCATCGGTAGACTGCAAAACAAGGCCACGTGGATCATCGCTGAATGGGACCGCAACGAATTCGGCGAACTCGCCCGTCTCATCGACCGAAAACTGATGCACGATCTCGCCGTTCAGCACCACATCAACGTCACTGCCCGGCTCTGCCTCACCCGACAGCAACGCGCTCCCGTCCGGCGACACGAAAATCTGATCCAACGCGGGAGGTGTCGTGGGATTGGCCTCAACCGCGACGTCTTCGGGCTGGGATTCGGGGTCTTCGGCTGCGGGTTCCTCAGCCTCGGCCTCGGTGACAGCCTCCTTTGGCTCCGGTGCGGGGTCCTGCAGGGCCTCTTCTTCGGGTGCGCCCTGAGGCGCAAGGGTTTCCTCTGCAACCTCAGCCTGTTCCTGCACGGGTTCCGAGCTGCTCGAAAACACGCCTGACAAATACAGACCACCGGCCGCAAGAATTGCCACAAGGCCGACAAGCAGCCCCCAGATGAAGCTGCCCGAGCTTCCGCTTCCCGATGTGCCGTTCATTCTTTCCCTTTCATTCCGCCGCGAAACTGATGTGAGTGACTCGTGTTCCGGCGGACAGTTGAGCCAACCTATCAATCTCGCTATCAGGGGTCAAAACGTCTGAAACAAGCCCGGAGCGCACCTGTTATGTCCCAGAAATCCGTCTGTGTGTATTGCGGGTCACGCAATGGCACCAATCCCGCCTATTCTGACGCCGCCAAACAGTTGGGAACCGCGCTGGCGCAAGAAGGCTGGCGACTGGTCTACGGGGCCGGAGATGTGGGTCTGATGGGGGAAGTCGCGCGCGCCACGCAATCTGCCGGGGGCGAGACCTTCGGCGTTATTCCGGTGCATCTGGTCCAGCGCGAGGTCGGCAAAAGCGACCTGACCCACTACGTGATCACCGAGACGATGCACGAGCGCAAGAAAGTCATGATCATGAATTCGGATGCTGTCGTGGTGCTACCCGGGGGGCCGGGATCACTGGATGAGTTGTTCGAGGCCCTGACATGGCGGCAGTTGGGCCTGCATGACAAGCCGATTGTGGTGGTGAATGTGGGGGGCTACTGGGATAAGCTCCGCGACCTTCTGGAACAGGTGATCGAACAGGGCTTTGCCGATCAGTCCCTGTTAAGTTTCGTGACTTGGGTCGAGGATGCGGACGCCGCCATCGCAGCTTTGCGGTAGGCAAATATGTGGGCGGCCGAAGCCGCCCGTTTTAATTCAAGCCAGACGTGGCGCAGGGCGAAGGCGCTGTTTCAGCACCTGTTCGACCTTGTGAAGCGGATGGTTGGTCAGGGTTTTATCCACCTCGGCCACAACTTTGGCCAGTACCTCACTATGCAACCTGCGCCGCAGCAGGCCCAGAATATGGGGGCTGGCCACCAGAACAAGCCTGCTGAATTTGCCTTTCAGCCCTTTGCGGTTCAGAAGATTGGCAAGGTCCTGCACGAACAGCGATTTCGCATGGGATTTCCAGTCTGGTTCCTCAACCGCCGATTTCTGGTTAGGCCCCGGATCAGAGCGACGCCCGGCCCGGTCTGTGGGGCGGTCTTGCGCCTCTTGCTCCTCAACCGAAACGACAACCAGATTGGGGTCTTCGGCATCGGTGATGTTCTCGACGAACAGTGCCTTTTCCCCATCCGCGATAATAACCCAGGTTCCCTGTTCAAGTGCAGCCATTATGCTCTCCCGTAGTGGTTTCCATGGCTATCCCTCACGTATTGGGCACAAGTTCTTTGCTTCGCGGCCAGAGCGTTCTGTCGCAGTGTTTGCTTGTGCTTCCAATGGGTGCGGTTCTCTCCCTCCGCCCTATTTACTTAAGCACTGGGGGACCCGGTACAATCCCGTCTCATACCGAAACTTGACGTATCGGCAAGTTTTCACCTGCGCTTCATGTTCGAGCATATCGCGGACCTAGTGGATGCCCGCGGTCAGACCCCGCATCAACCATCGCTGCAGCCCAATCACCACCACAGCCGGAGGCAGCAGCGCCAAAAGCGCCAGAACCATACCTGCCGTGCCGCCAAAGCCCGAATAGGCCATGCCGCGCACCAAAGTGTCATGGTCCTGACTGGTGGTGGTGATCATGATCGGCCAGACATACTGGTTCCACCCCAGCACAAAAAGGATCGCGAAAACAGCCGCGATCATCGGCAGAGACAGAGGGACAATGATATCGACCAGCACACGCAGCGGTCCGGCGCCGTCCATCTGGGCAGCCTCGATCACCTCATTGGGAATCTGGCGCATGTATTGGCGGAACACCAGCACGCCCAGCCCACTGGCCATGATCGGCAGGATCATCCCCGCATAGGAATTGAGCAGCCCAAGATCACTGGCGACGGCGAAGGTTGGCAAGATGCGGGTCTCGATCGGAAAGAACATCGCGATCAGAATCACGCCGTAGATCAACCCGCTGCAAGGCAATCGAAAGAACACCAACGCGTAGGCGGCCATCATCGACATCACGCTTTTCAAGATGGCAACGCCAAGGGCCAGTACCAGCGAATTCCACATCATCGCCCCTGCCCCAATGCCAGCGCTGCTGAGGCCACCACGCCAGACCCGCTGAACCAAGGCCCAAAGCTCGGGCAGATCAAGGGCCGTGATCAACTGCCAAAGCAGCAGACAGACCGGCCCGCACATCAAGGCAACGCCCGCCAGAAGAATCACGTGATCGAGGAGGTGGTTTCCGCGCAAGCTTGAGGTCCAATCGTCAAAATGGCGGTTTGCCAGTTGGTTACAGCAGGACTGTCACGGTTGAGGCGGTCCCGCAAGGTTTGCTGCGCGGATTAACCAAACGCGCCACATAAAAACTATGCCAATGAAAAAGGCCTGCCAGCGTCTCCGCCAGCAGGCCCTTGTGCCCAAACGGGACTCTCAGATCACATGCGCGATGCGACGTTTTCCCAGTTCACCAGGTTGTCGAGGAAGTTCGACAGGTAAGCCGGACGCTTGTTGCGGAAGTCGATGTAGTAGGAATGCTCCCACACGTCGCAACCCAGCAGAGCGGTCTGACCAAAGCACAGCGGGTTCACGCCGTTTTCGGTTTTGGTCACGGCCAGCGAGCCGTCTGCGTTTTTGACCAGCCATGCCCAGCCCGAGCCGA
Source organism: Ruegeria sp. AI3 (assembly GCF_056541245.1). NCBI lineage: Bacteria > Pseudomonadati > Pseudomonadota > Alphaproteobacteria > Rhodobacterales > Roseobacteraceae > Ruegeria > Ruegeria sp. AI3. The sequence goes on from NZ_JBQFYA010000001.1 coordinate 635,840, forward strand.
ACTGACCAGCGCCAGCCGCGCTGAACTGCGACTTGAACTCGTCAACCGAGCCGAAGCTTTCGGTCAGCGCACTTTCAAGCTCACCAGGCATCGCGCTTTCGCCGGGGCCCATCATCTCCCAGAACTGGTTGTGGTTCCACAGCTGGCTGATGTTGTTGAAGATACCGTTCTGTGCGACGGCGTTTGCGTCGTAGGTCCCTACGATGATCTCTTCCAGCGACTTGCCGTCCCACTCTGTGCCGGCGATCAGCTTGTTGCCGTTGTCGACATAGGCTTTGTGGTGCAGGTCGTGGTGATATTCCAGCGTTTCGGCGGACATGCCCTTGGCTGCCAGCGCGTCATGTGCATAAGGAAGATCAGGAAGTTCAAAAGCCATGTCGGCCCCCTGTAAAATAAAGTTGCGGTTCCCAACGGTTAAATGCTTTGGCAACCGCCGCAGGTCAAGGGGCGAGACAATAAAACCCGGAGGTCCGCGATGCTGACACAGGCGCGCAAGATGTTTTACCGCGCCCGCGGATACTATGTTGGGAACCTGAATGGTCAGGCGTTCCGGCTTGATCCCTACCATTCCAAATTCTGGCGAAAAGCCTCGGCTGGAGATTGGGAGCCTGAGACCTTCGCCGTTCTCGATCAGTTCCTGTCCCCGAAAAACGACTATCTGGATATTGGCGCGTGGATCGGGCCGACTGTCCTTTACGGTGCGCGCAAAGCCCGCCATGTGTATTGCTTTGAACCTGACCCGACCGCTTTTCGTCATCTGGCCTGGAACCTGGACCTGAACAATATCCGCAATGTCTCGGCCTTTGGGGTCGCTCTGTCGGATCAGTTCGGAGTGGCCCGCATGGCCTCAACCCGAGGAGAGCCAGGCGATTCCACCAGTTCCCTTTTGCATGACGCGGCGCATGGAACGGATGCTTTGACAATCGCATGGGATCAGTTCCAGGCCGCCCAGGATTTAAGCCGCGTCTCGCTGGTGAAAATGGATATCGAAGGGGCCGAGTTCTTTGTCCTGCCTACGTTACTGGACTGGCTGAAACAGAAACGTCCCGCTTTGTTTCTGTCCCTGCATGCGCCACTTTTGGAAGAGGCGAACCGACGTTCCCGTATGGAAAGCCTGCTAGAAAGCCTAAGGTTCTACAACCATCTGTGCGACGAAAACGGACAGCCGGTGACGGTACAGGCGCTGTTGGAACCCGCGGCGCTCAGCCGCTTTCAAACGATCCTTTTACATGATTGAAGTGGGCGCCGTTCGGGCCTCCGATCACTCTTAACTGGTATTCCCAAGGTCGGAACGCAAAAGGCTCCGGCCAAAACCGGAGCCTTTTTTGACATCAGTCGTCGGTTCGTTAGTAAACCCCGACCTCACTGCCCGGCTGCGCCGCAACCTTGAGCAGTTTGAACACATAGTCAGCCGCCGAACGGAAGCAGACGATGCGCAGGGTCTCGGCGTCGTCCATCCAGAATGCACCAGCCACCTGAGCTAGACGCGAACGGCGAATTTGGCCGGGTTGGAAAGCCGCAGGTGACAGATCGACCGGAGCAACCTTGCCCAGAACTTCACGCGCGTTGCTGCCCGTGACTGAGAACACCGCACGGGCGTCCGAGACATTGACGGCCAGCGCATGCGTACCGCCAAGCGCGTTGGCCATCTCGGCCAGTTTGGCCTCAACCTCGGCATAGGGCACAAGCACCAGCAGCTCATCGGTGGACATCCAGCACACGCCGGTATCGCCATCGACCAGAGCCTCACGCTGGCCGGGCATTTTTTGCCCGGTTGCATCCTTGACAGCCTTGGCCAGCACCTTGTCGGACAGATCGCCGCGCAGGGTGATCATGCCCTGCAGGCCGACCTCGGCTACTTTGGCGATACCGTCATAGCTGGCGTGGTTCAGTGCACTGATGGGTTCAGACATTCTGCTTCTCCCCGTCCTTGTCGTAGAAGATCGGATCGACGATCTTGGCTTTGTAGGTTTTGCCATCGGTTCCGGGGAACTCGACAATCTCGCCCATGCGGTCAGGACCGTGCTTGATCAGACCCATCGCGATGCCTTTGCCCAGATTGGCCGAGTAGTATGTCGAAGTCACACGCCCGATCATGTTGCGCTGACCGTTGGCATTGACGCCCTCGCCCACCGCATAGGCTCCGTCCGGCAGAACTGATCCATCCACAGTCTCCAGACCGACCAGTTTCCAACGCTCCGGATCGGCCATATGGGTCCGCGAATGGGCGCGCTTGCCGAGGTAGTCCTCTTTCTTCTTGGACAGCGCCCAGTGCAGCCCCAGATCCTGCGGGATCACGGTGCCGTCGGTCTCGTCGCCGATCATGATAAAGCCCTTCTCGGCCCGCAGGATGTGCAGACATTCGGTGCCGTAAGGCATCACGCCGAACTCTTTGCCCGCGTCGAACAGAGCGTCCCAGAACGCCTGGCCCTGGCTTGCAGGAACCGCGATCTCATAGGACAGCTCACCCGAGAACGAGATGCGGTAGGCCCGCGCGTCGAACGCGCCGATCTTGCCGTCACGCCATTCCATGAAGGGCAGCGCCTCTTTCGAGACATCCATGCCGCCGCCTGCTTGGGCGTTCAGCTTCTCCAGCACCTTGCGGGCGTTGGGGCCAACCACGGCGACCTGAGCGTATTGCTCGGTCACGTTGGCGACATAGACTTTCCAGTCCCACCACTCGGTCTGCAGCCATTCTTCCATGTGACCATGGATACGCTCGGCACCGCCGGTGGTGGTGTGGCAGAGCCATGTGTCCTCGTCGATGCGGGCAACAACACCGTCGTCGATCAGGAAGCCGTTCTCGGAACACATCAGGCCATAGCGACATTTGCCAACCTTCAGAGTGGACATCATGTTGGTGTACATCATGTCCAGGAACTTGCCCGCATCGGGGCCTTTGACGATCAGTTTACCCAGTGTCGAGGCGTCCAGCAGGCCGAGGTTCTCACGGGTGTTCTTCACCTCACGATTCACCGCGTCATGCACGGATTCACCGGGACGGACATAGGCATAGGTCCGGCGCCAATGGCCGACCGGCTCCCAGTCTGCGCCATTCTGATCGTGCCAGTTGTGCATCGGGGTCTGGCGGATCGGTTGGAACACCTCACCACGTGCTTCACCACCAATCGACGCCAGCGAGATAGGCGTATAGGGCGGACGGAACGTGGTGGTGCCGACCTTCGGAATTTCCGAATCCAGCGCATCAGCAAGGATCGCCAAGCCGTTGATATTACTCAACTTACCCTGATCGGTCGCCATACCCAGCGTGGTGTAACGCTTGGTGTGTTCGACGCTTTCATAGCCTTCGCGCGCAGCCAGCTGAACGTCCGAGACCTTCACGTCGTTCTGGAAGTCCAACCACGACTTCATACGCAGCTGGATGTCCGCATTCGCAGGCATCAACCAGACAGCAGCCATCGGAGCCTCGGCCGTGGTTTCGCCCGTAGGAGCCTTGGTGCGTTTTGCTTTGTACCCGGCCGCCTTCACCGCTGCTTTGCCTGCGGCATCCGCGTCGGTCAGAACGTCGCCGAGAGCCAGCGGACCGTTGGACGAACCCGCGGCGATCACGAAGCCTTCACCGTCTGCGCCCAGCGGAGGACGTTCAGGGTCAGGACGGAAATGGGCGTTCGCCTCATCCCAGATCAGCTTGCCGCCGCAATGCGACCACATGTGAACAACCGGAGACCAGCCGCCCGACATGGCGACTGCATCGCATTCGACCTCTTCCCGCGCACCACCGATGCCTTCCTGGTTGCACAGCGCAACTTTCTTGACGCGCTTGCCGCCTTTGACCTTGGCGATGGCCTTGCCGGGATCGACACGGATGCCCAGTTGGCGCGCCTCTTCCGCCAGAGGTCCGGCGCTTGCGCGCGCATCGACCACGCGTAGAACATCAACACCGGCTTTCTTGAGGGCAATTGCAGTGCGATAGGCGTCGTCATTGTTGGTCGCAACGATCACGCGGTCGCCGGGGGTCACGCCCCAGTTCACCACATAATCCCGCATAGCCGAGGCCAACATCACGCCCGGAACATCGTTACCCGCGAAAGACAGCGGACGCTCAATCGCGCCGGTTGCTGTGACAACCTGTTTGGCACGGATGCGCCACAGGCGATGACGCGGGCCTTGCACGCCCGGAGTGTGGTCCGTCAGGCGTTCGTAGCCCAGTACATAACCGTGGTCATAAACCCCTGCCCCCATGCAGCGATTGCGCAGGATGACGTTGTCCATTGTTTCGAGTTCAGAAACTAATTGTTCCACGAACTTATCCACAGGCTCACCGTCGATCGTTCCACCATCAACAGGAGCACGACCACCCCAATGCGCAGTCTGCTCGATCAGCATGACCTTCGCACCGGATTGAGCCGCCGTTTTGGCCGCCTGCAGACCGGCAACACCGCCACCGATCACCAGTACATCGGTGAAGTGATAGAAATGCTCATAGGTGTCTGCGTCACGGTTGTCCTTGTCGGGCGCTTTGCCGAGACCGGCGGACTGACGGATGAACGGCTCGTAGACATGTTTCCAGAACGGCTTCGGATGAATGAACATCTTGTAGTAGAAGCCAGCAGGCAGAAAGCGCGACAGATGGGTGTTGATCGACCCGATGTCGAACTCGAGGTTCGGCCAGTGGTTCTGCGACACGGATGTCAGACCGTTGAACAGCTCGGTTGTGGTGGCGCGCTGGTTCGGTTCAAACCGGTTGCCTTCGCCCAAACCGACCAGAGCGTTCGGCTCTTCCGCGCCACTGGCAACGACGCCGCGCGGACGGTGGTATTTGAACGACCGGCCCATCATCATCTGGTCATTGGCCAGAAGGGCGGATGCAAGGGTATCGCCTTCGTAGCCCTGCATCGAGGTGCCGTTGAAGGTAAAGGTAACCTGTTTCGACCGGTCAATCAGCCGGCCTTGATTTGCGAGACGGGTGCTCATGTTGCGGACCTTTCGCAGGCGGAATTACGGATGGCTGGGCGGATCATTTAAACTCTCTCCACGTCCAGCCGGGACGCTTCGCGGTGATAGCGTCCTTGATCTCTTGCGGTGGCTCGGTGGTCTGGGCCGAATAGGTGCCGAATACCTCAAGAGTGTTGGTGCAGCGCGCCGCGTGGAACCACTTGCCACAGCCATTTGCGTGGCGCCAACGTTCGAAATGAACGCCTTTAGGGTTCTCACGCATGAACAGGTAGTCGTGGAAATCATCATCCGACGAGCCGGGGCCAAAGCGCTTCAGATGCGCTTCGCCGCCAGCGGCCAGTTCAGTTTCTTCGGCATCGACGCCGCAATAGGGGCAATTCAGGATCAGCATATGGTCATCCTTTTCTCGGTTGGTCGGCACTCGGGCCGACCAGAATTCTGTGTTGTGGCCACCTCGGGCAGCGCCCTTAGTGAGCCACCCCGGCGGCGACGCTTTCGTCGATGAAGCGGCCCTCTTTGAAGCGGTCCATCGAGAAGGCCTCGGTCAGTGGTGAATGACCTGTCGCCATCAGCTGTGCCATACCCCAGCCCGAGCCCGGAATGGCCTTGAAGCCACCGGTTCCCCAACCTGCGTTGATGAAACAGCCCTGAAGCGGTGTTTTCGACAGGATCGGAGACCGGTCGCCGGTCATATCCACAATCCCGCCCCACTGACGCAGCATTTTCAGGCGCGAGATCATTGGGAAGGTCTCGACCAATGCGCGGACGGTTTCCTCGATGTGATGGAAGCTGCCACGCTGGGTGAAGTTGTTGAACCCATCGGTACCGCCGCCGATCACCATCTCGCCCTTGTCGGACTGCGACATGTAGCCGTGAACAGTGTTGGCCATCACGACCACGTCCATGCAGGGCTTGATCGGTTCGGACACCAGCGCCTGCAGCGCAACGGCTTCCAGCGGCAAGCGGAAGCCAGCCATTTCGGCCAGTTGACCGGAATGGCCCGCAACGACGATCCCCAGCTTGTCGCAGTCGATCGCACCTTTGGTGGTATCAACGCCGACCACGCGACCATTGTCCGAGCGAACGCCGGTGACTTCGCATTTCTGAATGATGTCCATGCCCATGGCCGAACAGGCGCGCGCATAGCCCCATGCCACCGCATCGTGACGCGCGGTGCCGCCGCGTTCCTGCCAAAGGCCACCCAGAACCGGATAGCGCGGACCATCCAGATTGATGATCGGCACCAGCTCTTTCACGCGTTCGGGCCCGATCCACTCGGTCTGAACACCCTGCAGCGCATTGGCATGCGCGGTGCGCTGATAGCCGCGAATTTCGTGCTGGGTCTGCGCCAGCATGATCACGCCGCGCGGGCTGAACATGATGTTATAGTTCAGGTCCTGACTCAGGTCCTCATAGAGGCCCCGCGCCTTTTCATAGAGCGCCGCCGAAGGATCCTGCAGGTAGTTCGACCGGATGATGGTCGTGTTCCGGCCCGTGTTCCCGCCGCCCAGCCATCCTTTTTCGATGATGGCGACATTCTGGATGCCGTAGTTTTTACCAAGGTAGTAGGCGGTCGCCAGACCATGCCCCCCGGCACCGACGATGATCACGTCGTATTTTTTCTTCGGCTCAGGCGAGCGCCATGCGCGCTCCCATCCGGTGTGATAGCGCAACGCTTCGCGCGCGACAGCAAAGGCTGAATAGTGTTTCATAAGCGAATCCATCCGGTTCGGTGATTGGCGCAGGTATGCCGCGTCGACCGGGTATATCCACGCCGGTCAACGCCGCAATATAGCACTATTGCGACATGTGGCACATTCGCGGCCATTTGTCCCTTTTTTTAGGCGGCCCGCAGGTCTAAGTCAGGGCAGAATTTCAGGAGAGAGCATGACGTTCTGGGTCATTTCATGTCTGATCGCGCTGCTGGTCGCAGGGTTCCTCGGCTACACGCTTTTGCGCGGCCGCCGCGCGGACGAACCAACCGCAGCCTACGATCTGCGCGTCTACCGCGAACAACTGGCGGGTGTTGACCGTGATCTGGCCCGAGGAGTCATTGGCGAAGCCGATGCCGAGAGGGTCCGCACCGAGATCTCACGCCGCATTCTGGCAGCAGACGCCCAGATGCAGGGCGACCGGGTGGCCTCGGGCCCGTCGCGCGGGGTTTCCGTCGTCACCATCGCAATCGTGATGCTGGTCGTGATTGGTGGCGCGCTGGCGATGTATTACCGAACCGGTGCCGTCGGCCTGCCCGACCAACCCCTGACCGCACGGCTGGCACTGGCCGAGGAGGTCCGGTCGAACCGCCCAGCGCAGGAAGCAGCCGAAGTCCTTGCCACCCCGCCGCAGCCGCGACAACTGGAAGAAAGCTACGCAACGCTGCTCCAGCAACTGCGCGACACCGTGGCGGCCCGGCCGAATGACCTGCAAGGGCATATCCTGCTGACACAGCACGAAGCCAATGCGGGGAACTTCAAGGCCGCTTATGCCGCGCAGCAACGCGTTGTCGAGCTTTCGGGTCAGGCTGCAACAGCCGATGATTACTCGGATCTGGCCGAAAAGATGATCCTTGCGGCAGGCGGCTACATCTCGCCCGAGGCCGAGCAAGTTCTGGCCGCCGCGCTTGAGCGTGATCCCCGACACGGCCCGGCGCGCTACTACTGGGGGCAAATGCTGGCCCAGACCGGCCGTCCAGACCTCGCCTATCGTGTCTGGGTCGACACCGCGCGGAATGCGCCAGCGGGCGCTCCTTGGGGTGATGCGATTCGCGCCCAATTGGATGAGCTTGCCTTTCGCGCGGGGGTTTTCAACGGCCCCGACCCCAGCTCATTGGGGCAGCCCGGCCCAAGTCAGGACGATGTCGCCGCCGCAGCGGAGATGACCCCGGAAGAACGGCAAGAGATGATCCAAGGCATGGTTGACCGTCTGTCTGATCGCCTGGCGACTGAGGGCGGCCCTCCTCAGGACTGGGCGCGCCTGATCGCGGCGCTTGGCGTCTTGGGTCAGGCCCAGCGTGCAATAGATATCCGCGACGAAGCCGAGGTCCTCTTTGCCGACAACCCCGAGGCGCTTGAGATGATCGATGCAGCCGCCCTGCAAGCCGGTATTGCCCAATGATCCACGACGATTTTGAAGGTTTCGCCGCTTCCCTGTCGCCGATGACGGCGCTGATGGGGCTGGATCTGGGTGAAAAGACCATCGGCGTGGCGGTCTCGGACCGGATGCGCGGGGTGGCTAGCCCTCTGGAGACCGTGCGTCGCAAGAAATTCACCCTCGATTCCGCGCGCTTGCTTGAGTTGATCAAGGATCGTGAGATAGGCGGCGTCATCCTCGGGCTACCAAAAAACATGGACGGTACCGAAGGCCCCCGTTGCCAATCTACCCGTGCCTTTGCCCGCAACTTAACCCGCCTGACCGACTGCCCCATCGGCTTTTGGGACGAGCGTCTGAGCACAGTTGCTGCAGAAAAGGCACTTTTAGAGGCGGATACGACACGAAAACGTCGCGGACAGGTTATTGATCACGTTGCAGCAGGGTATATCTTGCAGGGAGCGCTGGACAGGCTGCGCTTTTTGTAATGGGTCGGAGACCACGAATGACGAACATGGTTTGGCAGCGCGATGAGGTCGAAAGCCCCTGTGTACGAATCTGTGTTGTCCACCCGACAGAGCAGATTTGCACCGGCTGTTACCGCACCCTTGATGAGATCGCGCGCTGGTCACGTATGGACAGCAGCGAACGCGCCGAAATCATGGAGGCTCTGCCCGCCCGTAAACCGCGCCTCGCCAAACGGCGCGGCGGGCGTTCGGCCCGCCTGAAAAGCTGACCGCTCAGTCCACCGCGCTGGTTTCATCCTTTGATTTGTAACACCTGCCCTGTTGTCGGGTCGCGAGTTCTTCCTTGAACAGGTCTGAGTATTCGGACCGGCTGGTTCTTGGATGTTTTGCAGGCCGTTCCATCGTGGTGTCGACAGTCACGGGTTGCGCGTGATCTCGCAGCTTGGAAAAGCGTTGTAGAAAGCTTTTGAAAGACATTAAGAACCAATCAATTAAGTGTGCCTGCTGCGGGCCGGACGCACGCCTCGAAAAAAAAGCGAGGCGAAAGCCGGTTCCGTGAGTGAGTGGCGACCCGCAGCGGCACGGTCTGGCTAAAGAGTTTTCAGCCGGAACGACGAAGAAAACGCCTTCCGTTGTATATTCATTGACTCGGCAATCAATAAACTTATCGCAAAGTGACCCCACGTCATTTTTCGTGACAGGTCGGGTTTTGAAGCCCAAAAGTTGCGAAACGGGCAGATGTGGGCGTGGTCTGCTGGGGTAATTCGCGGGAACCGTTTCCCTCACGAGACATCAGCGTGTTTCAATCCACTCCGCGACGCCGTTGGCGCATTCGGGGCGGAAATAGGCAATCATCCGTCCATCCGGCCCAGCGGTCGCCCCCTCCGGCCATGGCGCAACACCATGCAGACAATGGCGGTGCAGCAGATAGGCCTCGCCGGGTTTGGCAGGCAATTCGATCCTTGGGCAGGTCTCGAAGACCTCGCGGCGGGTCGCCTGATATATATCGGTGATGTCGACCTGGCTCAGATCGGTCTGGGACTGATCCGCAAAAGCCGCTCTAAAGGCCTCGCCCATTGGGATATGACTACCTTCCCACAACACCATGGGCGAGGCATCGGGGCTGGCTTCCGACAGGGGAGTGCCCAAAATCCACGCATGCGGTTCATCCACGCGACGGCGGCGATCCGGACCCATAGGTCGCAACCCATCCACATGGGCCGCGTCGCGATTGCGCCTGTAGCGCCCGGCGGCCTCGCTTTCACCCTTCCGAGGGCGGGGATACCCCGGATAGATGATCGACACCTGCCCCGGATGCAGCGGCAAGCTGCCCAGATGCGCGGCGATGAAATCCATGGCCAACCCGGACAGCGGTTTTGACGACGCAACCTGCCCAAATTCATCATTGGGCAAGGCATCTACGCCAATGAACCACGTGCCCTCACAATCCAGCCACTCGGCATGTTCAGGTGCCGTCGCGGACCGCTGAGCGTCGGGCAGAACCTGCCCAACCCATTCTGCTAGGGCGGGGTCGAACGGGAATTTGACCCAACCCTTCGCCCAGAAATCCTCTACCATCCCAATGCCTTCCGCAGCATGTTCAAAGCGACCAGTGTCAGGAACAGTGCAAAGACCCTCTTGAGCGGCTTCGGGTCCATCGCATGAGCGAGTTTAACGCCCCACGGGGCGGTGATCATCGTCATCGCGACTACTATCCCGAAGGCCACCAAGTTCACGGCCCCGATCGTCAGCGGAGGCCTGTGTTCAGGGGCAATCTCCAGAAAGAGAAAACCCAATACAGATGGCACGGCGATGATCACTCCGAACCCTGCAGCCGTTGCCACAGCCCGGTGGATGGGCGTGTTGTAAAGGCTCATGAGGGGGACGCCGAAACTGCCGCCTCCGATCCCCATAAGCACAGACAGGAAGCCCACGGATGGGGACAGAACCGCGCGCTTGATCCCCTTGGGCATCGCATCCCCTAAACGCCATTCCGAGCGACCAAAGCCCAGATACGCACCAATCACCATGCCCAGAACGCCGAACAGCGCCTGCAAGGCTTCAGTCCGCAGGGCCGAGGCGACCAGCACGCCAACAACCGCCCCTACGACGATGCCAGGCCCCCAGCCTCGCAGGATCTGCCAATCGACTGCGCCTTTCTTGTTATGGGCCAGCACCGACCGGATCGAGGTTACGATTATCGTCGCCAGCGAGGTCGCCAGACATAGCTGCATCAACTGCGGCCCACCATATCCAAGCGTTTGGAACGCATAGAAAAACGCGGGCACAAGCACGATGCCTCCGCCAACGCCGAGCAGCCCTGCCAAAACGCCCGCAAGTGCGCCAATTACAAGCAAAAGGCCCAGCATCTGGGCCAGCAACATCGTCTCGGGCATCTTCCCCCCAAACCGGTCAGAGACCGGGCTTCATTCGTTCAAACCTCGGCCAGAGGCGCCACGTGATCGAGCGCCTTCAGCATCACTTCGGGCCCTGCCCCATCCCGCACCGCCCCTTCTGACAGCGCGCGCCGCCAAGCCCGTGCGCCGGGGCGACCGGCAAAGAGGCCAAGCATATGCCGCGTGATCTGGTGCAAACGCCCTCCGTTGACAAGGTGCTGCTCGATATAGGGCACCATTTGCCGGGCCACTTCGATCGGGTCCCGAGCGTTGCCGCTCTGGTAAATTCGCATATCCGCTTCGGAGAGGATGTCAGAAGGCTGATGATAGGCCGCCCGTCCAATCATCACCCCGTCCAGCCCGGCCTCCAGATGCGTCTGCGCCTCGTCCAACGAGGTGATGCCGCCATTGATCGAAATGTGAAGATCCGCGAAATCAGCCTTCATCTGATGAACGAGGTCATAGTCGAGCGGAGGGATATCGCGGTTCTCTTTCGGGCTGAGCCCCTGTAGCCACGCCTTGCGCGCGTGGATCGTCACCCGTCGGCACCCGGCCTGCTGTATCTTGTCCAGAAAGTCCGGCAGCACGTCGCGCGGTTCCTGATCATCCACGCCAATCCGGCATTTGACGGTCACATCGACCGAGACGGCCGCACGCATGGCGGCCACGCAGTCGGCGACACGCGCGGGGTCTTTCATCAACACAGCCCCAAACGTGCCCGATTGCACCCGATCCGAGGGGCAGCCGCAATTCAGGTTGATCTCATCATACCCAGCTTCGGCCCCAAGCCGCGCGGCCTGCGCCAGTTCCTCTGGGTCCGAGCCGCCAAGCTGCAATGCAACGGGATGTTCCTGTGGGCTATAGTCTAGCAGATGCAGCGCCCCACCACGCACCAGCGCGGGCGCAGTGACCATCTCGGTGTAAAGCAGCGTCTGCTCACTCAGCAGCCGATGCAGAAACCGGCAATGGCGGTCGGTCCAGTCCATCATGGGTGCCACGCTTAAACGCGCTGCTCGGTCCAAGTTTTTCACGTTTTTCTCTGTCACCTGACAAATCCCGGTCTGTGCCTGCGTGTGGCTATCACAGCGGAACGGCAAACTTGAGTCACATTTTGCAGCCCGAAGCCTCCTATTCGCTTGCGCGCTGAACGGGTTGTGCGTTTCATACGACCAAAAGCGGCGACGCGACGAACGTGCTTGAGAGAAACGCAAGCCAAAACAACAGGAAGGACCCGGCCATGAACAGCGTAGAGGTGATCGAAACCGTCTGGATTCCGATGCCCGATGGCACGCAATTGGCCGCGCGTTTGTGGTTACCACCCAATGCGCGTGAGAATCCTGTCCCCTGTCTGCTAGAGTACATCCCCTATCGTCGCCGAGATCGCACGCGCCTGCGCGATGAAACCATGCATCCGCGCTTTGCCGAGGCGGGCTATGCCTCCATCCGGGTCGATATTCGCGGCAACGGCGATAGCGGTGGGCTGGCCGAGGATGAATACTCGCACCAGGAAACGCAGGACGGCGTTGATGTCATCGCGTGGCTGGCCGAACAGCCGTGGTGCGACGGCAATGTCGGTATGTTTGGCAAAAGCTGGGGGGCCTACAACTCATTTCAGGTGGCCGCCAAACGCCCCCCTGCGCTGAAAGCAATCGCGCCGGTGATGGGCTGCGACGACCGCTGGCGCGAAGACATCCATTTCTACGGAGGCGTCCTGGCCGGCGACAATTTCTGGTGGGGATCGATCATGCAATTGCTGAACGCCTTCCCTCCGGACCCCGAAATCGTGGGCGAGGACAAGTGGCGCGACCTCTGGCGTGAACGCCTTGAGGCGATGGAGTTCTGGCCCGCCATGTGGCTGGAACATCAGACCCATGACGAGATGTGGCGACGTGGCTCGATCTGCGAGGACTATGACGCAGTCAATGTGCCCGTCTATTATTTCGGCGGCTGGGCAGACCTGTATCGCGACACGCCGTTCCGTATTTCGGAACAGCTGAATGTGCCGGTCAAGGTGATGATGGGCCCGTGGTCGCATCTCTACCCGCATGAAGGAAAGCCCACCCCTCAGGTCGATTTCATCGCCGAGGTTCTGCGGTTCTGGGACTATTGGCTGAAGGGGATCGACACCGGGATCGAGGAGGAGCCACCGCTGCACCTATACATGATGGACAGCATGCGCCCCGCTGGAACGCAAACGCACCGCCCCGGGCGCTGGGTCGAGGAGCCCAGTTGGCCCTCGCCCAATGTTTCGAGTGAAACCTATTGGCTGAACGCGGGGTCGCTCGACGCACAGGCGCAAACAGGCGCGCCGATGCAGATCACCTCTCCGCAGACGTTCGGCTCGGCCGGTGGGGTCATGTGTTCTTTCGGTATTCCGGGCGATTTGCCTCTGGATTGTCGGATCGACGCCGCTGGGGCGATGGTGTTCCGCAGTGACACGCTGGAGTCATCGGTGGACATTCTGGGCCAACCTGAAATCGCGTTGCAGGTCAGTGTCGACCAACCTCAGGCCTTTGTCGCGGCCTTGCTGATTGATGAAGCCCCCGACGGCGCGCAGACCCTGATCTCACGCGGGTTCTTTAACCTGATGCACCGCGAAAGTGACACAGAACCAACCCCGGTCGTGCCAGGAGAAGAGATGGAGATCTCGATCCAGTTGCACGCCATCGGCTACAACGTTCCTGTCGGTCACCGGATCATGGTGCAGCTTGCGACCGCCTATTGGCCCATCTTGTGGCCCGCCCCGAATCCGGTTTGCGCGACTGTCGTGCCCGGCTCCTCGGCCTTGTCGTTGCCCGTTCGCACAAATGCGCCGGATGCGCCGACCCCTCGGGACCTTCCGGTTCCGGCCCCGGGTTCGGTACCCGAGACCTCGACCAGAGGTCAGGGCGGGTCCGAGACGACGCTGACTCGAGACACCCACACTGGCAGACTGACGGAACGTGTCTTCATCGGTGGCGGCGTCATGGGGCCGTCGTCAAAGAAGGTGCTGGAAACAGGGACCGAGATTTCCGACATGTCCGAGCGGATTTACTCCATCCTGCCCGATGACCCCCTATCCGCGATCGCGACCATGCGGCAGGAAACCCGCTTTGAGCGTGGCGATTGGGATGCACGTATCAAGACCTGGTCTCAGCAGACGGCCACGGCAACCGATTTCGTGTTGAACGCCACGGTCGAATGCTGGGACGGAGACTCGCTGTTCTTCAAAACGGAATGGAATCACGTGATCCCGCGCAACGGCATGTAGGGGCCGGTTTGTCCGCCGTACGGCCTTGAACACTACGCAGTGTCCGGGCCGTATCTGCGCATCATCATCTCGACGCTGTTGTTGATCGTGTCCGCCATTTCCTGATGGCTGAGAACCGTGCCTGAGAACAACAGCGGCCAGAACGCCCGCGCCTTGATCAGGCCGATGAATTCACGACCGGCCTGTTCGGGGTCGTCGATCTTCAATTGCCCGTCCGCGGCGGCCTCACGCAGCATGTCGATGAACGAGGCCGTCTTGTCCAGCTTGCCCTGCGCTTGTTCGGCCAACGTAGGGTTGCGCAGGATTTCGCTGATCACCATGCGGGACATGGCCATCACATCGGGCAGCATCAGAATGCGCCCCTCGGCCCAGGCCAGCTCAGTCAGTTGTTCGCGAACATCGCGCCCTTTTTCGTACCTGATCTCAAGCACTTCCGCAAAGCGACTGGATAGTTCCGCCACGATTGAGCGGAACAGATTTTCCTTGCTTTCGAAATACTTATAAAGCGTCCGCTTGGACACCTCGGCCTGGCGCGAAATACGATCCATGCTGGCCGCCGCGAACCCCTTTTCCTGGAATTCGGCCACGGCAGCTTCGATGATCTGTGCATATTTGGACGCATTGGGTGCGCTGATCTCATTCATTCCATTGCTATAGACCCATTGACCGCGCCGGGTCAAACACTAGGTAAACGCGGGAGTTTACAGGCGCGACTTTCTGTGCCACATGTAAACCCGCCAGTTTACCGACTCAGGTAGCAAGCCAACACGGAGTGTCCCCTCATGGCCATCAATCTGAAACTGAACGGCGAGACGCATACTGTCGACGCCGAACCCGGCACGCCCCTGCTCTGGGTGATCCGGGATGAGCTGAAGCTCACCGGAACCAAATTTGGCTGCGGTGTCGCATCTTGCGGCGCCTGCACCGTGCATCTGAATGGCGAGCCCGTCCGCTCGTGTCAGACCTATATCGAAGACGTCGAAGACGCCGAGATCACCACAATCGAAGCCGTCGGTGAGGACAAGATCGGCGCAGCTGTCCAACAGGCCTGGGTCGAGCTAGACGTGGTACAGTGCGGCTACTGCCAGTCGGGTCAAGTAATGTCGGCCGTTGGCCTGCTGGCTGAGAACCCCAAGCCCAGCGCTGAAGAGATCGACGCATACATGTACGGCAATGCCTGCCGCTGTGCCACCTATCAACGTATCCGCGCCGGCATCCAGCGCGCATCTGAAATTCTGGAGGCCTGATCCATGACCATCAACACCTCTCGCCGTGGATTTCTGAAAGGCGCCGCTGCTGCTGGTGCCGTCCTGCTGGTTGGCGCGCGTCCGGATGGCGCGCTGGCGGCTGCTTCGTCCGAGACCGCTCAGTTCAACCCGTTCGTGAAGATCGACGCGGATGGCACCGTGACCGCCATCGTCAAGCACTTTGAGAAGGGTCAGGGCCCTGCGACCGGCCTACCCACGCTGATCGCCGAAGAAATCGGCCTGACGATGGACCAGATCGAATACGAATTCGCGCCCTCTGATCCCAACGTCTACAACAACCTGCTGTTCGGACCGTTCCAGGGCACGGGCGGGTCGACCGCGATGGCGAATTCGTGGTTGCAATACCGTCAGGCCGGTGCTGCCGCACGCGAGATGCTGATCAACGCGGCGGCCCAAAGCTGGGGCGTCGACGCATCGGGCATCACAATCGAAGAAGGCATTGTCAAATCCGGCGACAAGTCCGCTCCGATTGCCGAATTCGTGGCCGCAGCCGCTCAGCTGGACGCTCCGTCCGAGCCGCGCCTGAAGGACCCGTCCGAGTTCCGCCTGATCGGAAACGAAGCCGTTCGGCGTAAGGATTCGGCGATCAAGGGCAATGGTCAGGCCATGTATGCCATGGACGTTCACCTTCCCAATCAGATGATCGCCATGATCAAACGCCCTGAATCCAAAGGCGGAATTGCGCTAGGGTTTGACGATAGCGCCTCGAAAGAGGTCAAAGGCTACATCAGTGCCGCGGTTCTACCCAACCAAGCGGGTGTCGCTGTCTACGCGGAAAACACCTGGGCCGCGATTCAGGCGCGTGATGCGCTTGAGGTCGAATGGGATATGTCGGGCGCTGAAACTCGCGACTCGGATCAGATCAAGGCCGAGATCATGGACGCGCTCGATGCCGAGCCGACCTACAACGTCAACAAGGCCGATTTTGCCGCCGTCTCTGCCGCTATCGACGGCGCTGACACTGTGGTTGAGCGGACCTTCTACTTCCCGCTTCTGGCCCATGCGCCGATGGAACCGCTGAACTGCACCATCGAACAGACTGCAGAGGGCGACATTGTCCTGCATGATGGCGCGCAGATGCCGACCGGCCCACATATGGCCTACCAGCAGATATTTGAACTTCCGGCCGAGAAGATTCACATCAACACCATGCTGGCAGGCGGGTCCTTTGGACGCCGTGCGACACCTGATGCGGACTATCAGGTCGAGGCCGCGCTGGCCTTCGTGGTCACCGACCGCTCTCGCCCGGTCAAACTGGTCTGGACACGTGAAGATGACATTCGCAGCGGCTACTACCGCCCTGCCTTTGGTCACAAAGTGCGTGTTGGTCTGGATGGCGAAGGGAATATCGTCGGATGGCACCATCAAATCGCCGGTCAATCGGTCATCAAAGGTACGCCGTTTGAAGCCGTCCTGGTGCATGACGGCATCGACCACAGCTCGGTCGAAGGGGTTTCTGACAGCCCCTACGCCATCCCCGGCATGGCCGTGGGTCTGACGGATACACCGAAAGCGACGACTGTATTGTGGTGGCGTTCGGTCGGGCACACCCATACGGCCTATGCGATGGAGGCCATGATGGACCTGGCCGCCGAGGCCGCCGGTCGTGACCCGGTCGAGTTCCGCCTGGCGCATCTAAGCGATGACAGCAACGCAGATCAGGCCCGCAAAGCCGGAGTTTTGAAGCTGGCGATTGAGAAGGCCGGATGGGGCAACGCTCCAGCCGGGCGCGCGCAAGGCATCGCGGTCCACAAGTCCTTTGGCTCCTATGTGGCCGAAGTAGTCGAGGTGTCCGGCGATTTGGATAGCGGAGTTCGCATCGAAAAAGTCACCTGTGCCGTTGATTGCGGCATCGCGGTGAACCCCGATGTGGTCAAAGCACAGATCGAAGGTGGTGTCGGCTATGGCATTGGTCACGTCATGCGCGACCAGATCACGCTGACCAGCGGCGCAGTAGACCAGTTCAATTTCCCGGATTACGAGCCTCTGCGGATTGGTGACATCCAGGCGATTGACGTCCATATCGTTCCATCAGCCGCAGCGCCCACGGGCGTCGGCGAGCCGGGCACGCCTCCGTCCGCCCCGGCGCTGGCGAATGCAATCCGCGCTCTTTCGGGCGTGAAGGTTACGACCCTGCCCATGGCGGAAAACGGCGTAACCTTCGTCTGATCCTAAGAAACAGAGCGTCGGCGCAATTTGTGCCGACGCCTTTTTACTACCGCCGAAATTTGATCAAATTTCGTGACAAGGCCGTTTGGCTTCGCTACATCTCGGATAACCGAGAGGAGCTACAGCCCCAATGGACCTGAACGCCTTGCATAATTTCCGCGTTGCCGCCTGCGACCTGAACGGTCAGATGCGAGGCAAGCGCGTCCCGCCTACCTATGCCGACAAGCTGAGCAAGGGTGCCGTGCGCATGCCATTCTCGGCCTTGAACGTCGATCTATGGGGCGCGGACATCGACGGAAGCCCCCTCGTATTCGAAACCGGTGACGCCGATGGTATCCTGCTTCCGACCGAGCGCGGGCCTGTGCCAGTGCCATGGCTGGAAACCTCGACGGCCCTGGTTCCCATGAGCCTCTATGACGATGACGGCGTTCCCTTTTCAGGCGACCCGCGCCATGCGCTTGCATCCGTGCTGTCGCGCTACGCGCAGCGCGGCTGGTCAGTCGTTGCGGCGACTGAGTTGGAATTCACCCTTGTTGACGCATCCGGCCCCCAACCGTTACCGCCTCTCAACCCCATCACTGGTCGCCGCCTGACGGATGAAGCGGTTCTGTCCGTCGCCGAAATGGACGCGTTCGAGGCGTTCTTCACCGACCTCTATGACGGGTGCGCTGCAATGGACATCCCCGCACAAACCGCCATATCCGAAAGCGGTATCGGTCAATTCGAGATCAACCTCAATCATCAGGACGCCATGCGCTGCGCTGATGATACGTGGCTTTTCAAGGCTTTGACGCGCGGTTTGGCCCGAAAACACGGTTTTGCTGCGACCTTCATGTCGAAACCATATGCCGAGGACGCGGGAAACGGGATGCATGTGCATTTCTCGGTCCTGGACCAAGACGGGCGGAACATCTTCGACGATGGCGGGCCCGAGGGCACCGACCTGCTGCGCTCAGCCGTGGCCGGGTGCCTTGCTGCCATGCCTGCCAGCACTCTGATCTTTGCCCCTCATGGGAATTCATACGCGCGGCTTGTGCCCAGCGCTCATGCCCCCACCGGTGCAAGCTGGGCCTATGAGAACAGAACCGCCGCCATACGCATTCCGGGCGGTGCCCCCGTGGCCCGACGTATCGAACACCGCGTGGCTGGCGGCGACATCAACCCTTACCTGATGCTGAGTGCCGTTCTGGGCGCGGCACTGGTCGGCATCGAGGACGGCATGGTGCCCCCCGCCCCGATCTCGGGCAATGCTTATGAAATTGACGGTCTGCCTCAGCTTGCTGGCGACTGGTCCGCCGCCATCGACCTGTTCGAGAGCTACCCGATCATTGCCCGGCTTTTCCCATCGGAATTGATCCGCAATCTGTCGATGACCAAACGGCAGGAAATTGCACGTTTTGCAGACCGCCCGGAGGACGAACACTGGCTAAGCTATCTCGAGGCCGTGTGACCCCCTTGCCCGAAGGCCCGCTCTCGGGTATTTCTGAATTTGATCAAATTCGGTGACTTATGAAAATCGGCATTCTACAAACTGGCCACACCCCTGATGCGCTCATGCAGGATTTCGGGGACTATGACTCTTTGTTTCCGGCGTTGCTGGACGGACATGGGTTTGAATTCAAAACCTTCGCAGTCGTTGACGGGATCTTCCCAGACAGCGCAGAAGACGCAGATGGCTGGCTGATCACAGGCTCTCGCTACGGGGCCTATGAGGACCTGCCATGGATTCCCCCGCTTGAGGACCTGATCCGCCAAATTCACCAAAGCGGCAAGCCGCTGGTGGGTGTCTGCTTTGGTCACCAGATCATCGCGCAGGCGCTGGGCGGCAAGGTCGAAAAATACCAAGGTGGTTGGTCGGTTGGACGTACTGAATATGACTTTGATGGCGACAACGTCTGGCTAAACGCATGGCATCAGGATCAGGTCGTGGACGTGCCGGACGGGGCCGAGGTGATCGGCAGCAATGACTTCTGCCAAAACGCCATGCTGCGCTATGGTGACCAGATCTGGACCGTGCAGGCGCATCCTGAATTTTCCAACGATTTCGTCTCGGGCCTGATGCGCACGCGCGGCAAAGGGTTGGTGCCTGATGACCTCATGCAAGCCGCGGCGAACAGACAAACAGCACCAGACCATAATGCCCGGATCGCGCAGATCATGGCGGATTTTCTGAAGAAAGCGAGGGCCTGATGGCCGATTGGACAGACGCAGCACCGCAGGCCGCACAAGACTATATCGCCGGACATCGGCTGGATGAGGTCGAGTGCATAATCTCGGACCTGCCGGGCATTGCCCGCGGCAAGGCCGTTCCCGCATCGAAATTCGCGCGGCAATCCTATTTCCACCTGCCTGACAGTATCTTCTACCAGACGATCACGGGCGGCTGGGGTGAAGCCGCGGGTGAGGACGGATTCATTGAACGCGACATGATCCTGAAACCGGATTTCTCGACCACATCGGCGGCGCCTTGGACTGGCGACTGGACGCTGCAGGTGATCCACGACGCCTATGACCGCGACGACAACCCGATCCCCTACAGCCCGCGCAACGTGCTGAAACGTGTTGTGCAGCTCTATCACGACAAGGGCTGGAAGCCGGTGGTCGCCCCGGAGATGGAGTTCTTTCTGGTCGCCCGCAACGTTGACCCGGCGCAGTCGATTGAGCCGATGATGGGCCGCTCGGGCCGTCCTGCCGCCGCGCGTCAGGCCTATTCCATGACGGCCGTGGACGAATTCGGTCCGGTGATCGACGACATTTATGATTTCGCCGAACATCAGGGGTTCGAGATCGACGGGATCACCCAAGAAGGCGGCGCAGGCCAGCTTGAGATCAACCTGCGCCACGGCAATCCGGTGAAGCTGGCGGATGAAGTCTTCTACTTCAAACGCCTGATCCGCGAGGCCGCGCTGCGCCACAATTGCTTCGCGACCTTCATGGCGAAACCGATCGAGGATGAGCCGGGATCGGCCATGCACATCCACCATTCGATCATCGACATAGCGACCGGCCAGAACATCTTCTCCGGTCCGCAAGGAGGTGAGACGGACGCGTTTTATCACTTCATCGCGGGCCTGCAGACCCACCTGCCCGCCGGTCTTGCCGTGATGGCGCCGTATGTGAACTCTTACCGTCGCTATGTGAAAGACCATGCCGCGCCGATCAATCTGGAATGGGCGCGGGACAATCGCACCACGGGTATCCGGGTGCCGCTGTCCGGCCCTGAAGCACGACGCGTGGAGAACCGTATCGCTGGAATGGACTGCAACCCGTATCTCGGGATCGCGTTGTCACTGGCCTGTGGTTATCTGGGTCTGGTCCAACAGGAACGCCCCCGCCGGCAGTTCTACGGTGACGCCTATGAGGGCGAAGGGGATATCCCGCAGGTGATGGGGAATGCTCTGGACCTGTTCGACGGAGCCACGGAGCTGCATGAGATACTGGGCCCTGAATTCGCCCGCGTCTATGGCATCGTGAAACGGGCCGAGTACGAAGAGTTCCTGCAGGTGATCTCTCCGTGGGAGCGGGAACATCTCTTGCTGAACGTCTGAGCCTTTTGGGGTCACCAGAGATGAACCTTCTCTATTCCAACGATAGCAAAGCCGAGTATCCGGCAAGCTGGTATGCCGCGACAGCCAATCCGCTCGCGCGTTTTCCTGAGTTCAAAGGCGAAACGCGCGCCGATGTTTGCATCGTCGGCGGCGGTTATACGGGTTTGTCGGCTGCGCTGCATCTGGCCGAGGCCGGGATGGACGTTGTCCTGCTTGAGGCACACCGAGTGGGCTTCGGCGCATCAGGCCGCAATGGCGGCCAGTTGGGCAGCGCCCAGCGCATGGACCAGGAGGATCTGGAGCGGCTCGTCGGACAGGACGACGCCACCAAGCTTTGGGATCTGGCCGAGGATGCGAAAGCCTTGGTCAAATCGCTGATTAAAAAGCACAAAATTGACTGCGACCTGAAGCCTGGCATCGCCAACCTGGGCCTGTCAGCGTCCGAGCGCAGCGATCTGCACGCCCATGCCGCGCATTTGTCGGACCGCTACGGCTACGATCAGATCGAGCTGTTGGATGAAGAGGCGGGCCACGCCCTTTGCCCCTCACCCGCTTACAAGGGTGGGTATCTGGACATGGGAGCGGCGCATTTGCACCCGTTGAACTATGCGCTCGGTCTGGCCCGTGCTGTTGAGGCCGCGGGCGTGCGTATTTTCGAAGGCACCGAGGTGACAGGGATCGAACAAGGCGACCCGGCTACTGTTCTTACCGAAGGTGGGAATGTCCGCGCCCAACACGTCATTCTGGCTTGCAACGGATACCTTGGAACGCTGAACCGGCAGGTCGCGGCGCGGGTGATGCCGATCAACAACTTCATAGCCGCGACGGAGCCGCTTGGGGATGAGGCCGCACATGTACTGACGCAGGATGTCGCGGTTGCGGATACGAAATTCGTGGTGAACTACTTCCGCCTCAGCGCCGATGGGCGCCTTCTGTTTGGCGGAGGCGAAAGCTATGGCTACCGTTTCCCCTCGGATATCGCCGCCACCGTGCGCAAGCCAATGACCGAGATCTTTCCGCATCTGCGGGACGTCAGGCTCGACTACGCGTGGGGCGGCACTCTGGCGATTACAATGCGGCGGATGCCTTATCTTACGCGTGTTGCGCCGAATATCCTGTCCGCCTCTGGCTATTCCGGCCATGGCGTCGGCACCGCAACACATGCCGGTCAACTGATGGCATTGGCCATCCAAGGGCAGGCCGAAGGGTTCGATACAATGGCCCGTGTCCCGGCCCTGCCCTTTCCCGGTGGTCCGGCCCTGCGCAGCCCTCTGCTGGTGCTGGCGATGACATGGTACGCGATGCGGGATCGGCTGGGGATCTAGCCCCCGTTTTCCATACGACAATTTGGTGAAATTTTGCCGATCTTGCGATTGGGGGCTTGGCACGGGCGGGATGCTTGATTTAATAAAGTGAAAGTTAGAATTCGGGAAAACCAAATATGACGCTGCCACCCAACGTTCATGACGCCGAACCCATCCCCGCCGCCGCACGAGACGCAATTGACGCCCTGATGCAGTCAGGCGACCTGTTTCGTTACACCGCGCCGCAGGACGCGCCGGTCTCTTTGCTGGAATCCGAGTTCGCCACACTACTAGGCACGAAATACGCATTGGCTGTTTCCTCCTGCTCGGCCGCTCTGTTTCTGTCGCTGAAGGCACTGGGCCTACCGCGGGATGCGCGGGTTCTGATCCCAGGCTTCACATTTGCAGCCGTACCATCTTCGGTCGTGCATGCGGATTGCGTTCCGGTTCTGTGCGAAGTTGGTCCGAACTACCGCATCGACATGGCTGATTTCGAGGCCAAGCTGGACGATGTGCAGGCGGTCATCATTAGCCATATGCGCGGCCATACCTCGGACATGGATGCGATCATGGCGCTGTGCGACGCGCGCGATATCCCGGTGATCGAAGATGCCGCCCATTCGCTGGGCACGACCTGGCATGGGCGCAACATTGGCACCATCGGCAAAATTGGCTGCTTCTCGTTCCAGTCCTACAAGATGATCAACGCCGGCGAAGGTGGCATTTTGATCACCGACGACGCCGATCTGGTGGCCCGCACCGTGATCATGTCAGGGGCCTATGAGCATAACTGGAAGAAGCACAAAACTCCGCATGGCGACAACTCACCTGAGTTGGAGCAGGCCTTTGCCCGCTGGCAGAACAAACTGCCGCTATATAACTTGCGGATGAGCAACCTCAGCGCCGCAGTGATCCGCCCTCAGATTCCAGAACTGGCGCGCCGCGTGCGCGATGGGCTGGCGAACCACGATTATGTGGCGGAACGTCTGAACAGCTCGGACTATATCGACGTCCCTGCCCCGCTTTCGCCCGAACGTCGTGCGCCGGATTCGATTCAGTTCAATCTGGTCGGCATGGATGAGGATGAAATCCGCGCCTTTGCCGCCGCATCCGAGGCGCGCGGCGTCAAAGTTCAGGTCTTTGGCATGAGCGAAGACAATGCCCGCGCCTTCTGGAACTGGCAGTTCCTGCCTGAGCAATTCGAACTGCCGCAAACACGTGCCATGCTGATGACAGCCTGTGACGTGCGCCTGCCCGTGCGCCTGACGCGTGAGGAACTGGACGTGATCGCCGATATCTTGCTGGCCTCGGTCGGTGAGGTGATTGGCCCTGTCCCCGCTTACGGTACCTGAACTCCGAGCACTGAGACGAACAACGCATCGATCCCTTCGGGGGTCGGTGCGATGCGGGACAAGATAGCAGCCACCCGCAGCCCGCCCGAGGTATTCACCAAAAGCGGTGCGCCGGAATCCCCCATCATCACCGGGCAGATCCCATGCAGCATTTGGCCTGCATATATACGCATGGGGCAAGTCTCTGTCTGGCTCAGGACATGAGGTCTTAGCCCCGGATAGCCCGCGACGAAACCCGCCTCGACCTCTTGATCTGCCGGTTTCACGAAACCGACCTCGGCCCCGATCGGAGCGTCCAGCACCAGAATGGCCCAGTCCAATTCGGGTTGATCGGAGAAGCTGGCCGATACGTCTTGACCTGCAGGCAAGATATAGTCATCGGCTCGCGCAACCGAGACCGCCTCGCCCCGCTGGTACCCGGCAGCAAATCGAATACTCTCGGGTGGTATCCAGCGTTTGCGTGATCGATTGTAGAGACAATGCGCCGCCGTCAACACATGGTTTTCCGAGATCAGAACGCCCGTACAATGAGATCGTTGGTCCCGCCCTGCGTAGTTGACGCGACCAATCGCGCGCCAAGGGGCCTCGGACGCATCGAGTATCTCACGCGCCCGGATATCCTGACATCCGGCAGAGGTATCTGTCCCCAACCGACAGACTGCCGACCAGTTTTCAGAGAACTGCCCCTCGGCCCAAACGGCTTGCGACCAAAGAATGGCGATACACAGGACCAGCCAGCGCATCGCTTATGCCTCTAGTTCAGTTTCGAAAGCTTCTGCTGCAACTCGGCCAATTGCTTTTTGATGTCGTCCAGGTCCTCTTTTGGTTCGGACTCATCCTCTTTATCCGGGCCTGACCAGTTGCCGGACAACCCGCCGGTCATCGCCTTGAGGAACGCCTGTTGCTGCGCCTGCATCGCCTCGAATCCCGGCATCTGAGACATCGGGTTCATGGCGTTCATGTTCTCCATCATCTTGCTTTGGCTTTCGCGCAGCATGTCGAACGAGCTTTGTAGGAATTGCGGCATCATGCCCCCACCCGGCACCATGTAGCTGCGCACCAGATCGTTCAGGACATTCACCGGCAGGACGTTCTCGCCCCGGCTTTCATGTTCGGCAATGATTTGCAAAAGGTACTGGCGGGTCAGGTCATCGCCCGTCTTCAGATCAATGATCTGAACTTCGCGCCCGTCGCGGATGAACCCCGCAATATCTTCGAGCGTCACGTAATCGCTGGTCTCAGTGTTATACAGCCGACGGCTGGCATAGCGCTTGATCAACAGCGGTTTTTCTTTGTCCGACACCTTGTACCCTCCCCAAGGATGATGCGTTGCAGCAGAGGTTATGCGACTGCAGCACAAAAAGAAAGGGCAGGTCAATCGACCTGCCCAACGCGATGGCACCTATAGGGAGGATAAGATGCTCGTCGCGGACGTTCTTACTTGGCAGCTGCGGCTTTCTTGGCAGCAGTCGTCACCTCAGAAGTCGCTTTCTTGACAGCTGCGGTTGCTTCTTCAGCAGCGTCTTTGCCAGCAGCCATCAGCAGCTCAACGGTTTCCGACTGAACTTTTTTCGCGATTTCAGCGAAAGCAGCCAGGTTTTCAGCAGCAACTTCAGCCGACGCGCTTGCGAAGTCGGTTGCAGCTTTTGCGTAGTCAGCAGGCTCGGCCTTTGCTTTCGACATCTCGGTCAGCTTGGCCAGGGTGTCCTTGGTCCATTTGTTCGAGATTTCAGCCGATTTCTCAGCCGCGTCCAGAGCAACGCCCGACAGCTTTTCGTTCAGCGCTGCGGTCGATTTGAAGGCACCTTCCATTGCGGTGGTGTCTACCGGAAACGCGCCCATGACGTCTTTCATGATCGCGGTGAAGTCTTGGGTCTTTGCCATTGTCCTAATCCTTTTCACCGAACCGGGCCCACCCCGGTTTCCATCGGCTTGAGGACAATATGATTTCTGCATCGCAGCATTTCAAGTTTTTTCTTGCTGCAATGCAGAAAAAATCAAGTTTCATTTTGAAATCAGCGATTTGCTCAACGATTTGCCTTGAGCAAAACATAGCTGCCAGGCGCTGGACACAGGCTCGGATGCTCCGAATCACCCGTTTCGCGCGCCGGGATCTGCTTGCCAGACCGTTTCTTCAGCCAAGCGCCCCACATCGGCCACCAGGATCCTTCGTGAAAGTCAGCGTCTTTTAACCAGGCCTCGGCATCCAATTTCAGATCAGGGTTGGTGTAGTGGCCGTATTTCTTCTTGCTGGGCGGGTTCACAATTCCGGCGATATGGCCGGACTCTGATACGACAAAAGTCTTGGACTTGGACCCCATCTGCTGAACACCGCGATAGCAGTCTTTCCAGCGGGCGATATGGTCCGTCTCGCAGGTGATAGCCATCAGGGGGACGTCCACATCCCTGACACGCAGCTTGTGGCCCAGCATCTCGAAGCCGTCGCCCACGAATTCGTTGTGCTGGCACAGGCCGCGCAGATACTGCACCGCCATCTTCCCCGGCAGGTTCGAGCCGTCGCCATTCCAATACAGCAGGTCAAAAGCCGGAGGGGTCTCTCCCATCATATAGCTGCGGATTGCAGGCGTGTAGATCAGGTCGCGCGAACGCAGGAAGGACATCGTACGCCCAAGAATCCACGCGCGTAGAAGGCCATCTTTGGCGACCTGATCCTCGATCCCATCCACAAAGTCGTTTTGCAAAAACGGCGTGAATTCTCCTTGATCGCCAAAATCGGTCAGAGCCGTAAAGAAGGTCGCCGACTTGACCGATTTGTCCCCGCGCTGTTTGAGCAGTGACAGGGTCAGGCTGAGCGTGGTGCCCGCAATGCAATACCCGACGGCGTTGACCTGTTTTACTTTGCAGATCTTCTTGACCGTCTCGATCGCAGTCAGGAACCCGTCCTGAATATAGTCCTCCATCCCCACATCAGCGTAGGTGGAGTCGGGATTAATCCAGCTAACGACAAACAGGGTGTATCCCTGCTCGGTCACCCATTTGATCAGGCTGTTCTGGGTTTTGAGGTCAAGAATGTAGAATTTGTTGATCCACGGCGGGAACAGAACGATGGGCGTTTCGTGCACCGTCTCGGTTGCTGGTTTGTATTGGATCAGCTCCATCATGCGGTTGCGATAAACAACATCGCCGGGGCTGGTCGCAATATTGACCCCAACCTCGAATGCACTGTCATCCGCAAGCTTGACCACAAGCTCACCATCATTGGCCTCTAGGTCCGAGACGAGGTTCTCAAGCCCTTGGATCAGGGATTGCCCCTCGGTTTCGACAGCTTTCTCCAAGGCATCGGGGTTGGTTGCCAGAAAATTGGTGGGGGCCATCAGGTCAATGATCTGCTGCGAGAAATACTGAAGGCGCTGCTTGTCCTTCTCTTCAAGGTCCTCAACCGACGACACCGCCTGCGCGATCGCTTCGGCATTGGTCTGGTACTGCTGGCGGATCAAGCGAAAATAGGGGTTGGTGTCCCAAAGCGGGTTGGAAAAGCGTTTATCCTTGGGTTTGGGTTCGTCTTCATCGACTTCACCTGTGGTCAGGGCCTGCTGAGCCTCGGCAAAGTTCAAAACGGACTTGCCCCAGTATTCGATCTGCTGCTCCAGCAGTTTGGCAGGATTCTGCAAGGCGTCGGCCCAATAGGCCGTTGCCGCACGTGCATAAAGCTCTTGATTCGGGCCGTCCAATGCCGGGACATGAGACTTTTTCGAAGCCATGACTTCGATCAGGCGCTTGGAGAGAGCCTCAACCTTCTCCATATTTTCTTTAATGCGTTCAATATGTTCTTCGGTAACTTGGCCCGTATTGTCTTCACTTGTTGTCATTTTAACAATTCACCCCTACTCTCGCTGCTATGCAGAATAACGTCGCGGACGTTGGTCGACAAAGCGACGAATGGTCCGAACTCTTAGGTTGATACTCCGGAGGATCCTTCGATGCGCTACATGATGACCTACGATCTGATGGAAACCATGCGCAATACGAACCAATGGCTTGGTTCGACGGCAAATGCGATGGCCTCCTACCCGCTGTTTTCGATGGTTCCCAACCCGGCGTTCAGCTGGATGGCCGCTTGGGGTGAAGTGACCGAGCGCACCTTTCAACGCATGGTCGCGAAGCCCGATTGGGGCATCCGGACGTTCACGTGTGAAGATGGCAAAGATCATCTGGTCGAAGTCACCTCGGTTCTGGAGCGTCCCTTTGGGGACCTTCTCCATTTCAAGGTAAACGGGCGCGAAACGCAACCTCGCAAGGTGCTTTTGGTGGCTCCAATGTCCGGTCACTACGCCACATTGCTGCGCTCGACCGTCAAAAGCCTGCTGGTCAATTGCGAAGTTTACATCACCGATTGGCATAACGCGCGCGATATCCCCGTGTCCGCCGGAAAGTTCGATGTCGAGGATTACACCCTCTACCTTGTCGATTTTATGAAGGAACTTGGTCCGGACACCCATGTGGTCGCTGTGTGCCAACCTGCGCCACTGACACTGGCCGCGACCGCCTATCTGGCCGAGGTCGAACCAAAGGCCCAGCCCAGCACCCTGACCCTGATTGGTGGCCCGGTCGATCCCGACGCCACCCCGACTGACGTGACCGACTTTGGCCGTCGCGTGACGATGGGCCAGTTGGAAGAGACCATGATCCAGCGCGTTGGTTTCAAATACAAAGGCGTGGGTCGAATGGTTTATCCCGGCCTGTTGCAGCTGGCTTCGTTCATGTCGATGAATGCCGAACGCCACTCCACAGCCTTCACGGATCAGATTCAGCGTGTGATGCGGGGGGAGGCCTCGGACCATGACGCCCATAATCGCTTCTACGATGAATACCTCGCTGTCATGGATATGCCGGCCGAATTTTATCTCTCCACGGTCGAACGCATTTTCAAAAACCGCGAGATTGGGCGGAACGAATTTGTCGTCGCCGGGCACAAGGTGGATATGGGCAAGATCACCGATGTGGCCGTGAAAACCGTGGAAGGCGCGAATGACGATATCTCGGCCCCCGGACAGTGTATCGCCGCGCTTGATCTGTGTACCGGTCTGCCGGACAGCAAGAAAGCCAGCCATGTTGAACCCGGTGCGGGGCATTACGGCATCTTCGCTGGCCGCAGCTGGCGCGACAATATCCGCCCGCTGGTCATCGACTTCATGAACGAGAACAGCCGCAAACCGCGTCGTCGGGCGGCCAACAGCAACAAAGTCGCGTAAGGGCTTTGGCGTCAGAGGCTGACCTCACCTTTTCTTGCGCCTGCAGGAAACTGACAGGCCGCATCACATCTGATGGTGCGCGTCTGGGTACCCATGCCGAATGTTTTTGCCACGACTGCCGTGCGGCCCAGCTTTACTTCGGCCAACCCGACCCGGCCCCCGGCCCGGTTGAGGTGTTTCAAATCGCCCCCGACGAGGCCACGATTGACAGCGGCGCCGAACATTTGGCGGCGATGTCACTAAGCCCGAAGGGTATGCTGCGATGGTATGCCAAATGCTGCAACTCATCCTTGGCTACGACACCACGCACCGCCAGATTTCCCTTTGTGGGGTTCATCGCATTGCGCATCGCCGATCGCGCACGACTTGGCCCGATCTCGACTCGTGGATTTGTGCCTCGGCCCAACGGCAAGCAAAAGCACGAAAATCTGGCTCCGGCGGCAATTGGGTTGCTTAGGCGCGTGATCAAATCAAGACTATCCGGCGGGTGGAAAAACACGCCGTTCTTTGATCCTGAGAGTTTTGAACCCGCCGTGACACCGACAGTGATCAGCAAAGAGGAACGCGCAGCGCTCTACCCTTAGGCCATGCGCAAGGGTTCATCCAGCCATGCTTGCATCAGGTCGATCACCTGCCCGGGCGCTTCCAGCGTTGGCAGATATCCAGCCGCGTCGATTATGTGCATCACTGCATTTGGGATCATGTCCGCCATGAAGGCATGCTTGCGCTCGGGCGTCAGCCGGTCATGTTTTCCACACAGGATCAGGCTGGGCGCTTTGATCCGGCGCAGCGTGCCCTGCTGATCCGCGCGCCTCTGTAGCGCACGCATCTGGGTAACAAACACCTCTGGGCCCAAGTCCAGTGCCATCGCCAGTAGGTCATTCAACACAGGGATGCGCTGCGTTCCCGGCGCCAGAGTGTCCGACCCCACAACCTGCCGCATCACCTCCTCAAGCCGACCAGCCTGCGCGCCGATGATCAGATCCTCCCGCGCGGCCGCGATCTGCGGTGTGTCGGCCTGCGCATCGGTTGAGATCAGGCACAGGCGCGACACCCGATCCGGGGCGCGACGGACAAGCTCCAACGCCACCACGCCTCCCAGCCCGTGCCCGGCCAGCGCGAACCGATGAGGCAGCTGATCCAGCAAATCCGAGGCGATCTCTTCGATCCGTTCCCCCCGGCTGATCGCCGAGACGACCACGGCGCCGCGGCGTGAAAAGGCATCAATTTGGGGATGAAACAGCCGGGCATCACACATCAAACCCGGCAACAACACCAGCGGCTCAATCAAGTGGGGCCTCCTTTTGCTCGGTTATCCGAGTCGTTCCTTCTCATCAGGATGGAAGGTTTGGATCAGCCCAGCAAGTGAATCTTTATGGATAGGCGATTCCTCGGAATGGCGGGAAGTCAGCATAGCGTTTCTGACGGGCTGAAAGCGTTTCGCCCGGCTCGGCCCCCGGTCGTAAAAGGCAACCTTTGGGTGCGATATAGCTGTCGATCCGGCGTTGAGGCTTTGGACGCCACACCAGATTGAATGCGCAGAGTTTCGGGAAAAACCAGATCTCGGAGTAGTCAAGATGATCATGCATCCACCAGCCCAAATCACGCCAGTCCCGCCCCTGCGCGTAGCGATCCGCAAACCAGGGGATCACGATAGATGCCCCAGCGACCCGCGCCTTGCCCTGCCCCCAATCCCAGATATGACACTCCAGCGGATTGTCGTTGCGCGCACAGTTAAGGCGGTTTTCGTTGCCAAAGGCATTCAAGGACGGCGACCGATAGCCCGAGCGCACCGCGACCCGGCCAAAGGTCTCCTCCAGCGGGTCCAGCAAAGTTTGGCAAAAGGCGCTGCCGGTTTCGATGGCCAGATCCGGGTTCTCAGGCAGGTTCTGTTTTTGATGGAAATTCCCGATCTCGGAGTACAGGAAATCGCGCATGAAGAAATGCCGGGACAGACGCACACGACCCAGCGTCTCAAGGCTCCACATGCTGCCCGGCTTGCGCATCTCTATGCTCTTGAAGGAGGGGTCATTCGATCCCCTGCGTTTTCAACCACGCCAATATCCCATTCACCGTCGGCTCTGTCTGGTCCGGAGACATCAGGCGACCGGCAATCACATGCGACATCGGATCATCTTCAGGCCCCATCGTGACAAGCTCAACCGTTGCTGGCGCACCCCAGGCCTCGGCCACCTTGTGGGTCTTGTCCGGGCGCACGACCTGATCATCATCCGAGAACCAGAACAGCGCTGGCACCAAAGCTTGCGAGAAATCAAGACCGTAGACCGTTTCGACCAGAACTGTCATCGGCACCACAGCCTCCCACGGATAAACGGCCGTCCAGTACTTGTTCTTTTCTGGATCTGGCCCGGATACATCTCGTTCCGGCCCCATCAACAATGGCAACCAATCCCGCGCCCACGGCAGACCGGGTATGAACGCCCCTGTCGAATTCACTCCGAAATTCGGCGACACAAACACCATTGCCGCGACATCTTCGCTGAGTGCCGGGTTCAAAGCCGCCGCCGCCGCCAGCGTGCCGCCGGTCGATGTCGAAATGACCACGACCTTTTCCCCAACGGCCTTGGCCGCCGCCAGCCCCTCGGCCATGTCCTGCATCCAGCCAGAGGCGGTCGCATCGCCCATCGCGGCCCCACTGCGCCCATGTCCTTGCAAGCGTGCATATACCAGATTGGCCCCCAGAGCGTCAGCGACCATATCAGGCACGGGACGGATCTCTTCTGAACTGGCCGAGAAGCCATGGACATACAGCACCGAATAGGGCGTCCGCCGCTCTTTGAACCCGTCCTGCCAGATCACACGCTTTTCGACACCGGGGACGATATCGTCAAAGGCGGATTCCGTGCTTTCAAAATAGACCTGAACGCCTTCGCCAAACTTGCGGGGGTCGAAATCCGGGTTCAGGTTCACTTCTTCCCTCGGCCCAAACCAATAAATCAGGCCTCCGACAACGATCAGAACCAGCAAAACCCGGCCAAGAGCCCACCCAAACCAGCGCATCATTCATTCCCCAAAACGTCGAGAACGGCTTTTTCGATCAAGCCAAGGCATGGCCCGTCCGAGAACCGATGATCCGCATCCTTGACCAGCAACAATCGCATATCCGGTCCGGTCGCGTGCTCTAGCAGGCGAACGGCTGTTTCAGTCGACACCGCCGTATCAGCCGTCCCCTGCAAAAAACGAACGGGAAACGGCAGATCCAACGCGTTCCGCAGAACCAGGCGTTGCCGACCATCCTCGATCATACGTTTGGTGATGATGTAAGGCTCCATATAATCCGAGGGCAATTCTACATGCCCAACCTCCTCCAGCGCTACCTTCTGCGCATCTGAAAAGGACGCCCAATAGCCGTCCTCGGTAAAATCCGGGGCTGCCGCGATGGTCACCATGCCCACAATTCGCTCCGGCAACGCCTTTGCCAGCAGCAGCGCCTGCCAACCACCCATCGAGGACCCCACGACCACCAAAGGCCCCTCAGTCAAGGCACCCACCGCGGCCAGCGTATCTTCGTGCCAATCGCCAATGCAGCCATCAGTGAACACCTCAGAGCTTTCGCCATGCCCGGAATAGTCAAACCGCAAGAACGCCTGCCCCCGCGCCTGCGCCCAAGCCTCAAGATGAACGGCCTTGGTCCCCTCCATATCCGATTTCAAACCGCCCAGAAAAACAAGGGTCGGCCCGGCCCCTTCACTCTTGTGATAAGCCAACCGCCGCCCCTGCGCCGTTTCCAAAAAATCTGTTGCTGCCATGAAGTCCTCTTTGCTTTCCTGACATCATGCACGCCCCCCGCCTAAGTGCAATTCCGTGATCCCCCTTCATCTGGCCAAAAATACCTCGGGGAGCGCGAGGGGCTGGCCCCTCGCTCCCGCTCTTGACACAATCCCCACCACCTGCCAAAGCAGCCAGACGCAAATAACCCGCAACCGGGCGTTCAGTGGGCGCCGAACCGACGAGGAGAGCCGACATGGCCCTGGATTCAAAATCCGTCTCTCTTACCTTTCCCGATGGCAATGCACGTTCCTATGACGCAGGCGTAACGCCCGCGCAGGTGGCTGCCGACATCTCAACCTCGCTGGCGAAAAAAGCCATCTCGGCCACAGTGAACGGTCAGCACTGGGACCTGCAATGGCCCATCGATGCAGATGCCCAAATCGCCATCCACACCATGAAGGATGAAGCGCAGGCCAATGAGCTGATCCGCCACGATCTGGCGCATGTGATGGCCCGCGCCGTGCAGGAAATCTGGCCCGCCACCAAAGTCACCATTGGCCCCGTTATCGAAAACGGTTGGTACTATGACTTTGACCGCGAAGAGCCATTCACGCCCGAAGATCTCGGCCTCATCGAGAAAAAGATGAAAGAGATCATCAACAAGCGCGACCCCGTCACCACCGAGGTCTGGGATCGCGACCGCGCGATCGAATTCTACAAGGCCAACAATGAGCCCTATAAGGTCGAGCTGATCGAAGCCATTCCGGGTGATGAGCCGCTGCGGATGTACTGGCACGGGCACTGGCAGGACCTTTGCCGCGGCCCGCACCTGCAGCACACCGGTCAACTACCGGGCGATGCCTTCAAACTGATGTCCATCGCCGGTGCCTATTGGCGTGGCGACAGCGACCGCGCGATGTTGCAGCGCATCTATGGCGTAGCGTTCACCGGCAAGGAAAAGCTCAAAGCGCACCTGAACATGCTGGAGGAGGCCGCAAAGCGCGACCACCGCAAGCTGGGCCGCGAGATGAACCTGTATCACATGCAGGAAGAGGCTCCGGGTCAGGTGTTCTGGCATCCCAACGGCTGGAAAATCTACACCACCCTGCAGGACTACATGCGCCGGATGCAGGACCGTGACGGCTATGTTGAGGTCAACACACCGCAAGTCGTTGACCGCAAACTGTGGGAAGCCTCGGGCCACTGGGACAAATACCAAGAGAACATGTTCATCGTCGAAGTTGACGAAGAGCATGCCCGCGAAAAGGCGATCAACGCGCTCAAGCCGATGAACTGCCCGTGCCACGTGCAGGTGTTCAATCAGGGCCTGAAATCCTATCGCGACCTGCCGCTGCGCATGGCCGAGTTTGGCTCCTGCGCGCGCTATGAGCCCTCGGGCGCGTTGCACGGGATCATGCGGGTGCGCGGCTTCACTCAGGACGACGGTCACATCTTCTGCGCCGAGGATCAGATCGAGTCCGAGACCGCAAAATTCATCGCCTTCCTGTCGAAGGTCTATGCCGACCTTGGCTTCCACGACTGGACCATCAAACTGTCCACCCGTCCGGAAAAGCGGATCGGCAGCGATGAAAGCTGGGATTTTGTCGAGAAAGCCTTGGGCGATGCCTGCAAGGCCGCTGGCTATGACTATGAGGTTCTCGAAGGCGAAGGCGCGTTCTACGGTCCGAAGCTGGAGTTCACTTTGACAGATGCCATCGGCCGCAACTGGCAATGTGGCACGCTGCAGGTCGACCCCAACTTGCCGGAGCGACTGGACGCGAACTTTATCGGCGCGGACGGGTCCAAGCATCGCCCCTACATGTTGCACCGGGCTTGTCTTGGGTCGTTCGAACGGTTCATCGGCATTCTGATCGAAGAACACGCGGGCAAGTTGCCGTTCTGGCTGGCGCCGCGGCAGGTCGTTGTGGCCTCGATCACGTCGGATGCGGATGACTATGTCGCCGAAGTTGTTGAAACGCTCCGCGCCGCTGGCGTCCGGGCCGAGGCGGATATCCGCAACGAAAAGATCAACTACAAGGTCCGCGAGCACTCAGTCGGTAAGGTTCCGGTCATCCTGGCGGTGGGTCACCGCGAGGTGGATGATCGCACTGTAAGTGTCCGCCGACTGGGCGAAAAACAAACGCAGGTTCAATCTCTTGAGACTGTAACAAATGAGCTGTCCAAGGCAGCCACCCCACCGGACCTGCTGTAACATAAGTCAGTTTCTGACCCCTCATCCGGCCCTGAAATCGGGGCCGGATTGAAACATTTTCCATTTTTCAATTCAAAAACAATTTGTTAACCTGCAAGAGGGCATGACAATGCCTGACGCGCTTGTGAGACACGGCCTCGTGAATTTAACTGTGGCTCACTAGTCGTTACCTTTGTCATTGTCACAAGCAGACATACGCAGTCATCAAAAGGATTACCGAGATGTCGAACACAGCCAAATCCCTGGTTATCGCAACAGCAGTCGCAGCCGCCGTTTCGGGCGCAGCAACCACCGCCTCCGCACAAGCGAAAGAGAAATGCTATGGCGTTTCGCTGGCCGGTCAGAACGATTGCGCCGCAGGCCCCGGCACCACATGCGCGGGCACCTCGACCGTTGACTATCAGGGCAACGCCTGGACTCTGGTTGATGCAGGCACCTGCGCCGATATCGAACTGCCCGCACAGGCAGACGGCACCCCGCGCAAAGGTTCGCTGGAAGAACTGAACCGCGACCTGCCGGCATAATATCTGCCACACAAGATCCAAGGGGCGGGCCAAGTCGCCCGCCCCTTTTCACGTGATCATAGGGAACTGACACATGCTGGACGACGCATTCAGGTCGAACCGCCTGCCCGCAGCGCCGGGTGTTGGGTATAAACCGCAGCACTTTGCACAGATCCTTGAACACGCGCAGCCCGTCGCATGGCTGGAAATCCATGCTGAGAATTACATGGGCGACGGCGGCCGCCCACTGGCGCAACTGCGCCATCTATCAGAACAATTCCCAATCTCGGTCCACGGTGTTGGCCTGTCCATCGGCGGCGAAGGCCCGCTGGATGCAGACCATCTGGCGCGATTGAAACATCTGGTCGGCTGGCTGAACCCGGCCAGCTTCTCCGAGCATCTGGCTTGGTCGACTCATGACAGCCACTTCCTGAACGACCTTCTGCCCCTGCCCTATACCGATGCCACTTTGACCCGCATCTGCGATCATATCGACCAGGTACAAGAGGTGGTTGGACGGCAAATGCTGCTCGAAAACCCCTCGAGCTATCTGGCGTTTGAGGAAAGCAACTGGTCCGAGCCTGACTTCCTGCGCGAAGTTTCGAACCGAACCGGATGCGGGCTGTTGCTGGACGTGAATAACGTCTTTGTCTCGGCCACCAATCTGGACTTCTCGCCCCAGGGCTATATCGATGCCTACCCGCTTGAAAAGGTTGGTGAGATTCACCTCGGCGGTCACGATGAAGACGAAGACGACCACGGTAAACCTCTGCTGATCGACAGCCACGGGCGCGAGGTCGTTGATCCGGTCTGGGCGCTTTTGGACTATGTTCTGGATCGGTCGGGGCCGAAGCCTCTCTTGGTCGAGTGGGACACGGATGTTCCTGACTGGCCGGTCCTGCGGGACGAGGCCGTGCGCGCCCAGGCGGCTCTGGAGCGGATCCCGGCATGAGCGTGTCGCAAACCCAGTTCCGCGCCGCGCTTCTGGACGCCACTACCCCGGTCCCGGAGGGTTTGCTGGATTCTGAAAACCAACCCGCCGGTCGGCGGTTCAGCGTCTATCGCAACAATGTCGCTGTCTCACTGACCGAGGCCATGCAGCAGGCCTTTCCCGTGATCACCAAGCTGCTTGGACCACAGAACATGGATGGCCTTTCGGGCATTTTCCTACGCCAGCACCCGCCTACATCCCCGTTGATGATGTTTTATGGTGAGGAGTTTCCCGCCTTTGTCGCCGGAATGCCTCAGCTGTCCCATCTGGGCTACCTTGCCGATATGGCGCGGCTGGAACTTGCCCTGCGCCACTCCTACCACGCGGCAGACAGCACGCCCGCACCCGCCGATGCGCTGGCCGTTCCCCCGGAAGACGTGATGCGCGCACGGCTGAGTTTTGCCCCGGCGATGCGGGTGATCCAGTCGGATTGGCCGATCCACGCGATCTGGCGCTACAATTCGGAAGCGGACGCCCCTAAACCGGCCGCTCAAGCCGAGGATGTTCTGGTCACCCGCCCGGAATATGATCCAGCCCCACATCTGCTGCCCAAAGGCGGAGCAGACTGGATCGCACATATGCAAGCGGGCGACACCATCGGCAGCGCGTTCGAAAAAACCGCTGCCGACACGCCCGATTTTGATCTTGGAACCACTCTGGCACTGCTTTTGCAAGGCGGTGCAATAACCTCTGTGACTATCGAAAGGCTGGAGTCATGACTGCGCTCATCTCAATCCACAACTCCGTTTTGGGAAAGGTGGACCATGCGTCCGGTTGGCTGACGCCTACCCTCGCCCGGCTCGTGTTTATTGCTGTATTGCTCGTCTACTACTGGAACTCGGCGATGCTGAAGATTGATGGGTCGATCTTCTCGCCATCCAGTGGTGCGTTTGGGCAAAT
Organism: Ruegeria sp. AI3; assembly: GCF_056541245.1. Taxonomy (NCBI): domain Bacteria; kingdom Pseudomonadati; phylum Pseudomonadota; class Alphaproteobacteria; order Rhodobacterales; family Roseobacteraceae; genus Ruegeria; species Ruegeria sp. AI3. Next base: position 673,149 of record NZ_JBQFYA010000001.1, read on the forward strand.
CTTTCCGAAAGCCGCCGAAGCCGTGCTTTGGGACGTCACGCAAATGACGTTCTTCCAGCGGATCGTGATCTTCCTTGGCACCGTGGCCGAGTTCGTCCTGCCCGCGCTGCTGCTGGTTGGTCTGTTCACGCGTCTGGCGGCGGTCGCAATGATCGGGTTTGTCTGGGTGCAGACCATTGTCGACGTGACCGGCCATGGCGTGAAACTGGGCAGCCTGTTCAATGCCGCGCCTGACCTTGTGGATCAGCGCACCATGTGGACCTTCCTGTTTCTGGTTATGGTCATCAATGGCGCAGGCCCGCTGTCGTTGGACCGCATCCTGCGCCTGAAATAACTCAGAAATGAGCCTTGGGTTCGTCCGGTTTTCCCGCGGCGAGCCCGAGCACCCCGGCTACCGCGGCAAAGGCAATCGGGAACATGGTGAAGACGCCGAAACCGAACGCATAGTACATCCCAGCAGCCGAGGCCAATAGCAAGATCCCCGCAATCAACGCCCGCGCATGGGCCATGGCCCCACCCGCGATCGCCAACAAAGGCGCAACGATCGAGGCCGCTTGAATCAGGTCAGGGTTATCCACCTGCTCGGCAATCCCTTCGATATCGCCAAAATGCTTGATGGCTTCGACATAGCCATATCCGAAAAAACCGACAATCATACCGATCAAACCGGCGATGACGCCCAAAATCATGGCAGCGTTTCGCATGTATCTTCCTTTACAGTTCGTATCAGCAGATAGGTACGCGGCTACGCAACACCAAGAGAGGCCCGTGTTTCAGCGGTCCACCCCAGAAACAACTCTCCGTCCTTTTCGATCAGAGGGCGCTTCATCAGCGTCGGATGATCGGCCAGCAACTCCAGCGGCGGCCGTGCGCGCTCGGCTTCGTCCAATCCGCGCCACGTGGTTGACCGGGTATTGAGCAAAGCCTCGCCGAACGTGGCAAAAGCTTGCGAAAGGGTCTCAGCCGGAACTCCGTCCGCCCTTACATCCACGAGAGTCGCTTCTGGTAGCGATTTCAGCGCCTTACGGCACGTATCGCAGTTTTTCAAACCATAAAGGCGCATTTTTGAGCTGCTCCTGCATTTGTAACTTTTTTATGCAAACTGGTTGGTTTCCAGCGGTAATTCTTGATTTTTTACTTCACCGTGCAATGTTGAAAAAGACGAAACGTGCATTTCGGACTGTATCTGACCCAGAAATCAGCCCGATACGCCATGACGTCGACACAGCCCCCACCAATTTGTGGGACAATGCGCAAGTAGAAGGAGACACGGGACATGCCAACCGGCACCGTGAAATGGTTTAACACTACCAAAGGCTATGGGTTTATTGCCCCTGATGAGGGGGGCAAAGATGTGTTTGTTCATATCTCGGCCGTAGAACGATCCGGCCTCACCGGACTCGCAGACAATCAGAAAGTCTCGTACGAGTTGCAGGACGGGCGTGACGGCCGCCAGATGGCAGCTGATTTGAAGCCGTTGTAACCTCCACCCCGCCAGATGTGGGGTGTTTCCAATCAAGGCTGACGGCCAATTTCAGGCCGTCAGCCAAATATTCCCTAGAAATCGGCGTTACCCACGTGTCGATTTTTCGTTGGTGCGGGCATGCCAGTCTTCGCCCATAGCCACGATGCAGGACGTTCCTGTCGCGTAAGTAACGACCATGGTCCAGTCGCCACGGTCGCTGCTCCAGACCTCCATGATCTGCTCGGGCCCGCGCATGCCGGTTGCCACGCGTTCGGCGCCGAATTGGCGTGTCAGTTTCTCTTGCAGCCTAGGAGTCGCTTCACACAGTATTTCGGCTATAGGTGATTTTGCCTGCGCAGGTGACGCCAGCACAAGACACAGTGGGATCAGGCGAAACAAATAAGTCATGAAGCCAATGTAACAGCTTCACGACAAAACGTATATACAAAAGATATGCTTCTGAGGCTCAATCCTTGCGGATTACATCCTCGAACTCACGCCATTCTCGCGCCGTCATGCCCGAGTTCTCCTGGGTCACAGTCTCACCTGCCAACATCCGGCGCAGGCTGTCGACCATTTGGGACGAGAGGTTAACGGCACCCAGCCGATAATCCTCGAACGCCCTATAGGCGAAAGGCACCCAATCGGCGACGATCTTGCACATCATATCGGCATAGACCCGGATCTCGTATTGGGCATGCGGGTCAGCGCGCAGACGCAGGAAGTGGAACAGATTGTGCAGGTCCACCTTCCAATACCACTGCGTATAGATGTTTGCGGGCAGATTCATCCGCGCCAGTTCGCGCGCCAAACCTTGTTGCCCGTCCTGATTGATCATCGCCTCATAATTGTCATAGCAGCGGGCGCTGTCGGCCTTTAGGATTTCCAGCACGCGCGCGGCCTCTTCCCCTTCCAAGGCGGACCCTCGACCCTGGTTGTTGACCTCGGACTGCGCGGCCACGTGGTCAGGGGCGGGAATATAGAACTCACGGTCGAGAATCGAATAGCGCGCCGAGTATTCGTTCACATTGGCGGTCCGGTGGCGAATCCACTGGCGCGCGACGAAAACCGGCAGCTTTACATGCAGCTTGATCTCGCACATCTCAAACGGCGTCGAATGCCAGTGACGCATCAGATAGCGGATCAGGCCCTCATCATTTTGCACGGATTTGGTGCCCTTGCCGTAGGACACGCGCGCCGCCTGACAAATGGCTGCATCGTCGCCCATATAGTCGATGACCCGGACAAAACCGTGGTCCAACACCTGATGGGCCGTGTACAGATGGTCTTCCATGCCCGGTGCAACAACGCGGCGAGTTGGATGCGATTGCGCGCGCTGCGCTTCGATCTCGGCCAGTTGGTCGGCAGACAGAGGCATGAAATTATCCTTTCCAAGAATGAGTCGATGCCCACTATATATCGTCAACTCCACCACTGGAACCGCGATATCTGCCGTAAACGGCGCGAAGTTCGAAATCGTGTTCGCCGCCCCTCTCGACACCTCGCGCAACCGCGCTAAGCTGCGCACCAAGCGAAGAAAAGGAGGAAGGCCAAGATGGGGCTGAGATATTTGCACACCATGGTCCGCGTGAAGGATCTTGAGAAATCAATGGCGTTCTATGAGCTGCTAGGCCTGAAGGAAACGCGCCGCCACGAAAGTGAACAAGGCCGGTTCACGCTGATCTTCATGGCCCCTCCCGGGCAGGAGGATCGCCCGCTCGAGCTGACCTATAACTGGGACGGTGACGATGCGCTGCCGAGTGACAGCCGCCATTTCGGTCATCTCGCCTATGGTGTCGACAACATCTACGAGACCTGCCAGCACCTGCAGGACAATGGCGTCGTGATCAACCGCCCGCCTCGCGACGGTCGGATGGCGTTCATTCGGTCGCCCGACAACATCTCGGTCGAGCTGCTGCAGAACGGTGACGCACTCGAGCCCGCCGAGCCATGGAGCAGCATGGAGAGTACCGGGCACTGGTGATCCGCACTCTGACAGCACTGGGGTTGGCCGCGTTGGCCAGCCCCGCGCAGGCCGAGGGCTGCCGCTTGGCCCTTTTGCTGGCGCTGGATATCTCGGTCTCAGTAGATCAGGCCGAGGATGCGCTGCAACGTCAGGGCCTTGCCGCCGCGATGCTCGCGCCCGAGGTTCAGGCCGCTTTTTTCTCGTCTCCCGCTCCTGTTGCGCTGGCCGTTTATGAATGGAGCGGCCGATCCACGCAGCACGTTGTCTTGCCTTGGAAGATGATAGAAAACGAAGGCGACCTGCTGGCAGCCGCAACCCGGATCAGCCAGTCCGAGCGTTCAGATTCCGGGTCTGCCACCGCGATGGGGCATGCGTTGGCTTACGGAGCCACCATGCTAAAGGATGGTCCGAACTGTCTGTTTCGGACCATTGATCTCTCCGGAGATGGGGCGAACAATGACGGCTATGGCCCTAAAATCGCTTACAAACATTTTCCCTTCGACGCCGTTACGGTGAACGGGTTGGTGATCAATGCCGCCGATTTCGAGGGCGAGTTGTTTCTGGTTCCATTCTTCCAGGAAAACGTTCTGCACGGACCGGGTGCTTTTCTTGAAATCGCGCAGGGGTTTGAAGACTTTGAGCGTGCCATGCGCCGCAAGCTGGAACGAGAATTGAGCGGCTTGCAACTCGGTTCTCTGCAAGAAACAGGTCATAGATGACCCGGTTGCTCACGATTGTTTGTTGCCTTCTGGCAGGATCCGTTTCCGCGCAATGTCGCCAAGCTCTGGCGCTTGGGTTGGATGTGTCCGGCTCTGTCGACGTTCACGAGTACAGGTTGCAGATCGACGGCTTGGCCGCCGCGCTGCGGCGCCCTGAAATCCGCAAGATCATATTGGCAAATCCCGCATTTCCCGTTCGCCTTGCGGTGTTCGAATGGAGCGAACCCGGCCATCAGCGCGTGCTTGTAAAATGGACCGAAATCCGCACCGAATCTGATCTAGGCAGGATCGCGGCGAGACTGGGAGACGTGACCCGCAGCGCCGCGCCGCAAGGCACAGCCGTGGGCGATGCGATGCTGTTTGGCGCGGACCTCTTGAATCAACAACCGGACTGTTGGAAGCGCACTTTGGATTTGTCCGGAGATGGGAAACATAATCTCGGCCTCCATCCACGCGCCGCCAAAGCGTTGCTGCAGGATACGGGCATCACCATCAACGGTTTGGTGATCGGTGTCGACGACTCCAACTACGGCGACCAACGGGATGTCCAGATTGGAGAGCTGTCAGCTTATTACAACGCCTGGGTCATCCTTGGCCCCGATGCGTTTGTCGAGGTCGCACTGGGTTTTGAGGCCTACAAGGACGCCATGACCCGCAAACTGATCCGAGAGCTGCAGGGGATCATCCTATCCCAAGCCTCTGATCAATAGATATAGCGGATCTGGTCCGTCCAATAGCGTTCGACCCGACGCAGCGAGGTGGTGATATCTTCAATCCCTTCCGACCCCAGAACGCCGCGGTTCTGTAACCCTTCGGCATGGCGCAGAAACAGCTCGGACACGATATCGCGAATCTCGCGCCCCTGTGGCGTCAGACGAACGCGGACCGAGCGCCGGTCAATCTCGCAGCGTTGGTGGTGCATATACCCCATCTCGACCAGTTTCTTGAGGTTGTAGCTGACATTGCTGCCCTGATAGTAGCCGCGGCTTTTCAATTCGCCAGCGGTCACCTCATGATCGCCGATGTTGAACAGCAAAAGCGCCTGAACCGCGTTGATTTCCAGCACGCCCACCCGTTCGAACTCATCCTTGATGACATCCAGCAACAGACGATGCAGACGCTCGACCAACGCAAGCGCCTCAAGATAGCTGGTCATGAAACCTTTGGCCCCCGACGCAGAGACCTGCATTTCCACACTCATCCGACCCTCCGATTCAGCCGTGTCGTTTCAGACACGATGACCTGAATTTCCGAAAAATCGGTTAAGTCTGATTTTCTTTATTTTTGAAACGTTTGCGCGATATCCAAGATCAGTTCAGCAAAAGGATCAGGCGTATTCACCTGCCCTGTGACCCATTGATACAGGTCCTGATCGTTTTCCTTCAGAAGTGCGTCATACAAATCCAGCCTGGCCGCATCCATCGTGTTCAGGTTGCGTTCGGCATAAGCCGACAGGATCAGGTCCATCTCTTTGATCCCACGCCGCATGGATCGCATCTGCAGACGTTTGATCCGAACCTCGCGTGTTTCAGTCATTCTTGTCCTGCTCCAGCATCAAACGCAGTTTCTTTTCCAAACGGGCGGCCCGCTCCGCGCTGGCACGCATCTCGCCACGAATGGCACGCAATTCGGCAACCGCGCCCGCCAGTTCCAGACTGGCTTCGCCCTCTTCTACCGGGGCCTCCATGCCTTCGCCTTCCCCGGTCAGCAGCCACATGATCGAGACGTTGATCATGCCCGCCATCATCGACAAGCGATTGGCGCGCGGTTCGGACAGGTCGTTCTCCCAGGCCGCGATCGTCGCCTTCTTGACCCCCAGACGGCGTGCCAATTGTGCCTGCGTCATCCCCGCCGCTTCGCGCGCCCCGGCTAGTCTGTCTCCGAACGTTGCAGCATCCGGTCCGTACCAGTCGGTTTCGTCGTTCATCGGGGTCTCCAATTCTGGTGTCTCATACAGCTTGATCGTCAATCGGGCGCACCCTATGACAGACAGGTTGAACATACAAACCGAGGCCGCTCATGAGTTTCCTGTCTGCGACATTGTCACGCGTAAAACCCTCTCCGACCGTTGCGATGACCGCAAAAGCAGCCGAGTTGAAAGCCGCCGGGCGCGATATCATCGCCCTCAGCGCGGGTGAGCCGGATTTCGATACGCCGCAAAACATCAAGGATGCAGCCGTTGCGGCCATTGCTGCGGGCAAGACGAAATATACAGCGCCCGATGGCATTGCCGAGCTGAAACAGGCGGCTTGCGCCAAGATGAAACGCGATCATGGGCTGGACTACACACCCGCGCAGATCTCGGTTGGAACAGGCGGTAAGCAGACGCTATATAACGCGTTGATGGCGACGATGAATGAAGGTGATGAGGTTCTTATCCCTGCGCCTTATTGGGTCAGCTATCCCGATATGGTCCTGCTGGCGGGCGGAACGCCTGTTGTGGTCGAGACCACTTTGGAAAACAGCTTCAAATTGACGCCCGAGCAGCTTGAAGCCGCGATCACACCCAAGACCAAATGGTTCATCTTCAACTCGCCCTCGAATCCCACAGGCGCGGGCTATAGCAGGGACGATTTGAAAGCGCTGACCGACGTTCTGATGCGCCACCCGCATGTCTGGATCATGTCGGACGATATGTATGAACACCTTGCCTATGACGGGTTCGAGTTCTGCACGCCGGCCGAGGTTGAGCCTGGCCTCTATGATCGCACGCTGACCTGCAATGGCGTCTCCAAGGCTTATGCGATGACCGGCTGGCGGATCGGCTATGCCGCCGGTCCGGTCGAGATCATTGCCGCTATGCGCAAGATCCAGTCCCAGTCTACGTCGAACCCTTGCTCGGTCAGCCAATGGGCAGCGGTAGAGGCGTTGAACGGCACGCAGGACTTTCTGGCCCCCAACAATGAGACATTCAAACGCCGCCGCGATCTGGTCGTCGGCATGTTGAACGCCAACGAGGGAATCACCTGCCCGACGCCTGAAGGCGCGTTTTATGTCTACCCCTCCATCGCGGGGCTGATTGGCAAGACCACGCCGCTAGGCACGGTGATCGACTCGGATGAAGCCTTTGCTACCGCCCTATTAGAAGAACATGACGTTGCCGTCGTCTTCGGTGCAGCCTTTGGCCTGTCGCCGAACTTCCGAGTGAGCTACGCAACCTCGGATGAGGCCTTGACCGAAGCCTGCACGCGTATCCAGCGTTTCTGTGCCTCTTTGACCTAAGCCGGAGCCACGCATGACCGCAGAGCTGCCAGAGTATTATTTCCGTGTCCGAGAAAACGGGGCCGTGGTGTTCAGGATCGACACCGAGAATCGGCAGCAGCGGATCGAGATGGATCAGATCGCGGTCATCAATATCCGCAACGGAGAGGTCAAGCCACATGGTCAACGCAGCCTGACCGAGGCCGACAAGGCCGAGATCGCCCGATGGATGGATGCGCGCAAGGCCCTGCTGGCCCAGCGCGATATTGACGATATTCACCGGGCCGTCGACTACCTGAACCTGACCACGCAATGGGCGCAGTCCAAAGCCTCGGAGGAACAGCTTGAAGAGGTAACCGGCCGGCTGTTGATGGCGATGCACGATTTGCGCTCGGTTCTGGTGCGCAAGAAAGCGGATCGGCTGAAAGGCGGCTGAGGGTTACTCGGCCGGTACGCCCACCTCGCGGACAGATCGCATCCAGAACCGCGCCATCAGCAAGACCGCCGCAAAGGCCAGCCCGAGCACAAGGCCCATCCAGACGCCAATTCCGTCCATGCCCTGCACGAAGCCGAAATAGTAGGAGGCCGGGATTCCGATCACCCAATAGCTGAGGGCTGCCATGATCATCGGCACTTGTGCATCCTGCAAACCGCGCAGCAGGCCCAGCGCGATAACCTGCGCACCATCGACCAGCTGAAACAGGGCTGCCATGGCCAAAAGGCCGGTGCCAATCGCCAAAATCTCGCCGCGCTGTGCGTTGTCGGCCTCCATAAATAGCGAGATCAGAGGCTCGGCACAGGTTAGGAACAGTATGATCGTCAGCACGGACACGACCAGAGACATCCCCGTCACCGCAATCGCGCCACGCTCCAGATGCGCGCGGTCGCGGCGGCCCAGCGCGTTGCCCGCGCGAATGGTCGCCGCGTTTGACAGGCCCAGATGCACCATGAAGGTGGCCGAAGCGAGGTTGAGGGCAATCCCATGCGCCGCCAGCGGCACCTGCCCCAGCCACCCCATCATAATCGCTGAGGTCGCAAACAGTGTGACTTCGGCAAGTGTGGTCAGGCCAATCGGAACGCCCAGCCGCAAAACCCTGCCAAACATGTCCCAATCCGGACGCCAGAAGCGTTGAAACAGACTGTGTTCCGGCAGCACCCGAACCGCATAGATGACAACCGCAACCAGAGATACGATCTGAGTCACCACGGACGCAATTGCTGCCCCCATGACCCCAAGCTCGGGCGCGCCCCAATTGCCGAAGATCAATGCATAATTCGTGACGCCATTCACGACCGCAGCGATCACGGTGATCCATAGCACGATCTGAGTACGCTCCAACGCGGCCAGATAGGACTTCAGCACCATCACCAGCAGCGCAGGAAACAACCCCCATCCTGCAACGCGAAGATATTCCGAGGCGGTCTGCGCCACCTGCGGCTCCTGTTTCAGGGCAATCAGGATGGGATAGGACCACCATAGCAGTGGCATCATCAGTGCGGCATAGAGCAGTGACAGCCACAAGCCCATGCGGGTCGAGCGGCGGATGCTGGTCTCATCCTCTTCCGCGGCGGCCGTCGCTACCATGGGCATAACGGCCCAGCCAAATCCGGCCCCAAATAGGAACAACACAAAGTAGTAGCTGCTTGCCAGTGTCACTGCGGCCAGGGCCTCAACCCCGTACCAGCCGAGCATCACTGTATCGGTTAGGCCGATTGCGAACTGCGCCAAATGCCCGCCAACCAGCGGTAGGCCAAGCACAGCAATCGCCCGGAAATGGGCGGGATATGTCATCACTTTCGTCATCTCGCCAGCCATAGGCCCGCGCCCTGCCCAAAATCAAGGCAGAAAAGAAAAACTCAGTGTGAGACTTTAGATGGAAGCCCGCCGAAAGAAGAAGCCGTTGCAGGTTGGCACTAAACGGCTTCTTTCCACTTTGCGTTTTAGTTGGATTTGGCGTCCGGGTGCAGCGCCGTTCCGAGAATATGATCCGAGCGGTGAATCACATGATGCGCCTGACCGACGATCAGCGGATCAGGCTGATCAACTACGGAGACGTCTTTGTCCGGATAATCCAGCGTCGACAGGAAATGGCGCATGCAGTTCAGGCGCGCGCGTTTCTTGTCGTTGGATTTGACGACGGTCCATGGCGCATCGGCGGTGTCGGTGTAGAAGAACATCGCCTCTTTCGCCTCAGTGTAGTCGTCCCACTTGTCCAAGCTGGCCTTGTCGATGGGCGACAGCTTCCACTGTTTCAGTGGGTCGGTCTCGCGGCTCTTGAAGCGGCGCTGCTGTTCTTCCTGTGTTACCGAGAACCAGTATTTGTAGAGATTGATGCCCGAGCGTACCAGCATCCGTTCCAAATCCGGGGTTTGACGCATGAATTCCAGATACTCGTTGGGATCGCAAAAGCCCATCACCCGCTCAACGCCGGCACGGTTGTACCAGGAGCGGTCGTAGAACACCATTTCGCCAACGGTGGGCAGCTCCTGAATGTAGCGCTGGTAATACCACTGGCCTTTCTCCTCCCACGTCGGCTTGTTGAGCGCGACGACACGCGCCTGACGCGGGTTGAGATGTTCCATGAAGCGCTTGATGGTACCGCCCTTGCCCGCAGCGTCGCGACCCTCGAACAACAAAACGAAACGCTGGCCCGTATCCTGAGCCCAATGCTGAACCTTCAGCAATTCGGCCTGCAACTTGGCTTTCTGCGTCTCGTAGTGCTTGCGTGCCATCTTGCGACCATAGGGGTACTTCCCGCTTTCGAACGCGTGCCGAATCTTCTCGGCGCTGGGCACGGCCGGTTCGGGTGCAGGTGTCGGCACTACCTTGATGTTAACGGCTCCGGGTTTCTTCTGGGCGGTCGTTTCCATTCAGCTGTCCTCTTGTTGTTCTTGTCTTGAGAACGAGCTAGCAAAAAGCGCAAGATCCCGCGTTGATTGGGATCAAATTGGGACGAATTTCGACGAAAAAACTGGGGCTTCCGAGATGACCAACCTAGCGGTGCCCCCAATCATCGGGATTATCCGAGTTGCTAGGCGACAGCCCCAGCACGTCCCCCTTAGTCGAACAGCCCAAGCCTAGAACCGTTCGGTTGGCGTAGTTGAAATATGCGCAGACCTGATTGATCTCGAGGATTTCTCCGTCGTCCCACCCGGCGTCGCGCAGGGCTGTGACATCGGCCTCGACCATGGCGCCGGGCGCCTCGGTCAACTTACGCGCATGGTGCATCGCTGCGATCTGCGCCGCGTTCAAAGGCGCGGCCTCCGGGTCGCCCGCCTCAATCGCCGCGCGGATCGCATCACCCCTTGGAGGATCGGCCAGAAGCCGTTGCAGACCGTTGAAGTGATGCTCGACGCAATAGGAACAGGTGTTCAACGCACTGACCCAAACACCGAGCGTCTCCAGAAACCATTTGGGGATCGTGTTGGCCGAATGATGCAGCACGTTTTTGTACAGCGTCATGTGGCCTTCCATCGAATGCGGGCGCAGGGAATGCGCCATCATGATGTTGTCCACATTATTGTCGGGCCCAGTCACCCGGTCATACAACTTTTTTAGCTTACCGGTCGCTTCCTGAAATGGCACGGTTTTGATCCAGCTCATTGAAACGAGGCCCCTTTTTCTTTGAACATTTTAGGTCACACACAGCTTGGCTACATTTGAGGCGAACAATCAATCGGTATTGAAAACAGATGCCAAAAGGATTGAACTCCGTCCAGACACCTCATCCTAGACGCGGTTCATTTCCAGAGGCCACTGTGCGTATTCTCATTTTTGCTTTACTTCTATCCTCCGCCGCTACTGCCTTTGCCGTCCTTTCTCTGATTTCTACCGATTGGCTTTTGCTAGCTGCCCCTTGCGCCATGGCCAGTGCGCTTTTGATCCTGGCACGATTGCTTAAGCGCAAGCCTCGCAGCTGGGCTGTTGTCGATGGATCGAATGTCATGCATTGGAAGGATGGCGAGCCTCGCATAGAAACGGTGCGAGAAGTAGTCGAGAGACTGACCGGCGCCGGTCTAACGCCCGGCGTAGTCTTCGACGCTAACGTGGGCTACAAGATCAAGGGCCGCTACCTGCACCACAACGCCCTTGCCGATCTGCTAAACCTGCCCGAGGATCGCGTCATGGTGGCCCCCAGCGGCACGCCCGCCGACCCCCTGGTGCTGCAAGTTGCTAAAGATTATGGGGCAATCGTCGTATCAAACGACCGCTTCCGCGACTGGGCCGAGGAGTTTGGCGCGGTTTTGCAACCGGAATACTCCGTGCGTGGCGGATACAGGGATGGGGCGCTTTGGCTGTCTTTGTAAGATGTCAATCGCCGACATTTAGGCAATCCATCCACAAGACCTCGGGTCCCTCTTCCCCCGACCCACATCACCTGCCATAATGGGGGAAACTCAAAAACAAGAGCAGCACCGATGCCCGACGATCTGTTGACGCCCAGCGCGACCGCCACCTACGACGCCTCCTCGATCGAGGTGCTTGAAGGGTTGGAACCGGTCCGAAAACGCCCCGGTATGTATATCGGCGGCACGGATGAGCGCGCTTTGCACCATATGGTCGCCGAGATCCTCGACAACTCGATGGACGAGGCGGTCGCTGGTCACGCCAACCGGATCGAGGTCGAGCTGCACGCAGACTACGCCCTGACGGTGCGCGACAACGGGCGTGGCATTCCGATCGACCCGCACCCCAAATTCCCGGACAAATCCGCGCTTGAGGTCATCCTATGCACCCTGCACGCGGGCGGTAAATTCTCGGGCAAGGCCTATCAGACCTCGGGCGGTCTACACGGTGTGGGTGCTTCGGTAGTGAACGCGCTGTCGGATTCGATGGTCGTGCAGGTGGCGCGAGACAAAACGCTGTTCGAGCAGCGTTTCTCGCGTGGGATCCCTCTGGGTCCAGTGGAAAAGGTCGGTGCGGCCCCGAACCGGCGCGGCACGACCGTGACCTTCCACGCAGACGCCGAGATCTTCGGCCATCACAAGTTCAAACCGGCGCGGCTGTTCAAATCCATCCGCTCCAAGGCCTACCTGTTCTCGGGTGTGGAAATCCGCTGGAAATCGGCCATCGACGACGGCGAAACCCCGACCGAGGCCACCTTCCACTTCCCTGGCGGCCTGTCGGACTATTTGAAGGAGACGATGAACGGCTCCTCCACCTATGCCGAGCAGCCCTTTGCCGGCACTGTGGATTTCAACGAAAAATTCGGAACGCCGGGCAAAGTCGAATGGGCGATCAATTGGACACCTTCGCGCGACGGGTTCATCCAATCCTATTGTAACACCGTTCCCACGCCCGAAGGCGGCACCCATGTCGCCGGTTTCTGGGCCGCGGTTCTCAAGGGGATCAAGGCCTATGGGGAACTGATCAACAACAAGAAAGCCGGTCAGATCACCCGCGATGACCTGATCACCGGCGGCTGTGCATTAGTGTCGTGCTTTATCAGCGAGCCCGAATTCGTCGGCCAGACCAAAGATCGTCTGGCCACGGTCGAGGCGCAGCGGCTGGTCGAAAACTCTGTCCGGGACCATTTCGACAACTGGCTGGCTGCCGACACGAAATCCGCCGGGGCGATCCTCGACTTTCTCATCCTGAGGGCTGAGGAACGCCTGCGCCGACGGGCCGAGAAGGAAACACAACGCAAGTCCGCCACTAAGAAACTTCGTCTCCCCGGCAAGCTGGTGGACTGCTCTAGTTCAACACGCGACGGCACCGAGTTATTCATCGTCGAAGGCGACTCGGCGGGCGGATCGGCCAAAATGGGACGCGACCGAAAAACACAGGCCCTGCTGCCCCTGCGCGGCAAAATCCTGAACGTGCTGGGAGCGGCCAGTTCGAAACTGGGGACCAATGCCGAGATCAACGATCTGACCCAAGCGCTGGGTGTAGGGCTTGGCACCAAATTCAACGTCGACGACCTGCGCTATGACAAGATCATCATCATGACCGACGCGGATGTGGACGGCGCGCATATCGCCTCGCTGCTGATGACGTTCTTCTTCACCCAAATGCGGCCAATGATCGACGCAGGTCACCTGTATCTCGCCTGCCCACCCCTTTACCGTCTGACCCAAGGCGCGAAACGCGTCTACTGTCTGGACGAGGCCGAGCGTGACGAATGGCTGGAGAAAGGTCTGGGCGGCAAAGGCAAGATCGACGTCTCACGCTTCAAGGGGCTGGGTGAAATGGATGCCAAGGACCTGAAAGAGACCACGATGGACCCGGCATCCCGCAAACTGATCCGCGTCACCATCGACGAGGACGAACCCGGCGAAACCGGCGATCTGGTCGAGCGCCTGATGGGCAAAAAACCCGAACTGCGGTTCCAGTATATTCAGGAGAACGCGCGGTTTGTGGAAGAGTTGGATGTTTAGTGGCTAACAAGAAAATCGGCACCTGCCTCCTCACTGGGAAGACCGACAAGCTCGTCAAATGCCATATTTTACCGCAAGCCTTCACTCGTCCTGCAATAAACGGTGAGCCGCTTCTTCAGTCGACAAAAGGTGAAGGCCATAGAAGGCGTTGGACGAGTTGGTATGACGCTTCACTAGTGGCACGTGCCGGCGAAGACATTCTAAGCGCGATCGATGACGTAGCTATAAAGGAACTGAGACGAGCGAAATTGGTGTGGTCAGGTTGGGGAATCGTGCCACCGGTTTTCGAGCCGATTGGCCCGTACCTGCCAGACCATGGCCTACGTACCGTCAAAAAAATCAATCAGGAAGCCATCTGGAGGTTTTTTTGGAGTATCGCATGGCGAGCTAGTGTTTCCCAAATAGCTGATATGAAGTACTTTCAGCTTCCCGAGGAAGTTGAGGTAATGGCGCGAGATGCCATCTTGAAGCAGAGAACCTCATGCTTGGAACTTCCAGTGTCACTTATCCAGTTGTCTACCAAGGGAGAAGCACACAATCATTCCCCATCATTGATACGAAATTACAACCAAGTTCAGATGGCAAAAACGAGAAGCAGGTACCTTTCGCTAGAGTTTACGTAGATGGGTTAGTCGCGCACCTTGAGTTCTCGCCAATATCCAAAACACACGACGGGGATCTCTCAATCTGGCTTGGCGATCGACCTAACATTGCTGTCAGCACGATTTCATACGAAGCCTCATTTCACTATCAGAATATGCTGAACATAGCTTACGAAAGCTATTTTGGCCCTCTTAGTGAGTCTGCCTAACTATTCCCAAGCAATCCTTCTCGCCCATGTAAGTCGATAACGCGCGGCATCTTCGCCCCCCGAAGCAAGCGTAGGATGGGTTTCCAACCCATCAAATTTCCCGCCTCCAGATGGGTGTAAACACCCATCCTACACCACCACAATCCCGGCGTCCGATCTCAGCGATATCCCCGTAGGCCGGGCTTCAGCCCGGCACACCGCAACCCCCTTGCCTAACCCGTTGATCCCGTTCACACTTACCCTCAAACCGTCATCCAAGAACGACATTTGAGGTTCCGAGCGTCCAAGACCCAATCTAACCACGAACAGAGTTTCGAACGGGAGGACGACATGAAAACACTTACCCTAGGTCTGGCGCTGGCCGTACTGGCCTCGACCGCCGCCGCGCAGCAAACGCTTAGCCTTGCATCGCCCATACCGGATGGGGCCGAGAGCCGGTTCTGCTACTACGAAGGCTTGGCCTATTCCGAAGACGCCTTTGTCCTGCTGGTCGGCGACAACACCGTCACCGACACAATTTCCACCGTGCAGGAACGCCTGTTACGATGCCACCGCGACAGCGACGGTACCCTGAAATGGCGACCACAGAGTACATTCTCTACCAATAACTAACGAGCCTGCCGCCCTACCCCACCTTTTGATCCAGCCAGTCCGCGATCTGCGCGACTGGTCCCTCCCATCCCGGTTCCATGAACAAGAAATGTGCGTGGTTTTCGGCAGGCAAAAAGGTCGCACGGTCTCCGTAGAGATCCGCTAAGGCGCGGCAGGTGTTGGGGTTCACGGCCCGGTCCTCGGTGCCGGACACTATCAGCACGGGGCATTCGACCTTGTCGATATCCACTTTCATCGCGTGGTGGTCGTCGAACATCCAGAAGAACATCTCGAACATCACCCGCCCGCTTTCCGGACCAAGCCGATCGAAGACCGCGTGTTGTTGCGCCTCGGGCAGCTTGTTCAGCGCGAACGGGGCCATGAGATCGAAATCGACCCGCATGGGCTGCTTCCAGAAGGCCCCACCCTCCATCAACGCACGCGGCACGGCGCGTTCATCGTCGGTCTCGGGCAGAGTGCCCCAGGCGGCGTTTGGGTTGATCAGCACGATTGCACTGGCCAGGCCGCGCGCGGCGACCTGTTGCGCCACGACCCCGGCAATGGCGTGGCCCAGCAGCACAGGCTTGCTGTCGAGCCCTTCGACAAACTCCGCGATATCATCCGCATAGTCCATGACGCTCGTGTCAGTCAGGCCCGGATCAGGTTCGGCCTTGGGGTCCGCATCGTGATACCGCAGAGCCGGGGTGTGGACCGTCCAACCGCGGTCACGGAAAAAACCAGCGTAGTCCTCCATACACCAAGGGCCGGCAAACGCGCCGTGGATCAGGACAATATGCTTCTTCATAAAAACCTCCCACCTATTTCCGCCCAGTATGGTCATCCTGAAAGACGAAACAACAGCGCGTGATCGCTGTTGCGTGAGGGGGCGGACCACTTAAACTTGTCTCATGACTTTTGTGACCGAAAACCAATTGCCTCTGCTGATCCTATTCTTCCTGATCGGATCGGTTGGAACGGGCTTTCTGTTTCGTAAACCAGCCGGGCACAGGGCGTGGAAGCTGGCCGATTTGGTTTGGGTGGTCCTCGGCGGGATCGGCGCTCTGGTAGCCGTTCTAGCGGGGCTTTATACATCCGACAGCTCGCAGCTGGATCGGCAGATAGACGTGGCCTACGCAGCATCCTCGGCTTTTGACCGTGATGCGGCGCGGTTCCGGTTGCGGTTTTGCGACCCCGCCTATGACCCCGACACCGGTGCCTTGTGCGAAAAGGTCGAGTTTCTGTCGGCCTCAACCGCCAGCAATACCGATCTGCCTCTTTTCATCGCGGTCACAAACGAGGTCGCCCCCCTGCAGGGTTTGCATTTCCTGTTCGGTCGGCAAGAAAAAGACGAGATGGAGGAGATGGCTGCCAAAGCCGATGCATTCGATATTGAACAATTTCTGGTCTTCACCTCGCTGGATGACGAAACCCAAACCGCCATCGACAATTTGCGCCGCAAAGTCCCCGCAATTGCCGGAGACTATCTGATCCTCGCCCAAAGCTACGATGAGCTGATCGAGCAGGTCAGCAAGCTGAAAGATGAATGGGAGTATCTGCAGGCCAACGCCCACATTCTTGTTCTACAGATCGTAGCGCTGTGTCTTGTCAGTTTTGCCGCGCCCTTCCGATTGGGGAAATCCATTGTCGAGCTGCGGACAACGCGGCATCCTGACGCGCCGCAGGAGGTGACCGATACAGCGCCTGACAGCCCTAGCAAAGCGCAGGCAGACAGCTAGTGCAGGCCTGTCAAAGCACCGAAACCTACTGGTCTCGGCCACAAAACTCCCTATATCTCGGGGCCGAGGCAGATGATAAGGACCACGCCATGCCAACCCGTCGCATATTGCGCCTGACCGGCTCGGATACCGAGAGCTTTTTGCAGGACCTGATCACAAATGACATCAGCGGGCTGGATGCAGGGCTGGTCTATGCCGCGCTATTGACGCCGCAGGGCAAATACCTGGCCGATTTCTTCCTGAAACGCGACGGCGACGCCTTGTTGCTGGATGTGGCCGAGTCGTTGGCGGATGGCCTGATCAAACGGTTAGGCATGTACAAGCTGCGGGCGGATGTGGCGATCGAGGCCTCGGGCCTTAACCTGCATCGTGGCACCGGGCCTGCGCCAGAGGGCGCACTGCCTGACCCGCGTCATCCTGACTTGGGCTGGCGGGCTTACATCGCGTCGACGGAAAGCGATGATGATACCGATTGGGACGCAATCCGCGTGCGCCATTGTATTCCCGAAACCGGCATCGAATTGCACCCGGACAGCTATATCCTCGAATCCCGGTTCGAACCGCTGCAGGGCGTCGACTTCAAAAAGGGCTGCTATGTCGGTCAAGAGGTGACTGCGCGCATGAAACACAAGACTGAGCTGCGCAAAGGACTGTGTCGCGTCGCCATCGACGGGGCAGCCCCTGTGGGCAGCGCGATTGAGGCCAACGGCAAGCCGGTGGGCACCCTGTTCACGCAATCGGGCGGCCACGCCATCGCCTATCTGCGCTTTGATCGGGCAACCGGTGACATGCAGGCCGACGCGGCCACGATCCGTCTGATCGACTGATTTTTTGTTGCTCAATCGGCACGTGGCCAAAGCGGTTTCAACGCTGACCCTTTGAACCCCGGTCCCCGCCCTGCCACAGTGCGGCTATTCGAATGAACCGGATACCCGCATGCTCAGACTTTACTCCGCAATTTGGCGCGCAAGCGCCGGGCGTCAGATCCTACTGATCCTACTCTCGGTGGCCGTGGCCGCTCTGGCCGCTGTTCCGCTGGAGTTTCAACGCGCAATCGTCAACCATCTGACCTCGCTCGATGTGGGCGCAGAACGCCTGGTCTATCTGGGTCTTGGCATGATGGGGGTGATCCTGCTGAGCCTCGCGTTGAAATGGGTTCTGGGTTACCGCGCGGGTACTTTGGGCGAGGACATGATCCGCTTGATCCGCCAACGCCTGCTTTGGCGGTCCTCAGACATCAACGAAACCGGCGAGAGCGTGCGCAAGGGCACCATGACCACGGCAATCTCGGCCGAGGCGGAGGAGCTGGGCAAATTCGCAGGCGGCGCATTCTCGGACCCGGTGGTCCAGATCGGCACGTTGATCAGTGTCATCGGCTATATCTCATCCACGCAGCCGGGGCTGGGCCTGATCGCCTTTTCGATGATCGTGCCGCAGATCATCATCGTTCTGGTCTCGCAGCGCAAAGTGAATGTCTTCGTGGCCGAACGCGTCCGCATCCTGCGCAGTGCGACCGATCAGCTGACAACCGAGGATCTTGACGCGGTCGAGCAGGATATCAATGCCCTGTTCGACGACATCTATGAAACCCGCAAACGAATGTTCCTGTGGAAGCTCTCAGCCAAGTTCTTGCTGAGCGTGATCAACGGCGCGGGAACGGTCGGCATTTTGATGCTAGGCGGCTGGCTGGTGCTTGAAGGAAAAACCGATGTGGGGACCGTTGTGGCCGCCACCAGTGGCCTCGGCCGCATTCAGGGACCCACGGCCTTCTTGATCGCCTTTTACCGGCAAGTCAGCGCCAACCGGATCAAGTATGAGTTGATGCTAGAGCTGTTTGGCCCTGATCCGACACGCTATCGCCACCGCACATAAAAAGACCGCGCAGCGGCAGGCTAGCGCGGTCTGTTTCAATACATACGGGCGGCGATCAGGCGCGCTCAGAATATTCCATGGTTTCGGTGTTCACCACAATCATCTCGTCCTGACCGATGAACGGAGGCACCATAACCTTGACGCCATTGTCCAGAACCGCCGGTTTGAACGAGTTCGCAGCGGTCTGACCTTTGACCACCGGCTCGGTCTCGACGATCTGGCAAGTGACCTTTTGGGGCAGCGTGGCGTTCAGCGCCTCGGATTCGTAAAACTCGACCACGATGGTCATGCCGTCCTGCAGAAACGGGCGACGCTCGCCCAGCAGGTCTGCAGGCAGTTCGATCTGCTCATAGGTCTCGGCATCCATGAACACCAGCATGCCGTCGGATTCGTACAGGAACTGCTGATCCTTCTGTTCCAGCCGCACACGCTCGACCTTGTCCGCCGACCGGAACCGCTCGTTCAATTTAGACCCGTTGCGCAAGTTGCGCAGTTCGACCTGTGCAAAAGCGCCGCCTTTACCGGGCTTTACATGGTCTACTTTTACAGCCGCCCACAGCCCGTCATTATGCTCAAGCACGTTGCCGGGGCGAATTTCGTTCCCATTGATCTTGGGCATGACATAATTCCTTCACAAACGGTTGATGCGTCAGTTGTCGTCCCTATATCTGGCAGGACCATCCCTGACAAGACAACGACACCTAGTGCTGCACATGCAGCAAGCCATGCAAATGACGCAACGCAACTATGCATTTTAGCTGTATCCGAATCGGAGCTAATAGGTCATAAGGACCGTCACGCCGAAAATGCAAGAGCAAGAACAACAAGGAAGACGAGATGAGAGATTTCGTTGACGGCACTGCCTTTAACAATGAGCAAGGCAATCGTGCGCGTAAACTTTTCGCGGCTGTTGTGCTGGCCGCACTGGATGATGCCATCGCCGATGACAAGAAATACGGCAACGGCCCCGAACAAATCGCCCGCTGGGCCCGCTCGCGCGATGGTCGCGAGGTGCTGTCCTGCGCGGGTATTGACCCGAATGAGCGGGTTGTTAGCGGATTGATGGACTTCGTTGGCCGTGGTGTGCGGACTTCCGTCGCCCTGTCACGCGAAGAAAGCGAGCGTCGCAACGCCGCCCAACAAGCCGAAGCCGCCTGATCCAAGGCGATTTCACTACGAAAAATCGCGCCTCCAGACTTTGGGGCGCGTTTTTCTTTGGCTCTGCCTAGAAGAACAGAACCCATTGCCGTGCGATCCAGATCTCGGCCGCCAGCAGCAGCGCGAAGAAGAGCTTTGCGGACAACGAAAGCCCCCTGCTCCAAAGCACGACATAAGAGCCGACGCATAGCGCGATTGACACCGGCATAACCCAAATCGAGTGATGCGACGTGTCCCAATAGCTGACCGGGCTGTGAAAGACCCAATCGCTCAGTGGCCAGAAATGAGGGCGCCCGTCCCCCGCATGCAGCCCGAAATCCATCATTATATGCAATAGCCCTGCCGATGCCGCGACCGACAGGACTCGCCACCCCCGCCAAAGCCCCAGCGCCAGTGCCAGCCCCCACAGGATGAACGAGTTATCGATGGCGAAAACCGTCTGCCATTGCGGTGAAAAATACAGTTCGTCGAACACCACATGTGGCGGGATGTTGAGAATATGCAAAGACACCGCCGCCATCAGGTACAGCGACAGGTCCGGCAACAGCGACCCCAGCACAGCCGCCCAAAGGATGCGCCCGCGTGCAGGCCGCGCAAAGGCGGCTGCGCCGATCAAAAGATGCGCAGGCGTGTTCATCTGGGGCTTTCCCTTTGGCGTCAAATCAGGTCATTTGCCCCCAACATATAGGAGACGCCAATGGTTCGCGCCATCATGATTCAAGGCACCGGCAGCAATGTCGGCAAATCGGTTCTGGTTGCCGGGTTGGCGCGAGCGTTCACGCGGCGCGGTCTGAGGGTCGCCCCGTTCAAGCCGCAGAACATGTCGAACAACGCGGCTGTGACAGAAAACGGAGGTGAAATCGGACGCGCACAGGCCTTGCAAGCGCGCGCAGCCAAACGCCCGACCCATACGGATATGAACCCGGTCCTGCTCAAGCCCGAAACGGACACCGGCGCGCAGATCATCGTGCAGGGGCAGCGTGCCGGAACCATGAAGGCGGGCGACTATCGCAAGGACAAATCCAAACTGCTGGGGGCCGCGCTCGAAAGCTTTGACCGGCTGTGCGGCGACGCTGATTTGGTCCTGATTGAGGGCGCGGGCAGCCCGGCTGAGACAAACCTGCGCAAAGGTGACATCGCCAATATGGGTTTCGCCTGCGCGGCCGGGGCTCCAGTAGTGCTGGTTGGCGATATCCACCGGGGCGGTGTGATTGCGCAAATCGTGGGCACTCAGGCCGTGCTGGACGAGGGCGATCTGGCGATGATCCGTGGCTTTGCCGTCAACCGCTTCAAAGGCGATGTATCTCTGTTTGATGAAGGGCGCGATGATATCGCCTCACGGACCGGCTGGCCTTGCCTGGGTGTTGTGCCCTGGTTCCACGACGCATGGAAACTACCCGCCGAAGATATGATGGACATCCGCTCTCATACCGGTGGGGCCTGCAAGGTTGTGGTGCCTCAACTGGAGCGCATGGCCAATTTCGACGATCTGGACCCTCTGTCGGCTGAGCCCGGCGTCAGTGTCGAGATCATTCCCGCAGGCCGCCCCCTGCCCGGTGATGCCGATCTGGTGCTGTTGCCCGGCAGCAAATCGACCATCGGTGATCTGACCTATTTCCGGAAGCAGGGCTGGGATATCGACCTCTACGCACATGTGCGCCGTGGTGGTCACGTTTTAGGTCTGTGTGGCGGATATCAGATGCTAGGGAAAACGATCTCAGACCCCGAAGGCGTGGATGGCCGCCCCGGCACGGTTGAGGGCCTAGGGCTACTGGACGTTGACACGGTCATGGCGGGCAAGAAACACGTGACCCTAACCGAGGCTTGCGCCCTGCCAAATCGCGAACCCGTCAGCGGCTACGAGATTCACATGGGCCGCACCGAAGGGCCTGATTGCGCACGTGCCTGGCTTGAGGTGCAAGGACGCCCTGAAGGAGCAGCCAGTGCCAATGGGCGCATTCTGGGCAGCTATCTGCATGGGATTTTCTCATCCGATGCCTTCCGTGCGCAGTACCTGTCGGGTTTGGATGTCACCTCCGAGACCGCATACGAAGACGGAGTCGAACAGGCGCTGGATGATCTGGCAGACCATCTTGAACAGCATATGGATCTGGATCTACTGCTGGAGCTTGCTCAGACGCCGCAACGGGCCTGAGCTTCTATTCCAGCTCTTTGGCGGTCAGCGCGCGGTGAATCTCACGCCGGACCATCTTGCGGACATTTCGGGTGATGCGTTCCCCCAACGCGCCCTGAAGCTCGGACCGGACAACCTCGGCGATCATCTCACGCAAGGCCTCCTCCTCGGACGCAGACAACCCGATCTCGTCCTCGATCGCTTCCTCAGGCGCGTCGTCTTCAACTGGGTCTGCTTTAGGAGTGTCCCCATGCCGAACGAATGTCGCCGGTTCTTCTTTCGCGGCATCCGCCTCGCCTGAGGGCGCATCCACATCCTCGGCGTCCTCCTCTTCAAAGGTGGGCGCAGGTATCCAATGCAGCGCCTTCGAGGGCGTGCCGGAATACGCGTCGTCGCTGTCTCCGTCCGGCTCCCATTGGTCCTCGGTTCGCGCGATGGCGGCCTCAAGGGCTTCAATCTTGGCACTCAGGCTGCCGGTCGGGTTGTCCGACGTGGTCTCGTCGCCGACCTCCTCAGCACCATCGTGATTGGCTGCTTCGCCCGGCTGAACAATATCACAGGCCCGCAGGAGCATCGGCTTTGCCGAATCCTCGGGACTGTATTTAGGTTCCAGTTTCAGGGGTTCGGATTTTGGCGCGTCACCAACGCGCAGCGCGTCCGTCAAGACCAATCGGCCCGGCTTGCGTGGAGCGGCCGCAGTATCGGTATCCGACACTTTGCGACCGTCTTCGCTCACCAGTCGTTTTACCGACGACAGTACATCCTCGATACCTGAGGTCATGACGCTATCCGACATTGTTCTCTACCGCTCTATTCTTGAGACCAAGTGTAGCCAAACACGTCGGGCGTCACAACCAGTAGTATAGATCAGTCCCGCCGCAACGCTTTGAGAACGCGATCTAGATCCTTGCTTTGCTTGCTGACCTGCGCCGGAGCCTTTTTGACCAGATTGTAGTACAGCGTCGGATCATAGATCTGCACCGCAAGCCCCAGACGTTCAGCCGTCAGAAGGCCTTGCGCCTGCAGCAGCTGGTATGCCGCCAATGACCGTTCCGTGCGCGAGGCCACCTCGGCCAATTGGGCATCCAGAAGATCCTGCTGAGCGGTCAGCACGTCCAGCGTGGTTCGCGCGCCCAGCGTCGCCTCTTCGCGAATCCCGTCAAAGGCCACTTGCGAGGCCCGGACCCGCTCGGTCGAGGCCGTCAGGCTGGCCGTTGCCGTTTGGAACCGAACAAAGGCATCTGTCACGCCTTGCGTGATGTTCTTCTGCACGTTCAGCAGATTGGCCCGCGACGAATCCCGGGTTGCCATCGCGCGACGTACGTTGGCTGCAAGACGACCGCCTGCATAGATCGGCTGGTTGAAGTTCAGCGAAACCGTGGCGTCGTTGATGTAGTCATCATTGTCATATCGCTGCGTCACACCCGCATCCGCGTTCAGGCTGACATTGGGCCCAAGGTTGGCGCGTTGTTGCTGCACGATCAAATCCAGCGCCCGCACCTGGTGCTGAGCCGATAGAATCGCCGGGTGATTGCGCTGCGCGAGGCTGATTGCCTCGGATTGCGAGCGTGGGAGATTCGGAAGCCCCGGCTGCCCAGCCGTACGCCCCGGCAGTTTGCCGACCGCATTCACATATTCGGCCTGAGCAGTGCTGAGATCCCCTTTGGCATCCGCAAGATCCGCGCGCGAACTGGCCAGCTGCGCCTCAGAAAGAGCCACGTCGGTACGCGTGACTTCACCCACTTCGAAGCGGTCATTCGAGGCCCGAAGTTCCTCGCTCGACAGATCGACGTTGTTTTGCCGAATCTGAACTGTTTCTTCTTGCAGCAGGACGCTCAGATACGCGGTTGCGGCCCGGAAAAGAACTTGCTGCTCGATATCGATCAGCGACTGGCGCGTCGACAGAACCGTTTCCTGTGCGGACTGCTTGCCCAGCACCGATGCCCCGCCATCATACAAAAGCTGGCTGAGCGTCAGACCCGAGAAGAATCGCGACGGGTCGGTGCTTGTTCTGACGGAGTCAGTTCTTGTTCTCGTGTAATCCTGACTGACCTGAACCGTCCAGTTGATGATCGGGCGCAGCGCGGAAAGTGCAATTGCTACGTCTTCATCCGCTGCCCGCAACAGGGCTCGGTTCTGTTCCAGCAGACCGCTGGTGTTATACGCTCCGATGAACGCATCTGTCAGATTGTCAGCCCAGACGGCCCGTCCGGGAACAGTACTCAGGGCAATGGCCGCAGTCACTGCAAGCGCTTTGACCAGCTTTCCCGCTGTCTTTCCACGCATACCAAATCCTCTCAAATCGAAATTACGCTGCCTCTCCGGCAGTTTGCGTCTTTATGTTCAACTAATCAAGGTGGTGGAAACAACAGTCAGCGGACTATAGCGAAAATGCACACTCTTGGGAAAAACCGTCCAAAACCAGCGCACTGGCGTTGAAGGCATCCCGCCAACTGACCACACCACCGGCCTTGCGACCGATGCGAACCGTACCCAGTTGCCCGTCCACAAATAGACATGCGATCCGGCCCTGATCCTTCAATTGGTCCAGCACCGCGTCGGGCACATGTTCGACACCACCTTGTATCATAATCACGTCATAAGGGCCATGCTCGGCAGCCCCTTCTTCAAGAGGACCTACATGGATGACGGCATTATCGACGTTTTCTTCCGTCAGCACGCTTTGCGCCTCAGAGGCAAGATGTTCGTCGGATTCGACGCCTACCACCAGCTGCGCCATTCGAGCGGCGATTGCGGTCGAATACCCGTAGGCCGACGCGATATCGAGGACCATTTCTTCATTGGAGATATTCAGCGCATCCAACATCTTGGCTAGAGTGCGCGGCTCAAGAATGCAGCGGTTGTTGCCCAGATCGATCAACCCTTCGACATAGGCCGCTTCGCGCTGTGCAGTTGGCACAAAGCTTTCACGCGGAACGGACAGCATCGCGTCGATAATTGGAAACTTGGTCACATCCGAGGGTCGTACCTGCGTATCAACCATGGTGCGGCGCCGGGCTGCGAAATCTGACATCTGATCTCTCTTTTCAATCCCTTGGATAAATGGCTTGTGCCACACTCGACCTGTCTCGACAACGGCCCAGATGCCGCAAGCCTGGTTCACGATCCGTTTAGACCGGCCGCCCACAAATATTGATTTGCGGCCCAAAATCGACGGCAATCCTCTGGACGCCCCCGATGAAAGCTGCTAAAACGCCCACCACACCACGGCAAGTATTTGATTTTACTTGAAAAGGCGAGTTGGCGGAGTGGTGACGCAGCGGATTGCAAATCCGTGTACACCGGTTCGATTCCGGTACTCGCCTCCACATCCCCTTCCTCTAAATACCGTCTTCGGAAATCAGTTTTCAGGAGGAACGCCCCTGAGGCACAACCTCGTACCCTGGTTCTTCCGGCTCATCGTCCTGCATTTCCGTAGGAAAACCCGGTGCGCGGATGTCCAAGCCCGTGGCCTCCTCCAGGCGTTTGATGATGTTTGGCGACAACTCACGCTCGCCAAACCGGGCGATGCCATCCTCAAAGATCTTGATCATCACCGGATTGATTTCCAGCGGAACACCGGCGCGGTCGGCGACGTCCTGAAAGAGGCCGATATCCTTTTTCACCAAATCCATCGTAAACGAAATATCGCGCGAACCGTTCAGGATCACCTGGCTTTCCGTTTCGTGCACGAACGAGGTCCCTGACGAGATTTTGATGGCCTCATAGGTGGTGTTCAAATCCATACCGGCGGCCTTGGCGGTGACCAGCGCTTCGGCACAGGTGATCAGGTTGGCCGTGGCAAGATAGTTGGTCAGCACCTTCAGAACCGAGGCCGAGCCGAGCTCTCCGGTGTGCAGAACGCGCCGCCCCATGGTGGTCAGGAAGGGCAAGATAAGTTCGAACGTGTCGCGGTCGCAGCCAGCGAAGATCGAGATATTGCCCGTCGCCGCGCGGTGACAGCCACCCGAGACAGGGCAATCGACTGCGGCCCCTCCGCGCTCCAAAACCAAAGCCCCCAACCGCTTGACCTCAGCCTCGTCGGTGGTGGACATCTCCATCCAGATCTTACCTGGACCAACCTCGGGCAGCATCTCTTGCATCACCGCGTCCGAAGCCGCAGGCGACGGCAGGCAGGTGATCACGGCATCGCAATCGCGCATCATCTGGGCCGGGCTATCAGCCGCTTTGGCCCCCTGCGCGACGAAGGCCTCAACCAGATCGGAACTCAGGTCATGAACCGTCAGGTCGATTCCATTACGCAGCAATGACCCCGACAGCTTGCCGCCCACATTCCCAAGCCCGATAAAACCTACTTTCATGGATTTCGCCTCCGTTTGCGCCCTAAGGCCATGCGACCACGCCTCAGCGCCCGATTCATGCCGCCTAGCGACGCTGGCAGGTCGCTTTTCAACGCACCACAGCGGTCTGGACTGCATCGCGCTTGACAAGCTGAGGGTCGGTGCCGCATGAGCCTCCTGTTGGTGTCTGTGAGAGCAGATGAAAAGGGAATGCGTCAACGGGTTTTCCGCCAAACGCAGCCGCCCCCGCGACCGTGACCGGAGAGGGTGCCCGAGCCACTGGCGCAAAGCCGGGAAGGCGGGACATCCGACAGAGGACGCCTCTGACATCCGCAAGCCGGGAGACCTGCCAGCGCCCGAAGATGAAACCGGACGGGGTGTTCCGGTGTCGGGTCAAGGGACCCGCATGAAACCCCGTCCCCCACGATGAGGATTTGGGGGGATGAGAGACATGACCGAGACCGCTCCGGTCGAATTGCTGGTTTGCACCACCTGTCGTCGCGGACTGCCCGTTGAAGACGACGCGAAACGCCCCGGCACCCTGTTGCACAAGGCGCTTGAACAGGCGGACCTGCCGGAAGGGATAACCCTTAAAGCCGTGGAGTGTTTATCCAACTGCAACGAGGGCTGTTCCATCGTGCTGCGTGGCGGCCCGGAACGCTGGACCTTCGTCTATGAACATCTGAACGAAACCGACCATGTCGACGTGATCGTGGACGGCGCCACCAAGTACCTCGCGACCGAGGACGGCTTGGTCAAATGGCGTGAGCGCCCTGAACACTTCCGCAAAAACTGCGCAGCCCGTATTCCCCCGATTGGAGCCCTGAAATGAGCAACTTGGAAAAACTCCCCGTCACCGTGATCACTGGCTTCTTGGGCTCGGGCAAAACAACTCTCGTTAAGCACCTGATGCAGAACCCGCAAGGCAAGCGTCTGGCCGTGGTTGTTAATGAGTTCGGCGATGTCGGCGTCGATGGCGATATCCTGAAATCCTGCGCGATCCCGGATTGTCCGGCGGAAAACATCATGGAACTGGCGAACGGCTGCATCTGCTGCACTGTGGCCGATGATTTCATCCCGACCATCGAAGCCCTTATGGCGCTGGAGCCGCGCCCCGATCACATCCTGATCGAAACCTCGGGCCTCGCCCTGCCCAAGCCGCTGCTGAAGGCGTTCGACTGGCCCGATATCCGATCGAAAATCACTGTTGATGGCGTGATCGCGCTGGCCGATGCCGAGGCCGTCGCCGCTGGTCGCTTTGCTCCGAATGTCGAAGCGGTGGACGCTCAGCGCATGGCTGATGACTCGATCGACCATGAAACGCCCTTATCCGAGGTGTTTGAGGATCAGATTTCCTGCGCCGATATCATCCTGCTGACCAAGCCTGATCTGGCCGGTCCCGAAGGCGTGGCAAAAGCCAAAGAGATCATCGCCGCCGAGGCCCCTCGCCCGCTGCCCGTTGTCGAAGTGGCCGAAGGCGCCGTGGATGTGCGCGTCGTTCTGGGTCTTGAGGCCGCAGCCGAGGATGACATGGACGCTCGTCCTTCGCATCACGACGGTCACCACGATCACGAGCATGACGATTTCGAAAGCATCATCGTTGATCTGCCGGAACAGTCCGATCCTGCCGATTTGGTCGCCAAGATCGAACGTCTGGCCAATGAGCTGAACATCCTGCGCGTCAAAGGCTATGCCGCCGTGCAAGGCAAGCCGATGCGCCTGCTGGTGCAGGCCGTGGGTGCCCGTGTGCGTCATCAATACGACCGTCCATGGGGCCCCGGTGAGGAACGCCGCTCGCGCATGGTGGTGATCGCCGAGCATGACGATATCAAAGAAGCGGAAATCCGCGATATCCTCGCGGGTGTGACCGAGGCCGCCGAGTAAGGCCCATGCACGTCGTCTTCCGCGAAAGCCACGGGTTAGAAGAAACGGAAATCCCAACCGATCTGGGCCAGAGCCCGGCGGATTTGGTGGTGCTGTCCTTCTCGGACAGCGACCTTGGCGCTTTCGCGGCGGGCTGGCATCGCGGTGGCGGGCCGGATGGGCGTATGCCCACGATGCGGTTGGCGAACCTGACGGCGTTGAAACATCCTCTGTCCGTCGACACCTACGTGGAGCAGACGCTGGAGGGTGCGAAGGGCATTCTGATCCGCCTGATTGGCGGCGTGCCTTACTGGGCTTACGGGCTGCAGCAAGTGCTGTCGCTGGCGAAGGCCAAGGGCATCGCGTTGGCCGTCCTACCCGCCGACGGGCGTGAGGACCCGCGGCTGGATGACTATTCCACCCTGCCCGTCTCGACCCTGCGCCGTCTGGCACATCTCTGCGACACAGGCGGCGAAGTCGCGGCACAGGCCGCCTTGGCGCAGATGGCGTTGGCGGCGGGGCTTTATGCCGGCCCTGTTATGGGGGCTAAAACCCTGCCCGAATCTGGCGCGTGGTGTCCTGATCGCGGCGTGATCCCGGTTGAGACTGCCTTTGCGGGCGACGCAAAACGTATCGTCGTCACCTTCTATCGCGCCTATCTGACCTCGGCGGACACGGCCCCTGTCGCCACCGTGATCCGCAGCTTGCGAGATCGCGGGTTCGAGGCCGTAGGTCTCTTCGCCCCTTCGCTCAAGGCTCCTGCTGCGGCTGAGTGGTTGCGTGACAACATCGTCGCGCTGAAGCCTTCGGCAATCATCAACGCAACCTCGTTCTCGGGCAAAGGCGCATCGGGTACGTCCCCTTTGGACGCGGCGGGCGTGCCCGTGTTTCAGATGGCCCTCGCCACGTCCCGCCGCAAGGCTTGGGCCGAGGCCGAACGGGGCCTTTCCCCTGCCGATCTTGCCATGCATGTGGTGCTGCCCGAAGTCGACGGGCGCATTTCAGCGGGCATTGCCTCGTTCAAGGAACCGGGCAAGCGTGATCCGCATCTGGAATATTCCCGCTTTGCCCACCGGGCTGAGCAAGAACGGATCGAAGCGATTATCGACCGTGTCACCGGCTGGCTGACCCTGCATGACAAGCCCAAGGCGGATCAGGTGCCCGCGCTGGTGCTGTCGACCTATCCCGGCAAAGACTGGCAAATGGCGCATGCGGTGGGGCTCGACGCGCTGGCCTCGGCCGAGGCGATCCTGACCGATCTTCAGGCCGAGGGCTACAACACCGCACCGGCCGAACCAATTGCTGAAACCCTGCTGGATGCGCGCATTTCATGGTCTTTGGAAGATTACCAGGCAGCCCTAGCTGACCTGCCTGAGCAACTGCGGGCCGATCTCCAAACCGTTTGGGGCAAGCCCGAAGACGACCCGGTTTTTACTGAAGGCGCGTTCCACTTCACCGCCCTGCGCCGAGGCAACGCGCTCGTTGCTCTACAGCCCGAACGCGGCACACCCGAGCTGCGCAATGACGACTATCACGACCTGTCTCGCACCCCGCGTCACAGCTACGTCGCCTTCTATCTGTGGCTGCGCAAGGGGCTGGGCGCAGACGCTTTGATCCATATCGGCGCGCATGGCACTCTGGAATGGCTTCCGGGCAAGTCCGTTGCTCTGTCGGCGAATTGCTGGCCCGAGGCGCTGATCCGCGACTTGCCAGTGATCTACCCCTTCATCGTCAACGACCCAGGCGAGGCCGCGCAAGCCAAGCGTCGGATCGGGGCCGTGACGCTGGGCCATATCCCGCCCCCTATGAAGGAAAGCGGCACCCCAGATCGTATGGTACGTCTGGAGTCTCTGCTTGATGAGTTCTCGAACGCAGACGGGCTTGATCCCAAACGCCGTGACCGCCTGCAGGAAAATATCCGCGACGAGGCACAAGCCATCGGGTTGGAAAGCGATCTGGGTCTCGATCAGGCCACCTGCACCGCCGAGGCGATTACCCGCATCGACCGCTTTGTCTGCGATATCAAAGAAAGCCAGTTCGGCGACGGGCTGCATATCTATGGCCGTGCGCCTGAGGTTCCCGGTACTTTCGACCCCGCGCCTTCGGCCCATGCGGAACGCAACGCTCTGATCGACGCGCTGGCCGGGAAACGGATCGAGGCCGGGCCGTCCGGTTCCCCCTATCGCGGTCGCTCGGATGTTCTGCCGACCGGGCGGAACCTCTATACCACCGACCCCCGCTCGGTGCCGACGCGGGCGGCCTACACCCAAGGCGTCAAACTGGCCGAGGAACTGGTCCGCCGCCACCTTCAGGAAGAAGGCGACTATCCCAAGGGGCTGATCGTCGATCTGTGGGGCTCGGCCACCATGCGCACGGCGGGAGAGGAATTCGCCATGGCGCTGCACCTTTTGGGCGTGAAACCGGTCTGGGATAAAGGCTCTGAGCGGGTCTCGGGGATCGAGGTGCTGCCGATCACCGACCTCAGCCGCCCGCGCTTGGACGTGACGCTGCGCGTGTCGGGCCTGTTTCGGGACGTTTTCCCGACCCTCTCGGCACTTTACGGTCAGGCGATCCGCGCATTGGCGGCGCGGGATGAGGCGACCGACTGGAACCCCTATGCCGGTCAGGCCCCGTCGGCCCGTGTGTTCGGCCCCGCGCCCGGCAGCTATGGCGTCAACATGACCCAGCTGTCCGAGGTCTATACTGAAGAGGCCCGCGCGCAGGCGGGTGAGGCATGGCTTGAGGCCAGCTCTTTTGCGCTGGAGGGCGAGAATATCGTTCAGGATAAGGCGGGCATCACACAACGCGTGGCGCATGCCGACAGTTTTGTTCACCTGCAGGACCTGACCGAGACAGACCTGCTGCTGGCCAATGACTACGCCACGCATGAGGCCGGTTTTGCCGCCGCCAAGAAGGCTACGGGCGGCACCGCGCAGCTGTATCATCTGGACAATACCAACCCTGCAAACCCACGCGCCCGAACCCTGCCGGAAGAGATCAGCCGCGTTGTCCACGCCCGCGCTGCCAATCCGGACTGGATCGCCGGGATGCAGCGGCACGGCTTCCGGGGCGCGGCCGAGATCGCGGCGACGTTGGATCACATGGCCTCGTTTGCGCATCTGTCGGGCACCGTTGCGCCGCATCTGTTCGACCTCTACCACGATGCCACACTGGGCGATGAAGATGTGGATGCCTTCCTGCAGCAGGCCAATCCGCAGGCCCATCAGGCCATGCAGGACCGGTTCCGCGCCTTGCTGGATGCCGGTTTGTGGAATACGCGGCGCAACTCGATCCGTGCGGATCTGGAGGGGCTGGGATGAGCGCGTCCACCCCAAAACCAGTCGTCCAAGGTTGGTGCCCCGGCGCCCACCGACCGATGATGTCTGGGGATGGGCTGGTGGTGCGCGTGCGCCCTCGGCTGGCTCGGCTGACCGCGCCACAAGCGCTTGGCTTGTGTGAACTGGCCCAGCAATTCGGCAACGGCACAATCGACCTGACCAACCGTGCGAACCTGCAGTTGCGCGGCGTGCAGGAAAGTGAACACCAGGCATTGCTGTCCGAGCTGTCCGCGCTTGGGCTGTTGGACGCGGAGCCGGGTATTGAGGTCCGGCGCAACATTCTGGTCTCACCGCTCTACCAGCCGGGCGATCTGACCGCGCGGCTGACGCAGGAATTGATCGACCGCCTGAACGATTTGCCCGCGCTGCCGGCCAAATTCGGCTTTGCCATAGATACAGGACCGGAGCGCCTGCTGGCGGCGGATTCGGCCGATATCCGGTTGGAGCGTTCCGCCGAAGGTCTGATCCTGCGCGCAGATGGGGCGCAGACCGGACGTGTCGTCTCCGAGGCCGGGGCCATTTATCACCTGATTGCTCTGGCCACATGGTTTGCCGAGGTCTTCACACCAGACACCCGCCGCATGGCCCGGGCCGTGGCGGCTTTTGGTCTGCCTGCGGAATGGCAGGGCCGCGACCCCGGACCAATTGGCGCGTCGTTACAACCAGGCACTTGCGATCTGGGCAACCTCTACGGTGCGGCCTTCGGGCAATTGCCAGCAAATGAGCTGCGCGCACTGATCCGCGACGGCGGCGCCTCTGCCCTGCGTGTCACCCCTTGGCGACTGATCCTGCTGGAAGGCGGGGCGGCGGTACCCGCACCGGGTTTTGTCACGGATGGCACCGACCCGCTTATGACCACTGACGCCTGCCCCGGCGCTCCGTTCTGCCCGCAGGCGCAAGCGGAAACCCGCGATATCGCGCGCGAATTGGCCCCGCTTGTACCCGGCACACTTCATGTTTCGGGGTGTTCCAAAGGGTGCGCCCGGATGGGCCCCGCGGATGTGACTTTAGTCGGCCAGAACGGACGATTTGATCTTGTCAAACAGGGCCGTGCGGGGGATGAGCCAATCCTACGCGGGCTGACCCCCGAAACACTGATGACGATGGACTTCAACTGATGCCCTACACATACGAAACCGACGGCGCGGCGATCTACAAGGAGAGCTTTGCAACCATCCGGTCCGAGGCCGATCTGGCCCGGTTCGACGCCGATGAAGAGCAGGTCGCGGTTCGGATGATCCACGCGGCTGGCATGGTCGGGCTGGAAGAGTTCGTCCATTTCTCACCCGGTTTCGTCAGTGCCGCACGCACCGCTCTGGAAAAAGGCGCGCCGATCCTGTGTGACGCGCGCATGGTCAGCGAGGGCGTAACCCGGTTCCGCCTGCCCGCCGAGAATGAGGTCATCTGCACCCTGCATGACGAGCGTGTGCGCCCTTTGGCCGCTGAGATGCGCAACACACGCTCGGCCGCAGCGCTTGAGCTGTGGCGCCCGCATCTGGCAGGCGCTGTGGTCGCCATCGGCAACGCGCCGACGGCCCTGTTTCACCTGCTGAACATGCTGGAAGACCCCAACTGCCCGCGCCCCGCCGCCATCATCGGTTGCCCTGTGGGCTTCGTCGGCGCGGTCGAATCCAAGGACGCCCTGTGGGAGGCGCAGCCGGTGCCGTCCTGCATCGTCAAAGGCCGTCTCGGTGGCAGCGCCATCACAGTCGCCGCCATCAACGCCATCGCGAGCCGCGCCGAATGAGCGCCGGCAAGATATATGGCGTTGGCCTCGGCCCCGGTGACCCCGACCTGATGAGCGTGCGGGCCGACCGCCTGCTGCGCAATGCCCGCCATGTGGCGTTTTTCCGCAAACCCGGCCGCAGTGGTCAGGCCCGCCAGATCGTCAACGGTATGATCCCGGAAGGCGCGGTAGAATTCCCGATGGAATACCCCGTCACAACCGAGATCCCTCTGAACGATCCGCGCTACAACGAGTTGTTGGCCGCGTTCTACGAGGACTGCGCGCAGCATCTGAAAGCTCTTGCTGAGAGGGGCGAAGACGTCGTCGTGCTGTGCGAGGGTGACCCGTTTTTCTACGGCTCGTTCATGCATCTCTACACCCGTTTGCGCGACATCGCCCCCGTCGAGGTCGTCCCGGCCATTACCGGCATGTCCGGCGCTTGGACAGCAACCGGCGATCCGATCACATGGGGCGACGACATCCTGACCGTTCTGGCCGCCACCCTGCCCGAAGAGGTTCTGGCCGAGCGTATGGCGCAGACCGACGCACTGGTCGTGATGAAGATCGGGCGCAACATCGACAAGGTGAAGCGCGCGCTTAAGACCGCCGGAATGTATGATCGCGCGTGGATCGTGGAATACGCGCAAATGCCAAACCAGCGGGTCTGCAAATTGTCCGAGAATTGTGAGGGGATCACCCCCTATTTCTCGATCATTCTGGTACACGGTCAGGGGCGACGGCCATGAGCGGCTGGGTCAAGATCGCGGGCCTCGGGCCGGGAAATGAAGACCTGGTCACGCCCGAAGTCTCCGCTGCACTGGCCGAGGCGACCGATGTGGTCGGCTACATCCCCTATGTCGCGCGCGTGGCCGAACGCCCCGGCCTGAGTGTGCATGCCAGTGACAACCGGGTTGAGATCGATCGTTCGCAACACGCGCTGCAGATGGCGGCTGAGGGGAAACGCGTGGTTGTTGTGTCCTCGGGTGATCCGGGTGTCTTTGCGATGGCCGCTGCGGTGTTCGAAGCGCTGGAGAACGGTCCAGAAGAATGGCGCAACCTTCAGATTGATGTGCTGCCGGGTATAACGGCGATGCTGGCCGCGTCTGCCCGTGCCGGCGCGCCCATGGGGCATGATTTCTGCGCCATCAACCTTAGCGACAACCTCAAGCCCTGGTCGCTGATCGAAAAGCGGTTGCGTCTGGCGGCACAGGCGGATTTCTCGATGGCCTTTTACAATCCGCGCTCGAAGTCGCGGCCAGAAGGATTTGTAAAGACGCTGGAAATCCTGCGCGAGGAATGTGAGCCTGAACGTCTGATCCTGTTCGCGCGCGCCGTGTCGCGCGAGGACGAAGCGATCCGGATTTCCACCCTGGCCGAGGCCACGCCCGAAATGGCGGATATGCAGACGGTGGTCATCGTCGGATCATCGCGCACACGCGTGATCGAGCGCGACGGCGCGCCGATCGTCTACACCCCGAGGTTCACCCCGGAATGAGCCAGCCAGTCCAGAACCTGTGCAATCGTCGACAGCTCGGTCCGCTCTGGCAGGACCGGACGGTCGATCATCAGCACTGGCAGGCTCAGCGCCCGCGCCGCATCCAGCTTGGCCCGCGCGCCCGTGCCGCCTGCGTTCTTGGACACAACCAACTGCGTCCCGTGCATCTGCATCAACGCGCGGTCGTCAGCCTCGGCAAACGGGCCGCGGGCGACAACCACGTCGGCATTCGGCAAGGGCAGCTCTTCGGGCGCATCGACCAGACGCAGCAGATAGTGATGCTGGGGCTGGGCAGAGAACTCCTCAAGGTGCATCCGACCAACCGCAAGGAACACGCGCTGCGCCTCGACGTTCAACGCATCAACTGCGGCGGGGATATCGGGAACGTGTCGCCAGTCATCACCGGGCTGCACGCGCCAAGCGGGTCGCGTCAGCGCGGCCATTGGCGTTTGCGCTGCACGGCAGGCCTCAATCGCGTTTCGGCTCATTTGCGAGGCGAATGGATGAGTCGCGTCAATCACATGGCTGATCCCGTTGTCGCGGATATAAGCAACCAGACCCTGCACGCCGCCAAACCCGCCGACCCGAACCGGCAAAGGCTGCGGGCGCGGATTCTCGACCCGGCCTGCGTAGGAATAGGTCGCCGCAAGGCCCTGTTCGGAAACAGTTTTGGCCAAAGCGTTCGCCTCGGTCGTGCCGCCCAGAATAAGCACATTGGGGATCAGGAGGTTGGTCATGTCTGATACTCCGTGGATGACTGTTCTGGGTCTGGGTGAAGATGGGCTTGATGGCCTGTCGCCCGCAAACCGTCAAGTGCTGGATCGGGCCGAGGTCATCATGGGCCCGCCCCGCCACCTGTCACTGGTGCCGGAAACAGGGGCTGAACGGATCGAATGGCCAGTGCCTTTCTCCGACGGCCTGCCGATCCTGACCGGGCTTCGGGGCCGCGCGACGGTGGTTCTGGCCTCGGGCGATCCGTTCTGGTTCGGCGCGGGTTCGGTGATTGCACGCAATTTCGAGGCTGCCGAGTGGACCGCCCGGCCCGGCCAATCCACCTTTTCTCTGGCCGCCGCGCGTTTGGGGTGGCCGTTGGAGGGCACCCAGACCTTTGGCCTGCACGCCGCTCCTCTGACGCGTCTGCGACCGCACCTGTCTCCGGGGCTGCGGGCGATCATCCTGTTGCGCAATGGTGCAGCCGTTGCGGAACTTGCGACCTATCTGACCGAGACGGGGTTCGCCGATACCCAGTTGCACGTGATGGAGGCATTGGGCGGCCCGCGTGAACGCGCGCGCTCGGTCTCGTTGACCGAGGCGCTTCTGGGCACGTTCGATCACCCGGTCTGCGTCGGGCTGGAGGTTGCAGGCGAAGGGCGCGTTTTCCCCAAGGTATCCGGTAAACCCGACGATATTTTCGAAACCGACGGCCAGATCACCAAACGCCCGATCCGAGCGCTCACCCTGTCGGCGCTGGCCCCGCAACGCGGCGAGCATCTATGGGATATTGGTGGCGGTACAGGCTCGATCAGCATTGAATGGTTGATGTGTGATCCGACCTTGACGGCCACAACCATCGAACCGCGTGCCGACCGTGCCGAACGCATTCGACGCAATGCCGATGCTTTGGGGCAAGATCGGTTGAACGTCATTCATGGCACGGCGCCGGATGCGCTGTCAGGTCTGCCTCTGCCCGATGTTGTGTTCATCGGAGGCGGTCTCAGCGCCGATCTCTTGGCGTGGCTCCGCGATGCCCTTCCTGCGGGCACCCGGTTGGTCGCCAATGCCGTTACACTGGAAAGCGAGGCGCTATTGGCCCGCTGGCACGAAGAATTGGGGGGAGATCTTCTGCGGATTGAGCTCGCGCAATCGGCTCCACTCGGCCCCCGGCGTGGGTGGAAATCGGCCTATCCGGTCGTGCAGTGGAGTGTGACGCTATGATCGTTGCAGGCCTTGGCTTTTCATCAAGCGCGACAGTGGACAGCCTGCGTGCAGCCTATAACGCCGCCGCCGCTGCGCATGACGTTCAAGCCCTGGCAACCGTTGCTGATAAAGAGGGTCATCTGGCTCTGGCCAGTTTCGCAGAAACCCTTGCCCTGCCCTTGCATTTCGTTGCCGCAGCCGATCTGGCCGGGCAACGCACCCTGACATGCTCGAACCGCAGCCGCGCCACCTATGGCACCGGCAGCGTGGCCGAAGCATCCGCATTGGCCGCCGCCGGAACTGGCGCGCGGCTTCTTTCACCCAGACATATCTCGGACGACCGGCTGGCGACATGCGCCATTGCCATCGGAGGACACTCATGACCGTTCATTTCATTGGCGCCGGACCGGGCGCTGCCGATCTACTGACCCTGCGCGGGCGCGATATTATCGCCTCCTGCCCCGTTTGCCTCTATGCGGGATCTCTGGTGCCCGAGGAGATCCTGAGCCATTGTCCCGAAGGCGCGAAGATCATCAACACCGCGCCTATGGATCTGGATCAGATCATGGCCGAGATCGACGCGGCGCATCAGGACGGACAAGACGTGGCACGCCTGCATTCGGGCGACCTGTCGGTCTGGTCGGCGATGGGTGAACAAATCCGCCGTCTGAAAGAGATGGGCATCCCCGTCAGCGTTACCCCGGGCGTGCCGTCCTTCGCAGCGGCTGCGGCGTCATTGGGCACAGAGTTGACCCTGCCCGGCCTGGCGCAATCGGTGGTTCTGACGCGGACCCCGGGCCGTGCGTCCTCAATGCCCGAAGGCGAAACACTGGAGAACTTCGCCCGCACCGGCGCGACACTGGCCATTCATTTATCGATCGGCAATCTGGACAAGGTGATTGCCGATCTGAGCCCTGCCTATGGCGCGGACTGCCCCGTAGCGGTCGTCTACCGGGCCAGCTGGCCGGATGAGCGGATCATCCGCGCGACATTGGCCACCCTCAAAGATGCTCTGGATGAAAGCATTTCGCGCACCGCGCTGATTATGGTCGGGCCTGCGCTGGCGGGTGAAGGGTTTGACGAAAGCTGCCTGTACTCAAAAGACTATGACCGTCGCTATCGCCCGCAAAGTGCGGACAGCCCGTGGTCAAGCTGGAGCCCCGAGGATGAATGACTCGATGACGAACCCTCCGGGCATTCTGATCTCGGCCCCCTCTTCGGGGACCGGCAAAACCACCGTGATGCTGGGCCTTTTGCGGGCGCTGGCTGAGGATGGCCTCACCGTACAGCCGTTCAAGAGCGGCCCTGATTATATCGACCCGGCCTTTCACCGCGCAGCGGCAGGGCGGGCGTCGTTCAACCTTGATAGTTGGGCGATGGGCGACGGGCTGCTTGGCGCGATCTCGGATCAGGCCGAAGGGGCGGATATCGTGGTGGCCGAAGGCTCGATGGGCTTGTTTGACGGCGTCGCCAAACCCGGAGAGCTGGGCCACGGATCGAGCGCCGAAACCGCGCAACGCATGGGCTGGCCGGTTGTATTGGTATTGGACGTGGGCGGTCAGGCCCAATCGGCAGCGGCGACTGCGCTGGGGTTCAAGATGTACAACCCTGACCTGCCTTTTGCCGGAGTGATCCTAAACCGCTGCGCCAGCCCTCGGCATGAGCGGTTGACGCGGTTGGGTATGGAACGGGCAGGTCTGCCGGTTCTGGGTGTATTGCCCCGTCGCGGAGACCTGACTCTGCCGGAACGTCATCTGGGGCTGATTCAAGCGGTTGAGCATCCCGATCTGGAAAGTGCCATCGTTGGATACGCAGCATTCCTGCGGGAACATGTGGACCTTGAAGCGATCAAACTGGCGGCTTCCTCAGGCCCCAAAGGGCCATCGTCAGCCGCGCTGCCGCGGCCTCCGGCGCAACGAATCGCGTTGGCCCGGGATGCGGCTTTTTCGTTCACCTATCCGCATCTGTTGGAGGGATGGCGCGCGGCGGGGGCTGAGATCCGGCCGTTTTCGCCATTGGCCAATGAAGCCCCGTCTGATGATGCCGATCTGGTTTGGTTGCCGGGTGGGTATCCGGAGCTGCACGCAGGTACTCTGGCTGCTGCGGACACGTTCCTGACCGGTTTGCGGAAGCATGCGGAGACCAAGCCGGTGCATGGGGAATGCGGCGGCTACATGGCCCTTGGTGAGGTTCTGATCGACAAAGAGGGCGCGCCGCACCAGATGGCTGGATTGCTGGGGCTGCAGACCTCGTACCAGAAGCGCAAATTCAATCTGGGGTATCGCCGGGCCGAACTGCTGGCGTCGATGCCAGGGTTTGCGCAAGGTGCATCGCTGCGGGGGCACGAGTTCCACTATTCCTCGATCGTCGAACAGCCAGATGCACCGCTGGCGCGTGTGTTCGATGCCGAAGGGGATGAAGGCCCGCAGACCGGATCGCGCCGTGGCAACGTCACTGGTACGTTCTTTCACCTGATCGCCGAGGCCTCGGCATGAGTGGGTTTGTATCATTCATCGGGTCCGGTCCGGGAGACCCGGAATTGCTGACCCTGAAGGCCGTGGACCGGATGCAGAAGGCCGACGCCGTTCTGTTCGACGATCTGAGCAGCGGGCCGATTCTGAGCCACGCGCAACCGGATGCTGATCTTGTGGGCGTCGGCAAACGGGCCGGGCGGCCCTCGCCGAAACAGGATCATGTCAGCCGCCTGCTCGTGGAATACGCGCAGACCGGACAACGTATCGTGCGGTTGAAATCCGGTGATGGCGGCATGTTCGGACGGCTTGAGGAAGAGATCGTCGCCCTGCGTACAGCCGGGATCGACTATGAGATCATCCCCGGCATCCCCTCGGCCATCGCAGCCGCAGCCGCTGCCGGTATTCCGCTGACCCGCAGGCTGACGGCCCGGCGTGTACAGTTTGTCACCGGCCACGATGTCAGCGGGCAACTGCCCCCCGATCTGAACCTGACCGCTTTGGCGGACGCTGCGGCGACCACCGTTGTGTTCATGGGCAAACGGACCTTTCCGCTGCTGGTCGAGGCCCTGCACGCCAACGGCCTGCCACTGGATACGCCTGCACTGATGGCGGAATCCGTTTCCACACCGGATCAGAAGCTGCACCGCTCGACCATTGGCGCGCTGGCCGACACGCTGAAATCCGAGATCGGAACGGCCCCTGCCCTTATCCTCTATGGGCCCTTGGCGGAGTTCGAGGATGTATGAGCTGTCCCTGGTCGGAATTGGCACCGGAAATCCCGATCACGTAACCCTGCAAGGCGCGCAGGCAATCCGCGAGGCGGATCTGATCCTGATCCCGCGCAAGGGTGAGAACAAAGCCGATCTGGCCGGACTGCGGGAGGAGATCATCGCCAAGGTCACTGAGATGCCTCCGCAGATCGCGTATTTCGATATCCCCAAGCGCCGCTCGGACGACGGATATCTGCAAGGCGTCGACGAGTGGCACGATGCTATTGCACTGCGCTGGCAAGAAGCGATGGCGGAACATCCTGAGGCCTCAAAGATCGCCCTATTGATCTGGGGGGATCCCTCGCTTTATGACAGCTCGCTTCGGATTGCCTCTCGGCTGGACCCGCAACCGCGCAAACGCGTGATTCCGGGGATTACCGCGCTACAAGCGCTGACAGCAGCCCATACCATTCCCATCAACGATATCGGCGCGCCTTATGTTGTTACCACTGGCCGCCGCATCCGCGATGAAGGCTGGCCCTCGGACGCCACCAAGGTGGCCGTGATGCTAGACGGCGAGTGTTCATTCCAAGCGCTGGATATGAAGGCGTTCGATATCTGGTGGGGCGCCTATGTCGGCATGAAGGAAGAGATCCTGATCCACGGCCCACTAGATGAGGTAGCCGAAACCATCTTGACCACCCGCGCGCAGGCCCGAGCCGATCATGGTTGGATCATGGATATCTACCTGCTGCAAAAGCGGTCACTCTGAAGACGCATACGCAAATGTGAATGCACAGGCAGGCGAAACCTGCTCTAGTTGGGCACCAACAACACGGAGACCCTGTGATGAGAGCAATCTGCGCTGCGTTCTACTTGCTAGCCTCGCCTGCCCTTGCGGATCAGGCCCTGCCGGGATGGGCCGTTCATGACACAGGGAAATCCTATGACGCGCTGGTGGCTGACACCAAGGCCGCCGTCAAGGAACACGGGCTGATCGTTGTCACTCAAGCCGGGCCGACCAAAGCGGCGGCGGCCCGAGGGATCACCATTCCGGGCAATCGCGTGATCGGCGTATTCAACAACGACTATGCGGTGCGGGTACTCGAAACCTCGACCGCAGCGATGATCGAGGCGCCGATTCGCCTGTATGTCACCGAAAATGACGACGGCACTGCGAGTTTGTCATACAAAACCCCCAGCTTTGTGTTTGAGCCTTACGCGGATCAAGGTGGGCAGGACCTGTCCGATATTGCCGCAGAACTGGACCAAAAGTTTCAATCAATTGCGGAAACAGCCGTCAAATAGTCACACTGATGTGAACCCGCTTGCCTCTTGCCAGTGTGTCAGACATTTGCTGTCACATATCTTTTTCTCGGAGCATGACTGATGCAGGACCTCTCTCCCCGCGCGGCGGATCTACTGGCTCAACGATTGTATGAGGCAGGGTGCCGCCATGCGTTCGGTATGCCAGGCGGCGAGGTTCTGACGCTGGTGGACGCCCTCGAACGGGCCGGCATAACCTTTCATCTGACCAAACACGAGAACGCAGCCGGTTTCATGGCCGAAGCCGTCCATCACCGCGACGGCGCGCCCGCGATACTGGTTGCAACCCTTGGTCCCGGCGCGATGAACGGGATCAACGTGGTTGCCAACGCGCTGCAAGACCGGGTGCCCATGGTCGTGCTGACCGGCTGTGTCGACGCTGATGAGGCGCTGACCTATACGCATCAGGTCATGGACCACAGCCAAGTTTATCGCTCGATCACCAAAGGGACCTTTACCCTCACCGCCGAGGGCGCGGACATCATCGCAGACAAAGCGGTGTCGCTTGCCAACCAGCCCCGGCCCGGCCCGGTGCATGTCGACGTACCGATCTCGGTCGCGGATACCCGCGTCTTATCGACGAAACGCCGCCGTCTGGCCAAAGTGGCCGCAGTGGCCCCCGAAGGCGATTGCCTATCCAAAGCCCGACGCTGGGTGGCCGAGGCCGAGCGTCCGATTGCGATCATCGGGCTGGACGTCCTCTATGACGACTCTCGCAGCGTGGTTCAGGCGTTCCTGGAGCATTTCAGCATCCCCTTCGTCACGACCTACAAAGCAAAAGGCGTAGTGCCCGAAGATCATCCCTTGTGTCTGGGCGGTGCCGGGTTGTCCCCTCTGGCCGACAAACACCTTGTCCCGCTGGTGGAACAGGCCGATCTCGTTCTGTGCCTGGGCTATGACCCTATCGAAATGCGCCCCGGCTGGCGTGAGATCTGGGATCCCGAAGAAACGCGCGTGATCGATATCTCGGCCGTGGTCAATGATCACTACATGCATCAGGCCGGGCTAAACCTTGTCGCCGATACTGGCGAGACCCTCGAGGCCATCGCCAAAGGCAACCCCGCCCGCGCCACATGGCCTGCCGGAGAGCCTGCGAAGGTCAAAGCCGCTTTGGCGGACGCCTTCCCACAGAATGACGATTGGGGGCCAGCTGGCGTGATCGCCGAAACCCGTGCCGCCCTGCCCGCGAATACTTTGGCAACGGCGGACAGCGGCGCGCACCGTATTCTCCTCAGCCAGATGTGGGAGTGTTCGGAGCCACGCGGGCTGATCCAGTCCTCAGCCCTTTGCACCATGGGCTGCGCTGTTCCAATGGCGATCGGGCTGAAACTGGTAGAACCGAACCGACCGGTGATCAGCCTTTCGGGCGATGCCGGGTTCCTGATGGTCGCCGGAGAGTTGTCGACCGCCGCCGAAATGGGCGGCAACCCGATCTTTTTGGTCTTTGTCGACGCCTCCCTCGCCCTGATCGAGTTGAAACAACGCCAACGGCAGATGGGCAACAACGGGGTCGATTTCGACCGCCATGACTTTGCCGCTCTGGGTCGCGCGTTCGGAGGCTATGGACACACGGTCCGCAACCGCGCAGAACTGCGTGCAGCACTGGATGAGGCGGTCAAAGCCGACCGCTTCACCGTCATCGCTGCCGAGATCGAGCGTGGAGGATATGATGGCCGAATCTAATGGGCCGCTGAAAGGCGTAAAGGTTCTGGACCTGTCGCGCATTCTGGCCGGACCGACCTGCACTCAACTGCTGGGCGATCTGGGCGCAAGTGTCATCAAGATCGAAAACCCCTCGACCGGTGGGGATGATACGCGGCAATGGGGCCCTCCGTATGTTGAGGATGAAGCGGGCAACCGTTCCGACCTGAGTGCGTATTTCATGTCGGCCAACCGGAACAAGAAATCCGTTGCCATCGACATTGCAACGCCAGAAGGGCAAGCCGAGATCAAGCGGCTGGCCTCGCATGCGGATATCCTGATCGAGAATTTCAAACCCGGTGGTTTGGCGAAGTACGGACTGGATTACAACAGCTTGTCGCAGGATCTTCCCGGCCTCGTCTATTGCTCGATTTCCGGCTATGGGCAGACGGGCCCCAACTCCAGCAAGCCCGGCTATGACCTGATGGCGCAAGGGTATGGTGGGATCATGTCCCTGACAGGCGACCCCGAGGGCGCGCCAATGAAGGTTGGCGTCGGCATCGCCGATGTGATGTGCGGCATGTACGCAACCGTTGGCATTCTGGCAGCTTTGCGCCATCGCGACCTGACCGGTGAAGGGCAACAAATCGACCTTGCCTTGGTGGATGCACAGATCTCGTGGTTGATCAATGAAGGCACAAACTACCTGACCTTGGGCCAGGTGCCTCAGCGACGCGGCAACGGACATCCCAATATTGTCCCATATGAGGTGTATGAGACAGCAGATGGTCACGTGATTTTGGCCGTTGGAAATGACAGCCAGTTCCGCAGGTTCTGCGCGTTCATCGGCCACGCTGATCTTGCCGACGACGTACGTTTTGCCACCAATCCGGCGCGACTGGAGCACCGCGACGCACTGAACGCGATCCTGCGCCCGGCGATGAAACAGCGTCCGACGACGACTGTGATTTCCGAGCTTGAGGCCCGCAAAGTGCCCGTCGGCCCGGTGCAAACGGTGGATCAGGTGTTTGACACCGATCAGGTCGCCGCGCGGCAGATGAAGATCGCGATGCAGGCCCAACCGGGACAGGTGAATTTGATCGGCAATCCGCTAAACCTGTCGCGCACGCCTGTAACATATCGGCATGCGCCACCGGTCTTCGGGGCCGATACTGATGATATTTTAAGCGCTGAAAACCCGTTCGAAGATTGAAACACTTGCATGTTTCGGCAGCAACTTGCTGAAACATGCCCTTGAATCGGCGGTTTTTTTCACTTTTTTCACACACGCGATTTCACCAATTCGAGAGCAGGGTCGATACTGTTACGAGGCCGTCGCAGACTCTGGTAAATCGAACAGTGTCAAATACCGCAACCAGATTGGACCCAAGTATGAAACAAGACGTTTTTGGACAGATGAACACTCTGACCCACCCGGCGGCCGTCGAGGCATGGGACGGTGTTCTGCTTGGGTTCATGGCGCATGCGGCGATTACCCCCCAGCATTTGGGCAAGGTATTGGAGCTCGAGCCCGACTTCGCTTTGGGCCACGCGGTCAAGGGCCTGTTCATGGTTCTTCTGGGCCGACGCGAGATGCTACCCGTCGCCGTCGACGCGCTGAGCGCCGCCAATGAAGCGATGAAACGCCAGCCCATCTCGAAACGAGAGCAGCTATTTGTTGAGGCCCTGTCCCTCTATCTGGCGGACCTACCCTCGCAAGCCGTGCAGAAGTTCGAAGAGGTGCTGCGCGCCCATCCGACGGATTCGCTGGCGATGAAGCTCAGCCATGCGACCCGGTTTGTGCTTGGCGATGCAGAGGGCATGCGGCGTTCGATCGAACGCGTCATGCCTGCCTATGAGCCGGATCATGCGGGCCGTGGCTATCTACTGGGCTGTCATTCCTTCGCGTTGGAAGAGACCGGATCCTACGAAAAGGCCGAGATTGCCGGTCGTCAGGCCCTGTGGATGGTGTCCGACGATGCCTGGGGTCTGCACGCGGTCGCCCATGTTCACGAGATGACGGGCAATGCTCAGCTCGGCCTGGATTGGCTGGCAGGGCGTGAGGACGCCTGGGCCCATTGCAACAACTTCCGCTATCACGTTTGGTGGCACAAGGCGCT
The DNA here is from genome assembly GCF_056541245.1 of Ruegeria sp. AI3. NCBI lineage: Bacteria > Pseudomonadati > Pseudomonadota > Alphaproteobacteria > Rhodobacterales > Roseobacteraceae > Ruegeria > Ruegeria sp. AI3. Next base: position 718,091 of record NZ_JBQFYA010000001.1, read on the forward strand.
GATGCATCTGGATCTGGGTCAGGTTGATCAGGTCATCGACCTCTATGACCAGCATATCCGCAAGGACAAGACTGACGATTATCGCGATATCTCGAACGCAACCTCGCTACTGTCCCGGATGGAGCTTGAAGGCATTGATGTCGGCGACCGCTGGGAGGAGTTGGCCGATCTCAGCGCTGCCCGGACTGAAGATGGCTGCCTGATTTTCGCCGACCTGCATTATCTACTGGCGCTGACCGGCGACAACCGCTCGGACGCGACGGCCAAGATGCTACAACGCATCCAGAAAGACGCTCAGCGCAACCAAGGCGACACACCGATCCGCATGTCTGACCCGGGTATTGCCGCCGCCAAAGGGCTTGAAGCCTTTGGTGATGGTCTGTACGGCGCGGCGTTTGATTTCCTCTCAACCGCCCGCTCCGGCATGCAGTTGGCCGGTGGCAGCCACGCCCAACGTGATGTATTCGAGCGCATCACAATTGATTCCGGCCTGCGCGCCGGACGCCTGGATGCTGTCGAGCGCATTCTGGATGACCGCCGCGCCAAACGCGCCGGAGGCGAGGACAATTACGCACTCGCGCGCCGCGCTCTGATCAGCGTGGCCCGCGACAACGGCGACGCACAAAGCGTTCCGGCTGAATAACAAAAAGACTAAGAAGGACAGAAAACGTATGGCGACTGTTTCGCCCGCTTCTGATTTTGCGACTGTTGCGGCCTCGGCCGCAGCGCCTACTGCCCGTGTGCGCGACCCGCGACTGGATTTCTATCGCGGCATCGCGATGTTCATCATCCTGATCGCCCATATCCCGAACGACCCATGGGCCAAATGGATCCCGGCCCGTTTCGGGTTTTCGGATGCGACCGAGATCTTTGTGTTCTGTTCGGGCATGGCCTCGGCCATTGCATTCGGCGGTGCCTTCCTACGCAAAGGCTGGTGGATGGGGACCGCTCGCGTGGCGTTCCGCATCTGGCAGGTCTACTGGGCGCATATCTGTCTGTTCTTCTTCGTGGCCATGAGCATGGCCGCGCTGGACAATTCCGGCCTGTTTGAAAAAAGCTATGTCTCGTCGCTGAACCTGCAGCATTTCTTCAATGATCCGCTGCCGCAAATGGTCGGGATTTTCACCCTGACCTATGTGCCCAACTACTTCGACATCCTGCCGATGTACCTGGTCGTTCTGGCGATGATGCCGCTCTACATGGCCCTTTACCGCGTCAGCTTTTGGCTGATGGCGGCTGTGTCGGTTTCGATCTGGCTTGTCGCCCAGACCGGAGTATTGGCGCTTCCCGCCGAGCCATGGTCGGACCGTCAATGGTTCTTCAACCCGTTCGGTTGGCAGTTGCTGTTCTTCACCGGGTTCGCCTTTATGCGTGGTTGGATTCCAGCCCCTCCGGTATCAAAAACGCTGATCTGGGCGGCCATTGCATTTCTGGTTCTGTCCGCGCCCTTTGGGTCGTGGAAGGTTTTCCTTTGGGTTCAATCCGCGGCCCCCGGTCTGGCCGAGCAAATCCGCGAGATTTGGCCTCTGACCAAAGAACTGCGCAGCAAGACCGAGTTCGGCCTATTCCGCTACATCCACTTCCTATCGCTGGCCTATCTGGGCTGGGTCGTTGCCGGTGAGCATGGTCACCGTCTGATCGCCACTGGGCATTCTGTGGGCGCGCGCATCTGGCAGGTGGTTCTGAAACTGATCACCAAAGTGGGACAACAATCGCTGGCGGTCTTTGTCTTCTCGATGGCCGCAGCCCGCCTGATCGGGGTCGCGCTGGATCAGACCGAGCGGGAAGTTGCCAGTGTCTTTGTCGCCAACATGATTGGCTTTGCCATGATCATCGGGGTGGCCTATCTGGCCGCCTGGTTCAAATCTCAGCCATGGAAATCAAAGAAATGAATCTGACTCGCCGCGCATTTCTGGCCTCGAGCTCCGCGCTGTTTCTGGCGCCGGCCACCTTTGCCTCGGGGTCAGAGGTTCCGTTCGACCGCAACGACGTGATCGAACTGGCCCGAGAACTGGCCAGCCGCCCCTTTGCCGAGCGCGAGATGGTGCCGCAGGAATGGCAGGACCTGACTTATACGCAATACCGCTCGATCCGGTTCCGGCTGGACCGCGCGCTTTGGTATGAGACCGAGACCCCCTTCAACGTCGATTTTTTCACCCCCGGCCTGTATTTCCCACGCACCGTCAAGGTCTCGACCGTCGAGAAAGGGATGACAAAGCCGGTCGCTTTCGACCTTGAGATGTTCGACAAGGCCGAAGAGGTCCCGACCCTTCCAATCGACGAAACGCTTGGCTTCTCGGGCCTGCGTCTGCGTACGGAAATGCACCGCCCCGGCAAGACCGATGAGTTCTGCGTCTGGCAGGGGGCCAGCTATTTCCGCGCCATTGGTCTGCACGAGGTCTACGGCCTGTCTGCGCGCGGTCTGGCCCTGAAAACCGGCGACCCGGATGGCGAGGAATTCCCCGAATTCATCCGCTTCTGGCTGGAACGTCCCGAACCCGGTCAGCGCAACATGGTTGTCCACGCCCTGATGGACAGCCCCAGCGTGACCGGTGCCTACCGATTTAACGTCACCGCCGGTGCCGATTGCATCATGGATATTGAGGCCACCCTCTTCCCCCGCGAAGAACTGCCCCATGTGGGTATCGCGCCCGGCACTTCGATGTTCCTGTTCGATCAGACCAATCACAGCCGGTTCGACGATTTCCGCCCCGCTGTCCATGACAGCGACGGGCTGCTGATCCGCAACGGCGCAGGTGAGGTGATCTGGCGTCCGCTGGCGAACCCAACCCGTTTGCAAATCTCGTCTTTCGTGGACATGAACCCTCAGGGTTTTGGCCTGATGCAGCGCAAGCGCGAATTCTCGGACTACGCGGATCTTGAGGCGAATTATCACAAACGCCCCAGCCTGTGGGTCGAGCCCGGCTCTGATTGGGGCAAGGGCACGGTGACACTGGTCGAGATCCCTGCCGATCAGGAGATTTACGACAATATCGTCGCCTACTGGCGGCCCGCCGAACCCTATGCCGCCGGCAGCCAGGTTGACCTGAGCTATCGCCTGATCTGGGGCGAGGAACCTCAGCGCACGCCGATGCCACGGGTCATCAACACGGCGATGGGTGAAAACACCTTTGGCGAGGGCCGTCTGGCCGTGATCGACTTTGAGCCCAGCCCTCTGTTCGACGATCTGGAGGCAGTCAGCATTTTCGCGAATTCGCCTCATGCGGAAACCTCGGACGGTGTGTTGCAGCGCAACCCCGATACCGGCGGTGTGCGTCTGGCGTTCTCGTTCCAGCCGGGCGAACGAGACCATGTGGAGCTTCGCGCGCAATTGCTGGTCGGCAAGCAACCCGCCTCCGAAGTCTGGCTGTACCGTTGGACCGCATGAGCCGCGACCTGCATATCATGCCACCCGAGGCCCCGCTGGCGATGCCCGCGCAGGATTTCCGCAATGGTTTCCGCGATGCGCAGGTACCTGCGGGTGCCCGCCCATCGGCCGGGTTCTGGCGCGCGCTGGCGTTTTCGCCAGCAATGGCAGCCACGCTGGGTTTGCTATGGGTCATGAGCGACTGGTTCGGATCTGAAGGCATCAACCTTGTCGAAGCCATCCTTCTAGCGTTGATCTCGTTCAACTTCTTCTGGATCTCGTTCACGGTCTGCACAGTGCTGCTGGGCATGATCTCGCTGTCCCGGCAGGAGCGCCCGATCCGACAAGACCGCGCGCAACCACTGCGCGTTGCCCTGCTGATGCCAACCTACAACGAGGTGCCGTGGTTCGTGCTGGGCAATGCCCGCACCATGCTGGAAGAACTGCGCGCCCGAGGTGGACAGCATGAATACGCGATGTTCATCCTCTCTGACACCCGCGATCCGGACATCGCCGCGCAAGAGCAAGCCAGTATTGAGGCGCTGCGCACCACGCTAGCCCCCGACCTGAAGCTCTACTACCGCCGTCGCGAACAGAATACTGACCGAAAAGTTGGCAATATCGCCGATTGGGTCAGCCGCTGGGGCGCGGATTGGGACGCGATGCTGGTGCTGGATGCCGACAGCCTGATGACAGGCCGCGCGATTGCTCGGCTGACGGATTCTCTGGCGCGCGATCCCGGCGCGGGCTTGATTCAAAGCTACCCGCAACTCATTGGCGCACAGTCGGTCTTCGCCCGGATGCAGCAATTCGCCAATGGCGTCTACGGTATCGCCTTTGCCGAAGGTCTGGCCCGCTGGTGTGGGCAAGAGGGCAACTATTGGGGTCACAATGCCATCATCCGCACCAAGGCCTTTGCCACTTGTGCCGGACTGCCCAAGCTGCGCACGTTCAACGGGCAGGAAAAGCTGATAATGAGCCACGACTTTGTCGAGGCCGGTCTGCTGCGCCGTGCCGGTTGGGCCGTTCGGTTCCTGCCGCGCATTCGTGGTTCATACGAAGAAACACCACCCACCCTTATCGACCACGCCATGCGGGACCGCCGCTGGTGTCAGGGGAACCTGCAACATCTGAAACTGCTGGGCTCGCGCGGGTTCCGGTCCGTCTCGCGGTTTCATATGTTCCACGGGGCGGTCGGCTATTTGATGTCCCCGCTGTGGTTTGCGCTACTGCTTATGTGGGCGTTGATTGGTCAGGGTGAGGAAGCCTCGGTCCTGCATTATTTCAGCCCAGACAACCCCCTGTTCCCACAATGGCCGGAGATGTCTGAGACACGCCATGTGCTGATCATTCTCGTCATGTATGCGATGCTGCTGGCCCCCAAGGTTCTGGGCGTTGCCGCCCTCCCCCTCAGCGGAGTGCGCTATTCCGATTTCGGCGGTTGGAGACGGTTCTTCACCTCGTTCCTGTTCGAGGTCATCCTGTCGATCCTCTATGCGCCAATCCTAATGGTGCAGCAAATGATCGCTGTGTTCCGCACGGCATTGGGCATCCAAAAGGGCTGGTCCCCGCAGGCGCGTGACGGTGGCAGCTATTCCTTACGCACGCTGGTCCTGTGCCATGCGCTGGAAACCGTCAGTGGCATGGCACTTAGCGTTGGTATTCTGGCCGGGCTGGTCTCGGTCTGGCTGGCCCCAATTGCGATCAGCCTTGCACTGGCGATCCCGCTTTCGGCGCTCAGCGGTGTATCGGCTGGTACCGCCCGCCGTATGGTCGGCATGCGTGAGGATTTTGCTGAGCCCGCCATCACCCGCTCGGCCCGTCGTCATCGCAATGAGTTGAAGCGCCTGATCGAGGGTAAGGGCAGCATGACCCCGGCGGAATAATCAACCGCCGGGCAATCCTTCGTACCAATCCAGCATCATATCCGCCCACCCGGTGGGCACCGTATGACCGCCGGGGAACAGCGCGAACTCCAGCGCGCTGCCCTCGGCACATCCCATCCAGTTGCGCCGCATGAACTGGCCCGTGGTCGAGAACCCGCTGGGCTTGGTATCAACACAGCCATTTGCCTCGCGCCAGATCTCAAGCCCGGCAAAGATATCGCCTTGATGGAAACGGCCACCGCCCAGCAAACGCCCCTCGAGCGGAACGACATTGTCGATCCAGCCATGGGTGTGAAACATGCGGATCGGTCCGGCGCAGGATTCGGGATGCGGACGCCAGAAGCCACCTGAGACGGGGACATAGGCCGAGAAGGTCTCAGGCGCATCGCAGGCGAGGTAATTCACCATGAAGCCGCCGGCGGAAAACCCTCCTAGAACAACGCGTTCACCGTCAATGCCAAACCGCTCAGCGGCGTCATCCACCGCTTCGCTGAGAAAGGCCGTTTCGTCACGCTCGCCAAAGCCGGGATAGAAGTTCCAGCTTTGAATGCCGCCCCGGTCCGGCCGCTCCAACCCCTCCGGCGCCATCACCGCATAGCCGCGCGCCAGCAGAGGCTCGACCATGCTGCGATTGTTCATCGTTCCTGAGCCGCTGCCTCCGTAGCCATGCAGAAACACGACCAGTGGCGGGTTTTCGGCTTCGGGCAATTCAATGTGATATGCGCCCGAGGTGATCTCGCAGGTGCCTTCATCCGGGCCACAATCGGCCAGGGCCGGTTGCGCCGCTGCGGCCAGACAAAAAGATAGCCAGCATTTGTGTTTCATCACGTCCCCTCAACAAAGGTCTCAACCGGCAGACCGGCCCGCACCCAGCCCGGCCCGGCGGCCGAACCCAACATGCCCTCTGGCACGTCAATAATATTGGTAAACCCGGCTGCGGTCAGTTGATTGCTCAACCGTGCCGAACGGACCCCACGCGCGCAGATCAGAGCCACAGGGGCGGACTTGTCACCGCCAGCCATTTGCACAAGGGCCGGAATAAAATCCTCGCGCCGCATGTCCAGAGGCTGCGCCCCCTGTCCGACGCCTGTGGCCCTCCATTCCCGAGGTGTGCGGATGTCCACCAGCAACACATCTCCGGCGACGGCTTTCTGATGCGCCTGCGTCACTTCCAGTTGGCCGCCCGTGTAGTCCTGCGGGATCAAACGGTACTCACGAATGGCAATTCCTGCGGCAATTGCGCCTGCCCCGCCCATCAATACCCACCGTCGCGTTCGGCTTTTCCCGTCTGCCATATGGCGTTCTCCTGCACTCATGGCTTGGTTCTATCACAAGGGTTGCAACCGCGCGCCGGGGAATTCCGGCAGCGGGATCAAGTTCGCGTCATTATCACGCAGAAAGATAGGTTCGATATACACCTTTTAACATCTGTCAAAACCTTGCAATTTTTGGACAATCATTAAATTATCCTACAAAATCTGTCATATTGACCGCCCAGACCGGAGTATCGCACTTGTCCCTATTCCTCATCGCGGCCCTTCCCTTCCTCGGAGCTGTTTTCCCAGCCCTCCTGATACGGGCGGGACGAAATGCAGCCGCTTCGGCCGCAGGGTTGACCACTTTCCTGGCCCTGATGGGGTTGCTGATCCATATCCCCAGCGTGCTGCGCGGCGATGTCGTGACAGCGCGGTTTGACTGGATACCGGGGCTGGGGCTGAACGCGAATTTCATGCTGGACGGGCTTGGTTTTCTGTTTGCCCTGCTGATCCTCGGCATCGGCCTGCTGATCATCCTGTATGCGCGGTTCTACCTGTCGCGTGAAGACCCGATGGGGCAGTTCTACACCTATCTGCTGCTGTTTCAGGGCGCGATGGTTGGGATTGTTTTATCCGATAACATCCTGCTTTTGCTCATTTTCTGGGAGCTGACCTCGCTCAGCTCATTCCTCCTGATCGGCTATTGGAAACACCTGCCCGAAGGCCGACAAGGCGCGCGCATGGCGCTGGCCGTCACCGGAGGCGGCGGATTGGCGATGATCGCCGGGATGCTGATTTTGGGGAATATCGTCGGGTCCTATGACCTCAGCGTGATTTTGCAGAACAAAGAGCTGATCCAGGCCTCGCCCTACTATCTACCCGCGCTGATCCTGATCCTGTTGGGCTGTTTTACCAAATCAGCACAGTTCCCATTCCATTTCTGGCTGCCTCACGCGATGGCTGCCCCGACGCCGGTTTCCGCCTATCTGCACTCGGCCACCATGGTGAAGGCCGGGTTGTTCTTGATGGCGCGGATGTGGCCGGTTCTGGCGGGGACGGAGGCGTGGTTCTATATCGTCGCAACAACCGGTTTGGTGACCATGCTGCTGGGCGCGGTGATCGCGCTGTTCAAGGACGATCTGAAGGCGCTGCTGGCGTTCTCAACCGTGTCACATCTGGGCCTGATCACCATGCTGCTGGGCTTTGGCACCAAGTTTGCAGCCGTGGCCGCGGTGTTCCACATCATCAACCACGCGACGTTCAAAGCCGCGCTGTTCATGACCGCCGGGATCGTGGATCACGAAACCGGAACGCGCGATGTCAAACGGCTGGGCGGCTTGCGTCATCTGATGCCGATCACATTCACCATCGGCACCATCGCAGCTTTGTCCATGGCCGGCCTGCCTCCGCTGAACGGTTTTTTGTCAAAAGAGATGATGCTGGAGGAAACCGTCCACACCACTTGGCTGAACTCTCACTATCTGGTGCCGGGTTTGGCCCTGCTGGCAGCGCTGTTCTCGGCGGCCTACTCCTTCCGCTTTGTCAGCCATGTCTTCCTTGGACCAAAGCGCGAGGATTACCCGGCCCATCCGCATGACCCTCCGGTCGGGCTTTGGCTGGCACCCGCCTTCATGGTCGTTCTGGTCGTGCTGATCGGCCTTTATTCAGCGGCCATCGTCGGCCCGCTGGTGGCCGTCGTATCCAGCGCCGTGATCGGTGGCGAAAAGCTGCCCTATTATTCGCTGAAACTGTGGCACGGCTTTACCCCTGCGCTGTATATGTCCGTTGTCGCGACGTTGGGCGGTCTGTTCCTGATGTCGCAACACAAACGCGCGCAGCAGCTTTGGAACACCCTGCCCCGGCCTGAGGCCAAAGTGATTTTCGAGGCCATTATCAATGCGTTTACGCGGCTCAGCCAATGGATCACAGATGAGCTGCACAATGGTGTCCTCAGCCGGTATGCGATCATCTTTGTCGCCTTTACCGTCGGCCTTGGCTACTACGCCTATTCCACCGGGACGATCGGAGTTGAAACCCGCGTGCCGCTGCCTGCGCAGATCATTCCGATCGTTGGCTGGATCTGTCTGGTGGGCGCAACGCTGGGCATCATGTGGTTCCACCGTAACCGCCTGTTGTCGCTGGTTCTGATTGGTGTTGTCGGGCTGATCGTTTCGGTTGCGTTCAACTACCTCTCGGCTCCGGATCTGGCACTGACGCAGATCTCAGTCGAGGTGGTGACGATGATCCTGTTGCTGCTGTCGCTGAACTTCCTGCCGACCGAGACCCCATGGGACAGCACCGCCGCGCGGCGCTGGCGGGACGCTGCGATCTCGGTCGTGGCCGGGCTTGGAACCGGGGCGCTGGTCTATGCGATCATGCTGCGCGATTTCGCGTTCCCGACGATTTCCGAATTCCACCTTGCCAACTCGTACAAGGGCGGCGGCGGCACCAACGTGGTGAATGTCATCCTCGTGGATTTCCGGGGCTTTGATACCTTCGGCGAGATCATCGTTCTGGGCATCGCGGCGCTGATCATCTTTGCCCTGACCGAAGCGGTCCTGAGCAGCAATGTCCGGGGCTACCTGCTGAATCGCAAGCCGCATTGGCCGCAATCGGGCGACTCCCATCCGTTAATGATGGTGGTCGTGACCCGCGTGATGATGCCAATTGCCCTGATGGTGGGTGCCTACATCTTCTTCCGTGGCCATAACCAGCCCGGAGGCGGCTTTATCGCCGGCCTGATCGTCGCCATCGCCTATTTGATGCAATACATGGCCAGCGGCTACACCTGGGCGATCGAACGGCAAAGGTTCTACTATCACGGCACCATCGGCTGGGGCGTGCTGATCGCCGCCGCTACCGGTCTCGGCGCCTGGTTCAATGAACGCCCCTTCCTCACCAGCGACTTCGGCTACATCAACTGGCCACCGCTGGAAGAATTCGAATGGGCCACCGCAATGTTGTTCGACACCGGTGTCTTCCTCGCTGTTTTGGGCGCGGTGATGCTGGCGCTGGATAGCCTGTCCCGCTTTGCATGGCAGCCGGGCATGGCACAGGAGTTCCCGATGGATATCAACCCGTTGCGGGACGCTCCGCCGGAAGAAGAACAAGAGAAGGAGCAGGCCTGATGGAAGCGCTCGTTGCCTCTGCCGTAGGTATTCTGACCGCCGCCGGGATTTTCCTGATCCTGCGTCGCCGGACATTCCCGGTCATTCTTGGCCTTTCGCTGATCACCTACGCGGTGAACGTATTCCTGTTCGCAACCGGACGTCTGGCGCTGAATTCGCCTGCCGTTTTGAACAAATACGAAGACGTCCCCTATACCGATCCGCTGCCGCAGGCACTGGTGCTGACGGCCATCGTGATCTCATTCGGGATGACGGCGGTGATCGTGATGATCTCGCTCTCGGCCTATCTATCCTCGAAGGATGACCATATCGACATGAGCCCGAATGACAGTGTGGACGCGCCGGGAGAAGACGCATGAACCATTGGATCGTTGCGCCGATCGTTCTTCCTGCGATCCTGGCTCCATTCATCATCATGGTCCTGCGCTATCACCTCGACCTGCAGCGCATCTTCTCGGTCGCGGGGGTTGTTGCCCTGCTGGGCATTGCCTTGACCATCGCCGCGCAGGCCGCGGGAGGCGACATTCAGGTCTATGAGCTGGGCAACTGGCCCGCCCCCTTCGGGATTGTCATGGTGCTGGACCGGCTTTCAGCCATGATGGTTCTGCTGACCGCCCTACTGGCCCTGCCCATTGTGCTCTACGCCATCGGTTCGGGTTGGGATGAGCGTGGCAAGCATTTTCACGCCTTGTTTCATTTCCAGCTTATGGGCGTATGCGGGGCCTTCCTGACCGGAGACGCCTTCAACCTCTTTGTGTTCTTCGAGGTCCTGCTGATCGCCTCCTACGGTCTGATGACCCATGGTGGCGGAGCGGTCAGGCTGAAGGCTGGCGTGCAATACGTGGCCTATAACCTGCTGGGATCGACCCTGTTCCTGTTTGCCCTGGGCACACTCTATGGTGTGACTGGCACGCTCAACATGGCCGATATCGCCCTGCGCGTGGCCGAGATACCGCCTGAGGATACCGCACTGCTGCGGGTTGGTGCTGTGTTGCTGTTGTTGGTGTTCTGTATCAAGGCCGCCGTTCTACCGTTGCATTTCTGGCTACCGGCCAGCTACGCCAACGCTCCCCTACCCGTGGCGGCCCTGTTCGCGATCATGACCAAGGTTGGGGCGTATTCGATCATCCGGATGTACACTCTGGCCTTCGGCCCCGAGGTTGAAGCAACGCAAGGGCTGGTCGGCAATTGGCTGCAACCTGCCGCGCTAGTTACGCTTGCCGTCGGGGCCATCGGCATCCTCGGCTCGCAACATATCGCGCGGATGGTGGCCTTCTGTGCTATCGCTTCAATGGGTACGCTGCTGATTGCCATTTCGCTGTTCACGCCTGATGCCAGTGCAGCCGCGCTCTACTATGTGTTCCACTCAACGCTTGCGACGGCTCTGTTGTTCCTTGTCGCCGATCTGGTGATGGAACGCCGCGGCGGCGCCATCGCGCCCACGAGGCCAATGGCGCAGACCGGATTGATCTCAGCGCTGTTCTTCGTCGGAGCGATTGCGATGGCCGGGATGCCTCCGCTGTCCGGTTTTATCGGCAAGCTGCTGGTTCTGGATGCGGCCCGGGATGCACCTGACGCAACCTCGGTCTGGGCGGTCATCCTGATCGGATCCTTTGTCACTATCGTTGGTCTGGCACGGACCGGCACGTTGATCTTTTGGAAAAGCCACGACGCGGACCATAACCCTCAGCCCGAGGAGGAAGACTCCGAGCCTCAACCCGCCCCTGAACCGCACCCGGGTCTGGCATTTACAGCGGTCTTCGGTCTGGTCGGCGGTCTGGTCCTGCTGACCTTGTTTGCGGGCCCCGCGCTCGAATACACCAGCAAAACCGCCGAGCAACTGTTCACACCCGAAGACTACATCTCGGCCGTATTGGGAGAGGCAGAATGATCAAGCTGCTACATCGCATATTCCCGCACCCTCACCTGAGCTTTCTGCTGACACTGGTCTGGGTTCTGCTTGCCAATAACGGGTCCTTGAACTCGCTCGTTTTTGGTTTGATCCTGGGGATCATCATTCCCTTTGTCACCCAACCTTACTGGCCCGACCGCCCCAAACTGCGCAACTGGCCCATGGTGGCCGAGTACATCCTGGTGGTCCTGTGGGATATCGTTATCGCCAATATCACCGTCGCCCGGATCATCCTGTTCAAACGCGACGACGCTCGCCAACCAAACTGGATCTGCGTCCCGCTTGAACTGCGTACGCCCGAGGCAATCACCGTACTGGCCGGGACAATCACCATGACGCCGGGTACCGTCAGCTGCGATTTGTCGGCGCAGGGGCATAACCTTCTGGTCCATTGCCTTGATGCTCCTGACCCTGAGGCCGTGCGCGATCAGATCAAACAGCGCTACGAACGCCGCCTGAAGGAGATTTTCGAATGATTGATTATGCGATCTACTTCGCCTTCGCCTGCTTCGGAGCCGCCATCATGATGTGCCTGTGGCGGATCATCACCGCCGATGGTGTCGGCACCCGCGTTCTGGCGCTGGACACGATGGTGATCAACACCATCGCGCTGATGATCCTGTACGGTTTGGATCAAGGCACCGAGATCTTTTTCGAGGCTGCCATGATCATCGCCATGCTGGGTTTCGTTTCAACCGTGGCCTATGCGCGCTTCATGCTGCGCGGCAACATCATCGAGTGAGGGCGACATGACATTTCTCGTCGAATTGCTGATTGCCGCCTTCCTGATCATGTCGGGTATCTTCGGCTTCGTTGGATCGTTTGGGATGATCAAACTGAAAGACCCGATGTCGCGCCTGCACGCGCCGACCAAAGCGACAACGCTGGGTGTGGGCGGCGTGCTACTGGCCTCGATTGCACATTCCGTGTTGCTTGAGGGCAAACTGTCGATGCATGAGCTGCTGATCACGCTGTTTTTGTTCCTGACGGCCCCGATCACGGCCCTGTTCATTGCCAAATGGCACATTCATCGTCATGAAAAGCCGCAGGATCTGCCGGATGCGGGCGAGGACGAGCTTTGGGCCACCCACGCGGTCGAGCAGGTTGAAGACGTCCCTGATCACAGCACGAACTGAGCCTGATGCATAACCCTCCGCTGCCCCTGACCCGTGATCTGGTTTTGATTGGCGGAGGTCACACCCATGCTTTGCTGCTGCGTAAATGGGGGATGAACCCTCTGCACGGCGCGCGCGTAACGGTGATCAACCCCGGCCCGACTGCGCCCTATTCTGGGATGCTGCCCGGCTTTGTCGCTGGTCACTACTCCCGCTCTGATCTGGACATTGATTTGGTCCGTCTGGCCCGTTTCGCGGGCGCACGGGTCATTCTGGGCGCGGTTGAGGGGCTCGACATTGACCAGCGCCATTTGCATGTGCCGGGACGGCCTCCGGTGGCATTCGATGTCGCCTCGGTCAACGTCGGGATCACCTCGGACATGCCCGCCCTGCCAGGTTTTGCAGACCATGCCGTTCCGGCCAAACCCTTGGGCGTCTTTGCCGCGCGTTGGTCTGCATATCTAGACAGCACCGGCCCTGCCTCGGTGGCCGTGATAGGCGGAGGCGTCGCTGGGGTCGAGCTGGCGATGGCCATGGCCCAAGCGCTGGAAACCAAGGGCAGACCCGCGCGGATCACGCTGATCGACAATGCCTCGGCCCTGACAGCGACCGGCCCCAAGGCCGCAGCGACGATCCGCAAGGCTATGGCCGGTCTTGGCATCGACGTGCTCGAGGGAGTTTCAATAAAAGAGATCGCCGCAGATCATGTCGAACTTGACGATGGCCGCCAGATCCCTGCCGAGTTTGTGACCGGCGCTGCGGGGGCGAGACCCTATAGCTGGATCCAGCACACCGGGCTGGACCTGCAAGAAGGTTTCATCCGCGTGAACGGCCACCTGCAATCCAGCGACCCCGTCATCTTCGCCGCCGGAGACTGCGCCCACCTGACCGAGAACCCGCGCCCCAAAGCAGGCGTCTACGCGGTGCGCGAGGCGCCAGTATTGTTCAACAACCTGCGCGCGGCGCTGGGGGCTGGGACCATGCAGCGCTATGTGCCGCAGAAGGACTATCTGAAGCTTATCTCATTGGGCGGCAAGTCCGCGTTGGCCGAGCGTCTGGGCACGTCGTTCAGCGGCGCCCTGATGTGGCGTTGGAAGGACCATATCGACCAAGGCTTCATGAATAAGTTCCGCAATCTGCCTACCATGGCGACCCCCGCCCTCCCGCGCGCCCATGCCGCCGGTATGACCGAAGCGCTTGGAAACAAACCAATGTGCGGCGGCTGTGGGGCGAAACTCGGTCGTGGCGCGCTACGCGGCGCTCTTGCTGCGCTGCCTGAGCCATTGCGTCAAGACGTGACGGCGCTGCCCGGAGACGACGCCGCGCTGCTGACAACTGGGACAGCGCGGCAGGTCATCACCACGGACCACCTGCGCAGTGTCACCGACGACCCCGTCCTGATGACTCGCATCGCTGCGGTCCATGCGCTGGGGGACATTTGGGCGATGGGGGCCGCGCCACAGGCTGCAACGGCCACTCTCATCCTGCCACGCATGTCCTCTGACCTGCAGGAACGGACGCTTTCCGAGATCATGCAAACCGCCAACGACGTCATGCGAGACGCCGGAGCCGAGATCGTCGGCGGCCACAGCTCAATGGGCGATGAGATGACGATTGGCTTCACGGTGACCGGACTATGCACGAAAGACCCAATCACTCTCGCGGGCGGCAGGCCCGGCGATGTGTTGGTCCTAACCAAACCCATCGGCAGCGGCGTTGTGATGGCTGCCGAAATGGCCGGACGGGCCGAGGGCGCAACGGTCGCGCAAGCCTATGAGATGATGACCCAACCGCAAGGCGCAGCGTCCCGCATTCTGGCAGAGGCCCACGCGATGACCGACGTCACAGGGTTCGGCTTGGCCGGGCATCTCCACGGGCTGTGTGAGGCATCACATTGCGGCGCTGTGCTTGATCTTGAGGCCGTCCCCGTGATGCTCGGAGCCATCGAGCTCAGCGACGCCGGAATCCAATCGACCCTTTTTGCAGATAACCGTTCTATCGCGCCCGAGCTGCACATGGACGGCAAAGCGGCGCTGTTGTTCGACCCACAAACAGCGGGCGGACTGCTGGCTGCGGTAGCACCCGAGATCGCCGACAAATTGCTTGAGGATCTGCGAGCGGCGGGTTACCCGGCTGCGCGGATCGGGCATTTGACCGACACTCCGGGGTTGAACCTTCAAAGCTGATCCAGCGTGTTTTTGATGCGATCCGCCGCGCCCCTCAGGCCATTGTCATCCAACTGCGCAATCTCGATCCGCGCCAAAATCTTGGCCGGGTGTTGACGCTGGGATTTAGCATATGCCGGATCATAGTGCTGCTCCATCAGCGCACGCGTCAAAGCCTGTTTGTCGCCGGACGACATGAGGTTCAACCACCCGTCCACGACCTCATGCCCGCGATGAGATCGCAGTGGAGACAGGCGATCCCGAAGGCGCTCGGTATCCGACAGGATGTTGTCATAGGCCTGCGTCAAATAAGCCGACCGGGCGGACAAAGGCGCGTCTATATGAATACGCGGCGCGGCGCACATCGCCGTCCAGACGCTGGGTGGCAGGATGCGATCGCCTATTTTCGACGACTCCGCTTCAACCACAACCGAGCGAGATGGGTCCAGGGCGCAAAAGGCGGCTGACAGGGCGGATTCAAAAGCCTTCTGACTGGGCTGCCCACCTGGTCTTTCCCCCAGCAGTGAGCCACGATGGTTGGCGAGCCCCTCCAGATCAACCACTTGCACGCCGCGACGATCCAGATGGTGCAACAACTCGGTCTTGGCGGTGCCGGTGTAGCCATCCAGCGCGATCAGTTGGAAGGGCAGCGGCTGGTCGTATAGGTAGGCCTTCACCAGCCGACGATAGGTCCGATAACCTCCATCGACGACATCCGCCTGCCAGCCGATCTGTTGCAACATCCATGTAAACGAGCCCGAGCGTTGCCCGCCGCGCCAGCAATAAACCAAGGGCCGCCAGTTCCCCTCATGATGGCTGAGGCGTTGTTCGATATGGTTGGCCGCATTGCGAAACACCAGCGCCGCCCCAAGCTTTCGCGCCAGAAAAGGGCTTTTCTGTTTGTAAATCGTGCCGACCCGCGCGCGCTCTTCATTGTCCAGAACCGGCAGATTGATCGCCCCCGGCAGGTGGTCTTCGGCGAACTCTGCCGGGCTGCGGACGTCGATGACCGTATCGAACCCGTGCGCATAAAGCTGCGGTAGATCTTTGAATTTCAATGCCATACCAAGCGCCTGCCTTTTGGTCGCAAGTAAAGGGAACGCATCTGCTGTTAGTCCTCGATGAGTTCGATCAGGTCCGGGCCAGACGCCCGATTGGAGTTCACGGCGGGGTCGACACGATGAAACTCCAGCACATCCTCGGCACCCGGTTGCATCAACCGCGCGGCACCTTTTCCCGCCTCTCCCAACCAAAGGGACCAATCGTCTGATTCCAAGATTAAAGGCATCCGGTGGTGAATGGTCGACAGGTTCTGGTTCGCCTGAGTCGTCACGATGGCACAGGTGGATTGCCGTGCCTGTTCCGGCCCCCAATCCTGCCAGACACCCGCAAAGGCGGTGGGCGCACCGTCCTTGCGATGGATGTACCATGGCAGGCGCGTCCCTTGTTGGGTCTTAGTCCATTCATAGAACCCCGTCGCCACGATCAGGCAGCGCCGCGATCGACAGGCGTCGCGGAAAGCGGGTTTTTCGGCCAGAGTCTCGGCCCGTGCGTTGATCAACAAGGGGCCTGCATTTTCGGCCTTGTACCAATGGGGCAGAAAGCCCCAACGCAGCGCATCCAAGCGACGACCAGAATCTCCTGCGCGAACGACGTGCACCTGATTGGTCGGGCAGACGTTATAGTTGGGCACTTCGGGCAAAGCATTCGCTGGGCGCGCGGCAAACAGCTGCGCCATCGCGTCATTGGGCAAAGTGATTGCAAACCGTCCGCACATCAGTCCGTTGTCCAATCCCGGATCGTAGCGGGATGCGATTTCACCCAAAAAAGCCGCACCCAACGGGCACGGCTTTTCAGGTCTTACTTCTGCTTGATACGACCATCCAGATAAGGCTGGTACGGCGCGTTTTCTGCCAAATATTCCGCCGTTACATCCGCGAGATCCGGGCCGAAGTCATAGGCATTCTTGTCGTCGCCTTCGAAGACGCTGTAGCCGTCACCGCCGTTGCGCACGTAGTTGTTGGTCACCACCAGATACGTGGCCGAGGGATCAATCGGAACAAAACCGTCGCCATCGGCGACCATCACCTCGGTGATGCGCCCTTCATTCGGGGCGGCTAAGGGGTCCCATGTAAAGGTCAGGCCTGCGACTTGCGGGAACCGGCCTTTGACCTCTTCGACCTGGCTGACGCCGTTTTCCAGCGCGTCGATCACGCCCTGACCGTTGATCTCAAAGGTCGACAGGGTGTTCTGGAACGGCAGGACCGTCAGCACTTCGCCCATGGTGACCTCGCCTTCGTCGATCGAGGCACGCAGGCCACCCGCATTCGCAATCGCGATCTGCGCGCCTTGATCCGCAACGCGGGCCAGCATGGCATCTGCAACCAGATTGCCCATCTCGCATTCTTGCACACGGCAGACATCACGCGAGCCTTCGATGGTCGCAGCTGAGCTGGCGACAACGCGGCCCTTCATCTCTTCAATCGGGGCACCCATTTCGGCGACACGGGCTGCGATGCCCTCGTCTGGTGTGACAGAGGCATCCAACAGAATCGGCTCACCCTCTGCCGAAATCAGATTGCCGTCGTCATCAAAGGTCAGGGTGATTTCGCCTAGATATTTCGAATAGGCATAGGCCTGAACCACCGGAACTTCGCCCACCATCACCGGGTACGCACCTGCCGCGTCCTCATCCGTGTTGGACAGCAGGGTGTGCGAGTGCCCACCGACAACCAGATCAAGGCCGGGCACCTGTTCGGCGATCTTAATATCCTGAGCCAAACCCACGTGGTTCAGCGCGATGATGATGTCCACACCTTCGGCTTCCAAAGCCGCCACATCCGCCTTCAGGCTTTCGACCTCATCCTGAAAAACAACGTCCTTGCCAGGGCTCGACGTGTCCACCGTATCCGTGGCCAGGGCCGAGATGATGCCGATCTTCTGGCCACCCACCTCAAGCACCACGTGGTTTTGCACCTTGTCCTTCAGCTCGGCCGAAGAGGACAGGTCCAGATTGCCCGAGATGACGGGAAAGCTAACCGCGTCGATGAAGGCTGCCAGACCTTCGGGGCCGTCATCGAATTCGTGGTTGCCGACGGCCATCACGTCATAACCGATAGCTTCCATGAACTCGGCTTCGGCGGCACCTTTGTAGGTCGTGTAGAACAACGAGCCCTGAAACGGATCGCCCGCATCTAGCAAAAGTACATTCTCATCCGCCAGTTCGGCGCGCTTGGCGTCAACGGCTGTTTTCAGACGCGCCACACCGCCAAAACACTTCCCTTCGGCTTCATCTTCAGCATCGCAAGTGGAATCGTATTTGTTGATCGACTCGATCCGGCTGTGAATGTCGTTGGTGTGCAGAATGGTCAGCTTGTAGTCGGCAGCAGCGATGCCTGCACTCAGGCCGAGGATCGCGACCGACGTCAAAAGGCGGCTTACCATGTTGAAACTCCCTGTCATTGTTTTTCGGGATCGTGCGCTGATGCGGCGGAAGAGTCAAAGGGGGAAATCCGGCTTGATTCCACGGGCTATGCGGGGCATCAGACCCTCATGCTGATCTACAAGATATTCCGGGCCGAGGAATGGGCCGCGTTGCAGGCAAATGGCGCAACTGATGGCGCGCCAATTGATATCGCTGACGGGTTCGTCCACTTTTCGACAGCCGAACAGGCGGCGGAAACCGCTGCCAAACACTTTGCTGGGGTTGAAGGTCTGACACTGCTTGGCTGCAACGCTGACGCCATGGGCGACGACTTGAAATGGGAAGTGTCGCGCGGTGGGGCGTTGTTTCCGCATCTCTACCGCCAAATCCGGCTGAGCGACGTGGTCTGGTCCCGCCCCCTGCCCTTCGATGGTCAAACCCACCAATTCCCGAGCGAGATGGTATGACCGCCTATATTGATCCCGACCGCGAACAGTTCGAAGCCTTCAAGGCATTGGATCGGGATCAACCCATAGAGATGCTGAACCTTGTCAGGTTTCGCGCCAAGGCCGACTATCCGATGGGCCATGCTTTGGCAGATAAAGATCTGACGGGCGCCGAAGCCTATCGGCACTACGGGACTGAAACCGCCCCGATCATCGCCAGAATCGGTGCGTCAATCCTGTGGCGCGGGGCGTTTCAGACCACATTGATCGGACCGCAAGACGAGGTCTGGGATGAAGTGTTCATTGCCCGATATCCTACAGCCCATGCGTTTCTTGAAATGGTAACAGACCCGGTTTACCGGTCTGCGGTGGTCCACCGTCAGGCCGCTGTCGCAACCTCCCGCCTGATCCGCTGCGGTACCGCGCAAGGAGGCGCGTCTTTCGGATGAAACTGACCGAGAAACTGGGCCTCGCCGCCCTGCACCGTATGGACCCTGAAGCGGCCCATGGTCTGTCGATCAAGGCCTTGCAGGCCGGCCTGGCGCCAACGCCCGGACCGGTGACGTCATCGCGTCTACAGACCGAACTCGCAGGGCTGCGCCTGCCCAACCCCGTAGGCCTCGCCGCCGGGTTCGACAAGAACGGAGAGGTTCTGGCCCCTCTTTCCCGCGCAGGGTTTGGGTTCATCGAGGTCGGAGCGGTGACCCCACGCTCGCAACCCGGCAACCCGAAACCCCGCCTGTTCCGCCTGACCGAGGACAAAGCCGCCATCAACCGTTTCGGCTTCAATAATGAAGGTATGGAGGTGATGGCTGAACGGTTGGCCAGCCGTCCTAAGGATGCGGTGATCGGCCTGAACCTCGGTGCCAACAAGGATAGCGATGACAGGCCCGGCGACTTTGCCAAAGTGCTGGCCCATTGCGCCGCGCATCTGGATTTCGCGACGGTCAATGTCTCCTCCCCCAACACCGAAAAGCTGCGCGATCTTCAGGGCAAGGCGGCCCTTGGCGCTTTGTTGAGTGGTGTGATCAAGACGCGGGACGCTCTGCCGCGCCCTCTGCCCATTTTCCTGAAAATCGCGCCTGACCTGACCGAGGATGAATTGCGGGACATCGCCGAAGTGGCCTCGGAAACGGGAGTGGATGCGGTCATCGCCACCAACACAACTCTGTCGCGCGACGGGCTGCTTAGTGCGCACAAGGACGAAAAAGGCGGCCTGTCCGGTGCGCCATTGTTTGAGAAGTCCACCCGCGTTCTGGCCCATTTGAGCCAGCTGACCGATGGCAAAATCCCTCTGATCGGTGTGGGCGGTGTCAGCTCGGCGGAGCAGGCCTACGCCAAGGTCTGCGCAGGCGCGTCGGCAGTGCAGTTTTACACCGCGATGGTCTATGGCGGCCTGTCCTTGGCCGCCGATATCGCGCAGGGTCTGGATGACCTTTTGGCCCGCGATGGGTTTGACACCGTCGCTCAGGCTGTAGGCAGCAAGCGAGAGGATTGGCTGTGATCGAATATTGGCACAACCCGCGTTGTTCAAAATCCCGCATGGGATTGGCTTTGCTAGAGGAGCGCGGTGCAGAGATCGAGGTTCGGAAATACCTTGAGAACGCTCCCTCGGTCGACGAATTGCGCGCTGCGCAATCTCTGCTGGACCTGCCAGCCATCAAGATGATGCGCGCGGGCGAGAAACGGTTCAAGGAGCTGGGCCTGTCAAAGGACGCGCCGGATGCGGAGCTGATCCAAGCCATGGCGGACAACCCGATCCTGATCGAACGTCCTCTGGCCATCTCGGGCGATAAAGCCGCAATTGGCCGCCCACCCGAAAATCTGCTCGCCCTGCTCTAGGCCACCTGAGCTTCAAGCTTCAGATAACGCCAGCCCATCGTCACGCCGCGCGCAAGGTTCAGAACCATCAGCGCGGCCCACAGGCCATGGTTGCCGAACGCGGGCACCAGAATGAACAAAGCGACCACATAGATTGCCACTGATTGCAGCATCGCATTGCGCATGTCGCGGGTCCATGTGGCCCCGATATAGATACCGTCGAACATCCAGCTTGCGACACCGATGATCGGAGCCAAAGCCGCCCAGAACAGGAACGTGCGTCCCGCCTCGCGTACTTCGGGAGAGGTGGACATCAGATCAATCAGCGCGGGACCTGCAAAGAAGAAAACGGCGCTGAGAAGCACCGCGCCACCGACACCCCACTGAGACGCCATGACCGAGGCGCGCCGCACTTGGTATCGGTCCCGTGCGCCAACCGCGCCTCCGACCAGTGCCTCGGCGGAGAAGGCGAATCCGTCCAGAGCGAAGGCGGTGATTTCAAGGAACTGAAGCAGCACTTGATTGGCCGCCAGATTGACGTCTCCCAAATCGGACCCGACGAAAAGGAAGGTGGTGAACGAGCCAGTCAGCAGAACCGACCGGATCATGATATCTCCGTTCACCTGCACCATCCGGCGCAGCCGCGTGGCATCGAAAATGCGCGGCCAGTCGCGCCAGATTTGCCCGGCAAACCCGTCCCGGCACAGCCATAGACCCAGTGCCAATCCGGTCCACTCCGCGATCAGGGTCGCAATCGCAACACCCTCTACGCCCCAGCCCAGCCCAAGAACGAACCACAGGTCCAGCACGATGTTGAGACCGTTCATCCATATCTGCAGTAGGAACACTCCCCGTGTCCGCTCAACAGCGATCAGCCAGCCTGTGATCGCGTATAGGGCAATGGTCGCGGGTGCCCCCCAGATTCGAATCTCAAGGTACGAGCGCGCAAGTGTTTCCACTTCTGGGCTGGCCGGGGATAGCCAGAACGCGCCACTGAAGATCGCGACCTGGGCAAGGATAAACACGAGGCCTGCCGCCCCCCCGAGCATCAACCCGCGAATGAGCAAGGCGCGCATCTCGGCGGTCTCTCCGGCCCCGCGCGCCTGCGCGGCGAGGCCCGTGGTACCCATGCGAAGAAAGCCGAATATCCAGTAGATCGCGGACAGGATCACCGCGCCCATGCCCACCGCGCCAATCGGAGCAGCCGCCCCCATCTGCCCGACAACGCCGGTATCCACCGCGCCGAGGATCGGTACAGTCGCGTTCGACAACACAATGGGAACCGCGATCTTCAGCACCCGTTTGTGAGTTATGGGTGCCGAGGCATCCTGCATGTTCAGCCCTTGTCGCGGGGCTGTTGCGGCATGAGGAAATGCCCCGTCGCCTGTGCAAAAAGCTTGGCATGGTTGTCTTGCCAGGCCTCAACCCGAACCGAGGCGTAACGCCGTCCGGCCCGGTTCACAAAGGCGCGCGCATAGGCATCGCGCGGCAGACCCGAGCGCAAATAGTCGACCGTAAAGTCGATGGTTTTGGGAAAGCGGATCGATTCATCCGTAACAATGGCCTCGGCATCAATTTCACCACTTTCGATGTCCGAGAACATGTGCTCCCAGCTCAGCGTAATAACGGCAGTGACCTCAAGAAACGCCGCGGTAACACCACCATGAAGGGCTGGAAGAAACGGGTTGCCGATCAGTTTCTCGTCAAAGTTCAGCACGCCGGTCAGCTCATCCCCGCGCCGGTCGAAACTGATATTGAGAAACCGGATATAGGGCACGCCATCAACCAAAGCGCGCAAGGCGGCGTCGCGCCGTTGTTTGACCACTTGCATGGGTTCGGGACGGGAACGGGCCATATTACTTCCCCTCAACCGTGAACGAACCCGAAGCGGTCGCCACTGGCAGGTCAAGATCGTCATCCATCGCCGTTGCCCGCACGAAGGCGACGTTTCGGGTGATGTGATAGCAATTGGCCCGCGCGGTGATGCTCTGCCCCGGCGTGGCAGCGCGCATATAGTCGATGCGCAAGTCAATCGTCGCTGTTCCGCCCGGAGAAGACGGATGGCTCATGACTGCGGCCCCGCAGCAGGTATCCAGGATGGTCGAAATCGCGCCGCCGTGGACCACACCCGTGCGCGGATCTCCGATAAGATCTTCGTTGTAAGGCATTGTTATCTCGGCTTCACCTTCCCCGATCTGGCTAAGATGAAGGCCCATCGCGCGCGCATGCGGAATAGCTTCGATAAACTGGCGGGCTAGCTTTGCTTTGTCGACCATGATCATATCCTGTTGTCTTGCCCCTTTATGAGCCGCCATCCGATCAAAGGGCAAGCCCACCTGTTGCGCTTGTTCGCATGACGTCCTAGGTTGCTGCCGAGGAGACCCCGAATGTCCGACAACCGTTTGTCATTCAAAGAGATGTGTGCCGAGTTCGACGTGACTCCACGCACCCTGCGTTACTACGAATACATCGAGCTCTTGCAGCCCGACCGTGAAGGGCGATCCCGGTACTATGGCCCCAGAGAATGCGCCCGCATGACCCTGATCATGCGCGGCCGGAAATTCGGGTTTCCTTTGGAAGAGATTCGCCAATGGCTGTTGATCTACGAAGATCAAGGCAACGAAGCTCAGATGGCGACCTTCGTAGAAATGGCAGATCGTCAGATGGAAGAGCTGCGCCAGCAGCGCGCCCAGCTTGATGAGGCGATGGATGCCCTCAAACAGCTTCGGGATCAAACGGCTAAGTCCATCAAGTAGAACACCCTGCCCTTCTGGGTTCTGGTGAGACCAAGCAATGCACCTTGGAATCGCGTCCTCGGACCAATCTGAGGGCGAATTTCCCTTGCCCCTAGGGAAAGAAAATTTCGCGAAACCCGTCATTACGCGACTGGAAGTTACGTCAACTTAGAAATGACGCAGCGTCTGGATTACGTAAACGTCACCTACATGTTGTAAAGCGTCCAGCAACTGCGCAACTCTATTCGGAAGACGCCAGTGACGAAAGTATGACGAATGACCGAAGATCTGATGACCATCCGTGAAATGTGCGAGACCTATGATGTCACGCCCCGCACCTTGCGGTTCTACGAGGCGAAGGAACTTCTGTTTCCGATCCGCGAGGGTCAGAAGCGTCTGTTCACCAAACGCGACCGCGCGCGGCTAAAGCTGATTCTGCGTGGCAAGCGGTTTGGTTTCAGCCTTGAGGAAATTCGCCAGCTTCTGGACCTGTATCACGTGGGCGACCAGCAGGTGACCCAGATGTCGCGCACCTATGAAATCGCGTGCGAACGTCTGGCCGATATGGAATCGCGCCGTGAAGAGCTGACGCAGGCCATCGACGATCTGAAAGAGCAGTTGCGCTGGGGCGAAAAAGTCATCGCCTCGATGAAACAGGAAAAGAAGGCGGCCGAATAACTTCGCCCTGCCCTCCGGACATATGAATTAAGGGAGCTTCACATGCCCGTCTACAACGCGCCAACAAAAGACACTCAGTTCATCCTGCATGATGTCCTGAAAATCTCGGAATCTGACATTCCGGGTTACAACGAACTAGAGGCCGAATTCACCGGCGCCGTTCTGGAAGAAGCTGGCAAGGTCGCCACCAATGTTCTTCTCCCGTTGAATGTTGTCGGCGACACCGAAGGATGCCGTTTGGAAAACGGTATCGTGTACACACCCACAGGCTTCAAAGATGCCTTCGAGCAGATGAAAGAAGGCGGCTGGACTGGCCTCGACATGCCGGAAGAGTATGGCGGCCAGAACATGCCCTACGTTATTGGAACGGCCGTGGGCGAGATGTTCTCGGGCGCGAACCAGGCGTTTACGATGTATCAGGGCCTGACCCACGGTGCAGCTTCGGCCATTCTGGCGCACGGCTCGGACGAGCAGAAGAACAAATACCTGCCGAACATGATCAGCTGCGAATGGACCGGCACCATGAACCTGACCGAGCCGCATTGCGGTACCGATCTGGGACTGATGCGCACCAAAGCGGAACCTCAGGGCGACGGCAGCTATAAAATCTCGGGCCAGAAGATCTTTATCTCGGCCGGTGATCACGACATGGCCGACAATATCATCCATCTGGTTTTGGCCAAAATCCCCGGTGGCCCAGAAGGCATCAAGGGCGTTTCGCTGTTCATCGTGCCCAAGTTCATCGTGAACGAAGACGGCACCCCGGGTGAGCGTAACGGCGTTTCGGTCGGCAAGATCGAAGAGAAGATGGGCATCCACGGCAACTCGACCTGCGTCATGAACTATGACGAGGCCACCGGTTGGCTGCTGGGCGAAGAGCATAAAGGCATGCGCGCCATGTTCACCATGATGAACGAAGCGCGTCTGGGTGTGGGTATGCAGGGGGTCTCACAGGCCGAAGCTGCTTATCAAAACGCCCTGGAATATGCCAAAGATCGCCTACAGGGCCGCGATGTGACCGGAGTAAAGAACCCGGACGGCCCCGCCGATCCGCTGATCGTCCACCCCGACATCCGCCGTAACCTTATGGATCAGAAAAGCTTTACCGAAGGCGCAAGAGCGTTCCTGCTGTGGGGCGCGACCATGATCGACAAGGCGCACCGTTCCGAAGACAAAGACGCGGACGGGCTGATTTCGCTGCTGACACCGGTCATCAAGGGTTTCCTGACCGACGAAGGCTACGACATGACCGTTCAGGCGCAGCAGGTCTATGGCGGCCATGGCTACATCGAAGAATGGGGCATGTCGCAATACACCCGTGATGCCCGAATCGCCATGATCTACGAAGGCGCAAACGGCGTTCAGGCGCTGGACCTTGTCGGCCGTAAGCTAGCGCAGGATGGCGGCAAGCATGTCATGGCGTTCTTCGAAATGGTCAAAACCTTCTGCAAGGAAAACGCGGGCCAGAACGAAGCCTACGATAAAGCCTTCATCGAACCACTGAAAGCAGCGTCCAAGGATCTGCAGGCCGCTGGCATGTACTTCATGCAGGAAGGCATGAAGAACCCCAACAACGCTCTGTCCGGGTCTTATGACTTTATGCACATGTTCGGTCATGTCTGCCTGGGCCTGATGTGGGCGCAGATGGCGAAGGCCGCTCAAGACGCGCTGGACGGTGGGGCCTCTGACAAAGAGTTCTACGAGACCAAGATCAACACCGGCCGTTTCTATATGGCCCGCCGCCTGCCCGCGACAGCTATGCATCTTTCCCGCATTCAGACCGGCGCAGACACGGTGATGGTTCTGGACGCAGCGAACTTCTGATCAAAGTCTGGGCTCGGGCGACACCGCCCGGGCCCTACTATTCGGAGGAGACAGAATGCCCAAACGCTTTCGCCTGACCCGCCGTTTCCCGGTCGCCATGACCGAGGACGGCTATCGCAAACTTCGCGGCTTCGCCCGCGAGGCCGGGTTGGATGAAGGCGAAGCGCTGTCTTTTCTGTTCGAGAACTTCAACAGCGTCATCGACGAAGACAACCTGACCCACCGGTTGCGTCTCTTCAATTCCGAGTTGGAGGCACGCAAGCGCTAGGCACCAAGGCCGAAAAGCTTGGGCGGACGATGCACAAAACGCCACGGGAGGGGCGACCGCATGACCATAAAACTGCACTGCTTCGGTGAAAGCGGCAATTCTTACAAAGCCGCTCTGGCGCTGGAAATGTCCGGCCTTGAGTGGGAGCCGGTCTTTGTCGATTTCTTCAAAGGCGTCACCCGCAGCCCCGAGTTCCGCTCGGACGTAAATGTAATGGGCGAAGCGCCCTTCCTGATCGACGGCGATTTCAAAACCTCCCAATCCGGCGCGATCCAGGCCTATGTAACCGAAAAATCCGGCAAGTTCGGCGGCAAGACACGGGAAGAGAACTACGACATTCTGCGTTGGGTTCTGTGGGACAATCACAAACTCAGTTCAATGGCCGGCATGACGCGGTTTCTGATGAACTTCCTGCCAGAAGAACACCGCAATGCCGATGTGATTGCCTTCAACCAAGGCCGTCTGAAAGCGGCCTACGATGTACTGAACAATCACCTTGAGGGCCGCGACTGGATTGTTGGGGACAGCGTGACCAACGCTGATCTCAGCTGCTGCGGATACCTCTACTATCCTGAACCGTTCGGCTTTGACAGAGCCGACTGGCCCAACATCGACGCCTGGCTGACTCGTATGTCTGAGCAGCCTGGCTGGAAACACCCCTATGACCTGATGCCCGGCAACCCGTCGGATCGAGCTTAAGGAGAAGACCCATGACCGAAGCTTACATTTATGACGCCCTGCGCACTCCGCGCGGCAAGGGCCGTAAGGATGGCAGCCTGCACGAGGTAACCTCGGTGCGCCTGTCCGCCTTGACCCTGAACGCGATCAAGGAACGCAACAACCTCGAAGGCCACGCCGTTGAGGATGTGATCTGGGGCAACGTTACGCAGGTGATGGAGCAAGGCGGCTGTCTTGCGCGCTCGGCGGTTCTGGCCTCGGACCTCGACCAGTCGATCCCTGGTCTTGCGATCAACCGCTTCTGCGCCTCGGGCATGGAAGCCGTGAACCTGGCCGCGAACCAGGTTAAAGGCGGCGCGGGCGACGCCTATATCGCTGGTGGTGTTGAGATGATGGGCCGCGTGGCCATGGGCAGCGACGGTGCTGCGATTGCCGTAGACCCGACGCTGGCAATGGACACTTATTTCGTGCCGCAGGGCATCTCGGCCGACATCATCGCGACCGAGTATGGGTTCAGCCGTGACGACGCCGACGCACTGGCCGTAGAGTCTCAAAAACGCGCGGCAGAGGCTTGGGAAGACAACCGGTTTGAGAAGTCGGTCATCACCATCAAGGACCAGAACGGCCTGACCATTCTGGACCGCGACGAATACATGCGCCCCGGTACCGACATGCAGAGCCTCGGCGCGTTGAACCCGTCCTTCCAGATGATGGGTGAGCAAATGCCCGGCTTCGACAAAGTCGCGATGCTGAAATACCCGCATCTGGAGCGGATCAACCACATCCACCACGCGGGCAACAGCTCGGGCATCGTTGACGGCTCAGCCGCTGTTCTGATCGGCAACAAGGAATTCGGTGAGAAATACGGCCTCAAGCCGCGCGCCCGCATCAAAGCAACTGCGAAGATCGGCACCGACCCGACCATCATGCTGACCGGCCCGGTTCCGGTGACCGAGAAGATCCTTGCCAACAACGGCATGAAGATCAGCGATCTGGACCTGTTCGAAGTGAACGAAGCCTTCGCCTCGGTTGTGCTGCGCTTCCAGCAGGCGTTCGATGTCGATCCGGCGCTGGTAAACGTCAACGGCGGCTCGATCGCAATGGGTCACCCGCTGGGTGCAACCGGTGCCATGATCATCGGCACGCTGCTGGATGAGCTGGAGCGTCAGGACAAGGAGACCGGTCTCGCCACGCTCTGCATTGCGTCCGGCATGGGTGCGGCAACCATTATCGAGCGGGTCTGATGCCCAAGCTGGATCTTTCTCAGATCCCGTTCAAGGGTGGCTCGTCTTATCCCGGCAAACTCGCAGAAGCGGTCGTTGGCCGTTTCAACCAAGGCGTCGGAGATGCAGGCGGACTGACCCAGTTCGGGGTCAACATCGTACGGCTTGAACCGCAGGCTCTGTCCTCGCTGCGCCACTACCACATGGAGCAGGACGAGTTTGCCGTCATGCTCAGCGGCAAATGCGTGCTGATCGACGACGATGGTGAGCATGAGATGCTGCCCGGTGACTGCGCCGCGTGGCCAGCCGGTGAGGCCAACGGCCATCACCTTGTGAACAAGACCGATGCGCCCGCGAGTTTTCTAGTGGTGGGCACACGGACCCCGACCGAGACCGGCTACTACAGCGACATAGACATGATGGTGAAGGATGATGAGAACGGATTCTCTTTCACCCGGAAAGACGGCAGCCCACTGACGGCTGACCAGATTGGAGATGACAATGACTGATTTCACTCTGACCAAAGACGCAGACGGCGTCGCGTTTGTGACCTGGGATGCTCAGGGCAAATCCATGAACGTTCTGACCCGCGAGGCCTTTCAGGAGGTCAGCCAGCTGATCGATCAGGCCCTGAGCGATGATGAGATCAAAGGGATCGTTATTACCTCGGGCAAAGAAGGCTCATTCGCGGGTGGCATGGACCTGAACACGCTGGCCACCATCCGTCAGGAGGCCGGTGATGAACCGGCGCAGGCGCTGTTCGATTTTGTCATGGGCGGCCACCACATACTGCGCAAGTTGGAACTGGCGGGCATGGACCCCAAGACCAAGAAGGGCGGCAAGCCGATCGCCTGTGCCATCAACGGCACCTGCGCCGGCATCGGGACCGAGATCGCGCTGGCTTGTCACCACCGCGTCATGACCAATAGCCCAAAGTCCAAGATCGGCCTGCCTGAGATCCTGCTGGGCATCTTCCCCGGTGGTGGCGGCACCATGCGCTATAGCCGTATGGTTGGTGCGATGGCAGCCGCTCCGGTCCTGCTGGAAGGCAAAATGATGGACCCGAAGAAAGCCAAGGGCGCACAGCTGATCGACGATGTTTCGGACGATCCGGTCGCAGCAGCCAAGGAATGGGTTCTGAACGCCAAAGACGCCGATCTGGTCAAGCCTTGGGACGCGAAAGGCTACAAAATGCCCGGCGGTGCGCCCTACCACCCTGCTGGCTTCATGACTTTCGTTGGTGCCAACGCGATGGTGAACGGCAAGACCCAAGGCGCCTTCCCGGCTGCCAAGGCTCTGCTGAGCTCGATATACGAAGGGGCGCTGGTCGACTTCGACACCGCCCTGAAGATCGAGGCGCGTTGGTTCACAAACGTCCTGATGAATCCCTCATCATCGGCCATGATCCGGTCGCTGTTCCTGAACAAGGAAGCCTTGGAGAAAGGCGCGGTTCGCCCCAAAGATGTGGCCGATCAGCGCGTTAAAAAGGTCGGCGTTCTGGGCGCTGGCATGATGGGCGCCGGTATCGCTCTGGTCTCGGCGCAGGCCGGGATGGAGGTTGTTCTGGTCGACCGTGATCAGGCTGCCGCCGACAAGGGCAAGGCCTATTCCGAAAGCTACATGGACAAGGGTATCAAGCGCGGCAAAGCCACGGCTGAGAAGAAAGAGGCCCTGCTGGCCCGCATCACCGCGACCCCTGATCTAGAGCATCTGAAAGGCTGCGATTTGATTATCGAAGCCGTGTTCGAAGACCCCGGTGTGAAAGCCGATATGACCAAAAAGGTCGAGGCGATCATCCCCGAGGATTGCATCTTTGCCTCGAACACCTCGACCCTCCCGATCACCGATCTGGCAAAAGCCTCCGTCCGGCCCGAGCAGTTCATTGGCATCCACTTCTTCTCACCCGTTGAGAAGATGTTCCTGGTCGAGATCATCAAAGGCAAGGAAACTGGTGATCGCGCCGTCGCCAAGGCTCTGGACTATGTGCGCCAGATCCGGAAGACGCCAATCGTGGTCAACGATGCGCGCTTCTTCTACGCCAACCGCTGCATCATCCCTTACATCAACGAAGGCGCGCGCATGATCACCGAGGGCGTCAGCCCGATCCTGATCGACAACGCGGCGCGTCAGCTGGGCTTCCCGGTGGGACCGATCCAGCTGACCGACGAAACCTCAATTGATCTGGGTGCCAAGATTGCACGTGCGACCAAGGCGGCGATGGGCAATGCCTATCCCGAAAGCCCTTCGGACGATCTGATCTTCTGGATGGAGGAACAGGGCCGTCTGGGTCGCAAGGCCAATGCAGGCTTCTTCGACTATGACGAGAAGGGCAAACGCGTCGAATATTGGAAGGGTCTGCAGGACAAGTACCCTCTGGCCGCTGAGCAGCCTGACCTGATCGAAGTGCAGGAACGTCTGATGTTCGCACAGGTTCTGGAAGCGGTCCGTGCGCTGGAAGAAGGCGTTCTGGAAGACATCCGTGAAGGTGACGTGGGCGCGATTTTGGGTTGGGGCTTTGCGCCTTGGTCCGGTGGTCCGCTCAGCTGGCTGGACATCATCGGCACGCCCTACGCGGCCGAGCGTTGCGATCAACTGGCCGAGGCCTATGGCGCGCGTTTCGCCTGCCCGCCCCTGCTGCGTGAAATGGCTGAAAAAGGTCAAAGCTTCTACGGCCGGTTCAACCCGGACGCCAAAGCCGCTTAAAACAACGACGCAGGCGCAACTCCCCTTGCGCCTGCGTCTTCCTTACTGAACAGCCGGAGCGGTTTGCCATTCAGGCCGGAGAAACAGAACCGGCGCATTTGGTCGACCCGGCCGTCCGGGCCTACGAATACCCGCCGCTGGGCGGATCGGGAAAATCGGATCCGTCGGGATCGGAGCAGGCAAAGCGCCCAATGGGTTCGCCAGTGCCGAAATCTCACCACTTGCAGCAAGCGCACCGACCAACGCAGTCGCAGCGTCTTCGTCGGCCACCGCATACTCTTTTGCCTGACCAGACGTGCGGCTGAAGCGCCCCGAAGGGCAATAGGCTTGCAAGCCACCCTCGATATAGATCACCTCGTCCTGGTCGAAGAACAGGGTCGTGACCTCGAAGGACGATCCCGGCGACTGCGAGGACAACCGACAGGCTCCGTCCAGAAGCCGCGCAGGCAAAACAGAAACACCTTGATCCGTCAGGTCGAGTTTGCCGCGATCCAGCGCGACACCCTGTTCCGGCATCAACCAAACCGCGCGCCCGTTATAGGCCGCCCGCGCAGGCACAAAGATCGGTAGATGGGCTGATCGCCTCTCACCTGCGGGGATATTGACCCAACTGGTCGAGACTCTGCGGACTTCTTTGAATCCGTGATCCAGCGTTCGAACCAAATCGCCAGCGGCGATACGCTCGATTAGCTTCCATCCACTGGTGGTCGCGATTTTGGTTCCGTGCAGGAACCCTCCTCTGCGCGATGACACTGCGTCCAGCGCAACTGGCAGATCCGCATCGTCATGATACTCGGAAACATCCGAAAAACTCACTACTTCCAACACGTGCCGAACCCCCTTTTGGCACAAATACTCACATCTCAAGAGATAGCAGACCTAGCGGCTTTCGGTCTTAGTTTCGCCGTATTTACGCCCGATTTGGGCTAAAACGAGGGGTTTTCGCGACAGAAAGCAGTGCAAGAGTGGGTTTATCAACTAATCGGAAACTATAAGCCGGTCGTCGCGTCAAAAGCGTAGCCGAATCTCTCGATGTCTTCTGCGCAGGTCTCTGCCACAGATTGGGCGGACACGTCTGAATAGTACGCCCGATAATCCGCCTGCCGGTCCGAGGGGTTGATATGGGGCAATTCCACCTCAAACCCCAGATGGCGAAACAGAGCTTGAGCGTCCTGTTCGAACTGTTCCAACCGTATGAACAACTGACACTGTTCGACCCCATCCGCGCGGGTCATATAGCGCCGCGCCGGATGGTCCTGAAACGAACGACGAATGGTTGGGTGCAGAACAAAAGGCTCGAACGCCAATTGCTGGGACAGGGTGACAGCCTCATGCGCGAAACTCTGAAAGCGTAGCCAGTGGTAATAGCTGACCATGCGATCCCAAGGGTTGCGAACCAGCGTGAAGGCAAACATGGCCTCAAGTTCACCCTCTGGCAACACCCCGTCGATATCCTCAAGCGTCGCGTGTTTGTGCAGCCTTCCCCGCGCGGTCAGTTCCTTGGCGCGGCGCCGCCGTTTCAGGGCCTTGGGCGTGTCTCCTAACAGGATGTCATCTTTCATGGCCCGCTGCTCCAGCGCCAAAGCAAGCGAAGTTCCCCCCGTCTTTGGAATATGCACAAACACATAGCGGCGGCCGCGAGAGATGATCATGCGACCTCCTGCTCGGGGGCCGCGCGCCTGGCTCTCCAGCCCAGAACTGCGCCAGCTGTTGCAATCAGGCCGATGCCAAAGATCTGCATCACTCCGATCGTCTGTCCAAGGGCAACCCAGGCGAACAGAGGACCAAAGATCATGATCGAATATTCGAACACGGCAACGAATGAGGGCTCTCCGACCTGATAGGCCTTGATCATCATGAAAACGGCCACGGTGGACCCGACGGCCTGCACCGCGACCCATGGCAAGGCAGCGCGCATATCGAAGACCAAACCACGGGTCACAAAGCCTTCGGGACCGTCGGGTCCGGATGCGGGAAAGGCCGTGAAAACGATCAAGCCGATGGCCCCGGCAACGCCCAGAACAAGCATATTATTTGCCAGAAGGGCGACCGTGCTTTCATCCGAGCAATAGGTCCGCGTGACAATCACGCTGAGCGCGTAGAAGAACCCTCCGACAACCGGCAAAAAGGTCCTAACATCGAACTCGGTCGGGTTGGGTTGCAACACGCACAGGATGCCCATGAACCCCAGTAGAACCGCGCCGATGCGCCATGGTCCGATGACTTGTTTCAGCCCTAGCGCCGATATCAACAGCACGAACATCGGTGAGGTGAACAAACCCGCCAGGGCCTGCGCAATAGGCATCAACGCCAGCGACGCGAAATAGAACAACATGCCCGTCGCGATCAGAACGCTGCGCAGCAGGACAAACCGCAGCCGTATTGGCCGCAGACTTCCCAAACCCAACAGGGACAGTCCGATGATCAGAGGCAACATCAAAACAGCACGGCTAAGATGGAACTGCCACAGCCCGATGGTTTCGGCCAGCAGGATCACCACGTTGTCGATCACGCCAAGAATGGCCATCGCCGAGACCATCAGCACCGAGGCCAAAAAGGGGAGGGTTTCTTTGCCTGGCTGCATGTCCTGCCTCGGGTTGGATACGCGCAACAGCGCTTGTGCCATCCAGCATATTTCTGAAAGCCTGCGCAACAGGTTTGCGCCCCGTGATTTCCACATGCTATGCTTTGGCAAAAGAAAAACACGAGCAGCCCAATCCAGATGACGGCCCTGAAACAGTACCAGCGGATCGAAGCCACCGGTCTGTGGCGCCCCTCGCCCGATGATCAGCGGCGCGAGGTTGTGGTCTCGATTGGTGAGGCGACCCTGACGATCTCGGATTTCAATGACCGGGCGCTGACGCACTGGTCTCTGGCCGCGTTGGAGCGGCAGAATCCGGGCAGTTTCCCTGCGATTTTCAACCCTGACGGCGACCCGGACGAAACGCTGGAACTGGCCGAAAGCGAAAAGACGATGCTCGAGGCTATCGACCGGCTGCAGCGCGCCATCGACCGCTCGCGTCCGCATCCCGGTCGGTTGCGATGGTTTAGCGTCGCAGGCGTCGTCGCCGCTGTTCTGGCGGTGTTGCTGCTTTGGTTGCCCGGGGCCCTGCAAAACCATGTGGTCTCGGTCGTGCCCGAGGTCAAACGGCAGGACATCGGTGACGAGATTCTGAAACGAATCGAGCGGGTCTCGGGGCGCGCCTGTGCCTCACGCGATGCGCAGGCCTCTTTGGATCGTCTGGCTAAGCGCACGGGCGTGCGGCAGATCATTATCCTGCCCGCCGGGGTGCAGGACAGCCTCAGCCTGCCGGGCGGGACGGTCTTGTTGAACCGGGCCTTGGTCGAGGATCATGAAGATCCCGCCGTGGCCGCCGGCTATGTCATCGCCGAGCGCGCCCGTATCGAGGCACAAGACCCGTTGGATGATGTTCTGGACAGAACCGGCGCCTCCTCGGCCTTTCGCCTGCTGACGACCGGGGGCCTGACGCCCGAGATCGTCGACAGCTATACCGAGCAAGTCCTGTCGGAACCTCGTCCGTCTCTGACAGATGAAGCACTGCTGTCGGTTTTTGCACAGGCCGCCCTGCCTTCGACCCCATATGCCTATGCGCGGGATGTGACCGGGGAAACGGTTCTGGGCCTGATCGAGGCCGACCCAATGGCCGGACGCACGCTGGAACAGGTTTTGCCGGACCGCGATTGGGTCCAGCTTCAAAACATCTGCAGCGAGTGATCCGGCTTATTTCGTGCCGAACATACGGTCTCCGGCATCGCCGAGACCGGGCATGATATAGCCCTTCGAGTTCAGCTCACGATCCAGCGCAGCAGTAACGATATGCACGTCCGGATGGGCCTCTTTCATGCGGGCAACCCCTTCTGGTGCCGCCAGCAGGCAGAGGAACAGAATCTCGGTCGCGCCCGCTTCTTTCAGCAGATCAATCGCTGCGGCCGAGCTGTTGCCGGTGGCTAGCATCGGATCCACGGCGATAACCAGCCGGTCTTTCAGGCCCTCTGGCGCTTTGAAATAATACTGAACCGGCTTCAGCGTTTCTTCGTCGCGGTAAAGCCCGACAAATCCCACGCGGGCCGAAGGGATCAGTTCCAGCACCCCGTCCAGCATCCCGTTCCCGGCACGCAGGATCGAGACCAGCGCCAGTTTCTTACCGGCGAGAATGGGCGCGTCCATCTCCTCCATCGGAGTTTCGATATGGCGGGTGGTCAGCTTAAGCTCTCGGGTCACCTCATAAGCCAGCAACAGCGTGATTTCCCGCAGCAGCTGACGGAATTCGGCGGTCGAGGTTCCTTTGTCCCGCATGAGCGTCAGTTTGTGCTGCACCAGCGGGTGGTCAACGACGGTCAGGTGTTCGCTCATGTGTTCTCCAGTCTTTTCTTGACCCGCGCGCGGGTGTCTTCATCGCAAAAGGCGGCGTTTAGGGCCGTTTCATTCAGGGCTTCGAAGTCTTCGGCATCCCAATCAAAGGCTGCCTGCAACATCTCATATTCACGCCGCATAGTGGTATGGAAAAATGGCGGGTCATCCGTGGAAACGGTGACTTTCGCCCCGGCGTCGCGCAACCGCGCAATCGGATGCGCAGCGAAATCCGGGTAGAGACCCAGAACCACGTTTGATCCTGGGCAGACCTCAAGCGTGACATCCCGGTCGATCAGTTCATGCACCATATCGGGGTCTTCAATGGCGCGCACGCCGTGGCCGAGACGTTCAACAGACAACTCGCGCACCGCGTCGCGCACGCTCTCAGGGCCGCCGAACTCACCTGCGTGAGAGGTAAGGCGCAAACCGGCCTCGCGGGCGCAATCGAAAGCCCATTTGAAATCGCCCTGAGTGCCGATGGATTCATTGCCCCCCATACCGAAACCGGTGATCCAATCGCCTGCGGTTTCAGCGGCGCACCGGGCGCTGATCTTGGCCTGGTCCGGGCCGAAATGGCGGACACAGGTGACCACGCCGCGCAGAGTGATGTCGAACTTGCGCTCGGCCTCATCGGCGGCATCCTGAATGGCGTTCAGATAGTCGCGCCACGCGTGAAGATCACCACCTCCGCAGAAATCGGGGCTGAGGAAGGTCTCGGAATACACCACCCCATTGGCTGCGCTTTCCTCAAGGATAGCCAAGGTCAGACGGCGGAAATCCTCGGGCGATTTGAGGACCTCGCACGCGGCCTCATAGACACTGAGGAAATGGGCGAAGTCGCGGAAGTCGTAGCTGCCATCGGGCTTGAAGATACCGCTTAGGTCGATGCGTTTTTCATGCGCCAATTGCCGGATGAATGCAGGCGGCGCTGCGCCCTCATGGTGCAGGTGCAATTCGATTTTCGGAAGGTCTGCGACACTCATAGAAAGCTCTTTCCCGGCCCTTGCGCCGGTACACTCAGGTGATGGGCAACGCTGGCGGCGACATCGGCGAAATGGATTTGACCGAGCTGGCCTGACCCTTTCCCGGCCACCAAGACCGGCACCTGTTCACGGGTGTGGTCGGTGCCGTTCCAACTGGGGTCATTGCCGTGATCCGCCGTCAACACCAGCATGTCATCCAGGCGCAATTTTGGTAGGATGGCTCCGATTTCCCGATCAAACCATTCCAGCGCACGGGCATAGCCGCTGATACCGCGACGATGACCGTAGAGGCTGTCGAATTCGACGAAATTGGCAAAACTCAGGCTGCCATCCTCGGCCTCATCCACCAGGTCGGACAGGTGCACCATCAATTCGGCATCGGAGCCTTTGCGCAGCGTGTCGATGCCCTGCATCGAAAAAATGTCTCCGATCTTGCCAACGGCGTGCACGCGGCGGCCTGCGTTCTGAACCCAGTTCGTCAGCACCGGCGCGGGCGGCAAGATGGCAAAGTCTTTGCGGTTCGTTGTGCGGGTGAACCCCTCTTCGGGCGATCCGAGGAACGGGCGCGCGATTACACGGCCCACCTTCATCTCATGCAGACGCGGCGCAAGCGTTCGGCACATCGCAAGCAGGTTATCGAGGCCAAAGCTTTCCTCATGCGCGGCGATCTGGAACACGCTGTCAGCGGACGTGTAGCAGATCGGCCAGCCCGTGCGCATATGCTCGGCCCCCAGCTCGGCAATGATGGCTGTTCCGGATGCGTGGCAATTGCCCAGAATACCTTCGGTTCCTGCAGCTTGCGCGGCTGCTTGGCTCAGATCGGGAGGAAATGCGGGCTGTGTGTCAGGAAAATAGTGCCAGTCCCACGGCACCGGCAGCCCGGCCAGTTCCCAGTGGCCCGAAGGCGTATCCTTGCCCGGCGACAGTTCGCGCGCGCATCCCCACAGGCCAGTCGGTTGAGCCGCCAACCCCGGCGTTGTGTCGCCCGAGGCCAGTCGCGTCGCAGCACCCAGACCCAGCGCATCCAGATGGGGCAGCGCAAGCGGGCCGCTGCGCCCGTCCTCAGCCCGCCCATCGGCGCAGGCTTGCGCGATATGGGCCAGTGTGTTGGCCCCGGTATCAGGTACATCTCCGTTGAAGAACGCGCCTGCATCAGGTGCCCCGCCGATACCGACCGAGTCCATCACGACGAGAAAGGCGCGGCTCATGCCATTATCCTTTCATGCACCAGGTCGGGCACAGCAACCGGAGCATCAGCGATTGTGATCGCCGCCAATACGCTCTGGGCCGCCTGAGTTGCCGCGTCCTCGCGCGCCGCGTGAACAGCGGCCAATGGCGCGCCTTTGGTGACCCGCTCGCCCAGCCGTACCATGTTTGACAAACCCACCGCCGGGTCGATCACATCGCTTTCCACCTGACGCCCACCGCCAAGAGCCACCACGGCCAGCCCCAAAGCTTCACCGTCAATGGCCGTGATGTACCCGTCGCGCGGTGATGGAACCTCGGTGATCACGCTGGCTTCGGGCAGGAACCTTGACCACGTATCAACAAATTGCACTGGGCCTCCAACGGCCACCATCATGCGACCAAACCGTTCTGCAGCGCGGCCATCCCGAATGATCTCGACGATTTTTTCGCGGCCCTGATCTACTGTTTCAGAGATACCCGCATCCGCCAGCAACACCCCGCCCAATTCGGCAGAGATTTCGGCCAGAGGAGACGCTCCCCCTTCGGTCAGAACCTTCATGACCTCGGCTACCTCCAAGGCGTTGCCCAGCGCCGAGGCCAGAGGTTGGTTCATATCGGTAATAACGGCCGAGGTTCGGCAGCCGGCAGCGTTAGCAGTTGCGGTCAGCGCCTGAGCTAGCTCGTGCGCGTCTTCAATGGTTTTCATGAACGCACCGCTGCCGGTTTTAACATCCAGCACCAGCGCATCGGGACTTGCCGCGAGTTTCTTGGACAGGATCGAGGCCGTGATCAGATCGAGGCTCTCCACCGTCGCCGTCACATCCCGCACCGCATAGAGACGCTTGTCCGCAGGCGCGATCTGCCCCGTCGCGCCGACAATAGCGGCCCCTGTGTCGCGCAATACCTGCGCCAGACGCTCTTGCCCGATCTGCGTAGTGACGCCCGGAATCGCCTCAAGCTTGTCCAGCGTCCCTCCTGTATGGCCCAGCCCACGGCCCGAGATCATGGGCACATAGGCCCCAGATTCGGCCAGAGCCGGAGCCAAGATCAGGCTGACGCAATCGCCAACACCGCCCGTGGAGTGTTTGTCGATCACCGGGCCATCCAGATCCCAGCGCAGCACGTCACCACTGTCTCGCATCGCCACGGTCAGGTCGGCACGACCCTGCGCGCCCAGCCCGCCCATGCAGACGGCCATCGCAAAGGCTCCGGCCTGGGCGTCACTGACGCTGCCATCGGCCAGACCTTGGGCAAACCACGTAAGCTCTGGTCCGGTGGGCACTTCACTTCGGCGCAGTTTAACGATGATCGAACGCGCATCCATGCGATCAGCTGTCCTGCATATGCGAGGCGTCAAATGCGCCGGGCAAAAGCTGTCCGATCGTGGTTTCCAACTCGGCGCCGTCGGTTGTCGCCAAGGTGACCTTTACATCCCGCGCGCCGAACTCGGCCAGTTTCTGACGGCAGCCACCACAAGGCGGCACCGGCTGCGGGCTTTGGGCAACGACATAGACCTCGGCCAGCTCGGTTTCACCCGAGGCGACCATGGCGGCAATTGCGCCTGCTTCGGCACAGGTGCCTTCGGGATAGGCCACGTTTTCTACGTTGCATCCAACATAGAGCGTCCCTGATCCCGACAGGATCGCCGCGCCCACTTTGAAGTTCGAATAAGGCGCATGGGCGTTTTCGCGGACCTTCAAGGCGGCATCTTTAAGCGACATGGCGATTCCCCATTTTTGATCAGTTGGTCAGAAATTCAGACCCTATCGGAAAACGTGGGGCGATTAGAAGCCCCACCGCGCATTTATTCCAGAACCGTATTGAACACCCCCGGCAAGGTCACCTCGAGCAGTTCAACATCGTCAGAGGGCTGCGACAAGCGTGTGCGCATCCCCGGTGGTATCACAAAGGCATCCCCTTGCTCCAGTTGATAGGGGTCACGGCCTTCGCCCTCCAGAGTGACCTCTCCGCTCATGACGAAGGTGAAATGGATGTCGGTGTCGTGGCTGGCCCAGACCGGATCACCCTGCCCGCGCCGGACGACCTGAACACCGGCGACCCCTTTGGTGTTCTCGGCAATCGTGGTGTCGCGGCAGGTATAACCCGGCAGTCGGAACGGCACCCAATCCGCATCTTTCGCCTGATTGTAAACAAAGCGTTGCCCTTGCCATTCCCGGTCGGGGCGCAGATGCGGCGTCGGCAGTTCCATCTCGTGATCAATTTCGGTGACATGTTCGGCCGGAACGCCGATCTCGATCACCTGCACATTGTCCGAGGCTTCCAGCACGCGGTGGCGGATTTCGGGAGGCTGGATGAAGCAATCCCCGGCGGTCAGACGCAATTTGTCGCCCTGATCTTCGTAAACGACATCGACCCAGCCATGTATGCAGAAGATCAGCTGAAACCCGACCTTATGGAAATGCACCATATCCGGAACAGGGCCGCCATCGGGGATGCGAATATGACTGGCAATGATCGACCCGCCCAAACGATCCGGCACCAGATCGCGATAGTGCATCCCGGCCCTTCCGATGATCCACGGTGCTTGGTCCTTGAGCCTGCGCACGACAAAGGAATGCACCGTTTCGGGCATCACCAGAGGGGGATCGAGATCTTCGATTTCGATACGCGTTCCATTCGGAGCTACCAGAACCCGATCCCCATTGGCAAAACCCTCAGGGTTCTCGGTCAGAATACGTAAAGTGCCGGGGGTTTCGGGCGCATCCTTCTCGATCCGCAACCTTAGGCCATGGCCGGAAAAAACAGCAGTTCGAGGATCGTCAGCAGGATAGATCATATCCATCTGCATCCCCAAAACCTTGGTGTAGAACGGAA
The DNA here is from genome assembly GCF_056541245.1 of Ruegeria sp. AI3. Lineage (NCBI taxonomy): Bacteria > Pseudomonadati > Pseudomonadota > Alphaproteobacteria > Rhodobacterales > Roseobacteraceae > Ruegeria > Ruegeria sp. AI3. The sequence continues at coordinate 758,101 of NZ_JBQFYA010000001.1, forward strand.
TATCGTCGCGCAATTCCTGCGTAGGCAAACGGATTTCAGCGCGGGTGCTCGCCGCGTGCGCTGTCTGGGTCATGCAAGCTCTCGTCAGTCGGTTCTTTCGGCCATCCGATCAGAACCGACGCCAGAATGCCAATCGAAAAATACATCTCGAGCGTTTCTTCCAGAACAAACAGCCGTATCTTCATAACCGAGGACATCGTGGCCTCATACAGGCCCGAGATTTCTTCGAGCCCCTGCGCCACAACTGCGGCCACTCCGGCAAGCACAAAGATCGCAAGGAACGGCGCCTGAACTCTGACCGCCCGCCACGCGTTGGGAATGCCGTGCCAAAGCACACCCCCCAGCACGACGACCGCCAGGGCGACGCGCACGAGCGTCATGTCCAGCAGACCGTCCAAGCCGCTTAGCACCCCGAATGGCACAGAGCCTTCGGCGTAAATATCCGCCTCAAGCTCACGCTCCGCCAGAAGCAGGCACCCCACGCCGATGTAAAGCCGCGCTAGCCCTCGATATTTGACCAAGGCCACTACCCCAGCCGTAAACAAGCCAGCCGCCGAGATCGTCTCGATCAATCCGCCTTCTTGGTTGAATACCTCAGCCTGCAACGGGAACAAGGCAATACACCCGAGGATCAGAGCCGCAACGCCGAGCGCAGCCCAGAACCAGAACCGGTCCACCCCAAAGCGGAAACGGGATGGTGGAAACACCTCGGAAGGTGTCATTTTGAGATCGTTGGGCATTTTGGTGTCTCAGAACAATTCGCAGGAGTTTGCGGTTTGTAAAAATTTTGCGACAATTAATCAAGGAAACGGTCGGGTTCTGCCAAGCGTCAGACGCGGCATAGCCAAGTCGAAAAAAATAGTTTAAGGCTAAATCAAATTTTGCAGGGGAGCTTTACCGCCGATGTCTGACACACCCAGCTTGCGGCAGGCCGCGCTTGACTATCACGCTCATCCCAAGCCCGGAAAGCTTGAAATCAAGGCCACGAAGCCGATGGCAAACGGCCGGGATCTGGCCCGCGCCTATTCGCCGGGCGTGGCCGAGGCCAGTCTTGAGATCAAGGCCGACCCCTCGAACGCGGAACACTATACCGCACGCGGCAACCTTGTGGCCGTCGTGTCGAACGGAACGGCTGTTCTAGGTCTAGGCAATATCGGTGCCCTCGCCTCGAAACCGGTGATGGAAGGCAAAGCCGTCCTTTTCAAGAAATTCGCCGGGATCGACTGCTTCGACATCGAGGTCGACCAGCCCGACCCCGAAAAACTAGCCGATGTCGTCTGCGCTCTGGAACCGACCTTCGGCGCAATCAACCTTGAAGACATCAAAGCCCCCGATTGCTTCATCGTCGAAAAGCTGTGTCGCGAGCGCATGAACATCCCCGTTTTTCACGACGATCAGCACGGAACCGCAATTGTTGTCGGGGCCGCGGCCCGCAATGCATTGCACGTCGCCGGCAAGAAGTTCGAGGAAATAAAAATCGTTTCGACCGGCGGTGGAGCGGCCGGGATCGCCTGCCTCAACATGCTGGTCAAACTTGGCGTCAAGCGCGAGAATATCTGGCTGTGCGATATTCACGGGCTGGTCTATGAGGGTCGCGCCGAGGATATGAATCCGCACAAAGATCAGTTCGCCCAGAAATCCGACCTACGCACCTTGGACGACGTGATTGGTGGGGCCGATCTGTTTCTGGGCCTAAGCGGCCCAAATGTTCTGACGCCCGAGATGGTCGAGAAAATGGCTGACCGCCCGATCATCTTCGCTCTGGCCAACCCGACGCCCGAAATCCTGCCCGAAGCCGCGCGTGAAGTCGCGCCTGATGCGATCATCGCGACCGGACGCAGCGATTTTCCCAATCAAGTCAATAACGTGCTATGTTTTCCATTCATCTTCCGCGGCGCATTGGATGTCGGCGCAACCGAGATCAATGACGAGATGCAGATTGCCTGCGTCGAAGGCATTGCCGAATTGGCCCGCGCCACCACAAGCGCCGAGGCCGCCGCTGCCTACAAGGGTGAGCAACTGACGTTTGGCCCGGACTACCTGATCCCTAAACCCTTCGATCCACGCCTTGTGGGGATCGTATCTTCGGCGGTCGCCAAGGCCGCAATGGAGAGCGGCGTTGCCAAACGTCCGATCGACGACCTTGAGGCCTACAAGGAAAAGCTGAACCAGACCGTCTTCAAATCTGCCCTTCTTATGCGCCCCGTGTTCGAGGCCGCCGCAGCCTCAAGCCGCCGGATCGTCTTCGCCGAGGGCGAGGATGAACGTGTATTGCGCGCTGCACAGGCCATCCTTGAGGAAACGACCGAAACTCCGATCCTGATTGGCCGCCCCGAAGTGATCGAGGCCCGCTGTGAGCGTCTCGGCCTGGTCGTCCGTCCCGGCAAGGATCTGCAGATTGTGAACCCGGAAAACGATCCGCGCTACTACGACTACTGGAACTCATACCACCAGATCATGCAGCGCCGCGGCGTCACACCCGATCTGGCCAAAGCGATAATGCGCACAAATTCCACAGCGATAGGCGCTATCATGGTTCATCGCGGCGAAGCCGACAGCATGATCTGCGGCACGTTCGGCGAATACCGCTGGCATTTGAATTATGTCGAGCAGGTTCTGGGCACGCCTGACCTGCGCCCACATGGGGCTTTGTCACTGATGATTCTCGAGGACGGCCCTCTATTCATCGCCGACACTCATGTACGGCAATTGCCGAATCCGGCGGAACTTGCCGAGATCACGCTGGGCGCAGCCCGCCACGTGCGGCGTTTCGGGCTTGAGCCCAAGATTGCCTTCTGCTCGCAGTCGCAGTTCGGCAACCAGGCCGAAGGCTCGGGCAAGCGACTGCGTGAGGCAATTGCCATTCTGGACAGCGAACCGCGCGACTTCACCTATGAAGGCGAGATGAACCTGGACACGGCCCTCAACCCAGAACTGCGTGAACGCATTTTCCCCGCCTCACGCCTTGAAGGTGCCGCGAATGTCCTGATCTTCGCGCATGCGGATGCCGCAAGCGGCGTGCGCAATGTTTTAAAGATGAAAGCCGACGGAATCGAAGTTGGTCCGATCCTGATGGGTATGGGCAATAAGGCACATATCGTGACCCCTTCGATCACCTCAAGGGGGCTGCTGAACATGGCAGCGATCGCGGGCACGCCCGTAACCCACTACGGCTAGGGCGGCTAGTTCAACACCAGACATCCTGTGGGTGTCTGGCTGTCCGACTCAACCAATATCCTTTGCACTCATAGATTTGCAGGTTTGCAAAACCTTACTCTCGACCTGCTAAATTCCATAAAATCTTGAGGTTTGCAAAAATTTGCAGGCTGTTTTTAGCCATCCTGCAAATATTTTGCGATAAACTGACGCGCCGTCACTCGCGCCGCTTGCCCACTGCCCTATCGCTGCCTAACAACAATTGCAGTGATTTTGGGAGGAGGGCCTGATGGCATATCAAGACGTTTACGATGGCTGGAAAAACGACCCCGAGGCGTTCTGGATGGATGCCGCCAAAGGCATTGATTGGGTCTCGGCCCCCAGCAAAGCCTTGTTCGCCGACAATGCCCCTCTGTATGAATGGTTCAGCGATGCGCAGGTCAATACCTGCTGGAACGCCGTCGACCGCCACGTGGAAAATGGGCGTGGCGAACAGACCGCCATCATCTATGACAGTCCAATCACCCATACCAAGCGCGAAATCTCGTATGTCGAGATGCGGAACCGAGTGGCAACGCTGGCTGGTGCGCTGCGCGCCAAAGGCGTTGAAAAAGGCGACCGTGTCATCATCTACATGCCGATGATCCCCGAAGCGCTCGAAGCGATGCTGGCCTGTGCCCGTCTGGGCGCGGTGCATTCGGTGGTGTTCGGCGGCTTTGCCAGCAACGAACTGGCTGTGCGGATCGACGATGCCAAACCCAAGGCCATCATCGCCGCCTCATGCGGGTTAGAGCCGGGTCGCGTGGTTCACTATAAACCTCTGCTGGACGGCGCCATCGACCTAGCCAGCCACAAGCCCGAGTTCTGCGTCATCTTCCAGCGCGAACAGGAAGTGGCACAACTGATCGAAGGACGCGACTTCAACTGGCATGGCTTCCAATACGGCGTCGAACCTGCCGAATGCGTGCCGGTCGCGGGCAATGATCCAGCCTATATCCTTTACACCTCCGGGACCACAGGCGCGCCCAAGGGCGTTGTGCGCCCGACCGCCGGGCACCTGGTTGCGCTGAACTGGTCGATGAAGAACATCTACAATGTCGATCCGGGCGATGTGTTCTGGGCCGCCTCGGATGTGGGTTGGGTCGTTGGGCACTCCTACATCTGCTACGCCCCGCTGATCCACGGCAACACCACCATCGTGTTCGAGGGCAAACCCGTCGGCACCCCCGACGCAGGCACCTTTTGGCGGGTGATCTCCGAACATAACGTGCGCAGTTTCTTCACCGCCCCCACCGCGATCCGCGCGGTCAAGCGAGAAGACCCTAAGGGCGAGTTAATTGGCAAGTACGATCTGTCCGGCCTGCGCGCGATGTATCTTGCAGGCGAACGCGCTGACCCCGATACCATCACCTGGGCACAGGATGCGCTGAACGTTCCGATCGTCGACCACTGGTGGCAGACCGAGACCGGCTGGGCCATTGCAGGCAACCCGCTGGGGATCGAGGAACTGCCCATCAAACTGGGATCTCCGGCCAAGCCGATGCCAGGCTATGACGTTCAGATCCTAGACGAGGGTGGCCATCCGCTGAAACCGGGCGAGCTGGGCGCGATTGCGGTCAAGCTGCCGCTGCCTCCGGGCACTTTGCCAACGCTGTGGAACGCCGAAGAGCGGTTCAAAAGCTCGTACCTGAACCACTTCCCCGGCTACTATGAAACCGGCGATGCGGGCATGATCGACGAGGATGGTTACCTCTATATCATGGCGCGCACCGATGACGTGATCAACGTGGCGGGCCACCGCCTGTCGACCGGCGGGATGGAAGAGGTCCTGGCCGCCCACCCCGACGTCGCCGAGTGCGCAGTGATCGGTGTGTCGGACCAGTTGAAAGGCCAGATGCCGGTGGGCTTCCTGTGCCTGAATACCGGTGCCGACCGCGACCATGCCGAGGTTTCGAACGAAGTTGTCAAGATGGTCCGAGACAAAATCGGCCCTGTGGCTGCCTTTAAACTGGCCGTGGTGGTGGACCGCCTGCCCAAGACCCGCTCGGGCAAGATCCTGCGGGGCACCATGGTTTCGATTGCCGATGGCAAAGAGTACAAGATGCCCGCGACCATCGACGATCCCGCCATCTTGGACGAGATCAAGGACGCGTTGCAGACGATTGGCTACGCTCAGTAACCCGAGCCCCCTCTTGCAACCTGAAACAGGCCCCTTACTGTCTTGCTAAGACAGTGAGGGCCCATGACTCAAAGCAAAATCTGGCAACTCAGCGCCACTGAGCTGACCACCCTGACCCGCAACGGCGATGTAAGCGCTGAAGACGCTGTTGCCTCCTCCATCTCTCGCATGAATGCCGTCAATCCCGATCTGAATGCTGTGGTCGAGGATCTGAGCCAGCAGGCCTTGAAACGCGCGCGCGCCTTGGATCACGCACGGGCAGCTGGGGCACCGACCGGGCCGCTGCACGGGGTGCCGGTAACCATCAAAATCAATGTCGACCAGAAAGGCCACGCCACGACAAACGGGGTCGTAGCGCTGAAAGATGTCATCGCCCCTGATGACGCGCCGGTTGTGTCAAACCTTCAAAATGCCGGAGCCATCGTGATCGGTCGGACCAACACGCCCGAGTTTTCCTTCCGCGCCGACACCGACAATCCGCTTTATGGGCGCACGCATAACCCTTGGGGGCGTCATATCTCGGCCGGAGGGTCATCGGGCGGTGCCGGGGCGGCCGTCATGGCCGGGATCGGCGCGTTGGCGCATGGAAATGACATTGGCGGAAGCCTCAGGTTTCCGGCTGCCGCCAACGGAGCGGTGGCAGTCAAACCCGGCCTTGGTCGCGTTCCCGCCTGGAACCCCAGCCAAACGGCCGAGCGAGGAATACTCGCCCAATCCATGTCCGTTCAGGGCCTGATCACCCGATCCGCAGCCGACCTGTCCCTGTCGATGCCCAGCCTGATCGCCCCGGACCCGCGCGACCCGTTTCATGTTCCTCTGCCATGGCGGGGTGAGGCTCTGGACGCTCCGATCAAAGTGGCCTTTACCAAGAACACATTCGGATATGCCCTGCATACAGAGGTCGAAAAGGCGCTGGACACCGCGCGCGACGCGCTGGTCGATGCGGGCTATCTGGTTGACGAGATCGACCCCCCTGATGTCTTCGAATGCGGTCGCATCGGATACCGAACATTGATGGGTGAGGTTCTGACCCTTCTGAAATCCGATATCCAAGCGGCCGGCTCCCAAACCATCCAAGATATCTTCGAGGTCTATTTTCAGGAATTTCCGCCCATCATTGAGACCGAGCTGCTGCAAATGCTCGCCAAACGCAGCCATTATGCCCGTGAATGGTCCCTCTTCCTTGAAGACTACCCTCTGGTCCTGTCTCCCTTCTTGCCTCAACCCTTTTTCAAGCCGGACCGCGACACTGAAGGGGCCGAAGGCGTGCATGAGGTTCTGGGCTGCGCGGTCTATTCCTATGCGATGAACTTCCTTGGCCTGCCCGCCGCCTGCGTTCCGGCAAGACTGGCAGAATTGCCCAACGGCCTGCAGCCCATCAATGTTCAGATCGCAGCGCGTCGTTGGCGTGAAGATCTGGCGGTCGAGGCGGCGGCGGCGATCGAGGCGCGGGTCGGGCAGATGTGCAAGCCTCTTTGGGAGCGAATGACCCGCTCCGACTGACCCCCCCCCAAAAAAAAGAATCGACCCCGGGTTTTTGTGCCCGGGGTCCGCTTGCTTAAATATGCCTGGATTTCAGATAACGAGCGTGGCACCACCCACCCTCGCCAGCGCAAAAAATGCGCAAGTATGTCGAAAACGCTGTTTGGTGGCCACTCACTCCCACCTAAGCGTGTTCTCCAGGCAAGATCACATTACCTATCGCACGCTCACCCGCATGTGAACTTGTTCACACAAGGAAAAATTATTTTTCAAAACTGACGAAATTCTAAGTGAATTGTTCAGAAATCAGGCGCTCTTCAAGGCCATGTCCGGGGTCGAAAAGAATGCGATGGGTGATCTCGGATTCCGAGCAGATTTCGACCCAATCAATGTCAGGAAAGGAAATAGAATCGGCATCGGCCATTACCGGGCGTTTGTCGGCATCCAGCACGTCTATGCGAACTGTTGCGGTTTTGGGCAGCAAGGCCCCGCGCCACCGACGGGGTCGAAATGCAGCAATCGCGGTCAGGGCCAACACATCCGCCCCGATCGGCAAAATCGGACCATGGGCTGAGTAGTTATACGCGGTCGATCCCGCAGGCGTAGACAGAAGCGCGCCGTCACAGACAAGCTCTCCCATCCTTTCGCGGCCATCGACGCTGATCTTCAGACGCGCCGCTTGTGGACCTGCGCGCAACAGTGACACTTCGTTGATCGCCAGCGCTTCATGCAGTTTCCCGGATTGATCCATGGCGCGCATGGCCAGAGGGTTGATGACCTCCACCTCGGCATCATCGAGACGTTCCAAGAGATCGGTGTCAGAATAGGTGTTCATCAAGAACCCGATGGTCCCGCGGTTCATCCCGTATACCGGCGCATCGAGGTGCTGCATGTTCTTGAGCGTGCGCAGCATGAACCCATCGCCACCCAGCGCCACCACCACATCCGCATCGCGCGGCGCGGCATTTCCGTATTTGGCGACCAGGACCTCGCGGGCTGATTGCGCGACTTCAGCCTCGCTTGCGAGAAAAGCGATTCTCTTTTTCATTTTTTCCGGTTTCCGGTGCTGCACATTTGGTTCCGAAACAAACATACCTTTCCCCAATAGGCCAGAGTTGACGCCCACGCGGCGCAATTCGTCGCTTTAAAGCTGTTGCCTCGGCAGGGTTTCCGATAGGAAATCCGCAAGCAATACCCCAGACATGTGGAGCTATCATGAACGCCAATCTCCGTGACACAGGTTTTTTCACCCAGTCTTTGTCGGACCGTGATCCTGAGCTATTTGGCTCGATCACGTCCGAGCTGGGCCGTCAGCGCGACGAGATCGAGCTGATCGCGTCGGAAAACATCGTCTCTGCCGCCGTGATTGAGGCGCAGGGCTCGGTGATGACCAATAAATACGCCGAAGGCTATCCCGGCCGTCGCTACTATGGCGGCTGCCAGTTCGTCGATATCGCCGAAAACCTGGCCATCGACCGCGCGAAAGAGCTGT